>NZ_CP030287.1:7448868-8140486 GCF_003287935.1 Streptomyces sp. ICC1
AAAAAAAAAAAAAAACTAACCGAAAGAACAAACATACTCTCGATCTTTCACGCAATACACAACAGAATGCCTACACCTAACTGAGAGACATAGTACTCCATCACGCATCTAACATCCGTATAGACATACATGTGCGTAGTTCAGTCAATAACACACAGCATAACGGCGACGCTCGCCGGAGCTAGGCGCGCCTGGCCCTGCGGCGGGCCATGGACACGGACGTGCCCATGCCCGGGCAGTACACGGACGCGCCGTTCCGGATGCCGGTGGCGAACGTCCTCACCATCACCGGTCGCGGCACAGTCGTCACCGGCGCCGTCGGGCGGGGAGACGAGGAGGATCGCCCCGCGCCGTCGCCGTCGCCGTTGCCCGTGCCGTCGCCGTTGCCCGTGCCGTCGCCGTTGCCCGTGCCGTCGCCGCCCATGAGCCGCCCGCCCCTTCGTACACGTCGTACACGCCAGTGGTGACGGCAGTCTGGCGCAACCGGACCACCGCCACCACAACGGGTACCGGCCGGCTACCCGACCTCGGTCACCGTCCCCGCTCCGACGGTGCGGCCGCCCTCGCGGATCGCGAATCCGAGGCCGCTCTCCAGCGGGACGTCCCGGCCGAGCTCGACGGTCATGGTGACCGTGTCACCCGGCCGGGCCACGCCCGCCCCGCCCAGGTCCACGTCGCCCACCACGTCGGCGGTGCGGATGTAGAACTGCGGCCGGTAGCCGGAGGCCACCGCCGTGGTGCGGCCGCCCTCCCGGGCGGACAGGACGTACACCCGCGCCGTGAAGCGCCTGGAGGGGACGACGCTGCCGGGCGCGGCCACCACGTGCCCGCGGCGCACCGCGTCGCGCGGCACCCCGCGCAGCAGGAGGGCGACGTTGTCCCCGGCCTCGGCGGACTCCATCGGCTTCCCGAAGGTCTCCAGCCCCGTGACCACGGACTCCACGGGCTCGCCGACGCCGCCGAGGAGGGCGACGCGGTCGCCCGTCCGCACGGTGCCGCGCTCGACGGCGCCGGTGACGACGGTGCCGCGACCGGTGATGGTGAGGACGTTCTCCACCGGCATCAGGAACGGCGCGTCCGTGTACCGCACGGGCATGGGCACGTACGTGTCCACGGCGTCGAGCAGGGCCAGGATCGCCGAGGTCCAGCGCGGGTCGCCGTCCAGCGCCCCGAGCCCGGAGACCCGTACGACCGGGGTGCTGTCCCCGCCGTAGCCGTTCGCGGTGAGCAGCTCGCGCACCTCCAGCTCGACGAGGTCGGTGAGCTCGGGGTCCCCGGCGTCGGCCTTGTTCAGCGCGACCACGATGTGGTCGACGCCGACCTGCCGGGCGAGGAGCACGTGCTCGGCGGTCTGCGGCATGACCCCGTCGAGCGCGGAGACGACGAGGATCGCCCCGTCGAGCTGGGCCGCACCCGTGACCATGTTTTTGACGTAGTCGGCGTGACCGGGCATGTCGACGTGCGCGTAGTGCCGGGTGTCGGTCTCGTACTCGACGTGCGCGAGGTTGATGGTGATGCCGCGCCGGGCCTCCTCGGGGGCCCGGTCGATGCGGTCGAAGGGCACGTAGGAGGCGCCGCCGCGCTCGGCGAGGACCTTGGTGATGGCGGCGGTCAGCGTCGTCTTGCCGTGGTCGACGTGACCCATGGTGCCGATGTTGAGGTGCGGCTTGGTGCGCACGAAGGCCGTCTTGGCCATGATGTCTTCCCGTGTGGTCCGAAGCTGGATGTTCGGGACCCCCTGAGCGAACCGACCCTCCCCCTGCGGGGTCCGCCGGACGATCCGGTATGGGTCAGCTTCGTGCGCCGCCGAATGCGGTTGCGCCCGCGGTGTGTTCCGCGAGGAGGGCAGCCTTCGGCGCGTCCGCGACTGCGGACGGCGCTGCGGGGAAGGCGTGCCTGGACATGTGGCCGATCCTGCCGGATCGGGCACGGACCGTCGAACGGTTATTCGCCGAACCGCGCGCTCTCTAGTGCCGTGACCGGAAAGGTCCACCGGGTCGCGGCGCCCGGCACGGCACCTCGCCGCGTTGTCGGACCACGCGAGTACGTCCAGTACGCGACGTGATCCTCCGCCTTGCGATGCACCGCACCGGACACCGCGACCCGGCAAACCTTTCCGGTCACGGCACTAGAGGTTCTTGAGCGCCTCGCGGACCGACAGCGGGGACAGCCGGCGGCCTTCCGCGGCGACGAAGGCGCGCACCGCGCCGGGGTCCGTCTTGGCGTACTCGCGCAGGCACCAGCCGATGGCCTTGCGGACGAAGAAGTCCGGGTGGCCGCCCTGGCGCCGGCAGTAGGCGAAGAGCCGCTCGGTGTCGGTCGCGGACTTGTACCGGAGCTGGTGCAGGAGCGCGGTGCGGGCCACCCACACGTCCTCGTCCCCGATCCACTCGTCCATCACGGCCGCGAGCGCCGGGTCGGCCGCCACCAGCGGGCCCACCACGTGCGCGGCGAGCGCGTCCACGGTGTCCCACCAGGGGACGGTGGTGATCAGGTGCCGGGCGAGGGGGAGGAGGTCCGAGGAGCAGCGCCCGACGTTGCGGCGCAGGTAGTCGGCGGCGAAGTAGTGGTACTCACGCTGCGGAAGCTCCCAGCAGCGCAGCGCGAGCGCGGTGCAGTCCGTCTCGTCCGGTTTCGGGGTGTTCTTGGTCACGGCCTTCGACAGTTCGCGCCGCAGCGGGGTGCGGATCCCGAGGAAGGGCGCGACGCCCTTCATGTACGCGGCCATGTGCGCGGCCTGCTCCGCGTCCGCGGCGGCGCCGAAGGAGCCGGTGAGGCGCTCCGCCAGCAGCTCCGCGAGGGGGCTCCGCGGAACCGGCGGACGCGGCTGGTCGTTCGGCTGCATGAGGCCCAGATTACGGCGCGCGGCCACACGGGTCGGTTAGTCTCCCGGAATGTCCCTCCTCCTCGCGCCGTGGACCCGGCTCTCGCTGCTCGTCGCGCTGCTCCTGGCGGCCGGCGTCTGCGTCGTGCTGTACGAGCCCCAGCGCCTGCTGTCGGAGGGCTGGCCCCCGGGGCTCCCGGTGGGTGTGGCGGTGCTGCTCTTCGCCGGGGCGTACGGGGTGTGCACGGCCGCCCTGGTGCCGCGCCCCCTGCTGAACCTGGCGTCCGGGGCCCTCTTCGGGTCCGTGTTCGGCCTGCCCGCGGCGGTCGCGGGCTCGGTCATCGGCGCCGGCATCTCCTTCGGCCTCGGCCGGATGATGGGCCGCGACGCCCTGCGCCCGCTGATCCGCGGCCGCTGGCTGCAGGCCGCCGACGACCAGTTGGCCCGGCACGGATTCCGCTCGATGCTGGCGGTGCGGATCTTCCCCGGCCTGCCCTTCGCGGTGGCCAACTACGGTGCGGCGCTGTCGCGCTGCGGCTGGCTGCCCTTCCTGCTCGCCACCGCGATCGGCGTGGTCCCGAACACCGCCGCCTACGTGGTCGCCGGCGCCAGCGCCTCCTCCCCCACCTCCCCCGCCTTCCTCGCCTCGTTCGGCTTCATCGCCGCCTCCGCGGTGGGGGCCGCGGTCGTCGCCTGGCGCAAGCGGCACCGGCTGGCTCCCGTACGGGAGTCCGCGCCCCGGCCGGGGCGAGTGCCCGTACGGGCCCGCGAACTGACGCCGGTACACCCCCCTGTGGTCACGGCCGCACCCCACGGGCCCTAGCATCGGACCCGAACTGCCCGACGATCACAAGGACGAGCGCACCCCGACATGAGCTGGTTCGAATCCCTAATCCTCGGTCTCGTCCAGGGGCTTACGGAGTTCCTCCCGATCTCCTCCAGCGCCCACCTGCGGCTGACCGCGGCGTTCGCCGACTGGACCGATCCGGGAGCGGCCTTCACCGCCATCACGCAGATCGGCACCGAGGCCGCCGTGCTGATCTATTTCCGCAAGGACATCGCGCGGATCGTCTCCACCTGGTTCCGCTCGCTGTACACCAAGGCGCTGCGCTCCGAGCAGGACGCCAAGATGGGCTGGCTGGTGATCGTCGGATCGATTCCGATCGGTGTGCTGGGCCTCGTCTTCAAGGAGCAGATCGAGGGCCCGTTCCGCGATCTGCGGCTGATCGCCACCAGCCTCATCGTGATGGGCATCGTGCTCGGCGTCGCGGACCGGCTGGCCGCCCGTGACGAGGAGGGCGGCCGGCACCGCGCCGTCCGCGAGCGCAAGACGCTCAAGGAGCTGGGCGTCAAGGACGGCCTGATCTTCGGCCTCTGCCAGGCGATGGCACTGATCCCGGGCGTCTCCCGCTCCGGTGCGACGCTCTCCGGCGGTCTGCTGCTGGGCTTCACCCGGGAGGCGGCGGCCCGCTACTCCTTCCTCCTCGCCATCCCGGCCGTCCTGGCCTCGGGCCTGTTCGAGATCAAGGACGTGATCGAGGAGCCGGGCCACATCGCGTGGGGGCAGACGATCTTCGCCACGGTCGTCGCCTTCCTGGTCGGCTACGCGGTCATCGCCTGGTTCATGAAGTTCATCTCCAGCAGGAGCTTCATGCCCTTCGTGATCTACCGGATCCTGCTCGGCATCGTGGTGTTCGCCCTGATCGGCACGGGTGAGCTCAGCCCGCACGCCGGCGAGTCGGCGGGCCATTAACGGCGCCGCCCACCGCATCGCGTGAATCGGAGGCCGTTCGGGAACGTTCCCGGGCGGCCTCCGCGTCGTTGTGCCTGGAGAGACCTGAAGCGATCTGAAGACGAGCTGCAGGGGGTGTCCCATGGGTCGAGTGGTGTTGGAGCGGTTTCCGGCCGGAAGTCCGAGGGGGAGCTGGCCGGCCGAGGAGTACGCGGCACAGCGCACGCGCGAGGGCGTGCCGGCCGAGGTGGTGATGGACCTGGCCAGCGATGCGTTCCTCGTCGTGGTCCGCCCGCGGGAGGCGCGTTCCGGCCGTTGAGCGGCCACCGGAAGATCCGGATCCCGCACGCCTCTTGGCCTGCGCGCCCGCCGCCCTCACACTGACCCGATGACGCAGCGTGTGGACCTTGCGACCGTGATGGACCGGCTGGCGATCGACGAGGTGGTCTCGGGGTACGCGGTGGCCGTCGACGACGGCGACTGGGCCGCCTACCGCGCCCTGTTCGCCCCGGGAGGGCGCGCCGACTACAGCTCGGCCGGCGGGGTCGAGGGGCCGGCGGACGAGGTCGCGGGCTGGCTCGAGGAGACGATGAAGCTGTTCCCGGTGCGCCAGCACCTCATCGTCAACCGGCTGATCCGCGTAGCGGACCTGGGCGGCTCCCCCGGCGACACGGCGGAGGTGCGGGCGGACTTCCTCAACCCGATGCGGCTGGCCGGCGAGGAGTTCGACGGCACGGTCACCGCGCCCAACTTCGTCGCCGCGGGCCGCTACACCTTCGCCCTCGCCCGCACCGCCCGCGCCGGCTGGCGGCTGTCGCGGGTCACCGTCCACGAGAAGTGGCGCCACATGTCGGCCTGAGGCGTCCTGCTGTTCCACACTGGATGCGGAGGCGCGTCATGGTGTTCACCGTCCCCGGGCCGCAGCGGTGGTGGCGTGCGGCGGCCGCCGTCGCCGCCGGGGCGCTGCCCTGCCTGGCCTTCCCCGCCCCGGCTCTCTGGTGGTTCGCCTACGTCGCCCTCGTGCCCTGGATGCTGCTGCTGAGGTCGGCGCCCACCGGCCGGCGCGCCGCCCTGGAGGGCTGGCTCGGCGGAGCCGGGTTCGTGTTCGCCGTGCACCACTGGCTGCTGCCCAGCCTGCACGTGTTCCTCTTCGCCCTGGCCGCGCTGCTGGGCCTGCTCTGGATCCCCTGGGCCCTGCTGGTGCGGGAGCTGCTCGGCGCCGCCCCGGGTCCGGGGCGTGCGACGGCCGCGCTGGTCCTCGTACCGGCGGGGTGGCTGCTGTCGGAGCTGGCGCGGTCCTGGCAGGGGCTGGGCGGGCCGTGGGGGCTGCTCGGGGCCAGTCAGTGGCAGGTGCCGCCCGCCCTGCGGCTGGCTTCGGTGGGCGGGGTCTGGCTGGTCGGCCTGCTGGTGGTGGCGGTGAACTGCGCGGTGGTGCTGCTGGTCGCGGTGCCGGGGGCGCGGGCTCCGGCGCTCGCCGGGGTGACGGGGTGCGCGGTGCTGACCGGCGCGGTGTGGCTGTGGGCGCCGCGCCCTGAGGCGTCGGGTTCGCTGCGGGTGGCCGTCGTGCAGCCGGGCCTGGTCGCGGACGGCACGGACGCCCCGGAGCGGCGGTTCGCCCTCGGCGAGCGGCTGACCCGGACCCTGGCGGGACAGCGTCCGGACCTGGTGGTGTGGGGCGAGAGCAGCGTCGGCGAGGACCTGACGGCCCGACCGGACCTCGCCCGGCGGCTCGCCGCCCTGTCGGCCGAGGTCGGGGCTCCGCTGCTGGTCAATGTGGACGCCCGGGCCGCCGACCGGCCCGGGATCCGCAAATCGGCGGTCCTCGTCGGACCGCGTGGCCCCACCGGCGACCGGTACGACAAGATGCGCCTGGTCCCCTTCGGGGAGTACGTGCCGGCCCGCGCCCTGCTGGGCTGGGCCACCTCGGTCGGCAAGGCCGCCGACGAGAACCGCGTCCCGGGCGGCGCCCAGGTCCTGATGGAGCTGCCCGGCCGCCCGGACGTCCGCGTCGGCCCGCTGGTCTGCTTCGAGTCGGCGTTCCCCGACATGAGCCGCCACCTGGCCCGCGACGGAGCCGCCCTGCTGATCGACCAGTCGGCCACGTCCAGCTTCCAGGACGGCTGGGCCCCGGCCCAGCACGCCTCGCTGTCGGCGCTGCGCGCCGCCGAGACCGGCCGGCCCGTGGTCCACGCCACCCTGACCGGCATCAGCGAGGTGCGCGGTGCGGACGGCGGGCGGATCGGGCAGCCGCTGTCCACCTCGGCGAGCACGGCGCGGCTGTACGAGGTCCCGCTCGCCCGGGGCACGACGGCGTACGTCCGCTTCGGCGACTGGGCGGTGGGCGCCGCGCTCGCGGCCCTGGCGGGCTACGGCGCGGTGACGGGCGCCCGCCGCGCACGGCTCGGCCGGCCGACCGGGGCCGCGGCGGCCGCCGGGGACACCGGGGCCGCCGGGGCCACCGCCGCTCCGGGCCCGGGCGTGGCCGGGACGCCGCCGGTCAGCGCGCCTGCTCCAGAGCCGACTCCACCACCCGCTCGCAGAGCTCGTGGGTGAGCAGCGCGTCGCGGGCGCTGAGCGTCGTGCCCGTCTCGACGGCCGTCAGGAAGGCGTCCACGACCTGTTCGATGCCGCGCTGGCGGGCGACCGGCACCCAGTCCCCGCGCCGCCGGATCGTCGGCTGGCCCTTGTGGTCGATGATCTCCGCGAGGTTGACGACCTGGCGCTTGGTGTCCTGTCCGGAGACCTCCAGGACCTCCTCGGTGGAACCGGAGAGCCGGTTCATGATGCCGAGCGCGGTGAAGCCCTCACCGGACATCTGGAGCACCACCTGGCTCATCAGGCCGTCGCGCACCACGGCCCGCACGTCGACCTGGTCGGTCTCGCCCGGCAGCAGGAAGCGCAGGGTGTCGACGACGTGGATGAAGTCGTCCAGGACGAAGGTCCGCACGTCCTCGGGCAGCCCGACCCGGTTCTTCTGCATGACGATCAGCTCGCGCGGGTGGTCGGCGCACTGCGAGTAGCCGGGCGCGTGGCGGCGGTTGAAGCCGACGGCGAGCGAGACCCCTCGCTCCTCGGCCAGTTCGACCAGGCGCCGCGAGTCCGCGAGCTCGTAGGCGATCGGCTTGTCCACGTACGTCGGGACGCCCGCCTCCAGCAGCCGTTCCACGATCTCGGGGTGGACGGCCGTCGGGGCGTGCACGAAGGCCGCGTCGAGCTTCTGCGCGAGCAGCGAGTCGAGGTCGGCGTGCAGGCGACCCGCCGGGAGGTGGTGGTGTGCGCCGACCCGCTCCAGAGTGGCCGGGGTCCGGGTCTGCAAGTGCAGTTCGAGCCCTGGACGGGTGGCGAGAACGGGCAGGTACGCCTTCTGCGCGATGTCGCCGAGTCCGATACAGCCGACCTTCACCGGGAGCCTCCAGATGTGTTCCTCGTGGGATGTGAGCAGCCTAATCGCTGGTGGGCACGGGTGCGTTCGACAAGGATGAGGGCATGACCCCCAACAGCGGATCACACCGCAGCGAACCTTCCACCACGGCCGACGAGCGCGAGATGCTCGACGGCTGGCTCGATTACCACCGCTCCACCCTCGTCTGGAAGTGCCAGGGCCTCTCGGACGAACAGCTGCGCACGAGCCCGCTGCCGCCGTCCGAACTGAGCCTGCTGGGGCTGGTGCGGCACATGGCGGAGGTGGAGCGGTACTGGTTCCGGGAGATCGCGCTGGGCGAGGACCTCCCCGAGCTGTACTGCACCGGTGACGACCCGGACGGGGACTTCCACTTCACCGGGAAGGACACCTGGGCCGAGGCCGAGCAGGTGTGGCAGACCGAGGTCGAGCTGGCCCGGCAGGCGGCGGCCGGCCGCTCCCTGGAGCAGACCTCGCAGGCCGAGGACCACCACCGCGGCGAGGTGTTCAGCCTGCGCTGGATCTACACCCACATGATCGAGGAGTACGCGCGCCACAACGGCCACGCCGACCTGCTGCGCGAGCAGCTCGACGGTTCCACGGGCGACTAGCGGCAGAACCCCCCGGGTTTCTGGGCTGCCGGACTGCCGGGCCGTGTCAGCGGGCGGGCAGCCGTCACCCGTGGGGGGTGAATATCGGCTCCGGGTTTTCGCAACGGGGTCCTCGCACAGCAGAGTTGCGCGGGTGCATCCAACCCGAACCACGACAAAGCTGCTGCTCGGAGTCGCCTGTGCGGTCTCGGCCGTCTCCGGCTGCGTGAACGTGACCCCGGCCCCCGTGCAACCGGCGACCGCTCCCGGTGCCCCGGGGGAGCCGCCCCGGCACGAGCCCCGCGGCGGGCCGGGGGCCACGCCGGTGGTCGTCCAGGCACCCGCTCTGGAGGCGCTGAAGGCGGTGCCGGGCCGCCCTGCCGGGCCCGCGCCCTCGGCTACCGGCCGGCGGGTCGCCGAGCGCTCCGCGGCGCCGGCCGCGCAGGCCGGTACGCCGGACCGGGGCGCCGGCTCCGGAGCCCCGGCGGGCGCTCCCCCGGTCCCGGACATCCCGGAGCCCCGCCGGCCCGGCGACCCGCACCGGGACCGCGCCGACGGGCGGCCCGGCGGCCACCGCCCGCGCCACACCCGCTCCGATGAGGCCGAGGTGCCCCGCGAGCTGGTGCGGGAGCTGCCGGTGCGGCCGGCCGACGTGTGCGCCCTGGGCCGCCGGCACGGGCGCTGGCATCCGGACAGCCCGGAGGCCCGGATCTGCGCGGGCGTCCACGGCGGCTGAGACCCCCGACGGCCCCGCCCGGCCGTTCGGCCGGGGCGCTCGTCGCCGGCACCGAGGCCGGCTTCCGCGCCGGCCCGGCGCCCGGGCCGCCCGAGCAGCCGCTCGCCAGCAGGCCGCCGACGAGCAGGCCGCCGACCAGCAGGCCGCCGACGAGCAGGGTCGGCACCGCCCCGGATGTTCTGCCGCCGGCCTTCATGGCCCGCTCCCTTCGCACGCGTGAGTGATCAACGCGGCAGAGCGTAGTGCAACAGGCGCAGGGCCTCGGCGACGGAGGTCGCCACGGGGTGGCCCTCGGGGACGGGCGGGCGGCGGACGACGAGGACCGGGACGCCGGCCTCGCGGGCGGCCGTGAGCTTGGGGGCGGTGGCGGAGCCGCCGCTGTCCTTGGTCACGAGGAGGTCGATGCGGTGGCGGGCGAGGAGCTCCCGCTCGTCGTCCAGGGTGAACGGGCCGCGGGCGAGCAGGACTTCGAGGCGCGGCGGCGCGGGCGCGTCCGGCGGATCCACCGAACGCACCAGGAACCAGGGCTCGGCCAGGTGCGCGAAGCTGTGCAGGCCCATCCGGCCGGTGGTCAGGAAGACGCGCGAGCCGAGTCCCGGCAGCAGGGCGGCCGCCCCGGCGAGGGAGTTCGCGAAGTGCCAGTCGTCCCCGGGGCCCGGGGTCCAGCCGGGGCGGCGCAGCGCCAGCAGCGGCACGTCCGAAAGCTCCGCCGCCCCGGCCGCGTTGAAGCTCATCCGCTCCGCGAACGGGTGCGTGGCGTCGACCAGGTGCGTGACCCGGTGGGCGGTGATCCACTCCGCGAGCCCGGCGGGACCGCCGAAGCCGCCGATCCGGGTCTCGCCCGGCGGCAGCACCGGGGAGGCGACCCGGCCGGCCAGCGAGGTGGTCACCCGGTACGGGGTGCCTTCCGCGGCGGCCAGGGCCTGCGCCAGGCCGCGGGCCTCCGTGGTGCCGCCGAGGATCAGGACGTGCGGGCGGCGGCCCGGGCCGCTCGGGCTGCTCGGGTCGGCGGACGGACCTGCGGGCGGACCTGCGGGCGGGCCGCCCGGCGGGCCGGCGGTGGGGGCAGGCCCGTCAGCAGGCATGCCGGTCGCGCTCGGCGGAGTACAGGTGGCTGTCGCGGAACTGCTCGGCGCCCAGGGTGCGGCCCACCAGGATGACGGCGGTGCGGACCAGCCCGGCCTCCTTCACCTGCCCCGCGATGTCGGCCAGCGTCCCGCGCAGGATCAACTCGTCGGGACGGCTGGCCATCGCGACCACCGCCGCCGGGCACTCGGCCCCGTAGTGCGGCAGCAGTTCGTCCACGACGCGGTCGACGTAGCGGGTGGCCAGGTGCAGGACCAGCAGTGCCCCGCTGCGCCCCAGGGTGGCGAGGTCCTCGCCGGGCGGCATGGGCGTGGCCTGCTGGGAGATCCGGGTCAGGATCACGGTCTGGCCGACGGTGGGGACGGTCAGCTCCCGCTTCAGCGCGGCGGCCGCGGCGGCGAAGGCCGGGACGCCGGGCACCACCTCGTAGGGGATGCCGGCCGCGTCGAGCCGCCGCATCTGCTCCGCGACGGCGCTGAAGACGGACGGGTCGCCCGAGTGCAGCCGCGCCACGTCCTGGCCGGCCGCGTGCGCGCGGACGCATTCGGCGATGATCTCGTCCAGGTTCAGCTGCGCGGTGTCGATCAGGCGGGCGTCCGGCGGGCACTCGGCGAGCAGTTCGCGCGGGACCAGGCTGCCCGCGTACAGGCAGACGGGGGCGGCGGCCAGCCTGCGGGCGCCGCGCACCGTGATCAGGTCGGCGGCGCCGGGGCCCGCACCGATGAAGTACACGGTCATGTCGTCTGATCCACCATTTCGGGATAGGGCTTGGTAACCGACCACTGGGTGACGGGCATCGCCTGGCGCCAGCCCGTGAAACCGCCGACCGGCACGGCGTGCGCGACGGCCAGTTTCACCAGGTCGCCGCCGTGGCGCCGGTAGCGCTCGGTGAGGACGGCCTCCGACTCCAGGGTGACCGTGTTGACCACGAGCCGGCCGCCGGGGGCCAGCACCTCCCAGGCCGCGTCGAGCAGGCCCGGCGCAGTGAGGCCGCCGCCGATGAACACGGCGTCGGGGGCGGGCAGTCCGGCGAGCGCCCCGGGCGCGGCGCCGGTGACCACGCGCAGTCCGGGCACGCCGAGCGCGGCCGCGTTGCGGGTGATCCGCGCGGCCCGCTCGGCCACCCGCTCCACGGTCACCGCGCGGCAGGAAGGGTGCGTGCGCATCCACTCGATGGCGATGGAGCCGGAGCCGCCGCCGATGTCCCACAGCAGTTCGCCGGGGGCCGGGGCCAGCGCGCACAGGGTGGCGGCGCGGACGTGGCGCTTGGTGGGCTGGCCGTCGTGCTCGTAGGCGGTGTCGGGCAGGCCGGGGGTCGCGCCGAGCCGGGGGACCCCGGCGGCGGGGTCGCGGCGGCAGTCGACGGCGACCACGTTGAGGGGGTCGCCGGGGGCGCGGTCCCAGCTCCGGGCGAGGCCCTCGTACGCGTCCTCGTGCTCGGAGCCGAGCTGTTCCAGGACGCGCATCCGGCTGGGGCCGAAGCCCCGCTCTCGAAGCAGAGCGGCGATCTCGTTTGCGGTCACTGCTCCGGCGCTCAGGACCAGCACCCGCCGGCCCTCGTACAGCGCGGCCGCGAGCCGGGCCACCGGGCGGCCGACGACGGTGACCACCTCGGTGTCCTCCACGGGCCAGCCCAGGCGCGCGCAGGCGTACGACACGGAGGAGGGGTGCGGCAGGACGTGCAGGGCGCCCGGGCCGAGCTCCTCGGACAGCGCGCGGCCGATCCCGTAGAACATCGGGTCGCCGCTCGCCAGCACCGCGATCCGGCGGCCCGCGTGCTCCGCCATCAGCTTCGGCACGGCCGGGCGCAGCGGGCTCGGCCACGCCACTCGGACGCCCGCGCACTCCTCGGGCGGCAGCAGGTCCAGCTGCCGGGGTCCGCCGATCAACACCTCGGCCCCGGCCAGCGCGGCCCGCGCGGGAGCGGTCAGCCCGCCCCAGCCGTCGGCGCCGAGGCCGACGACCGACACGGGTACGGGGGGCGGTGGCGGCGTCGAGCTCACTGCGCGGAACCTCGGAGTACGGGAAGGGGGTGGACCCGCAGCCTACTGGTCGGCCCCGGACACCCCGGGAGCCGGGGCCTAGTGCTGTGGCGGCCGGGTGGGGCCCCTTTCCCGCGTGCCCCGCGCGGAGGTGCACCCGCGGCCGGCCGGGCCCCGCGGCGGCAGGGCTCCGGGAGCCGGGCTCCGGGCTCCGGGCGTAGGGTGCGGGGGCCAGGGACCCGGCCGGGGTCCCGGCGGCGAGCGGGAGGAGGCGGCATGCCGGGCTGGAAGGCCGCGCACATACCCGATCAGAGCGGCCGCACGGCCGTGGTCACCGGGGCCAACAGCGGGATCGGCTACTTCGCCGCCCGGGAGCTCGCCCGGCGCGGGGCCGCGGTCGTGCTGGCCTGCCGCAGCGCGGCCCGGGGACGGGCGGCCGAGGTCGCACTGCGCTCCGAACTGCCCGGCGCGGACGTGCGGTTCATCCCGCTGGACCTCGCCGACCTGGCCACCGTGCGGGAGTTCGCGCGGGAGTACGGCCAACGGCACGGCAGCCTCGACCTCCTCGTCAACAACGCCGGGGTGATGGCCCTGCCGTACGGGCGGACCGCGGACGGGTTCGAGACGCAGTTCGGGGTCAACCACCTCGGCCACTTCGCCCTCACCGGGCTGCTCCTGCCCGGGCTCCTCGCCGCCGGCCCCGGGGCCCGGGTCGTGAACCTCTCCAGCGGCTTCCACGCCCTCGGGGACGTGGACCACGAGGACCTGAACGGCGAGCGCCGCTACCGGCGCTGGATCGCCTACGGCCGCTCCAAGACCGCGAACCTGCTCTTCACCCACGAGCTCGCCCGCCGGCTCGCGGCCGCCGGCTCCGGGATCGTCACCGCCGCCGCCCACCCCGGTTACGCCTCCACCAACCTGCACGTCGGAGCGACCCCGCAGGCGGGCACCACCCTCACCTCGCGGATCACGGTCGCCGCCAACACCCTGGGCAACACCATCGGGAACGGCGTCATCGCACAGTCCGCCGCCTCCGGCGCCCTGCCCACCCTGTACGCGGCCACCGCGCCCGGGGTCCGGCCGGACGAGTTCATCGGTCCGCGGCTCGGCTGGCGCGGGGCGCCCGCCCGATCCTGGCGGGCGAAATGGACCTTGGACGACAAGTCCGGCGAACGCCTCTGGTCCGCCTCCGAAAAGCTCACGGGAGTCTCGTACGCGTCCCTATCGCACTGAATCCCCGAGGGCTAACTTGCTACTCGCCAGTCACTTTCTTCAGGCTGTCGGGCCGCATCCCCTGGGAGAGCCATGCGCAGATCCGCCCTGCCCGTGCCCCTGCTGTTCCCGCTCCTCCTCGCCACGCTCGCGGCGCTCCTCGCGACCGCCCTCACCGCACCGCCCGCCCGGGCCGCCGCGAGCGCGGAGCGCCGTACGCCGGTCGTCCTCGTCCACGGCTACGGGGACACCGCGGCCTCCCTCGACGGGCTGGAGGACCACCTGCGCGGCCAGGGCTGGCTCTCGAGCGACCTCGCCGAGTTCGGCTACGACTGGGCCGCGACGAACGAGTCCAACGCGGCCCGCTTCGGGGCCTTCCTCACCGAGCGCTTCGGCGCCCGCCAGGTCAACGTCGTGGCCCACAGCATGGGTTCGCTGCTCACCCGCAAGTACCTCAAGGACGGCGGGAGTTCCCGGGTCCGTGCCTGGGTCTCGCTGGGCGGGCCCAACCACGGGGCGGGTGACGCCGCGCCCTGCGGCCCCTTCGGCACCTTCTGCGACATCCACGCCGCCTCCCTCGCCGACATGACCCCCGGCGGCGCCTTCCTGACCTCCCTCAACGCGGGTGACGAGACCCCGGGCGCCACCCGCTACACCACCTTCAGCTCCACCTGCGACCAGCAGATCCCGCCCGGCGACAGCCGCGCCCCGCGCTCCACCGAACTGGCCGGCGCCGTCAACCACGTCCTCCCGGTCGGCGACAGCGGCTGCCCCTCGCACTACGGGCTGCTCGGCAACGACTGGATCCGCCGGCAGATCGTCGCCGAGTTCTCCAAGGACCCGGTGAGCCGGGTCGACCTGAAGAACGGCCCCTTCCGCATCACCGTCGACTCGGCCCGCTTCACCTCCGCCGGGGAGAGCGGTCCCGAGCTCTACGACGGCCTCACGCTCACCACCGACGGGACCGCCCGCACCCTGTGGCACCGCGACCGCGCCGGCGCCACCGCCTTCCCCGACCACGACCCCTGGTTCGGGCTCGACGATTCCGCCCGCGGGCAGGTCTTCGGCTCCGGCGCCACCATCACCGCCCACGTCACCGACGCCGACTACACCGCCGGGAACAACGACGACGTGATGGCCGCCGGCCGCGTCCACTGGGACCCGGCCCTCGGCTTCGGCCGGTTCACCGCGAAGATGGCGGGAGTGGACGGCGGCGAGGTGTCCGTCACCTACACCGTCACCCCGGCGCAGGGCGTCCCCGCCTGCCGGGTCCGCGTGGACGGGGCCGAGCTGACCTACTTCGACGACGGCACGACCCGGCCCGCGCTCTACGGGGACCTCACGGTCCGGACCGGTGACGGCGGCCGCGGCGCCGTGTGGTCGCGCTCCTCGTCGGACCCGTCGACCTTCCCCAACAAGGGCGGCCGCACCAACCCGGACCCGTACTTCCACCAGCAGGTCGGCTCGGGGACGACGTACGGCCCCGGCCCCTTCGAGATCGGCGTGTACCTCTGGGACCGCGACGCCTCCTCGGCCGACGACCTGGTCGCCCGCGGCACGGTGGCCTGGGATCCCTACACCGACCAGCCCGGAACCCGTACGAGCGACTTCCGCGGCGACGACGACGGGCACGTGCGGGTCACCTGGACGGTCCTGTGTCCGTGACCCGCCCTGACCTGCCCTGACGCGACCCCACCGGTCGAACGGGTGTGTGGGCGCCCCGGCATGAGCCCGTCCGCCCCCGGGAAGCCCCAAGGCGCCCCGTCCGGGCCCTCACCGGGGCGCGCGGACCGCACCACACTCTGCGGCATGGACGACGACGGTACGGACAACCACCCAGGAAGCACCGACTCGGAGCCCGGGGACCACGCGGTGGTCCTCGGGGCGGGCATGGCCGGGCTGCTGGCCGCGCGGGTCCTCGCGCGGCGCTTCTCCCGCGTCACCGTGATCGAGCGGGACGAACTGCCCGAAGGAGAGCCGCAGTTCCGGCCCGGGCTGCCGCAGTCCCGGCACGCGCACATCCTGTGGGCGAGGGGCGTGGAGCTGATCGAACTGATGCTGCCGGGCATCACCGGCAAACTGGTGGGTGCCGGGGCGAGCCTGCTGAACTCGCCGCGGGACTTCCTCTGGCTGAGCCCCGCCGGCTGGTTCGGCCCGTTACACGGGGCCGAAGTGCTGCTCTCCAGCCGGGAGTTGCTCGACCGGACGGTGCGCCGCGAGGTGCTGCGGGACGGCCGCATCACGATCCGCGGCGGGACGACGGCCACCGGACTGGTGGCCGGGCCGGACGGCCGCTCGGTGACCGGCGTACAGCTCCGCCACGGCGGCCCGCTGGCCGCGCGACTCGTCGTCGACGCGACCGGCCGCGCCTCCAAGGCGCCCGACTGGCTCATCGCGCTCGGCCACGCGGCCCCGGAGGTCACCCGCTACGACTCCCGACTCGGCTACTCCAGCCGCTACTTCGAGATCCCGGCCGATCCGGGGCGGCGCTGGCAGGGCCTGTACGTCCAGGGCCGCCCCGACCTCCCGCGCGGCGGCGTCCTGATGCCGCAGGACGGCAACCGCTGGCTGGTGACCCTGATCGGCAACGGCGAACACGCCCCGCCCGTCGAGGACGGGGCGTTCTTCGCGTTCGCGCGGAGCCTGCGCAGCCCGGCCCTGTACGACGCCATCCGGGACGCGACCCCGCTGTCCCCGCCCACCGCCTTCCGGAACACGGCGAACGAATGGCGCCACTACGAGCGCCTCGCACACTGGCCGGCCGGATTCGTGGTCCTCGGCGACGCCGTCTGCCGGTTCAACCCCGTGTACGGACACGGGATGACGGTCGCCGCGCTCGCCGCGGAGGCCCTGGCCAAGGAGATCCGCACCCTGAACCCGCGGGAGATCGCCGGGGCCGCCCGGCGCATCCAGCGCCGCACCACCGCGGCGTCCGCCGTGCCCTGGCAGATCGCCACCAGCGAGGACATGCGCTATCCGGTGACGAAGGGGCCGCCGCCGGACCGGGCCACCCGGATCCTGCAGCGCTACATGGCGCGGGTGATGGTGGGAGCCAACGCCGACCCGGCGATCGCGGGCCGCTTCTTCGGCGTGCTGTCGCTGACCGCCCCGCCGGCCGTCCTGCTCGAGCCCGTCACGATGGCCCGCGTCCTGTCGAAGTGGCGCCTTCCGGCCACCCCCGAAACCACCGACTACCCACCCCACCACGGCCCGCCGAAGGACTAAGAAGGCCCGGCGGCCACCGCGTTCGCGAAGGCTTCGTAGGCGCGTTCGTCGAAGAGAACGAAGCGGACCTCCTCCACCTCGGTCCGGGCCGACCGCACGGTCTCCACCGCGATCCGCGCCCCGTCGTCCAGGGGCCATCCGTAGATCCCGGTGGAGATCGCCGGGAAGGCGACGCTACGGGCTCCCAGTTCATCGGCGACCCGCAGCGACTCCCGGTAGCAGGAGGCCAGCAGCGCCGACCGGTCCTCGTCCCGCGACCAGACCGGACCGACCGTGTGGATCACGTGATCGGCCGGCAGCCGGCCGGCCGTGGTGGCGACCGCCTTGCCCGTCGCGAGACCCTTGCCGTAGTGCGAGCGGCGCAGCTGTTCGCAGGCGGCCAGGATCTCCGGACCGCCGCGCCGGTGGATGGCCCCGTCGACACCGCCGCCGCCGAGCAGCGAGGAGTTCGCCGCGTTGACCACGGCGTCGGCCCGCTCCGTGGTGATGTCGCCCCGGACGAGTGCGATGCGCGGCACGGGAGTTCCTTCCTTCGTGGAGGACACACGCTACCGGGAGCCCCGGCAAGATCCGAAAGAGCCGGCCACAGCACTAGTGCTGTGACCGGAAAGGTCCACCGGGTCGCGGCGCCCGGCACGGCACCTCGCCGCGTTGTCGGACCACCGAAGTACGTCCAGTACAAGCGGCGGCCCTCCGCCTTGCGATGCACCGCACCGGACACCGCGACCCGGCAAACCTTTCCGGCCACAGCGCTAGCCGCGGACGGCGCGTTCGTAGAGCTCGCGGACGTCGTCGTCGAAGGAGGAGCTGTAGGAGGTCTGGTCGTCGCCGCCTCCGTCGCGGCCGCCGATCACGCCGATCAGGGCCTTCCCGTCGGTCAGCACCGGCCCGCCGCTGGTGCCGTCGGGTACGTCCGGGCAGTCCAGCCGCAGCTGCGCGGGCCCGTCCGCGACGGCCAGGGTCAGGCAGCCCAGGGGCTGTTCGGCGGTGTTCGGGTAGCCCACCAGCCGGGCGGGCACCGGGAGCGCGGTTCCGGTGCGCAGCGTCCAGGCGGCGCCGGTGACGTCCTCCAGCCGCTGCCCGGGACGGCCGGGGCGGCGCACGCGCACGAAGGCCACGTCGTGGTCGGGATCGTGGTCGGCGCTCCAGCGGGGGTCCACGTCGATCCGGGTCGGGACCCAGACCCCGAAGGGGAACGTGCCGTCGTGGTAGCCGGGGGCGAAGGCCAGGTTGGTGCGGAAGCCGTTCTGGTGGACGCAGTGGGCGGCGGTGACGATGAGGTCGCCGCCGGGGGAGTGGACCACGGCGGCCGAGCAGTGGTGGTCGGGGTCGCCGTCGGCGCCGGGGGAGAACAGCGCGCCGACGGCCGGCTCGGCGGGGACGGTCCCGGCCGTCGGGGGGCCGGAGGGCTCGGCGGACACGGAGGGCTCCGGCGGCTCGTCGCCGCCGCTGCCGCCGCTGCCGCCGCTGCCGCCGCTGCCGCCGCTGCCGCCGCGGCCGACGACGACGCCGTCGGCCGCGCCGTCCAGGAGAGTGCCCGCCGCGCGCCCCCCACCCCCGCCGACCACCGCAGCGTGATCGACTCCGCCGTCTACCGCGACGGCGTGCGCATCGCCTCCCCCGTCACCCTCGCCGACACCTTCCGCCAACTCCGCGAACAGCCGGACGGCATGGCCTGGATCGGCCTGCACCGCCCGACGGAATCCGAACTCCACTCCCTGGCAGCCGAGTTCAACCTCCACCCGCTCTCCATCGAAGACGCCCTGGAGGCCCACCAGCGCCCCAAACTGGAGCGCTACGGAGACACCCTCTTCGTCGTCCTGCGCGCCGCCCGCTACCTGGACGCACTGGAGGAGGTCGACTTCGGCGAGCTCCACATCTTCGTGGGCCCCGACTTCCTGATCACGGTCCGCCACGGCGCCGCCCCGGACCTCTCGGCCGTCCGCCGGCGAATGGAGAAGTCCCCCGAACTCCTCTCCCTCGGCCCTGAGGCCGCCCTCTACGCCATCCTCGACGCGGTGGTCGACGGCTACGCCCCGGTCGTCGAGGGCGTCCAGATCGACATGGACGAGATCGAGACCGAGGTCTTCAGCGGCGACCCGGAGGTCTCCCGCCGCATCTACGAACTCTCCCGCGAAATGGTCGAGTTCCAGCGTGCCACCCGCCCCCTGGTCGGCATGCTCCACAGCCTGATGGCGGGCTTCGCGAAGTACGGCACGGACGAGGAACTCCAGCGCTACCTCCGCGACGTGGCGGACCACGTCACCCACACCAGCGAACGCGTGGACGGCTTCCGCCAGGCCCTCACGGAAATCCTGACGGTCAACGCCACCCTGGTGTCCCAACAACAGAACGCCGAAATGCGCGCATTGGCCGAAGCGGGCTTCGAACAGAACGAAGAAATCAAAAAAATCTCCTCGTGGGCCGCCATCCTCTTTGCACCCACACTCGTGGGAACCATCTACGGCATGAACTTCGAAGACATGCCGGAGCTGAAGTGGGCGGGCGGCTACCCCTTCGCAGTCGGCTTGATGGGCGTGGTTTGCGTAAGTTTGTACATGATTTTCAAGCGTCGGGACTGGCTCTAGGGGTCGACCGGCTCCACCAGCGCAGCGTACATAGTTTGCTGTTGCATCTCCGGAATGGGTACTAGTATGAGGCGCTGGGGAGCCCCTGGGGAGAAGTGATGCAAGTGATCTCGTCTACCTGCCTCCGGCAAGGCCCTGAACAGGACTTTTACCCTCCTGACGTCGCTGGGGAGAATCCGGGGAGAATCGGCTGACGACCCAGGTCCTGCGTCTGCGGTTTCGCCCTGTCCGCTTTCCTGGTCAACATCTCAGCGTGGCCCTTGCTGCACCCGCAACGGATCACAGACAGTGGCATTGCTGCTGAACGGCGGCACCATCGGCCCGCTCTGTACGCCTCCCGTTGTCGGCGCTGAACCGGCCCCACCCACCACCCGCAAAGGCCGCCGACGTCAGCATGTCTGTCGGAGTGGTCTGCTACCCGATGGTGTCCCGCCGAGGACACCATCGGTGGCGTTCGTCGATGCGAGGCCGGATGAAGCGGGAAGTGCTGGTGGTGACGAGTGGTGTTCAGGTCAGCCCAGCGTCTGCGCGTCCAGGTCTCATACACAAGCGGCCGACAGCCCGTGCCTCCTGCTCAGGGCAAGAACGGGCTGCGACAGCCGGCGCACCGCCGCTACTCACTCCGGGCGCGGGCTCGCACATCGTGGCCCGCATCACTTCTTCGGCCGCCATAATGGAGGCATGTCCTCCAGCCCACAGCATCCTGCGCCCGCGCCGAGGGGCCTCTCCGGCGCGGAAGCCGAGGACCTCGCGCTGTACCGGGAGAAGTTCCGGCGCCGTCTGCCGGAATCGCTGGACGAGCTGCATGGGCCGGCGCGCGGTGTCGTAGAGCTGCCGCTGCACCTGGCCTGGTCCGGGATGACCTCGTACGACCTGGGCAAGCCTCGCCAGCGCATGGGCCTGTACCGCACCGTCCTGCACGAGGGCCTGCACGACGACCTGCCCCTCTACCTCAATCAGGATCTGCTCCTCCAGCTGTGGCCCGTGCTGCGCACCCTCGTCGGTCGCACCGTGCGCACCGTGTGGGAGGACGCCTTCCCCCAGCTCGCCTCCCGCACCCGGGCAGCCGCGTGACGGACATGCCGGATCTGCACATGCGGCTCCTGGCGGATGTGATTGCCCTCGGCTCGCCGTATCCCTTAGTCCTCACCGGCGGGTATGCCGTGAGGGCGCACCGCCTCGTGAACCGTCCCAGCCAGGACCTCGATGTCGCCACGGAGAACCCGGCGCCCATGGCCGACATCGCGGCCGCAGTCTGTCGCGGCCTCGAGGCTCGGGGCTGGAAAGTGCATGCACTGGAAACTGCCCCGCTGTCCGCTCGCTTCACCGTGACCGACCCGGTCACCGGGCAGGACTGTGAAGTCGACATCCTGAAGGAAGTCTTCTGGCGGCCCGTCTCCCAGAGCCCGTACGGGCCCGTCCTCGCGGAGGAGGACGTGATCGGGACCAAGGTTCGCGCCCTCGCCGACCGCGGAGCGCCCCGCGACCTGATCGACGTGTTCGCTGCCTCCCGCCGCTGGACCAATACCGAGCTTGAGGAGTTCGGCCGCCGCCACGCCCGTGGCCGCTTCGAGCGCGAGGACCTGCAGGCGAACCTCACGGGCGCCGAGTGGACCGACGACGAAGCCTTCGCCGCCTACGGCCTGGACGAGACCACCATCGCCGCCCTTCGTACCTGGGCCGTGGAGTGGGCCGATGACCTCGCGGCCCGACTCCCCGAAGAGTCCGATGATCCGGACATCGACTGATCGAATCCGGACGAGACCGCATCTGCAGGCTGCCGACGAGACCGACCAGCCCCGAGAGCTCCGACTCACGCGGCTCAGACACCCGGACGGGCTACGAAACCCGGCATCACGCCGCGTCCGCACATGTCGAGGGCTGCGACAGCCGTGGCCGGTAGGGCCATGCGCTCCCGAGCGCCTTTGCCGCCCCGCGAAAGGTCGCGAGGGCAGAGGATACCTGCTGCGGGCGGCGTCGGGACCGTGTGTGCCCCGAAGGACGGTGGCCGCCACAACCGGGTTTGAGCCGGGCATACCGGCAGCGCCATGATGGGGCCGTTCGAGTGGCCCCGGTGCGGTAGGAGCAGCAGATGCGGCGAGACGGGAAGACGGCCCCGTCCGATCTCCAGCTGAAGATCGTGCTGCACGGCACAAGACCGCCCCTGTGGCGGCGCCTCGTGCTGCCGTCCGATACCTCGCTCGGGACGCTGCACGACGCCATCCAGGTCGCCTTCGGATGGCACGGTGGCCATCTGCATCTCTTCACCGACGAGTTCGGCCGGGGGTACGGCGATGCGGCCCGACTCACCGGCATCGACCTCGGCTTCGGCCACGAGGTCGGCGACGAGGACGCCACCGCGCTCGGCGACGTGCTGGCCGAGGAGAAGGCACGGCTGCGCTACGTCTACGACTTCGGCGACGACTGGGAGCACGGGATCACGCTGGAGAAGACACTGCCGTGCCCGGTCGACGCGGAGCGGGCGGTGCGCTGCGTCGGCGGCCGTCGCGCCGACGTACCGGCCGAGGACATCGGCGGCGTGCGGGGGCTGGCTGAGGTGCTGGAGTTCCTCGGCACCCCGGACGGGGCAGGGGATGGCCCGTACGGCGAGCTTGTCGCCGAGCTGCGGGCGGCCGGTTACGATCCGGCGGCCTTCGACCGGGACGGGATCACCGCGCGGCTGGCCCGGCTGACGCCGGACACGGTGTCCGGCAATGCGAAGCCGCCGACCGGTGAAGGGGCCGGGCGCGGCGGTGTCCGTCGGCTGACCGCCGAGGACGTGGCGTTGTGTACCTGTGGGCAGTGCGGGGTGGGCGATCCCGTCGATGCCGGAGTCGACGGACCGGCCGAGGATGTGCCCGTGCTGCGCCCGGTGACGCTGGCTCCGCGGGAGAACCTTGTCGCTGCCGTGCGGGGTGTTCCGCTCTTCGACGCTGCGCTGCGGCTCGCCGCCTGGTGCCGCGAGGGACGGCAGGTCACCGCTGGCCGGGTACTGCGGCCCGCGCTCGCCCGTGAGGCCGTCGAGGAGATCCAGCTGTGGAAACTGGCCGGCGACGACTCGCCGTATGCCGATGCCGTCGCGAGGGCTCGTGCGTTGAAATCGCTGCGCAGCGCCAAGGACGTGGCCGTTCTCGATGATCCGTGGTGGCTCGCCGTGGATGGCGGAATGATCACGATCAGCGGTGGCCGCGCGTGGGGTGGCGCGGCAACCGACTTCACCGGTGAGGGCCTCCTGGATTTCTGGGCCGCCACGATGGGCGATCTGCTGGAGGAGATCGGTGAGACGGGGGTGCTGAACGGGTGGCACGGTGAGTTGGGCGAGCTGACGGCCGAGATCGCCGACGGACTGGTCGGCCTGCTGTACGACGACCCGGACGACGCCTGGGTGGATGTCGACGACCTGCGTGCGAAGGCCCGCGAGGTGGGCGAGAACGGGCCGGAGTTCGATCTCTTCCAGGCGATGTTCGCGGCGTCCTTCCAGGGACTCGGGGAAAGGCTCGCCCTGCTGGGCGCGGTGGAGTACGAGCCCGGTGACGGGGACGATTCGGCCGAGGAGACGCTGCGCACATTCCTGAACGCCATGGTCGGAGAGGAGCTGGGCGGCGGTTCGGGAACCTCGACGGCAGCGTCGGCCCCGTCGTGGGACGACCAGCGCGGGCACCGCATGCGGCTCACCCCACTCGGCCGCTACGGGCTCCGCGCGTACCTGATGGAGTGCGGTGTGCCCGCGCCGCTGCTCGGCGAGTACGCCGAAGCGGACGCCGACGCTCTGCTCCAGGGGCTCCTGGGCTACTCCCCCGACGAGATGCGCCGGGAGGTCGAAGGGTGGCTGGCACACCGTTCGGCGACGGATGCCGCGGTAGGGCTGCTCGACGCATGCGCGGGAGACGGCTCCGAGGCAGCGTCGAAGCGCGCCGTGGCCCAACTGGTGCTGGCCGACCTCGACGACCCCCGGGCACTGCGCGTGCTGCGCAAGGCAGCGGACTCCGACGTCGAGGGGTGCCGCCAGGTGGCCACCACGACCCTGGGCGCACGCCTTGGGGCAGAAGCGCGCGTGGACCCGGAGCGGGCGGAGGAGGCCGGACTGTGGCTGCTCATCGACGGACTGTCGATCCTCGCCGGTGCTCAGGAGAGCGAGGAACTG
Source organism: Streptomyces sp. ICC1 (assembly GCF_003287935.1). Classification (GTDB taxonomy): domain Bacteria; phylum Actinomycetota; class Actinomycetes; order Streptomycetales; family Streptomycetaceae; genus Streptomyces; species Streptomyces tritrimontium. The sequence continues at coordinate 7,472,388 of NZ_CP030287.1, forward strand.
ACCCGCGGCTTCCTGGAGAACTGGAACACGGCGCCGGAGGCGCTCGAACAGCGGGTGGACGAGCTGTGGCGAGTGGAGCACCCAGCCACCGCCCAAGTGCTCGCCGAACTGGGTGAGGGCCTGCGCGGCGTCGACAAGCGGCTGGCCAAACGCATGCGTACCGCGGCGAACAAGGCCCACTCCCGCCGGTGACGGCAGGGGCGAAACCTGCTGGTGGAAGAAGACGCGGTGAAGACCGCCTGGACGACGGTGAGGCGAAAAAGAGAGTGGCACGAGTCCTCGTACGGGAGCAGGGCACGGGCACGAGGAGCGTGCCGCCATTGGCCACACCGGAGTCGGCGGCCTGGGCCCGGAGTCTGCTCGACGACGGCTGGGCGGCGGTCTTCCTGCCCGGCGAGCCCGCCCGCCTCGGCCGGTTGCTGCTCTGGCAGCCCGCCGGGGCAGCCGCCGCCGAGGGCACGGCACCCGCGGGCGTCGAGGCCGAGGCGGCGGAGCTCGTGCTGCCGCACGGCCGCTCGGTCAGACGGCGCAGGGCGGAGGGTTACGCGCTGCCCGTCGCCCTCGCTGTCGCCGCGCTGTCCGGGGCACAGCCACCACATCCATCCGCCGCCGCCTGGCAGGCCGCCGCCCGCTTCGCGCTCCGGCTGCTCGCCGACGGCCGCCTCCACCCGGCCCTCACCCCCGCCGGCTACGACACCTGGCAGGCGGGCCCCTTCACCGCAGCCCAGCGTCGGACGCTGGACGCCCTCGCCGCCGCCTTCCCGCCCCACGGCCACTGCCTGCCGGAGCCGGGTCCTGCCCCGCTGCGGATCGCCGAACCGGCCGCGCTGGTGCGCCGGTTCTGCGACGCGGTCGCCGATGCCCTGGTCCGTACCCCCGCCGCTCCGCTCGCCATGGGAACCCTGCCGTACGCCTGGCGCGAGACGCGTGCCGTGCCCACCCTGCACGAGTGGGCCGAGGAGACCGCCGCCGCGTTCACCGCCGACGTCCGGATCTCGCTGCGGGTCGACGTACCCGAGGGACGCCGCCGGCACTTCCGGGCCGTCCTCCAGCTGCACACCGCTGCGGATCCGGCGCTCGTCGTGGAGGCCGCACAGCTGTGGAGCGAGCCGGCCGAGACCGAGCGCCTGCTCGGCCCGCGCGCCGAAACCGAGACGCTGCTCGCACTGCGCCGCGGCGCCCACGTCTGGCCACCGCTCGACCGGCTGCTGAAGGACGCCGCTCCGGACCAGCTGCGGCTGACCGACGACGAAGCCTTCGACCTGCTGGGCGACGCCACCGACACGCTGCGCGCCGCCGGTGTCGACGTGCACTGGCCGCGCGAGCTCGTCAAGGCACTGACCGCGACCGCGGAGATCGGGCAACGCACCGCGCCCGGCTCCAGCACGGGCGGCATGCTCGACGCCGACACCCTCCTCGACTTCCGCTGGCAGCTCTCGCTCGGCGGAGACCCGCTTACCGAGGCCGAGATGGACGCCCTCGCGGAGACGCGTCGCCCCCTCGTCCGGCTGCGCGACCAGTGGGTGGTCGCCGACCCGAAGCTGGTGGCCCGCGCCCGGCGCCGCCGGATGGAACCGCTCACTCCCATGGAGGCGCTGGGCGCCGCGCTGACCGGCGAAGCGGAGCGGGACGGGGAGACCTTTCGCTGCACGGCGGTCGGTGCGCTCGGCGGCCTCGTCGCCCGTATCCGCGACCCCGAATCCCGCACCCCCGCCCCGCAGCCCTCCGCACTGAAGGCCACGCTGCGCGACTACCAGAAACGGGGCCTCGCCTGGCTGGCCGAGATGTGCGAGCTCGGTCTCGGCGGCTGCCTCGCCGACGACATGGGCCTGGGCAAGACCATCACCCTGCTCGCTCTGCACCTGCACCGCCAGACCGACCCCGCCACCGCGGGCCCCACGCTCGTCGTCTGCCCCGCCTCGCTGCTCGGCAACTGGCAGCGCGAGGCAGCCAGGTTCGCACCGTCCACCCCCGTGCGCCGCTACCACGGCGGCGACCGCCACCTGAAAGACCTCGCCGACGACGAGATCGTCCTGGTCACCTACGGGGTCCTGCGCCGCGACCGGGAGACCCTCGCCGAGAACGCCTGGTCGCTGATCGCCGCCGACGAGGCCCAGCACGTCAAGAACCCCTACGCCGTCACCGCCCGCGAGCTGCGCGCCCTGCCCACCCGCGCCCGCGTCGCCCTCACCGGCACTCCCGTGGAGAACAACCTCTCCGAACTGTGGGCGCTCCTCGACTGGACCACTCCCGGACTCCTCGGACCGCTCACCGCCTTCCGCGACCGCCACGCCCGCGCGATCGAGTCGGGCGAGGACCCGCAGGCCGTCGAACGGCTGTCCCGTCTCGTCCGCCCGTTCCTGCTGCGCCGCAGGAAGTCCGACCCGGGCATCGCCCCCGAACTGCCCGCCAAGACCGAGACCGACCGCGTCGTGCCGCTGACCGCCGAGCAGGCAAGTCTGTACGAGGCGGTGGTCCGCGAAACCATGGCGAAGATCAACGAAGCCGAGGGCATCGCCCGCCGCGGCCTGATCCTGAAGCTCCTCACCGCACTGAAGCAGATCTGCAACCACCCCGCCCAATATTTGAAAGAGCACAGCCTGCGCCAGTCCACACCGCTGCACGGCCGCTCCGGCAAACTGGCGTTGCTCGACGAACTGGTCGACACCATCACCGCCGAAGGCGAGTCGGTGTTGGTCTTCACCCAGTACAAGCAGATGGCGAGCCTGCTGGAGAAGCACCTCGCGGAACGAGGCGTCCCCACCCTCTTCCTACACGGCGGCACCCCCGTCACCGCGCGCGAGGAGATGGTGGACCGCTTCCAGCGCGGCGAGGTGCCGGTGTTCCTGCTCTCCCTGAAGGCCGCGGGCACCGGCCTGAACCTCACCCGTGCCACCCATGTCGTGCACTACGACCGCTGGTGGAACCCGGCGGTTGAGGACCAGGCCACCGACCGCGCCTACCGCATCGGCCAGGATAGACCGGTACAGGTCCACAAACTCATCGCGGAGGGGACCGTGGAGGACAAGGTGGCGAAGCTTCTCGAATCCAAGCGCGCGCTCGCCGACGCCGTGGTCGGCTCCGGTGAGGCGGCTCTGACCGAACTGTCCGACGCCGATCTCGCCGAACTCGTAGCGCTGGGGAGGCAGGAATGAGCCCCTCGATCCCCGGCCCGCGCCGCACGCCCGCCCGCGGCAGGCGTGCCTTCGCCACGACCTGGTGGGGCCAGGCATGGGTGACGGCCCTGGAGGACTCCACCCTGGACTCGGGACGCCTGTCCCGCGGACGCACCTACGCCCGCCAGGGCATGGTAGGCCCGACCGCGATCGCCCCCGGCCAGGTCAAAGCAGCCGTCAGGGGCAGCAGGCCCCGCCCCTACCGCTCCGCCGTCCACCTGCCCGTCCTCACCGACGCCCAGTGGGACACCCTCCTCGACACCATCTCAGCCCGGGCCGGGCATCTCGCCGCACTCCTCGACGGCGATATGCCCGCCGAACTCGTCGACGACGCCCGCCACGCTGGCATCCCCCTGCTCCCGCAGCCCACCGAACTCGACCCCGAATGCTCCTGCCCCGACTGGGGCTACCCCTGCAAACACGCCGCCGCGCTCTGCTACGCCATCGCCTCCACCATCGACGCCGACCCCTTCGTGGTGTTCGCGCTGCGCGGCCGCGGACGGGAGGAGGTCCTCGCCCAGCTGCGCGCCCGCCGTGCGGCCGCCCAAGCGGCCTCCACCCCACCGGCCCCAGCCGGCCTCCCGGCCGTCGGCGCCTATGCGGCCTGGGCTGCCCTGGCCGAACACACTCCACCCCTTCCGGAGCTCCCCGAACCGGCCCTTGTGTATAAGGCACAGTCCCCGAGCTGCGCCCGGACCCGCCCGGGGCCCCGGGGCTCCGCACCCGACCCCCGCGCCTCAATCGCCGGCGGGGCTGGATCTTCCAGCCCCGCCGGCGATTGAGGCGGTCTGTTCAGCCGCGGGGGCGGGGCGGCTCGGGGTGGTGCAGCCGGACAGGCTACGGGCGGCCCTGGAGTTTGGCCGAGCTCGTGCGGGTCGGGGGGAGTGCGCCGTAGAGGAGGCGGCCCGGGCATTCCGTGGCGAAGCCGTCGCGGTGGCCCGAGATGACGTTCAGGCGGACGTTGCTGCCCTTCGCGTAGAGGTTGCCGCCGCCCGAGCGGAGCGTGGTCTTCGCGCGGGGGTCCGCCCCGAAGAGGCCCAGCTTCCAGGCCGTGAGGCGGGCCACCGCGTCGACCGCCGGCTTCGGCGGGGCCGTCGAGGAGAAGGTGCCGATCACCGCCACTCCCATGCTGTCCGTGTTGAAGCCCATGGTGTGCGCGCCGAGCACCGGCTTGGCGACACCGCCCGCCCGGCCCTCGTACACCGTGCCGCACTTGTCGACGGCGAAGTTGTAGCCGATGTCCCGCCAGCCGCTGCTGACCACGTGGTAGCGGTACAGGCTGCGCAGCACCGCCGGGGCGTCCTTGCAGGCGTAGTTGTTGCCGGAGGCGGTGTGGTGGACGAAGGCCGCCTTGACCGTGTTCGTGTAGACGAACGCCTTCTCGCGCAGGCTCTCGTCGGCGCCCCAGCCCTTGCGGGTGACGATCCGCGGGCGCGGGCCGATGTACGGGCTGGCGGCGGCGAGGGTGTCGTCGGCGAGGATCGCGTCGGCGGTGGAGTCGGCCTTGTCGAGCGGGGCGATCTCGTTGGCTCCCAGGGGTGCCATCGGGACGTTGGCGGAGGAGGACTCCGTCATCTCCATCGTCATGCCGGGCAGCAGGGCCGCCTCGCCCTTGTCGTCGGCCGGCTCGGACGTGCCGTTCTTGCCGTCCGCCGCGGCCTGGCCGGAGTCGCCGGGGTCGACGAGTTCGATCCGCAGGCCCTTGGGGAGTCGGCCGCCGCCCGTGCGGCCGCCCTTGTCGCCCTGGTCCGCCTGGTCGGCCTGGACGCGGACCTCGACGCCGTCGGACTCGCCGACCCACAGCGGGGCGGTGCTGCCGCGGACGCGGCCGGAGCCGCGTTCGCTCGTGCCGGGGTCGGCGGCGTGTTCGCCGTTGTGGGTTTCGACGTCCTGCCAGTCGGACCAGGTCGCCGTGGACGCGGAGCGGGTGCGGACCTGGACCCGGCCCTGGAGCTGGGCGCCGGCGTCGTCCCAGACGACGCCGACGAGCGAGAACGTCTCGACCTCGCGCGCGGCCAGGCCCCGGGCCTCGGGAAGCCGGGGCGAGGCACTCATGCCGGGGACGCCCGGGGAGCGGTCCGCCGCGGGTCCCACGGGGACCAGCGGCAGCGACTGGGTGGACCCGGCGGGGGTCACGGGGGCGGCCTCCGCCGTGAGCACGGACGGAGTGGCCAGGGCCGTAGTGGGGAGCGCGAGCGGCAGGGCCAGTGCGGCAGCCGTCGCGACGCCGATCGAGGAAGCAAGGAATGCACGCATGGAAAGGATGCTGGGGAATCCCGGAACCCGGCGCCATCCGAGAACTGACGTGCCGTCCGGTCCGGGGCCGATACCCCTCCCCCGTACGGGGGACCGCGCTGCCGCCGTACGGACGAGGGGCCCGCGTAGGCTCGGGTCCGTGAACGCCACTGACCGCACCCCTGCCGACCTGCTGCGATCCGCGCTCGCCGGCGATCCCGGCCGCCCGCTCGTCACCTTCTACGACGACGCCACGGGCGAGCGCGTCGAATTGTCCGTCGCCACCTTCGCCAATTGGGTGGCCAAGACCGCCAATCTGCTCCAGGGCGACCTGGGCGCCGAGCCCGGCGACCGGCTCGCGCTGCTGCTCCCCGCGCACTGGCAGAGCGCCGTGTGGCTGCTGGCCTGCGCCTCGGTCGGAGTCGTCGCCGAGGTGGGCGGGGACCCGGCCGGCGCCGACCTGGTGGTGAGCGGGCCCGACACCCTGGAGGAGGCCGCGGCGTGCTCCGGCGAGCGGGTCGCGCTCGCGCTGCGGCCGCTGGGCGGGCGCTTCCCGCAGCCGCCGGCCGGGTTCGCGGACTACGCCGTGGAGGTCCCGGGGCAGGGCGACCGGTTCGCGCCCTTCCAGCCCGTGGACGCGGACGGCCCGGGCCTGGCGGTCGGCGGCGAGGAGCTGTCGTACGCCGGGGTCGTGGAGCGGGCCCGCGAGGACGCGGTGAAGCGCGGTCTCGGCGAGGGCTCCCGCACGCTGTCCCGGCTCGGCTACGACGGCTGGGAGGGGCTCTCGGCCGGGCTGTACGCGGCCCTGGCGACCGGCGGCTCCGTGGTGCTGTGCCGCAATGCGGAGGGCCTCTCGGAGCAGGCGCTGGCGCAGCGGATCGAGAGCGAGCGCGTCACCCACACCGCCTGACTCCGCCGTCACCCACACCGCCCCATGCCGGATATAGGCTATTTGTCACCCACATGGCCCTATACAGAGTCGTGCCCCCGGGCCGTCGGGGGCACCCGGGGGCAGGATCGGCAGAGGCCGTACTCACCCGTACGGCCGCCGGTACGGGTGAGGGGACGGAACACGAGTGAGGGACAGCGCGGGCATACCGGGCGGCACCGAAGCGGCCGGAGGCACCCAGAAGCCTCCGAAGGGCCGTCGGCGCCGCCTGCTGCGCTGGATCGGCCTCGGGCTGGTCCTGCTGGTCCTCGCGGGAGCGGGGGCCGGCTGGTGGGTCTACTCCAAGCTCGAGGGGAACATCAGCGAGGACACCTCGGCCGCCGCCGAGCTGCGGCGCTACGACAAGGAGCGCCCGGTCCACCTGGCGGGCGGGGCGCAGAACATCCTGCTGATCGGCTCGGACTCCCGCTCCGGCGCGGGCAACGCCCGCTACGGGCAGGACGAGGGCACGCAGCGCTCGGACACCACGATCCTGCTGCACCTGCCGGCGGACCTCAAGAGTGCGACGGCGGTGTCGATACCCCGGGACCTGATGGCGGAGATACCCGCCTGCCTGCAGCAGGACGGCAGCCGCACCAGGGAGCAGTTCGCCCAGTTCAACTGGGCGTTCGCATGGGGCGGGGCCGCCTGCACGATCCGTACGGTCGAGGCGCTGACCGGGATCCGGGTGGACCACCACATGGTGGTGGACTTCAGCGGCTTCACGAAGATGGTGGACGCCATCGGCGGGGTGGAGGTCTGCCTCAGGCGGCCGGTGGACGACGCGGAGGCCAAGCTGAAGCTGCCGGCCGGCCGGCAGACGCTCCAGGGCGAGCAGGCGCTGGGCTTCGTACGGGCCCGCCACAGCCTGGGCAACGGCAGCGACACCGAGCGGATGGAGCGCCAGCAGGCCTTCCTCGGGTCGCTCGTGAAGAAGGTGCAGAGCAACGGGGTGCTGCTCAATCCGGGGCGGCTGTATCCGCTGCTGGACGCGGCGACCTCCTCGGTGACCACGGACCCGGGGCTGGCCTCCCTGCGGGGGCTGTACGAGCTCGCGCGGAGCGTGCGCGACATCCCGACCGACCAGGTCAAATTCCTCACGGTGCCGCGCCGGCCGTACGCCGCCAACCGGAACCGGGACGAGCTGCGGCAGCCGGACGCGGACCAGCTGTTCCGGCGGCTGCGGGCGGACGAGCCGCTGACGATAGCGCCGCCCGCACCGACGCCCGAGCCCACCCCGCAGAGCGAGCAGGCGGCGCCGGGCGCCGCCGACGACGGAGCGGACGGCGCGCGGCCCCGGGGAACCGCGGACGGCCCCACACCCGTCCCCACCTTTACGGGCACCACGGCGGGCGTGGCCGACTGCCGGTAAAGCAATCCCAAAAGCCGGTGACCGACCCGAGCTTGTTGAGGCGATTGCCCCGTTGTAAGGGCGTGGAATTCATCACCAGCATGGTTTGCGACGAAGCTGTCCGGATAAGGTGAGCGATCCGGCGCCCGGCCAGCACAGAGGCCGCGCGCCAGCAGCCGGATCGTTGACCGTGCGCCCGGGGGAGGCGCGTCGCGAAGCACCGACGGAGGATTCGAGCAAACCGTGGATGCGCAAAGCCGTGGACGGGCCGAGGAAATCGACCCCGCAGACCAGTGGGTGCTCAACCCCCGCACCGGCAACTACGAACTGCGACTGGATCATTCCGTTGCGCAAGCACCGGCGCAGCGTGCCGCGCCCCGTGCCGTGCCGCGCAGGGCTCCGGCCGCTCCGGGATCTCCCGCCGCTCCGGCCCCGGCCGTTCCCGGCCCGCGCCGCGGCGAGGGGCCTCCCGGCGGCCGCCGGGGCGGGCGCTCGCGCAAGGGCGGCGGCGGACGCCGCAAGAAGATCCTGGTCGTGACCGGTGGAACCCTGGCGTTCCTGCTGGTCGGCGGCTCGGTGGCGGCGTACCTCTACTACGACCACCTGAACGGCAACCTCACGGTCACCGATGTCGGCGACGCCGGTACGAGCGGCGGCTTCAAGAAGGACCAGGCGATCAACATCCTGGTCATCGGCACCGACAAGCGCAGCGGCGCCGGCAACGAGGGGTACGGGGACGCGGGCAGCGTCGGCCACGCCGACACCACGATCCTCTTCCACGTCTCGAAGGACCGCTCCAACGCCACGGCGCTGTCCATCCCGCGCGACCTGATCACCAACGTGCCGGCCTGCCCGACCAAGCAGCCGGACGGTTCGACGAAGAACATCGCCGGCGAGCGCGGGGCCCGCTTCAACACCAGCCTCGGACAGGCGGGCCGCGACCCGGGCTGCACGATGCGCACGGTCAAGGAGCTCACCGGGGTCCAGGTCGACCACTTCATGATGGCCGACTTCAACGCGGTGAAGAACCTGAGCACGGCGGTCGGCGGCGTGCCGGTCTGCGTGGAGAAGGCCGTCGACGACAAGGACTCCAAGCTCAAGCTGTCGGCGGGCCAGCACCGGCTGGAGGGCGAGCAGGCGCTGGCCTTCGTCCGGACCCGGCACGCCTTCGGGCAGCGCAGCGACCTCGACCGCATCAAGACCCAGCAGCAGTTCCTGAGTTCGATGATGCGCGAGATGAAGTCGAAGCAGACGCTGACCAGTCCGCAGAAGTTCTTCTCCCTCGCCGAGGCGGCCACCAAGTCGCTGGGCGTGGACTCCGGCATAGGGTCGATCGACAAACTCACCGAGCTCGCGGGCGAGTTGAAGGACATCGACCTCAAGAACATCACCTTCACCACGCTTCCGGTGCTCGACAATCCGGCGGAGCCGGCCAACGAGAAGGCCACCGTGGTGGTCAACCAGACGCAGGCCGAGCCACTGCTGCAGATGATCCGGGGGGACGTCTCCCTCACGGAGGTCGAGCAGAAGGAGCAGGCCGCGAAGGACGCGGCCGACGCCGATGCGAAGGCCAAGCTGGACGCGCTGACGCAGGGCAACCGCGCGGCGGCCAAGGACGTCCGGGTGGACGTCTACAACGGCGGCGGCCCGGCGGGTTCGGCGTCCGGCACCCTGAACTGGCTGCAGAACACCAAGGGCGTGGGGAAGTCCAGCAACCTGGGCAACGCGCCCGCCAAGGTGGAGACCACGCAGCTGGAGTACGCGCCCAACCAGGCCGACCAGGCGCGGGCGCTGATGGACATGATGGGGCTGCCGGCGACGGCGCTGAAGATGGGGACGGCCGACGCCGCGCCGAAGACGCCGATGAAGCTGACGCTCGGCGCGGACTTCAAGGGGGCGGGGGTGTCGCTGACGGCCCCGCAGAAGACGCCCGAGGGCGTGCAGCGGGTCGAGGCGGACAAGGAAGTCTGCGCCAAGTGACGCGCGGGGCCGCCGACCAGGCGCCCACGGTCGCGCGATGGCGTCACGGATCGCGCCCGACCGGCACCATGGGGGACACGAAGTGATCTTGAGGGGGGTACGTGTGAGGCACAGCAGCGTGCAAGGGGAGGGAACGCCGGTCCGGTCCGGCGAGGCGATACCCGGCGACCGCCAGGGCGCGGGAGCCGTCGTGCCCCCGCAGCGGTCGGGCGGCCGCCGGCGCCGCCGCGGCGGTACGAGGCGGCCGGTACGGAGCAGGCGGCGGCGCGTACTGCGCTGGGCCGCCCTCATAGTGGCGCTGCTCATACTCGGGACGGCGGCGGCCGGCTACCTCTACTACCGCCACCTCAACGCCAACATCCGCAGCGGCCAGCGCCTGAGCGGCGACACCGGGGTGGCCAAGACCGAGGCCGACTCCGCCGGCCGACGGCCCATCAACATCCTGATGCTCGGCTCCGACGTCCGCGACGAGGCGAACGCCAAACTCGGCGGGGGCTGGGACAACATAGGCGACCCCGCGCGGGCCGACGTGCAGATGCTGATCCACATATCCGCCGACCGGAAGAACGCCTCGGTCACCTCCGTGCCGCGCGACACCATCGTGGACATCCCGGAGTGCACCGATCCCGAGACGGGCAAGAAGTACAAAGCCACCAAGACGATGATCAACGAGAGCCTCGCGAACGGGGGGCCCGGCTGCACCCTGGCCACCTGGGAGAAGCTGACCAACGTCTACATCGACCACTGGATGATGATCGACTTCGCCGGTGTCGTGAGCATGGCCGACGCGATCGGCGGCGTCGACGTCTGCGTCAACCAGAACGTCTTCGACCAGTCGAAGCCAGGGTCGGGGACGGGCGGTTCCGGCCTCAAGCTGAAGGCGGGCACCACCCGGGTCCAGGGCGAGCAGGCGCTCCAGTGGCTGCGCACCCGGCACGCCTTCGGCAGCGACATGGGCCGGGCCAAGGCGCAGCACATGTACATGAACTCGATGATGCGCGGGCTCAAGGGCCAGAACGCCTTCACCGACATCCCCCGCCTCACGGGCCTGGCGGAGGCGGCGACGAAGGCGCTGAAGGTGTCGGAGGAGATCGGGTCGGTCAAGAAGCTCCTCGACCTCGGCCTCGCGCTCAAGGACGTACCGATCAACCGCATCACGATGGCCACGATCCCAGTGCTGGAAGCCCCCGGGGACAAGGACCGGCTGGTCGTGAACCCCAAGGACTCCGAGAAGATGTGGACGATGCTCCGCAAGGACGTCGCCATGGACTCCAACGGCGATCCGGCCGCCCCGGCCGAGAGCGGCCAGCCCGCCACGGGCGGTTCCCCCTCGGCGCCGGTCCCCGAGCCCTCCAAGGCCCCGGCCGCCGACCCGGCGAAGATCGCCGTACAGGTGGTCAACGGCACGGGCGCCGGGACGGCTCCGGTGCCCAAGCGGGCCACGGCCATCACGGGCCAGCTGGTCTCCAAGGGGTTCGCGCTGGCCAAGGCGGACAGCACGCTCACCCCGGAGAAGAGCACGGTCGTCCGCTACGCCACGGACGCCCAGGCGGCCGACGCGCAGAGCGTGGCGGCGGCCCTCGGGATTCCGGCCGGCTCGGTGCAGAAGGCCGCCGGCGCCGCCAAGATCACCCTCGTGGTCGGCGCGGACTGGCGCGAGGGCAACGCCTACCCGCAGCAGGCGGCGCCCGAAGCGGGCGCGGTCCCGGAGTCGGCCGACGTCCTCAACGGCACGGACACCGGCTGCATGGACATCTACTCGGTCTACCGCTGGTGATCTGAGACCGACGGCGCGGTGCACGTCATGCGAAAGGGGTGACCCGGTCCGCCCGGACCGGGTCACCCCTTTCGCGTACGCGGGGCCGCGCGCCCGGAGCTCAGAGCTCGGCGGGGTCCCGGCGGGCCGACGGACGCCGGCTCGCGATCACCTTGGCGGCGAGCGAGCGCGGACTGGTCAGGAAGCCGAAGCCCCAGCACACGTGCATGGTGGCCAGGGCGACGGGGATCCGCAGCCGGGCCTTCAGCGACAGGCCCTTGCCCGCCGGGACGGATCCTGCGGTGATCGCCACGAGGTAGCCGGCCGGCAGGACGAAGGCCCACGGGGTGACGGCCGCGCCGACGACCACGCCGGCGGCGATCGCGCAGACGGCCGTCGGCGCCGCGAGGTAGCGCAGGTTGATGGAGCCCGAGTGGTAGCGGGCCACCACGTGGCGCCAGCGCCCGTAGTCCTTGTACTGCTTGGCGAGCGCCCGTACGGAGGGCCTCGGGCGGTACTGGACCTTCAGCTCGGGCGAGAACCAGATGAGCCCGCCGGCCTCGCGGATGCGGAAGTTCAGCTCCCAGTCCTGGGCGCGGATGAACTCCACGTTGTAGCCGCCGGCCTTCTCCAGCGCCTCGCGGCGGAACACCCCGAGGTACACGGTGTCGGCGGGGCCGGCCTTGCCGCCGGTGTGGAAGGCGGCGTTGCCGACGCCGATCCGCGAGGTCATCGCGGCCGCGACGGCGTCCTCCCAGGGGTTCTCGCCCTCGGCGTGCATGATGCCGCCGACGTTCTGGGCCCCGGTCTCCTCCAGGAGGCGGACCGCGGTGGCGATGTAGTTCGGGGAGAGCATGCCGTGGCCGTCCACGCGCACCACGATCGGGTGGCGGGAGGCTTCGATGGCCGCGTTGAGGGCGGCGGGCGTGCGGCCGGTGGGATTGGGCACGGTGTGGACCCGGGCGCGGTCGGAGGCTGTCTCGCGGACCAGCTCGGCGGCGATCTCGTCGGTACGGTCCGTGGACGGCCCGAGCGCGATCACCACCTCCATCTCACCCCCGTACTCCTGTCCGAGGATGTGGCGGACCGAGTCGCGCAGATGGCGCTCCTCGTTGAGTACCGGCATGATCACCGAGACTGCGGGCTGCTGGGCGGGCATGTGGTCCTTCAAGGTCGGGTATCGGTGTCACGTTACCGCGTACGGGGGAAACGGGTGCGCGGCGGATGAGCGGTACGGACAGAGGCTGATCGTATGGACCTACTGTTCTGACGAATCAGCCGAATGTGCAATGTCCCCCGACCCGCAGTCCCGCTGCCCCCGCGGAGGTGTCCCCCGTGCCCCCGCCGCCCCTCTCCCCTATACCCACCTTACGCTCCCGACGCTCTACCCCGTGTATATCTCGGTGGTCGCCCTCACCCATGCCTCCTCAGCCCCCACCGTTCTCACGAACCCCCTCTGGCCGTCCGCCCCCACTGGGGAGCATCAGCCGCGTGACGAACTCGTGTCCGGCCCGGTGGGCCGTACCGGCCAGGCAGCACGCATACGGCTGGGTCCCGCCTGGTATTCCGGCGAGTACCGTGACACGCTCGAGGAGAACCAGCCTGGTCTGGTGGGAGACCCCGCGTCGCCGCACGGTCACCTCAGGTGACCGGCGGAGGGTACGGGTGGTCTCGCTCGGCTTTGTACGGCCTCTGCAGCCGTGCGCTTGACGGCCTTCTCCGCCCGAATCCGGGAGCCGACCGTAATGGGCTCCGATCCGAACGGCGGATCAGACCATGCGCCCCGCTCCGAACTTCGACGTCACCATGCACACCGGCCGGGCCGTTGTGGCCGTAGCGGGCGACGTCGACATCGAGACCTGCCCTTCCGCCACCGAGCCCACTGCCGGAATCGACCTGCGCGGGCTGGTTCTCGTCCCGGAGCTGCGCGGCGTACCCGACCAGCCGTCGCGGGTGCTGCAGCCCACCGGCACCCGGGACCTGTTCGCTCTCCACCCTCCATCCGCCTCGCCATGAGCACGCCACCGCCGGCAGCCGCGCACACGGAAGACCAGCGGGGTCGCGAGGAGCACCAGAACCTGCTCGCAGGCGGTGGGACCGGATCACCTTGACACAAGTATGCGATGAGGATTTCCTGTAATCAGTCACGTATGCCTCATCGGGGCATACCTCCTTCGGCTCGGCCGGGAGAACCCATGACTCCCCCCTGCACACCCGTCTCGCCCACGCCGCAGCAGACAGCGGCCCCGGGCCTGTACCTGGGCGTGGACCCCTGCGTCGACGGGGTGATCGTCACCATCCGGGGAGAGATCGACCTCTGCAACTCCCTCCACCTGCGGAGCGTGCTCACGACGGTCCTGTGTTCGTACGAGGGGGCGGTCACGCTGGACATGTCGGCGGTCACGTTCTGCGACTGTTCCGGGCTGAACGAGCTCTTGCGCGCCCGCCACCAAGCTGAGGGCGAAGGCCGGCCGCTGACGATCCGGGCCGCGAGCCGCCGCACCGCCCGCCTGCTCGAGCTCACGGAGACCGCCGCCCTCTTCCGACCCGGCAGCCGGCCTGCCCAGGGCCGTTCCCGTACGGTGTGCCGGCCCGCTGCCGACCAGAACGCGGAGCCGGACACGGGGCGGGCGGGCACACCCACGGACTTCAGAGCGGACCTTCAGCTCATCGGGGACACCCTCCTGGTCACCCTGCACGGGGAACTCGACCTCCTGTGCCGTCCCGACCTCCTGGCGGTGGTCGCTCCGCATACGGTGGCGATCGTCGTAGACCTGCGGGACGTCCCGTTCATGGACCTGAGCGGCCTCCGGTTCCTCGCCGCGCTGGAGCAACGCGCCAACGAGCACGGCGCCGCGCTGCTGACCACCGGATGGCAGCCGGCCCCGCTCCGCCTCACCGACGCCGTCACCCGTGCCCACCGGGCCTTCCCCGTCCTCTCCCGCTACGTACGGCTACGCCGGACGCGGGAACTACGGGCAGTCCTCACCTACCGGGCAGCGCTGCGCAGGGCCATCGGGATCGCCGATGCACAAGGCTGGGAGAAGTCCGCGACAGCCCTGGCCCAAACCTGCGCCTCAATGCGCCCACAGCCGCCGCTGTGAGCCGTTTCGCCGCACGGAAAGGCGCACGTTCGTCAAGGAGACCTCTCCCGGGGCGCTCCGATGTGCCGGGCCCGATCGGAGGTGTCCGCGGCCTGTTCGCACATCGGTGCCCCCTGGCGGGGGAACCCTGCAGCCGCTGCGTGGATTCGCCCCGCTCCTCTTCCACCCGCGCTGAATGGATCCCCCCGTGGCCTCTCCTGCCGACCCGCCCGTTCCCTCCGCGCAGAACTCCGCGACCCCCGTGGCCCGCCCGCCCCTGGTGGCGAAGCCGGTGACGGCGTGGGCGATCGGCATGCTGATGGCGAAGGTTCCCTGCTCGGCCCGCGAGGCCACACAGATCCTGCAGGCCGCTGCCGACATGGCTCACCTCTCAGCGGCCGAGATCGCCGCCGCGGTGGTCTCCGGCGCCCGAGGTGAAGCAGCCCCGGCCCACGTTGAACGGGCGCTGCGCCGCACGGTGCTGGTGGCGCGATCCGCATCGCCCGGGGCGGCCCGGGGAACCGGCCTGCTGCCGAGCCTGACGCGCACCGAAGAAGTGCTCTCGCGCCTCCACGGATGCCGAGCCCGCCTGGCACAGGCCCCAGGCGATCCCGGCGCACTGCGCGCCATGGACGACGCCGCCTACACCCCGTGCGTCCTGCTCGGGCAGCCCCGCCTCCGGCTGGCCATCAGCGCCGCGGAACAACACCTGAGCGACCTGCGGTAAGCGAGGAGGCCCTGTTCACGCCGGGTCGCCGTTGTGGGATGGTGGAGGAGATGGATGGGCTGTGACCGGCGGGCATGAACACGCGCCGCCTACGAACCGTGTTCCGCGAGCAGCGGCCGAGCCGCCTCCCTCCCGTTCTCAGAGCTGGTACCCCGTACGAGGAGGGAACCCGCTGTGAATCCCTACGCGGTACAGGTGCACCTCTACGGGTCCGTGGCTGTGCTGACGCTGTGCGCGGGGAGGGGCTCCGCCGACAACGGGGCCTCTCTGAACAACCTCTTGCGCGCGCTCGAGGCCGTGGAAGGCAGCGCGGGTTCCCTGGTCCTGGACTTGGACCACGCTCCGTACCCGTTCCCCGCGGACGCCCTGGCCGCGGTCGACGCATGGGCGGTCGAGCGGGAGATCACCCTGGTCGTCCTCAGCCCTCCCCGGCGACCCACGGGGATGCCCCGTACCAGCTCCCCCGGTCCGCGGCCGGCTGCCCACCTCGCGAACGGCCGCCCCCGCGGAGCCCCGGACGACGAACCCTCCCTGGCGCGAGAACTGCTCCGGATCCTGGGCATTCGGGCCCTGGTCCACCGAGCCGCGGGTGTCGGGGAGGCCCGCCACGAGGCCCATCCCTGTTCTTGACGCGCCGGGTCAGTGTCGGAAGGCTCCAAGGGGGTAGCCGCTGGGGGACAATGCGATCCGGATACAGGTGCGGAGGTGAACTGTCGTGGGGGACCCCTCCGCCTTCCCCGACGGCGGCGGTCCGCCATTCGGCCAGGATGACCTCAAGTGGCTCTCGCAGGCCTTGGCGGATTCCCTCGCCGGAACCCCCGGCATCGATACGCCGGCCGCGCTGTGCCGGGCGTGCGTGGACCTGCTGGACGTCACCGGTGCCTCGGTGTCCCTGGGCGGGGACAGCGACGACCACACCCTGTGGTGGTCCAGCGACCCGGTCGCCGGCCAACTCGCCGAAGCCCAGTACACGCTCGGCGACGGCCCGGGCCGCATCGCCCGGGCACTGGCCGCGCCGGTACTGGCCGCGGATCTGACCGGAGGCACGGACGCGCGCCGCTGGCCCATCTTCGCCCAGCAAGCCGTCGCCCTCGGTGTGCGGGCGGTGTTCTCACTCCCCCTCGGACTGCCCGGCCTCGCGGTGGGGACCCTCGATCTCTACCGCGACCGCCCCGGCCCCCTCTCCGAGCGGGACCGCTCCTTCGCCTTCCCCGCGGCAGACGCGATCACCACCGCACTGCTCGCCCTCCAGGCCCAAGAACCCCCCGGCGACGGGGCGACATGGCTGGACGCTGCCGAACTCGACCATGACGAGGTCCACCAGGCCACCGGCATGATCATGGTCCATATCGACCGGGACATTCCCCAAGCCCTGGCACGCCTGCGAGCCCACGCCTTCACCCAAGGACAGAGCATCACCGAAGCAGCCCGTGACGTCCTTGCCGGAAGGGTCAGGTTCGATGACTAAATTGAACCCGCACGGCCGGACTGAGCAGAGAAGACGGTGAGGACGGACATGAACCGCGAACTGGAGATCACCGAGGCGTTCGTCAGCCTCACCGATACCGTCGCCGACGACGTGGACCCCCTCACGCTCCTGCGACGCCTGGTCGACCACTGCGTCAGCCTCACCGCCATGGACGCCGCAGGCGTCATGCTCGCCAACGCCCGCGGCCGCCTGCAATCGGTGGCCGTCACCGAGGACCGCGTCGAGCTCACCGAAGTGTTCCAGATCCAAGTCTCCGAAGGCCCCTGCATCGACGCTTACCGCACCGGCCACCCCATCCAAGCCGACGATCTGGCCGATGCCGGCGGTCGCTGGCCCGCCTTCACCCCGCTGGCACGCGCCGCCGGATTCGAGGCGGCCCACAGCTTCCCCCTGCAACTGCGCGGTCAAAACATCGGCGCCCTCAACCTCCTCGCCCACTCCCCCACCCCGCTCTCCCCGGGAGATGCCCGCCTCCTCCAGGCCCTCGCCCACACGGCGACGACCTCCGTCCTGACCTGGAGCCGAGAACCCCTGCGGCCCTACGACATCGTCACCCGCACCCAGGCAGCGCTCTCGACCAAAGCCGTCCTGGACATCGCCCTCGGCATGCTGGCCGCCACCGCCGAGATCAGCCCCGCCGAGGCCGCACGCCACCTGCACTCCTACGCGGCCGGCCATCGCCAACGCACCATCGACATCGCCGAAGACCTCGTGCGCCGACGCATGACCCCCCAAAGCGTCCTCACACCCGAGTCCTGAAAGCAGAGCCGGGCAGGCGCGGCCCAAGCGGAGCACGCAGCTCAGTCGTCGGCCTTCACCTGGGCGGGCGAATCAGCGAGGAGCGCGAGAAGCCCGGCGATCTCATGGCCGGCTTCAGCCGGG
The DNA here is from genome assembly GCF_003287935.1 of Streptomyces sp. ICC1. Lineage (GTDB taxonomy): Bacteria > Actinomycetota > Actinomycetes > Streptomycetales > Streptomycetaceae > Streptomyces > Streptomyces tritrimontium. The sequence goes on from NZ_CP030287.1 coordinate 7,489,995, forward strand.
TGCCGGAACAAGGACCCGGAGGCCACGGCATAGTGATTTCGGCGGGCATCGTCGGCACGCACTTCGCGAGTCAGGTACTCGGCCGCTTCAAGATCCGCGACGATCGCCTGCGCGGTGCGCTCGGTGATACCGCAGGTCAGCGCGACATCTCGAAGCCGGACGCCCGGATCCCGGGAAATCGCCAGCAGCACGCGCGCGTGGCTGGTCAGGAAAGTCCACTCCGGCCGGCGACCATTCGCTGCTCCCATGCACCCCATTTTGCACCCCTCTGCCGCGGTGCGCGATTGCATGTGCTGGTTTTCATGCAATCACCGACAGGTGAGAGGCGGATACGAACAGCCGGAACAGCCGCAGGGCGAGGACGGGTCCGGCGGCCCCCATGGGAAGAAGCCCATCGGGACGGCTGCGCGGGAGACGACGGCGGGGGCGGCAACCGAGTGGTTGCCGCCCCCGCCTCGCTCATCCGGCTCCGCACGGGTCACAGACGGTGCGGGCCGTCGTAGTAGCCGCCGACCTCGCGGTGGTAGTCCGCGTCACCGAGGTGCTTGTCCTTGTCGAACTCGGGAGCGTTCTTGATCTGCCCCTTCGTCCGGTCCACGTAGATCTTCTCGTCGTTCGCGTCGATCCGGCTGATCGTGCCCGCGGGCAGCAGGACTTCCTTGCCGAAGATCCACGGACCGGTGTCGACCACGATGTAGGACGAGCCCACCTCATCCGAGTGCTTGTCGACCTTGCCGATGGAACCGTCCGTCGCCTCGACCTTGTATCCCGCCAGATCCGCACCAGCCAGACGGCCGGCGGTCTCGCGGTAACCCCAGAAATTCTCAGTCATGCGAAAAACAACTCCTCCGGTCAATGGGAGACGGAAGGGAAATGTTTTTCCCCGCCTGTCCACCTTTTCCGTACCGCGTACTCGACACTGTGTACTCGACGGAACTCGCATCCCGCCCCGACCTCCGCCTGCCCCGCTTTTTCTCCCGCACACCTCTCGGGCCAGATCCGAGACCGGGGCGGCCGTCGATCGTTGGAGGTGAGCAGGTTCCCTGCCGCTTCACGGCGACCACCCCGGCACCACCTCGACTACCCTCGATATCCATTTTCACCCGGTAACGCAAAACCGCCGGGGAATCCGCACACGGGACATGGCGGTGGCCTGCCACCCTCCGGCTGGCCGGAGGGTGGCAGGCCACCGTCACACCACACCTGATCTGCGGTCCCACAGATCAGCTACCAGCGATACCACCGGCCGCTGCCGCCCTTCGGGCGGGCAACAAATCCGATCAGCCACAGCACGAGGACCGCGATCGCGACCCACCAGAGAATCTTGATCGCGAAACCCGCACCAGCGAGAACCAGAACCAGCAGAAGAACAAGAAGCAGGGGAACCATTGTTATCAACCTCCGAGGCACCGTCTGCCCGATCACGCCCAGGCCATGCACGCAAAACTTACCTGCTTCTTATCGATGCAGGCGGGAACATGCTCCGGCCATCTCTGGCCATTCGCCACGACTTCACACCCGAATCCGACCGTCTACGAGGCGTGAACACAGGTCACGGGTCAATAATGCGACAGGCCTCATTACCCAGTGCTGTGACCGGGAAGGTTTGCCGGGCCGCGGTGATCGGTGCGGTGCCTCTCCCCCAGCTACCGCTGGGAGGGGCCCCCGGGCGGAGGGCCGCGGCTCGTACTGGACGTACCGCCGTGGTCCGACAACGCGGCGAGGTGCCGTGCCGGGCGCCGCGACCCGGTGGACCTTTCCGTCACAGCACTAGGCAGAGCAGCGGGACCGATCAGTCCGTTGCGGGCCGGGCCGGCGCAGTTGTGCCTGAGCGAAGAGAGGGGCATGTCGTCGAGGACCCGCTCGGCTTCCGCTGGGGTCGGGCAACAACGGCACTACCGCCTGGACTGGACCTCGAGGAGCCGGTGAGCCGGGCCTCGTCACCCTCCTCGCGAGAACCGGGCCACCCTCCGCCGCCCACCCAGGAGCCTCCGGGGCCGGTATCGCTTGGTCGCGCCACCTTCGGGTAGGCGCCGTCTGGATCGGCGGACTTCCGCCGGCCGAAGCTCATTCGCACGCGTCATTCGCACGCGGCAGTGCGGAGCAGGGAGCGCTCCATGATCCTCATCCTCGGCCTCATCATCCTGATCGCCGCGCTGATCCTCGCCGTGGCTGGAGTCATGGCGAATCTCGGCGGTGCTCACGAGCTCACCAACGACTTCTCCGTCTTCGGCTACCACGTCACCAGCTCCACCGGCGCCCTCTTCCTCTACGGCATCGCCGTCGGCGCGGCCGCCGTCCTGGGCCTGGCCCTCGTCCTGGCGGCGGCCCGCCGGGCCTCTCGCCGCAACCGCCTCGCACGCCACGGCGATTCCCTCACCTCGAAGAGGGAGAGCGCGGTCGTGGACCGCGAACGCGAGGACCTCATCGAGCAACGCGACGCCGCCCGCGCGCAAACCGCCCTCGGCGACCATCCCACCACCGCGGCCCGGACCACAGGCCACCGGCGCCCCACATGGCTCGGCGGGCGCCACGATCCCCGCCAGTGACCCGAGACCGCGGATTCCAGAGTGGGACTCGAACTCAAGTCGGCACGCCGGGGCGCGGCGTGTTCGGGGAGATGCGGAACGGCTCCGCCCTCGGGAGAGGGGGGAGCCGTTTCCGTGCGAAGGGGACGCGTCGGTCAGGCGTGGCGCCTGTTGCCGGTGACCAGCCGGTAGACCGCGAGGAGGATGAGGGAGCCGGCGATGGCGGCGATCCAGGTGGAGAGGTCGAAGAAGCCGTCGATGGAGTCGACGCCGAAGATGACCTTGCCGAGCCAGCCGCCGAGCAGACCGCCCGCGATGCCGATGAGGACGGTGATGATGATGCCACCCGGATCCCTGCCCGGCATCAGTGCCTTGGCGATGAGGCCCGCGAGCAGCCCTATGAGAATCCAGGCCAGAATGCCCATGATGCGTCTCCTACCTCGTTGGATAAAACCGGTGTGAGCGAGCGTCTGCGCCGTGCGGAGATTTCCAAACGCCCCGAGCCCTTGATCATTTCCCCGAGGGTCCTCCTTCGCGGGTCCAGTGCGGCTGCCGGGGCGCCGAACGAAGGGAACGGAAGATCGACTGCTGGTCCTGCCCGCCCGCGTGAGGTGTGGCCGGGGCGGGAACCGTCCACCTGGCCGACGGAGTGAACGGCCTCACCCGCTTCGCTTCCCAGCTCGCCACGGGACACGTCCCCGACGAGCCGTTCCTTCGGGCAGATGACCACGGCGGACCCCGCCTCCGACATCGCCGGAGACACCTACGACTACAGCCTCGACAACGACACCCTGCACCTGTCCATCACCGACGCCATGGGCCACGACGTCAACGCCTCCCTCATGGCCACCCTGCTGGTCAACGCCTCCCGCGGCGCCCGCCGCGCCGGATGCGACCTCGTCGAGCAAGCCCGCCAGGCCCTCCTCGACCACGGCAACCGGACCTTCGCCACCGGCCAACTACTGCGCATCGCCCTCGACGGAACGGGCGCCCGGCTCGTCAACGCGGGCCACCCCTGGCCGCTACGGCTACGCGACGGTGCGGTCGACGAGCTGGGCCTGGCCGTGGACATGCCCTTCGGTGTCCCCCATCAGGGCCCGTACCGCGTCCAAAACCTCGACCTGCGTCCGGGCGACCGCCTCCTGCTCCACACCGACGGCATGCAAGAACGCCAAGCGGCAACCGTCGACCTACCCGCGCTTCTCCGCAAGACCGCCGCCGAGCACCCGCGTGAAGTCGTACGCACCCTGGTCGCCGCGGTCACCGATGCCTACAGCGGCGAGCCGCCGAAAGACGACGCCACCGTCCTGTGCCTGGACTGGCACGGCCCCCACACCCTGGGGCGGCAGGATCTCCACGGCGTGACGGAGTGGGGTAATTAGCCATAGAACGGGCAGGTGTCATAGAGGCCCACCATGTGGAGGGAGAAACCGTGGCCCCCGCCCCCGCCCCCTGCCTTGATCAGCCCGTGCCACGCACCGGCAAGTCCACAACATCAGCACGCGACGCCACCCGCCGCTTCCTCCACCCCGCCGCAATCGCGAGGCCCCCCACTCGGCCCGGAAGCGCCGATGCGGTGCTCCTGGTCGTCGCCGAACTCGTCACGAACGCGATCCGCCACACCAGCGGGCCCTGCACCCTGCACCTGGAACTGCGCGACGATCACATCGAAATCCGCGTCACCGCATGTGCCCTTCCATGACCGACAGTAGATAGTCGGGTTCCACCGGCTTGGTCACATAGTCGGAGGCTCCGGACTCGATCGCCTTCTCCCGGTCGCCCTTCATGGCCTTCGCCGTCAGCGCGATGATCGGCAGCCCCTCGAACTGCGGCATCCGCCGGATCGCCGAGGTCGTCGCGTACCCGTCCATCTCCGGCATCATGATGTCCATCAGCACGAGCGCCACGTCGTCGTGCTGCTCCAGGACCTCGATGCCCTCCCGCCCGTTCTCCGCGTACAGCACCGCCAGGCCGTGCTGCTCCAGCACGCTGGTCAGCGCGAAGACGTTGCGCACGTCGTCGTCCACGATCAGCACCCGCTCGCCGTGGAAGTCGTACGTCCGAGGCGCCACCGGCAGCGGCTCCTCGACGGCCCACGCCTCCGCGTCGCCCTGCCCCGGCACCTCAGCCCGCAGCTGCGGCTCGCTCAAGGCCTTGCGCCGGCGCCGGAACAGCGCCGAAGACCCCTGCCCCGCCGGTTCCCCGCCGCGCGGCAGCGCAACCGGCTGCACGGGCGGTACGGGGCCCTGCTCGGCCGGGGCCGCCGGCAGCGCGGGCCGCGCCTCCTCGGCCGCCGGCCTGCGGTACAGCTCCGCGCGGGCTCCGCCCGGCGTCGGGGGCGCGTACCCCTGCGGGGGCAGCTCGCTCGGGTGCAGCGGCAGGTACAGCGTGAAGGTGGACCCGCGTCCGGGCTCGCTCGCCGCGTGGATCTCCCCGCCCAGCAGCCGGGCGATCTCCCGGCTGATGGACAGGCCGAGGCCCGTTCCGCCGTACTTGCGGCTGGTGGTGCCGTCGGCCTGCTTGAAGGCCTCGAAGATCACCAGCATCTTGCTCGCCGCGATCCCGATCCCGGTGTCGGTCACCGAGAAGGCGATCAGGTCGGCGTCCGCCTCGCGGAGCGAACCCGCCTCCAGCAGCTGCTCGCGGATCGCGATGGGCACGTCCGCCCCGGCGGGCCGGATCACCAGCTCCACCGCCCCGGTGTCGGTGAACTTCACCGCGTTCGACAGCAGGTTGCGCAGCACCTGCAGCAGCCGCTGTTCGTCGGTGTGCAGGGTCGCCGGGAGCTCCGGGGAGACCCGTACCGAGAAGTCGAGCCCCTTCTCCGCGGTGAGCGGCCGGAAGGTGGCCTCCACGTAGTCGACGAGCTGGACCAGCGCGATCCTGGTCGGCGAGACGTCCATCTTCCCGGCCTCGACCTTCGACAGGTCGAGGATGTCGTTGATCAGCTGGAGCAGGTCCGAGCCGGCCCCGTGGATGGTCTCGGCGAATTCCACCTGCTTCGGCGAGAGGTTCTCGTCCGCGTTGTCCGCGAGCAGCTTCGCCAGGATCAGCAGGGAGTTGAGCGGGGTCCGCAGCTCGTGCGACATGTTCGCCAGGAACTCGGACTTGTAGCGCATCGAGACCGCGAGCTGCTCGGCGCGCTCCTCCAGGACCTGCCGGGCCTCCTCGATCTCGGTGTTCTTCACCTCGATGTCCCGGTTCTGCTGGGCCAGCAGCTCGGCCTTCTCCTCCAGTTCGGCGTTGGCCGCCTGGAGGGCCTTCTGCCGGTTCTCCAGCTCGTCGGAGCGCTCGCGCAGCTGCTCGGTCATCTCCTGCGACTGCTTGAGCAGCATCTCCGTCTTGGAGTTGACGGAAATGGTGTTGACGCTCGTGCCGATCATCTCGGCGATCTGGCTGAGGAAGTCCTTCTGGATCTGCGTGAAGGGCTGGAAGGAGGCCAGCTCGATGACGCCGAGCACCTTCCCCTCGAAGAGCACCGGCAGCACGATCACGTGCGCCGGCGGGGCCTCGCCGAGCCCCGAGGAGATCTTCAGGTAGCCGGGCGGGGTGTTCTCGATCAGGATCGTCCGCTTCTCTTCGGCGACCGTCCCGATCAGCCCCTCCCCCGGCCGGAAGGACATGGGCATCTGGCCGCCGGCGTACGCGTAACTCCCGCGCATCCGCAGCTCGTACGAGCCATCCGCGCCCCCCTCCGTCCCGATCTCGGTGGTACCGCCGGCCGGCAGCGCCAGGAAGAACGCCCCGTGCTGCGCGGAGACCACCGGGGTCAGCTCGCTCATGATCAGCGAGGCGACGTCGTCCAGCTCGCGGCGGCCCTGCATCAGGGCGGAGATCCGGGCGAGGTTGCCCTTGAGCCAGTCCTGCTCCTTGTTGGCCAAGGTGGTGTCGCGCAGGTTGGCGATCATCGTGTTCAGGTTGTCCTGGAGGACCTGGATCTCGCCGGCCGCGTCCACGTCGATCTTGAGGTTGAGGTCGCCGCGCGTCACCGCCGTGGCGACGGCCGCGATGGCGCGCACCTGGCGGGTGAGGTTGCCGGCCATCTCGTTGACCGACTCGGTCAGGTCCCGCCAGGTCCCGTCGACGTCCCGGACCCGGGCCTGGCCGCCGAGGATCCCCTCGGTGCCCACCTCGCGGGCCACCCGCGTCACCTGGTCGGCGAAGGACGACAGCTGGTCGACCATCGTGTTGATCGTGGTCTTGAGCTCCAGGATCTCGCCGCGCGCGTCGATGTCGATCTTCTTGGTCATGTCGCCCTTGGCGATGGCGGTCGTGACCATGGCGATCTGCCGGACCTGGCCGGTGAGGTTGGAGGCCATGAAGTTCACCGAGTCGGTGAGGTCCTTCCACGTCCCGGACACCCCGGGAACGTGTGCCTGACCGCCCAGCCGGCCCTCCGTACCCACCTCGCGGGCCACGCGCGTGACCTCGTCGGCGAAGGACGACAGGGTCTTGACCATCGTGTTGACGGTGTCGGCCAGCTGCGCGACCTCGCCCCGGGCCTCGACCGTGACCGTCTTGGTCAGGTCTCCGTTGGCCACCGCCGTCGAGACCTGGGCGATCCCGCGCACCTGGGCCGTCAGATTGCCGGCCATGGTGTTGACGTTGTCGCTGAGGTCCTTCCAGATGCCGGTCACCCCGCGCACCCGGGCCTGGCCGCCGAGGATCCCCTCGGTGCCCACCTCGCGGGCCACCCGCGTCACCTGCTCGGCGAACGAGGACAGCTGGTCGACCATCGTGTTCACGGTGGTGACCAGTTCGAGGATCTCGCCCTTCGCGTCGACCGTGATCTTCTTGGAGAGGTCGCCCATGGCGACCGCGGTGGTCACCTCGGCGATGTTGCGCACCTGCGACGTCAGGTTGTTCGCCATGAAGTTGACGGACTGGGTGAGGTCCTTCCAAGTGCCGGAGACCCCCTTGACCTCGGCCTGGCCGCCCAGGATGCCCTCGGTGCCCACCTCCCGGGCCACCCGCGTCACCTGCTCCGCGAAGTTCGAGAGCTGGTCCACCATCGTGTTGAGGGTGTTCTTCAGCTCCAGGATCTCGCCCCGGGCATCGACCTCGATCTTCTGCGACAGGTCGCCGCGGGCCACCGCGGTGGCGACCTGCGCGATGTTGCGCACCTGCGAGGTCAGGTTCCCGGCCATGCCGTTCACCGAGTCCGTCAGGTCCCGCCACACGCCGGCCACACCGGGCACCTGCGCCTGGCCGCCGAGCCGGCCCTCCGTACCCACGTCCCGGGCCACCCGGGTCACCTGCTCCGCGAAGGCGGAGAGCTGGTCGACCATCGTGTTGATGGTGTTCTTCAGCTCCAGGATCTCGCCGCGCGCGTCCACGTCGATCTTCTGCGACAGGTCGCCGCGGGCCACCGCCGTGGTCACCTGGGCGATCTGGCGCACCTGGGAGGTCAGGTTCCCGGCCATGAAGTTGACGGAGTCGGTGAGTTCCTTCCAGGTGCCGGACACCCCCTCCACCCGGGCCTGGCCGCCGAGCCGGCCCTCCGTACCCACGTCCCGGGCCATCCGCGTGACCTGGTCGGCGAACGAGGACAGCTGGTCCACCATCGTGTTCACGGTGTTCTTCAGCTGGAGCATCTCGCCGGAGACGTCCACGGTGACCTTCTGCGACAGGTCGCCGTTGGCCACCGCCGTCGTCACCTGCGCGATGTTGCGGACCTGCCCGGTGAGGTTGCGGAAGGCGGTGTTCACCGAGTCGGTGAGGTCCTTCCACGTCCCGGCCGCGCCCGGCACCTGCGCCTGGCCGCCCAGCTCGCCCTCGACGCCGACCTCGCGGGCCACCCGCGTCACCTCGGCACCGAAGGACTGGAGCTGGTCCACCATCGTGTTGACGGTGTTCTTCAGCTCCAGCATCTCGCCGGCCACATCGACGGTGACCTTCTGCGAGAGGTCCCCGTTGGCCACCGCCGTCGTCACGGTCGCGATGTCCCGCACCTGCGTCGTGAGGTTGCGGAAGACCGTGTTCACCGAGTCGGTGAGGTCCTTCCACGTCCCCGCCGCGCCCGGCACCTGCGCCTGACCACCGAGGGTTCCCTTGGCCCCGACCTCGCTGGCCACGCGCGTGACCTCGTCCGCGAAGGTCCGCAGCGTCTCGGTCATCTGGTTGATCGTTTCGGCCAGCTGCGCGACCTCGCCGCGAGCGCTGACCCGCACCTTCTGCGACAGGTCGCCGTTGGCGACGGCCGTCGTGACCTGGGCGATCCCGCGCACCTGAGCCGTCAGGTTGCCCGCCATCGTGTTGACGGAGTCCGTCAGGTCCTTCCACACGCCCGCGACCCCGGGCACCTTCGCCTGGCCGCCGAGCTCACCCTCCGTACCCACCTCGCGGGCCACCCGGGTGACCTCGGACGAGAACGAGGACAGCTGGTCCACCATCGTGTTGACGGTGTTCTTCAGCTGGAGCATCTCGCCGGCCACGTGCACGGTGACCTTGCGCGACAGATCGCCCTTCGCCACCGCCGTCGTGACGAGAGCGATGTCACGCACCTGAGCGGTGAGCCGGTACGCCATCGTGTTGACGGAGTCGGTCAGATCCTTCCAGGATCCGGACATTCCACGCACCTGGGCCTGGCCGCCGAGCTTGCCCTCGGTGCCCACCTCCAGCGCCACCCGCGTCACCTCGTCGGTGAACGCGGAGAGCTGGTCGACCAGATTGTTGACCGTCCGCCCGACCTTCAGGAACTCCCCGCGCAGCGGGTGCCCGGCACCCTCCGCGGCCTGGGTCCGCAGGTCCATGCGCTGGTCGAGATCGCCCTCGGCGACCGCCGACAGCACCCGGCCCACCTCGGACACCGGCCGCGCCAGATCGTCGACCAGCTGGTTCGAGGCGTCGATCGCGGCCGCCCAGGAGCCCTCACAGGCACCCGTTTCCAGCCGTTCGCTCAGCTTTCCCTCGCGGCCCACCATCCGCCGGACCCGGGACAGCTCGCCGGTCAGGTGGAGATTGCGGTCGGCGACCTCGTTGTAGACGGCGGCGATCTCCGCCATCACGCCTTCGCCGGACACCGTCAGCCGCTTGCGGAAGTTCCCGTCCCGCATCGACACCAAGGCCGTGAGCAGCCTGTTCAGGGCCGCGGTATCGACCTCCGTCGTCCCTTCCCGCCGGGACCGTCCGCCCTTCGGGCGCGTTCCCGTACGCCGCACCGCCGCGCCAGACTCCACCGTGTCCCTCCCGAAAGGGTCGACCGCCGTTCCACCGGGCACTTTGCTCATCAGTACCCGGCTCCAAGCCTGCCCAGTGTTTCACCCCGACCGAACCCGGCCATAACACTCCGGCACCATCGCACACCGGCCGCACCCTGCGGGTGGATTCCCGGACGACGGCACCATGGCGACCGCGAAGGTAAGTAACCTGGCATCCGATGTCCACCGCGTCGAAGGAGACTAGTGATCACGGCACGGGCGGCTGCCAGTTTCGATCCACAAGGGCGTTCGGTCGCCTCTGCCCGCGCATTCGTCCGCGACACCCTCCAGGGCTGGGGTTTCGCGGACATCGTCGACGACGCCGTGGTCCTCACCAGTGAGCTCGTCACCAACGCCGTGGTCCACGCCGGCACCCGCGCCGAGGTCCTGTGCCTGCGCACCGAGGACGGCGTACGGGTCGAGGTCGCCGACCGGTACCCGGAGCGCGAGCTGCCCCTGCACCACCCCGGCGAGCGCCCGTACGCCGATCCCGACCGCGAGAGCGGCCGCGGGCTCATGCTCTGCGCCGCGCTCGCCACGCGCTGGGGCGTCGAGTACACCGGCACCCACAAACACGTGTGGTTCCGCCTCGACATGCCGGACCGTCCGGTCGGTACCCGCTCCGCGGGCCCCGTCGTCCCCGACCAGCTGCTCCCCCTCGCCGACAGCCGGGTCCGCGTCGCCGTCGTGCAGATCGACGCCACCGACACCATCTCCGGCTGGAACGAGGACGCCGAGATCGTCTTCGGCCACCCCGCCGAGAAGGCCGTCGGCCGCCCCCTCGCCGAGCTCGCCGCCTGGCCGCAGACCCCCGGCACCGGAACCGGCATCGCCGAGGCCCTGCGCCTGTCCCGCTGGGAGGGCAGCTACGGCATCCGCGGCGCCGACGGCCGCGTCATCCCCGTCTACGCCTCCCACCTGCGGGTCCGCGATGCCCACGGCGAGCCGTCCATCGTCTGCCTCCTCGTCCACGACGACGAGCGCGCCCTGCTCATGAGCCCCGTACGCGTCCCCGTCGACGGCGGCCACCTCGCCGAGTCCCGCCCCGCGGACCCCTTCGAGATCTTCATCGGCTCGCCCGCCCCCGACGACCTCGACGGACTGCTCCAGCGCACCGTGGAACGCGCCCGCGACCTCCTCGACGCCGACGCCGCCTTCCTCCTCCTCGCCACCGACGACGAGACCGAGCTCGAGGTCCGCGCCACCACCGGCCTGCCCTCCACCCGCCAGCGCTTCGCCCGGGTCCCCGTCGAGGCCGGCACCAACCGGTACGGCAGCGCCCGCATGCCCGCCGTCCACGACGACCTCGCCGTCGTCCCCGGAGCCGTCCCGCTCCTGGAGAACACCGGCATGCGCTCCGCCGTGACCGTGCCCCTCAAGGTCGAGGGCCGCCTCACCGGGTCCCTCGGCGTCGCCACCGAGGCCCCCGGCCGCTACTCCAACGACGAGGCCCTGCGCCTCCAGTTCGCCGCCGACCGCATCGCCCTCGCCGTCGAGTCCGCCCGGCTCGGCGAGCTCGAACGGCTGCGCCGCGGCTCCCTCTCCTTCCTCGTCGAAGCCTCCGACCTGCTCGCCGGCACCCTCGACCGGGACCAGACCCTGGCCCTCATGGCCCAGATGACCGTCCCCACCCTCGCCACCTGGTGCGCCGTCTACACCATCGCCGACCAGTCCTCCGACCCGTACCTCTCCTACGTCCTGCACGAGGACGAGGACCGCATCGACGGCCTCAAGGACCTGCTGTCCCACGTCAGCCCGCCCGAACCGGTCCGCGAATCCGGCGCCACCCCCTGGCCCGCGGCGACCCTCGCGGCAGGCGACGAGACGGTGGTCCTCCCCCTCCTCGCCCGCAACCGCGTCATCGGCATGCTGACCCTGGGCAAACCGTCCGAGGAGCACTTCCGCCAGGAGATCCTCGAACTCGCCGAGGACCTCTCCCGCCGCGCCGCCCTCGCCCTGGACAACGCCCGGCTCTACTCCGAGCGCACCGCCATCAGCCGCTCGCTGCAGCGCAGCCTGCTGCCGCCCGGCTCCCCCGCCATCCCCGGCATCGAGGTCGAGGTCATCTACCGGGCCGCCGGCGAGGGCAACGAGGTGGGCGGCGACTTCTACGACGTCTTCCCGATCCGCCCCGGCGTCTACGGCTTCGCCATCGGCGACGTCTGCGGTACGGGACCCGAGGCGGCCGCCGTCACCGGCCTGGCCCGCCACGCCCTGCGCCTCCTGGCCCGCGAGGGCCTCGGCGGCCCGGCCGTGCTGGAGCGCCTCAACGCGGCGATCCTCGACGAGGGCGCCCGCAGCCGCTTCCTCACCCTCCTCTACGGAGAGCTCCACCCCCAGTCCGACGGCAGCGCCCACATGAAGGTCGTCTGCGCGGGCCACCCGCTCCCCTTGCGCCTGCGCCCGAACGGCGAGGTGCTCCCGGCCGCTGACCCGCAGCCGCTCCTCGGCGTGATCGAGGACCTGGACCTGTACGAACAGACGCTCACCCTGGACCCGGGCGACGTCCTGCTCTGCGTCACGGACGGAGTCACCGAACGCCGGGAGGGCACCCGCATGCTCGGCGACGACGGCCTCGCCGAGGTCCTGACCACTTGTACGGGCCTCACCGCCGGCGCCGTCGCCTCCCGCGTCCTGCGCGCCGTGGAACGCTTCGCCGCCGAACCGGCCTCGGACGACATGGCCATCCTGGCTTTCCGCATTCCCGAACAGCGCCACGGCGACTGAGCACCCCACGGTGCCCTGACCGCTTGACCGGCTACCGCCGGGGCCGCACCACAAGGATCATGAACGACGGGGCCGCCATCTCGCCCCGGGGCCCACAGCCCTCGTCGACGATCACATCGCTGTCGGCCGGGCAGGGGGAGGGGAAGGCGTCACGTTCGGTCTCCCGGTCCCCCGAGTACGCGGAGTCGTCCCTGGCCTTCACGACCAGGCGGACGAGGCGTTGGATCCTGTCGGTGCTCATGAGAGGTCCTTCCACTGGTCAGGGGGCTCGGACAGCGGATGAAGCCGTCATCCGTGCTTCCATTGCGCCCCGAGCGGCAGCCCTGGTCACGACCCGAGAACTCGGGACTTGACAAGAAGGTCCTGTAACGCAAAAAAAGGCCCCCGCCAAGAGGCGGGGGCCTTTTTGATGAGCCCTTTAACGGAATCGAACCGTTGACCTTCTCCTTACCATGGAGACGCTCTACCGACTGAGCTAAAAGGGCGGGTTGTTCGGCGGCGTCCTACTCTCCCACAGGGTCCCCCCTGCAGTACCATCGGCGCTGAAAGGCTTAGCTTCCGGGTTCGGAATGTAAACCGGGCGTTTCCCTAACGCTATGACCACCGAAACACTATTATACACAGAGTAGAGCGTCGTCAGCTTCGGAGGAGTATGAGAGGCAGACTCCTCGGCGCGCAGGCCCATCACGACCTCGTCCAGGAACTCCCCGCACACCCAGGCCGCCCCGCGCAGGGTCCCCTCCAGGGTGAACCCGGCCGCGCTCGCCGCACGGATCATGGCGGCGTTGTCGGCGAGGGTGTCCACCTGGAGCCGGTGCAGCCCGCGCACGGAGAACCCGTAGCGGCACAGCAGCCGCACGACCTCCGCGCCCAGCCCGCGCCCGCGGCTGCCGGGGCGCAGGGAGATGCCCAGGTGCGCGGAGCGGTTGTGCGGGTCGACGGCCCAGAGCAGGGCCTCGCCCGCCAGTTCGCCGGTGGCCCGCTCCACGACGGAGAAGACGGCGACGTCGTCGGAGGGCTCGCGCGGCTCGTACGGCGAGTGCCCGCTCGCCGCGCCCACCGGCCGCCACGGCCGGGTGTCGCCGCGCGAACGCGTCAGGACGTCCTCGTACAGCTCGGCGTGGAGCACGGCCACGTCATCCGCGTGCCGGGCGCGCAGCCCGGCCAGTTCTCCCTGGATCATGGGGACTTACTAGCCTCCGGCGGGCCCCGTCCACAACAGGGTTTCCCGGTCCACATGCGTGAACGGGTCCGCCCCGGCCGGCGACTGCCGGCCGGGGCGGACCCGTTCGAGCGGTGGAGCCTTCCGGCGGTGTCAGCCGAGGATCGCGAGCGCCTGGTTCAGCGTCGCGGACGGCCGCATGATCGCCGCGGCCTTGGCGGCGTCGGGCTGGTAGTAGCCGCCGATGTCGGCCGGGGAGCCCTGGACGGCGATGAGCTCGCCGACGATCTTCTCCTCGGACTCGGCCAGCGTCTTGGCCAGCGGGTCGAACGCGGCGGCCAGCTTCGGGTCGTCCGTCTGGCGCGACAGCTCCTGCGCCCAGTACAGGGCGAGGTAGAAGTGGCTGCCGCGGTTGTCGATGCCGCCGAGCTTGCGGCTCGGCGACTTGTCCTCGCCGAGGAAGCTGCCGGTCGCACGGTCCAGCGTGTCCGCGAGGACCTGGGCGCGGGCGTTGCCGGTGGTGGTGGCGAGGTGCTCGAAGGAGACGGCCAGCGCGAGGAACTCGCCGAGCGAGTCCCAGCGCAGGTAGTTCTCCTTGACGAGCTGCTGCACGTGCTTCGGGGCGGAGCCGCCGGCGCCGGTCTCGAAGAGGCCGCCGCCGTTCATCAGCGGGACGACCGAGAGCATCTTGGCACTGGTGCCCAGCTCCAGGATCGGGAAGAGGTCGGTCAGGTAGTCGCGCAGCACGTTGCCGGTCACCGAGATGGTGTCCTCGCCGCGGCGGATGCGCTCCAGGGAGTACGCGGTGGCCTCGACCGGGGACAGGATCTTGATGGTCAGACCCTCGGTGTCGTGCTCGGCGAGGTACGTCTTGACCTTGGTGATCAGCTGCGCGTCGTGCGCGCGGCCCGCGTCGAGCCAGAAGACGGCCGGGACGCCGGTGGCGCGGGCGCGGGTGACGGCGAGCTTGACCCAGTCCTGGATCGGCGCGTCCTTGGTCTGGCAGGCGCGGAAGATGTCGCCGGCGGCGACCTCCTGCTCCAGGACCGTGGCGCCCGAGGCGTCGACGACGCGGACGGTGCCGGCGGCGGCCAGCTCGAAGGTCTTGTCGTGGCTGCCGTACTCCTCGGCCTTCTGGGCCATGAGGCCGACGTTCGGCACCGAGCCCATCGTGGACGGGTCGTACGCGCCGTGCTTGCGGCAGTCGTCGATGACGGCCTGGTAGACGCCGGCGTAGCTGCTGTCCGGGAGGACGGCGAGGGTGTCGGCCTCGGCGCCGTCCGGGCCCCACATGTGGCCGGAGGTGCGGATCATGGCCGGCATCGAGGCGTCGACGATGACGTCGGACGGGACGTGCAGGTTGGTGATGCCCTTGTCCGAGTCGACCATCGCGAGGGCCGGGCCCTCGGCGATCTCGGCGTCGAAGGAGGCCTTGATCGCGTCGGCGTCGGGCAGCGCGCCCAGGCCGTTCAGGATGGTGCCGAGGCCGTCGTTCGGGGACAGGCCGGCGGCGGCCAGGGTCTCGCCGTAGCGGGCGAAGGTCTTCGGGAAGAAGGCTCGGACCACGTGGCCGAAGACGATCGGGTCGGAGACCTTCATCATCGTGGCCTTGAGGTGCACGGAGAACAGGACGCCCTCGGCCTTGGCACGCTCGATCTGGTCGTTCAGGAAGGTGCGCAGCGCGTCGACGTGCAGGACGGACGCGTCCACCACCTCGCCGGCGAGGACCGGTACGGAGTCGCGCAGCACCGTGACGGCGCCGTCGGCGTCGACGTGCTCGATGCGCAGCGTGCCGGCCTCGGCGATCACGACGGACTTCTCGGTGGAGCGGAAGTCGTCGGCGCCCATGGTGGCGACGTTCGTCTTCGACTCGGGGACCCAGGCGCCCATGCGGTGCGGGTGCGCCTTGGCGTAGTTCTTGACCGAGGCGGGGGCGCGGCGGTCGGAGTTGCCCTCGCGCAGGACCGGGTTGACGGCGCTGCCCTTGATCTTGTCGTAGCGGGCGCGGTTCTCGCGCTCCTCGTCGCTCTTCGGGTCGTCCGGGTAGTCCGGGAGCGCGTAGCCCTGGCCCTGGAGCTCGGCGACCGCGGCCTTCAGCTGCGGGATCGAGGCCGAGACGTTCGGCAGCTTGATGATGTTGGCCTCGGGGGTCTTCGCCAGTTCACCGAGCTCGGCGAGGGCGTCCGCGATCCGCTGGCCCTCTTCCAGGTACTCGGGGAAGCTGGCGATGATCCGGCCTGCCAGGGAGATGTCACGGGTCTCGACATTCACACCGGCCGTCGACGCGTACGCCTGGATCACAGGCAGGAAGGAATACGTCGCGAGGGCCGGGGCCTCGTCAGTGTGCGTGTAGATGATGGTCGAGTCAGTCACCGGATGCTCCGCTCCACAGTCTGCGTCTCTCGTCTGCAACATTGCTCGACATCAAGATATCTCGTGAACGGGCCGGTCTGGACAGCCCCCGGCGCAAGCGCGTGCGAGACGCACGTCACGCACGGTGCCCGGCGTCGGGGCGGGGGGACCGCCCAAACGCCGAAAACGTCGCCACCGACTGTTTCCAGCCAGTGGCGACGCTCAGGCACTACGGGTTACGAACCTGCTCAGGCGTGGACGGCCTTGGGGCTCGGGCCGTACTGGTTCGGGTTCGGCTGGCCCTCGGTGGCCATCAGGACGATCGCCCAGATGAAGCCGACGAGCGGAATGAGGCCGACGAGGACCCACCAGCCGGACTTGCCCTGGTCGTGCAGGCGGCGGACGGCGAGTCCGAGGTTCGGCAGGAAGGTCGCCAGCGCGTAGAGCGAGTAGAGCAGCGGCGACGTGCCGATGACCGCGTCGAGGATGGCGACGACGATCAGCGCGGCCAGGTTGAAGAGGAAGAACATCCAGAACTCCTGGCGGCGCGCGCGGCCGGAGAAGTCGACGTACTTCTTCAGAACGTCGGTGTAGTAGTGCATGAGTCCCCCCAGAGGACGGTTCGTCGGCCCGTCCAGATGGACCCGGCCGGGGCAGAACTTATGCCCCGCTTACGGCCTGGTCAAGCCAGTTGGCGAGGGACCAGAATGGTTACTTTTCATCTCTCCGCGTCCTAAACACATCAGTACCGGGCGCAACTTGAGACCCACCGGTCCGCTTCGGTCACCGAATGTGACAATTCGGCCGGTGAATTTCTCGCAACGACGGCCCGGGTCGGGGAGGAGCGCGCCCCCGGGCCGCCGTCGCTCGTCACGCGGGACCGGTCAGCCGATGTGGAACGGGTCCCCGTAGACCTTCCAGTCGAGCGGGGTGTTGAGGTTCAGGTTGCCCTTCTTGACCCACACGCGCTGCGCGGTGTCCACGCGGCTGGTGTCGCTGTGCGCCTCCTCCTGCTTCATCGCCCAGACGCGGGCGTCGAGGAAGGCGTTGAGCCACGTGGTCTCGTTGCCGCCCTGGGCCGGGGGCTTGGCCTTGGAGAGGGCGCGCTTGCGGATGTTGCGGAAGCTGGTGGAGTCGGTGCCGTCGCCGTGCATGACGATGGCGTCGTAGTAGATGAACTGGCCGAGCACGCCGACCCCGTCGGACTTGCCCTGGTTCACGGACGGGTTGAAGTAGACGCGGTCGCGCTCGTGGTCCTGGGCCTTCTTGAAGTCGGCGTCGGAGGCCGCCTTGACCCAGTCCTTGGTGAAGTTGGGGTCGAGGCCGGAATGCGAGTCGCTGCCGTCGACCCTCCTGAGGGCCGGGAGGTACTTGGCGAGCACGTTGCCGGGCTTGACCTTCGTGTAGTACTCGACGAGTTCGAGCATGTCGTGGGTGCCGGAACAGAAGCCGATGATGCCGGCCGTGTAGCCGCGGCCGTCGTCTATGTCCTCGATGTACTTGTACTGCGCCTTCCAGTTCAGCGAGGAGTTCTCGGCGCTGGAGACGATCTGCATGGCGATGTCCTTCTTCACCGGATCGTCGAGTCCGACGGCGGCGGCCGCCGACACCCGCGCGGTGGGGGCCGCGTCGGGAGCCGTGGTCGCGTGGGCGGTGACGGGCGCCGCGAGAAGGGCAGTGCCGAGCAGGGCACTGATGGCCAGTCGCTTGCGGTGGGGGGTGAACACAAGGCCTCCATAAGGCAGTTGATGCTCGGGCGACTTCGTTAGGAAACTTTACTACCAGATCTCTCGCCACCTCAAGACCTCGGAACCGACTGCTTGCGCGAGGGCCGCGGGACAGCGGGCCTTGGAGCTTTGACCAGCACGGACACCCGTCGGAGGGCTCGATTCCGTACCGGGGACCAGTCCCGGGGGCGACGGCGCCTTGGTTGACCGGGCGCACCCCGCGGAGTCCGGCCCGGTGCGTGCGGCTCTCTCGCCGGACCGTCCGCGGAGTGGGGGGGGGGAGCTCCCGCGCGGCGACCAGCGGTGTTCGGCGCGCGGGCCCCTGGCGGACCGCCGCCGACGACCCGCTCCCGGCCACCCTCGCCGGCATCGACGCACTGATCCTCGCCCCGACCGCGACTCCCGCGGCCCTCCCCCTCATCGGCCCGGCGCTCGCCGCCGAAGTCCCCGTCCTCGCGCTCGGCGACGGAGCCCGGCTCCTCGCGCGGGCCGCGGGCCCCGACCGCGGCGGGTCCGGGGCCGCCGACCCGCTGCTCGGCGGCGCCGACCCGCTGCTCGGCGGCGCCGGCGCGCCGCACGGATTCCGCGTGGGCGCCAGCGCGTGGGGGCTGCCCGACCCGGACGAGGCCGGCTGCGAGGTGCTGCGCCGCTTCGCCGAGCTGGTCGCCGGGCGCGCCGAAACCACCGCCACCCGTGCCTTCTTCACGCCCAGGGCGGCCGCCTGGGAGGAGCGGTTCGCCTACCAGACCCCCGCGTACGAGGCCGCGGTCGCCCGGATGCGGCTGCGCCCCGGGCAGCGCGCGCTCGACCTGGGCTGCGGCAGCGGCCGCGCCCTGCCCGCGCTGCGCGAACTGGTCGGGCCGTCCGGCACCGTCATCGGCGTCGACCTCACGCACGCCATGCTCACGGCCGCCGCCCGCGCGGGCCGGGGCGGCCCGGCCCGGCTGCTGCTCGCCGACTGCGGACGGCTCCCGCTCGCCGCCGGGGCCGTCCACGGGATCTTCGCCGCCGGTCTCCTGGACCACCTGCCGCGTCCGGACGGAGCCCTGCGCGAATGGGCCCGGGTCACCGCGCCCGGCGGGGAGCTCCTGCTCTTCCACCCGTCCGGCCGCGCCGAACGCGCGGCCCGGCACGGCCGCGCGGTGAGCCCCGAAGACCCCCTGGCCGAGCCGAACCTCCGCCCGGCCCTCGAAGCGGCGGGCTGGCACCTGGCCGCGTACGAGGACGCCGCCACGCACTTCCTGGCCCGGGCGCGGCGGTAGTCCGCGGTCCCGCCCGGAGCGGCCCGCCTCCCGAAGGCCCGGGTCAGGCGGTGACGGTGCGCCCGGCGCCGGTGCCCGTGCCGGTGGTGCCGATCCCGGTCGTGCCGGCGCCGGTGGTGCGGCCCGCTTCCAGGCGGGCCTCCAGGCCCCGCTTCGCCTCGGGCCACTCCGGGCGGGTGATGCTGTACACCGCCGTGTCCCGGATCCAGCCGTCCCGCATGACCATGTGGTGGCGCAGTACGCCCTCGTGGGTGGCACCGAGCCGGGTGATCGCGGCCCGCGACTTCGCGTTGCGCACGTCCGTCAGCAGCTCGACGCGGTTCATCCCCATCGACTCGAAGGCGTGCGTCAGCATCAGCAGCTTCGCCTCCGTGTTCGCGCCGCTGCGCTGCCAGGACTCCGCGAGGAAGGTCCAGCCGATCTCGAGGCGCCGGTTCGCGGTGTTGATCACCATCAGCCGGGTCGAGCCGAGGACCCGCCCCGTCGCCGCCTCCACCGTCGCGTACGGGATCTGCGTGCCCTCCCCGCGCGCCGCGACCGCGTCCTCGATGAAGCCCCGTACGTCGTCCGGGTGCGGGACGGTCGTCACCGCGAGCTCCCACAGACTGCCGTCGCGGACCGCCTCGCAGAGCCCGTCGTGGTGGCGGAGCTCCAGCGGTTCGAGCCGTATCCGGTCCCCGACCAGCTCCCCCGCCACCCCGCCCGTGGTCCCCTGCCCCATGCCTGACCTGCCCGTTCGTCGTCATCGCGCGCCAATAGCGGGACCCTACCCGGCATCGGCGGGGCGGCTCGCGCTCAGAGCCAGCCGTTGCGCCGGAATCCCCGGTGGATCACGAAGCAGGCGACGGCCATCACGCCGATGACGAAGGGGTACCCGTAAGTCCAGTGCAGTTCCGGCATGTTGTCGAAGTTCATGCCGTACACCCCGCAGACCATCGTCGGGACGGCGACGATGGCCGCCCATGCGGTGATCTTGCGCATGTCCTCGTTCTGGGCGACGGTCACCTGCGCGAGATGGGCCTGGAGGATGGAGTCGAGGAGGGCGTCGTACGCGCCGATCTGGTCGGTGGCGCGGGTGAGGTGGTCGGCGACGTCGCGGAAGTAGGTGCGCATCTCCGGCGGGATGACCGGTATCGGCAGCGTGCTCAGCTGCTGGAGCGGCCGGCTCAGCGGGGCCACCGCCCGCCGCAGTTCCAGCAGTTCGCGCTTGAGCTGGTAGATCCGGCCCGCGTCGCCGCGCCCGCCGTGCTCGCTGAACACCATGGTCTCGACGGCGTCTATGTCGTTCTGCACGGCGTCCGTGACGGCCACGTACTCGTCGACCACGTGGTCGGCGATCGCGTGCAGGACGGCGACCGGCCCCTTGGCGAGGTGGTCGGGGGTGGCTTCCAGCTCCTCGCGGACCGATCCGAGGGTGCCGCGGCCCCCGTGCCGGATGGTGATGACGAAGTCGGCGCCGGCGAAGGCCATGAGCTCGCCGCCCTCGACGACATCGCTGGTGGCGGTCAGCTCCTCGTGCTCCACGTAGCGCACGGTCTTGAGCACCGCGAAGAGGGTCTCGTCGTAGCGCTCGATCTTGGGCCGCTGGTGCGCGTGGACCGCGTCCTCGACGGCGAGCGGATGCAGGCCGAACAGCTCGGCGAGTCCGGCGAGCTCGGTCTGCGAGGGCTCGTGGAGGCCGATCCAGACGAAGCCGTCGCCCGTCTTGCGGACCAGGCGCAGCGCCTCGGCGGCGTCGGCGCAGCCG
The DNA here is from genome assembly GCF_003287935.1 of Streptomyces sp. ICC1. Lineage (GTDB taxonomy): Bacteria > Actinomycetota > Actinomycetes > Streptomycetales > Streptomycetaceae > Streptomyces > Streptomyces tritrimontium. Next base: position 7,510,699 of record NZ_CP030287.1, read on the forward strand.
TCCTGGCGCACGCCGTTCCGGTAGACGATGCAGTTGACGACGGCGCTGCCGAGCGGAGAGCGCGCCGGGTGGCTGAGGTCGACGGTGCGCCGGTAGCCGCGGCGCACGGCCCGGCGCAGGTTGCTGAACATGGACAACGACGTACTCCCCTTCGGCGGATCAGCGGCCAGTGTGCCACCGGACCGGCCGCGGCCCGGCCGTGGGCCGGTGGCGGGTCGGCGCGGGTATGCGCGGGTCGGCGCCGGCCGGTCCGCGGAAACGTTTGTGCGGTCCGTGGGCCCGGCCCCTATGCTGCCGCGGTGACCACACCGCCCGGCAGACCCGTGCCCCGCCGCACCGCCCGTGAACGGCGTGCGCTGATCGCGTTCGTCGCGATCTCCATGCTCATCGTCGCCGGCCTGTCCCTCGCGGCGTGGAAGCACTGGCAGCGCACCCACCCGGGCGACTTCGGCGCCGAGCCCCACCACTGCGAGCTGGTGACGCCGGAGACCGTCCACCGGCTGGTGCCCACGTCCTACGGCGGCCGCGAGGGCCGGGGCTCGTGCAGCTGGTCCGCCCCGCGCGAGGAGAGCCCGACCCGGGCAGGGATCTTCCTGCAGTCCTCCGTCCTCACCGAGGACCTCGCCGCAGAGGATCTCCGCGAGGAGCGCGGGAAGACCCTGGGCTGGGAGAAGACCTCCCCCGAGGACGTCACGGCCATCGGCGACGAGGCGTTCGTCCGCTCGCGGACGGAGAACCCCGAACGCCCCGCCGCGGCGCAGGTCTGCTTCCGGCTCAGCAACATGGTCGTCCGCGTCACCTACACCCGTGCCGACACCGACCGCGAGGCCGCGCGCGCCGGAGCCGTCGACGCGGCGCGCGAGGCCGCCGACCATCTCAGGGCTTCCGTGCGCTGAGGCCGGGGGGCGCCGGGGGCCGGCGCCCCGGGCGGCTGCGCGAAGGGCCCCCCGGAGCCGGCCCCTGCGGGCCGGGCGGGGGGTTCGCCGACGCCTTGGCCTTCGACGGGCAGCTGCTCAGCGGGTTCCCCGAGCCGGGGCCGCGCCGCATCCGGGCCGTCTCCTTCGTCGAGACCTTCGCCGGCGACGCGGTGGGCGAGCGGTACGTCGCCGAACACCTGGCCCCGGGCACCGTGGCGGCCGTGCGCGAGCTGGCCGGGGAGCTCCCTCCTGCTCGGTCAGCCCGCGAACCCGGACCGGTTGCGCCATCCCGCCTCCCCACGCTGATTGGAGAACTCCTTTCCAACCAGCACCACGAGCAACCCGGCGAACCTTCCCGGTCACAGCACTAGGCACCGCGCTCTACGGGCTCTACCAGGTCACGCACGACGTGGACCACCTGCTGGCGTCCGTCACGGCCCACGAGCACGCCGTCCGTCTGGCCCGCCCGGACGACAAGGCCTCCCCTCTGGACAACCTCGGTGCCTCCCTGCACGGACTGGCGCTGGCCCGGCGCGAACCGGACGCGTTGTGGCGCTCCCTGGGCTGCTTCGCGCAAGCGGCGAGCCTGCATCCCGCCGGTCCGCGCCGCCGGGCGGTCACCGAGAAGATCTGGCGCACCCTCGAGATCGTCCCTGAGGTGTGCGAGCGGCTCGAGGACATGGACCGGGCCGTCGCCGAGGGGCGCACCCTCATCCGCACCGCCGACCTGGGCGATCCTCGCCACCCCATCCACCTGAGCATTTTCGCGGGGCTGCTCTACGAGCGCTTCATCGTCGGCGAGGCCGACGACCAGGGACACCTCGACGAGGCCGTGGACCGGCTGCGCGACGCGCTGCCGCTCCTGCCGGCGGAGCACCCGGATCACGCGGGCCTGGTCTCCAATCTGGGAGTGGTCCTGCGGGCCCGTGCCGACAGCGGCGGTCACCCGGGCGACCTCGAGGAGGCGACAGCGCTCGTGGCCGCCGCAGCCGCCACGCAGCCGGACGACCCCACGATCCGGAGGAACCTGCGGCGCTTCCTCACCGAGCAGAGCGCCCGGCCGGAACCCGGTCCGGACACGGACCCGCTGATCATCCGGCTACGGCGGGTGACAGCGCTGTTGCACTCCCACGGTGAGCAGCGCTTCCCCCTGCTCCTCACCACGGCGGTACGACTCGCGGCAGAGGCTGTGGAGAGTACGCCGCCCACCCACCCCTCCTACACCGCACTCCACGGGCTCGTGGCCGAGGCCTACAGCAGGAGCGCCGAAGACACCGGCAACCCCGCGCACTTGGACGAAGCCCTGCGCTGGGCCCGACTGGGGCTGGAGGCCGCGGACCCCGACGCCACCGCGAGTGCCGCGGGCACCCTCGGCATGCTCCTTCGCCTGCGGTTCGAGCAACGGGGGGACCCGGCCGACATCCACGAGGCCGTCCGCCTCCTGGAGGCCGCCGAAGTGCCCGGTGTGCCGGCGATGCACGAAGTGATCCGGCTCAACCGCCTGGGGATCGCCTTGCTCCGGCGCCACGACCACAGCCATGACCTTGCGGACCTGCGGACGGCCGCCGAAGTCCTGGATCGGGCCCTGGGGCTGGTACCAGGTGACGGGGAAGCCCTCCCCTCGGTGCTGGCCAACCTGTCGGCGGCGCGCATGGGCCTCTTCAGGCGCACCGGCGTACTCGCCGAACTGGAGGTCGCGGTAGGCCACTTGCGGCACTGCGTGGAGCTGACCCCGCCCACTGACCACCATGCCGCAACCAGGTGGGACAACCTCGCGGGCGCACTTGATGACCTGTACGGGCAGGAAGGCACTCCCGAGCTGTTGGAAGAGGCGGTCACCTTCGCCCGGCGCGCCGTCGGATGGACCCCGCACGGGCATGTCGAATGGGGGCGCCGGCACGCCGGCCTCAGCAAGGTGCTGTACCACCGGTTCCTGCGCGGCGGAGATCCGGCCGATCTCGCCGCCGCCGTGTCGGAGGCCAGAGCCGCCGCAGACGGCACGCAGCCGGGCCACGCCCACCGCGTCACCTACCTGGGCAGGCTGGGCGACACGCTCCTGATGCAGTTCGGGGCCACGCTCGATCCCCACCCGCTGGCCGAGGCGATCGCCGCCTACGACGAAGCACGTCGCGAGGGGGCATCGCTGGTCCGGCCCCGTGGGGACGCGGCGCGGAAGTGGGCCGTGCTCAAAGGCGCGGCCGACCCCGCGGCCGGGGTGGAGGGGGCCCGGTACGCCTTCCAGCTGCTGGCGGCCGTGGGCTGGCAGGGGCTGAGCGTCGACGACCGGCTGGCTCTGGTGGGGGAGTGGGCGGGGTTCGCCTCCACCGCCGCCGCGTGGGCCCTGGAAATGAACGATCCGGAGCAGGCGGCGGCGCTCCTGGAGCAGGGCCGCGGTCTGCTCTGGAGCCAGCTCACCGACTCCGGCTTCGAACTGGAACGGCTCGACGATGCCGACCCGGAGCTGGCCGCCCGCTACCGCGCCCTGCGTGCCGAGGCCGGAGCACTCACCCATGGCGGTCCGGTCCCTGACCGGGGTGCCCGGCTGGCGCGGGTCAACGAGCGGCACCGACGGCTCCTCGCGGACATCCGCCGGCTCGACGGCTTCGGGGGATTCCTCGGGCCGCCGACTCCGCAAGACCTGGCCGCCTCGACGGCGTGCGGGTCCGTGGTCGTCGTCAATGCCGCAAGGACGCGCTGCGACGCCATCCTGCTCCGGCCGGCCGCTGACGCGGACCCGGCCGCCTCACCCCTCCGGATCGCGGCCCTGGGCCTGGACTTCGACGAGGATCTTGCCGCCCGCCAGCGCGCCCGCTACGCCGAGGCCGCCGCGGAAGCACGGTCCGCGCAACGTGCCCTGGCCGCCGCGGCCCGTGCCGGGCGCCCCCCCCGGAGCGCTCGAAGCTCGTCGCCTTCGAAACGGCGATCGAGGAGATCGGCGAACTCCTCGCCTGGGGCTGGGACGCCATCACCGGGCCGGCCCTGGAAGCGCTGGGCCATCGGGCCCCGCCGAAAGAGGGCCTGCCCTGGCCGCGGGTCCAGTGGTGTGCCACGGGCCCCCTCAGCACGTTCCCGCTCTTTGCCACCGGCCACCACGACGGCTCCGGCCGGGCCGTCATCGACCGCGTCGTCTCCTCGGAGGCGCCGACCCTGCGCATCCTGGCCGAATCCGCGCGCCCCGCGGTACCGAACGGCCGGGCCGCAGCACTGCTCGCGGTGTCGGTCCCGACCCCCTTCGACCGTACGGACGTCCTGCGCGGCGTACGGGAGGAGATCGCGGCGGTGACCGAGGCCGCGCCCGTGACCGTGACCACGCTGGCCGGCTCCGAGGCCACCCGCGGCAGCCTGCTGTCCGGGCTCGGCACGTACGCCTGGTTCCATTTCGCCGGGCACGGAGCGCGAGGCCTGACCGCCCCCACGGACACAGCGCTCAGCGCCTTCGACGGCCCCGTCACCCTCGCCGACCTCGCCGCCCTGCGCATCGGCGGCGGCGAGCTCGCCTACCTGTCGGCCTGTCATGGAGCGGACGCCCACGACCGGCATCCCGACGAGGCCCTCCACCTGGCAGCCGCTGTGCACCTGGCCGGCTTCCGCCACGTCATCGCGGCCCGGCACGAGCTGGACGACCGCGTGGCCACACGGACGGCGACGGCGGGGTCCCAGCAGTTCCCGCCGAAAAAGCAACGCTAAGCCCGTGGGGCTCCCCTGATCTGGCGTGATCTCGGAGAAGGCGGAGCAGCGGCCCGTTGCCGTGTGCAGGGTGGCTCGTTGGGCTGACCGGGTGACGGAGACTGGAGGGCGGTCGGATGGCGACGCGGGTTTTCAGTGATGAGGAGCTGGAGGCCCTGCGGTCTTTCCCGACGATCGGCAAGGACGAGCTGATCCGGCACTTCACCCTCACCCCGGCCGACGAGGCGTTCCTGCGGAAGTTCCGCCGGGCCCAGAACGTGCTCGGCGCCGCTGTGCAACTGTCTGCCCTGCCCTGGCTGGGCTTCGTCCCCGATGCTGTGCCCGCCGCACCACCCGCGGCGGTCGGCCGCCTGGCCCGCCAGCTCGGGCTCGCCGTGACAGATCTGGCGGGCTACGGGGAGCGGGAGCAGACTCGTACCGACCATCTGCGGGAGATCGCCGAGTATCTAGGGTGGAAGTCGGCGAAGATCATCGAGCTCAAGGAGCTGGACGAGTTCCTGCTGGCCCGCGCGATGGAACACGACGCCCCGAGTCTCCTGTTCCGGCTGGGCTGCGAGTACCTGCGTTCAGCGAAGGTGATCCGGCCGGGTGTCGTCTCGCTGCTGGAGAAGGTCGCCTCCGCCCGCGAGGCCGCCGAGCGGGAGACCTACGCGCGCGTGGCTCACCTGTTGGGCCCGGAGCGGGCGCCGGCTCTGGACGGGCTGCTGGTCTTCGATGCGAAGCTGCGGTCCTCGCGGCTGCACTGGCTGGTGACCGGGCCGGTGCAGGCGTCGCCGACGAGTGTGGGCGGCGAGGTCGAGAAGCTGAGGTTCCTGCGGGGACTTGGCGCGGACACCGTCGACATGTCGTCGCTGCCCGCCGAACGTCGGCGCTACTTGGCCCAGATCGGGCGCCGGCTGACCGCGCAGGCCCTGGTTCGGCGCGAGCCCAACCGGCGCCATCCGATCCTGCTGACACTGCTCGCGCAGTCCTCGGTCGACGTCCTGGACTCCGTCGTCCAGCTCTTCGACCAGACCTTGTCGGGCTCGGAGTCCCGCGCGCGGATCAAGCTGCGTGAGGTACTTGCCGAGCGGGCCAAGTTGTCGGAGGACCGGCTCGCCCTTTTGGAGGAGATCCTGCCCGTGCTGGCCGATGCCGGTATCCCGGACGAGGCGGTGGGAACGCTGCTGCGCGGGAAGATCGGCATGTCCCGGCTGCGGGCCGCGCACGCCGCGGCCACAGTGCGGCTGCCGAAGGACCACGGGCACCTGGCGCTGCTGGAAGGCTCCTACACCTACATCCGGCAGTTCGCGCCGAAGGTACTGGAGGCGGTGCGATTCGCCGGCGGCACCGACGCGCAGCCGCTGATCGAGGCGCTCACGATCCTGCGGGAACTGAACGCCATCGGTGCCCGCAACGTCCCCGACAACGCACCGACGCTGTTCGTGCCGGCCCGCTGGCAGGGCTACCTGGACGAGGCCGCCAAGGGGGATGCGACCGCGTACCGGCACTACTGGGAGCTGTGCACGCTGCTCGCGCTGCGCGACGGCCTGCGCAGCGGGGATGTGTTCGTGCCGGGCTCGCGCCGTTACGACAACCCGGCCGCCTACCTGTTCAAGCCCGCCCAGTGGGAGACGCACCGCACGGAGTTCTGCCGCCTGGTCGGCAAGAGCCCCGACGCCTCACAGGCCCTACCGCTGGTGATGGACGAACTCGACGAGGCCCTGACCGACCTGGAGGAAGTCCTGGGGCGCGGCGACGGGCCGGTCAGGCTGAACGACGCCGGGGAGCTGGTCATCTCGCCGCTGACGGCAGAGGACATCCCGTCCGAGGCCGAGGAACTGCACGCCGAGCTGGAGCGGATGCTGCCGAACGTGCCGATCGCCTCCCTGCTGGTGGAGATGGACCGGCACACCGGCTTCCTGGACTGCTTCGTTCACGCCGGCGGCAAGCAGACCCGTTCGCCGCAGCTCAAAAGGAATCTGATCGCCTGCCTGATCGGGCTCTCCACGAACCTCGGGCTGCACGGCATGGCCGCGTCCTGCGGCATCCCCTACGACGTGCTGGCGTGGACCGCGGAGTGGTACATCCGTGAGGAGACGCTCCGCGAGGCGAACATCTGCCTGGTCAACTACCACCACAAGCTGCCGGTGACCGCGATGTTCGGCTCCGGCACCCTGTCCTCCTCCGACGGCCAGCGCTTTCCCACCCGGGGCAAGTCGATCACCGCTCGGCACCTGAACAAGTACTTCGTCTCCGAGGGAATCTCCACGTACACCCACGTCTCCGACCAGCACTCCACATTCGGCACGAAGGTCATCGTGGCCACGCACCGCGAGGCGCACTACGTGCTGGACGAGATCCTCGGCAACGCCACCGACCTGCCGATCACCGAGCACGCCACGGACACGCACGGTGTCACCCTGGTCAACTTCGGCCTGTTCGACCTGGTCGGTAAGCAGCTCTCGCCCCGCATCCGCGACCTGGGCAAGATCACCCTGTACCGGATGGGCGCCAAGAACGACTACGAGGAGCGGTTCCCGAAGGCAGGACCGCTCCTGACGAAGAAGGCCAACCTCGACCTGATCGCCGACCACTGGGACGACCTGCTCCGCCTGGCCGGATCGCTGAAGTACGGGCACGCCACCGCCTCCCTGATCGTCGGCAAGCTCTCCGCGTCCTCCCGGCAGAACGCCCTCGCGGCGCGCTCAAGGAGTACGGCGCGATTCGGCGCACGATCTACGCGGCGAAGTACCTGTCGGACGAGGGCTACCGGCGCAAGATCGCCCGGCAGCTGAACAAGGGCGAGTCCCTGCATGCCCTGCGCCGCCAGCTCCACTACGCCCGCGAGGGCAAGATCACCCGCCGTCAGCCCGAGCAGCAGAACGAGCAGGCGTGGTGCCTGACGGTGGTGACGAACGCGGTGGTCTGCTGGCACACCGAGTACATGGGCCTGGCAGTCGGCGAGCTGCGCGGGGCCGGCCGCGAGGTGGACGCCGAGGTCCTGGCGCACATCTCCCCGGCTCGCAGCTCGGTGGTGAACTACTACGGCTCCATCACCGTCGACTACGAACACGAACTGGCCCAGCTCGACGAGCAGGGACACCGGCCGCTGCGGACCGTTGGTACGGACGAGCCCGCAGCCGGGCTGTAGAGCGACGATCGGTCCCGGCGCCACCCCACGGGGAAGGGCGGTACACACCCCACCCCTTCGTGGAACCGGCCCTGGGTGGTCGGCGTCCCTCCATTAGTCCGCAAGATCGACTTTCCTGAAGGACCCGCCCATGACCGGTACGGCCGCCCGCTACCTCTATCTCACCCGCCACGGCGAGGCATCGTCGGACGAAAGTGAACTGACGGAGGCAGGCCGCCGCCAGGCCGCCCTGCTCGGGGAGCGGCTCCGTGGCGTCCCGCTGGCGGCGATCCACCACGGGCCGCTCGCCCGTGCTGAACAGACCGCCCAGCTGGTCGGTGAACAGCTCGACGGCGTCCACCGTCGGTGCTCCGATGCAGCCGGCGACTACATTCCCTACCTCCCGGCGCGCGAGGAGCTGCCGACCGAGGCGGCTGACGCCATGCTCGGGTTCCTAGACCAGTTCCCGGCTGAGCAACGCGAGCAGGGACCCGCCCTCGCGGCGGCGGCGCTCGCGGACTTCACTGGGCCCGTCGTCGGCGACGAACCACGCCACGAACTTGTCGTCACCCACAACTTCCTCGTCGGCTGGCTCGTCCGAGCCGCCCTCGACGCGCCGAAGTGGCGTTGGATGGGCATCAACCACGCCAACGCGGCACTGACTGTCATCCGCTATGCGCCCGGCCGCCCCCCGTCGATCCTCCTCTTCAACGACTCAGGCCACCTCCCCGCCGAGCTTCGCTGGACCGGCTTTCCGCAGGAGCTCCACGTCTGAGGCCCGGAGGTGAGATCGATGTTGATTCATTGAAGGGAGCGTCTGGCGCCTGTCGGTAAACGATCGTTTGACGACAGGCGCCAGACGCGTCCAATGAACCCGTGCAATCCGGGGGTTCACGGCGGATCGAATCCAATCGGATCCGATGGTGATTGCTGACAGGGTTTGACGACAGGTAGGGTCCGATCCTCCGCACGGAAGGGGCCCTCGGTGGCGAACCTGGTCTACAAGCGGGTCTCGACCGACCAGCAGTCGACCGCCCGGCAGGATCTCGTCCTGGCCGAGGCCGGGATCGAGGATCCGGTCGTCTTCGAGGAGGACGGCGGCACCTCCAGCCGCCTCCACCCGCTCCAGCGCCCGAAGTTCCGCGAGCTGCTGACGTACGCGCGGCCGGGCGACACCGTGCACATCTCCGAGATGTTCCGCCTGGTGCGCGGCACCGGGCATATCCTCGACGTGCTCGACGTCCTGCACCGCGACCAAGTAGGGCTGCGTATCCACGACGGCGCGTTCTCCGCGATGGAGCTCACGGCCCGCCACCCGCGGACCGGAGAGCTGCTGTCCACGGTGAAGTTCATGGTGCAGACCCTCGCCGCCGCCGGCGAACTCCAGCGTGACCTCCAGCGCGAGCTGACGTACGACGGGCTGCGGGCCGCCGAGGCCAAGGGCAACAAGGGCGGACGCCGCCCCGCCGTCCCGGCCGAGACGACCGCCGACGTGCGCACCGCCTACCTGGAGGGCCGCTCGATTGCCGCCCTCGCCCGGGAACACGGCGTCAGCCGCGGGGCGATCCGCACGACCGTCGCCGACCTCCTGCCCGACGGCACCGCCATCGAGGAGGGCGCGTCAGCATCGGAGCTGCCGGTCACCCTCGACATGCCGGGCAAGGTCGCCGACTTCCTCCGCGCCACCGAACTGGAGCCCGCCGAGCGGGCCGCGCTCGACCACGGGGTTACCGTGCGACGCGGTCAGGGCTACACCCTGCGCGTCAGCGCCGTCCCCGCCGTCCACCGCCAGCTCCTCACCCGCTGCCAGCCCCTCGACGGCACCCAGGGCGCACCGGCAGTCCCGGCACAGCGCAAGGCCCGCCGCGAGTACGAGAACCGGGTCAGCGCTCTCTGCCAGTGACCAGGACCGCGCTCCGGGCACCCCTCGGCGGGCATCCGCTGCGGCTGCCCTGATCCACCCTCTGAACTGGGCCGCAGCTGCTTAGCGTTGTTTTTTCGGCGGGAACTGCTGGGACCCCACGGCCTTCTACCAACGGCTCAGAACGGACCGGGACCCGGGTCTCGCGCTGCACCAGGCTCTACGCCGCATGAGGAGGGAACTCGCGGCGCCCGACTCCACGGACGGTCCGGTCAACCCCTGGGACTGGACGGGGCACGTGCACCTCGGCCCGTGACGATCCGCGGGGGCGAGCCGGGGCGGGATCGCCGTTCTCGGATCTCCGTGGCCCCTCCGCCCCGTCCCAAGCGCCGCCTCCTGTGGATCCTCGCCGCCCTCCTCGGCGCGGTCTTCGTCGTCCTCCCCGCCGCCTGGCAGGCCGGGGCCCACGGGGTCACCCGCACCGCCACCCTGCACGGCGGCAGCGCGGGGCATCCGGTGACCGCCCTGCGCATCACGGGCGGCAGCGCGAACATCACGGTCCGCCCGCGCGGGGACCAAGAGGTCGGCTACCGCGCCGAGGTCGCCTGGTCGCGCAAGCAGCCGGTCATCGAGGAAAGCTGGCAGGACAGCATCCTCACCCTGACCCCCCGCTGCCCCCACGAGGACTCCTGGCTGACGGGAGGATTCGCCTGCTCCGTCCAGCTCGGTGTCGGCGTGCCCGCCGGCCTCCCGGTCACGGTCGCCGCATCCTCCGGAAGCGTCGACATCGGCGGCCTCGGAGGCACCGTCGACGCCCGGATCGACTCCGGCCGGCTCCAGCTCACCGGGCTGCGCGGCGCGATCCGCGCCCGCGTGGGCTCCGGCCGGGCGGCCGCCACGGCACTGACCTCGCCCGAGATCGAGCTCGCCATCGGCTCCGGCCGGGCGGCCGTCGACTTCGCCGCCCCGCCGCAGAAGGTCAGCGCCGACATCGGAGACGGCCGGCTCGACCTCACCGTCCCCGATGCCACCGCCTTCCGGGTCACCTCCCGGACCGGGCGGGGCCGTATCGACCTCGGAGCGGGGCTGTCCGACCCGGGCTCCCCGCGCACCCTGGACCTCACCGTCGGATCCGGCCGCGCCGACGCCCGGTACCCCGACCTGCTGCGCTGAGCCTCACGGCGCGAGCCCGCCCCGGGCGATGACGTCCGCGTACCAGTGCGCGCTGTCCTTGGGCGTGCGGCGCTGCGTGGCGAAGTCGACGTGGACGATGCCGAACCGCTGGCTGTAGCCGTACGTCCACTCGAAGTTGTCCAGCAGCGACCACAGGAAGTACCCGCGCACGTCCGCCCCGTCCCCGATGGCCCGGTGCACGGAGGCCAGATGGCCCCGCAGATAGGCGATCCGCTCCGGATCGTGCACCGCGCCCTGCGGATCGGCGTGGTCCCCGTAGGCCGCGCCGTTCTCGGTGACCAGCAGCGGCACACCGGGAAGTTCGTCGCGCAGCCGCGTCAGCAGTTCGTACAGCCCGCCCGCGTCGACCGGCCAGTCCATCGCCGTACGGGGCCCGGGAGCGGGCAGGAACCGTACGCGCCCTTCGGCCCCCGGCCACGGCGACGGCGACGGCGACAGCGACGACGACAGCGCCGCCGAGGGGACGGCGCCGGACGTGCCCGGCCCGGCGGCCGCGACCACCGTGGGGGAGTAGTAGTTCAGGCCCAGCCAGTCGATCGGCTCGCAGGCCGCCGCCAGGTCGCCGTCCCGGACGAACGACCAGTCCGTGAGCGCGGCCGTGTCACGGACCAGGTCCCGCGGAAGCCGCCCGTGGAACACCGGATCGAGGAAGAGGCGGTTGCCCACCGCGTCGATCCGCCGCGCCGCCTCCAGATCGGCGGCCGACTCCGTGAGCGGCCGCACCACGTGCAGGTTGAGCGTCAGCGACACCTCCGCCGGCCGGGGCAGCGCCGCGCGCAGCGCCCGTACGCCCAGCCCGTGGGCGAGGTTGAAATGGTGCGCCGCCCGCAGCGCGGCCTCGGGCTCGGTCCGGCCCGGGGCGTGCAGCCCGGACGCGTACCCGAGGAAGGCCGCGCACCACGGCTCGTTGAAGGTGGTCCAGCTGGCCACCCGGTCCCCGAGCGCGCCCGCGACGAGCCCGGCGTACTCGGCGAACCGCTCGGCCGTGTCGCGGTGCGGCCAGCCCCCGAGGTCCTCCAGTTCCTGCGGCAGGTCCCAGTGGTAGAGGGTCGCGACCGGCCGGATCCCGGCCTCCAGCAGCGCGTCCACCAGCCGCCGGTAGAAATCGAGCCCCCGCTGTACGGCGGGACCCCGGCCGGTGGGCTGCACCCTCGGCCAGGCCACCGAGAAGCGGTAGTCGCTCACACCGAACCGCTTCATCAGGGCCACGTCCTCGGCCATCCGGTGGTAGTGGTCGGCGGCGGTGTCACCGGTGTCGCCGCCCAGCACCTTGCCGGGCGTGCGGCTGAAGGTGTCCCAGATCGAGGGGGCGCGCCCGTCCAGCGCTGCCGCGCCCTCGATCTGATAGGCGGCCGTCGCGGTGCCCCACCGGAAACCGGGGGGAAAGCGGAGCGCCGCCCCCGTGGCGGGAGACGCGTCGACAGTGGTCATGGGAGGACTCCTGGGGAAGGTGGGGTGAGACGGCGCTGCGCGGGAGAAGGGCGCTCAGCCCTTGACCGCGCCCTGCATGATGCCGCCGACGATCTGCCGGCCCAGCAGGCCGAAGACCAGCAGCACGGGCAGCGTTCCGAGCAGGGTGCCCGCCATGATCACGGACTGGTCGTGGACGTAGCCGCCGCCCAGCTGGCGCAGGGCGACCTGCACGGTCGGCTCCTGCGAGGACAGTGCGACCACCGGCCAGAAGAAGTCGTTCCAGGCCGTCATGAAGGTGAGCAGCCCGAGGACGGCCATGGCCGGCCGGGCCACCGGCACCACGATCGACCAGAAGACCCGGGCGTACGAGGCCCCGTCGACCCGGGCCGCCTCGATCAGCTCGTCCGGCAGGGACTGCGCGAGGAACTGCCGCATGAAGAACACGCCGAAGGCGGAGACCAGCCCGGGCAGGACGACGGCCTGGAGCTGATTGACCCAGTGCAGCTTCACGATCAGCATGAACAGCGGGATCACTCCCAGCTGCGGCGGGATCATCATCGACGCCACGACGGCGCTCAGCAGGGCCCCGCGTCCCCGGAACCGCAGTTTGGCGAAGGCAAAGCCGGCCAGGGTGGAGCACAGCACCGTACCGACCGTGATGGCGCTCGAGACGATCAGCGAGTTGAGGAGGGCCCGGCCGATGTCCGCCTCGTCCAGGACCGCCTGCAGGTTGCCCAGGAGTCGCGGACCGGGCAGCAGTGAGGGCATCGGCCGCGCCATATCGGCGTTGGAGCGGCTCGCCGCGACCAGGGTCCAGTACAGCGGGAACGCCGAGACGACCACCGCGCAGACCAGGACCGCGTAGGTGAGCCGGCCACCGCGCCGGGCGCCCGGGGAGGAGCTCATCGGCCGGCCTCCTTGTGGGAACGTCGGCGCAGGAGCAGGGAGTTGACCCCGACCAGCGCCACGATCAGCAGGAACATCACCCAGGCGATGGCCGCCGCCCGGCCCAGGTGGAAGAAGCCCCAGCCCTGCTCGTACATGTACAGGCCGAGGGTCTGGTACTGGTGCGAGATGCCACCGGACATGGACCCCTCGAAGAGCAGCGGCTCCCCGAAGAGCTGGGTGGCGCCGATGGTGGAGACCACCACGGTGAAGACGATGGTGGGGCGCAGTCCGGGCAGGGTCACGTGGAGGAACTGCCGCCACTTCGAGGCCCCGTCCACCTCGGCCGCTTCGTACAGCTCGCCGGGAATGGACTGCATGCCCGCCAGGTAGATCAGCGTGTTGTAGCCGGTCCACCGCCACACCACGATGGTCGAGACGGCGATCTGTGAGGCGGCCGTACCGCTCTGCCAGTCCACCGGGTCGAAGCCGACCAGCCCCAGCAGCTGGTTGACGAGCCCGAAGTCCCGCCCGAAGAGCTGGGCGAAGATCAGCGAGGCGGCGGCGACGGAGGTCGCGTACGGCAGCAGCAGCGCGGTGCGGAAGAAGGTCAGCGCGCGCAACTTGTAGTTGAGGAGGTGGGCCAGGCCCAGGGCGACGAGCAACTGCGGCACGGTGGACAGGACGCCGATGGTGAAGGTGTTGCGCAGGGCCGTCCAGAAGAACGGATCGGTGAACAGGGCGGTGTAGTTGCCGAGGCCCCGCCATTCCATCTCCCCGGGGTTCTGGAGCTCGACGCGGTAGACGGAGACGTACGCCGTGTAGAGGAGCGGGAACAGCCCGAACGCGGCGAACAGGGTGAAGAAGGGGGCGACGAAGGCGTACGCGGCCAGGGCCGGTGCCGGGGCCCGGCGCGGTCGTGCGGAGGGCGGGGCGGGTGCGGTCACGGCGGCTCAGCCCAGGGCGTTCTTGACGGCCTTCTTCGCGTTCGACCAGGCGGTCTCGGGCGGTGTGCCCTTGCGCTCGACCTCGCTCAGGGCGTTGGCTATCTGGTCGGCGATGTCCTTGTCGTGGAGCCCCAGCACCTGGACCGGCGCCTGCTCGGCGGCGTCGCCGAAGATCCGGCCGATCGGCGCGTCCGAGAAGTAGGGGTCCTTGGCGTCGGCGACCTGACCGATGGCCTTCACCGCGGAGGGGAAGTTGCCCTGCTTGCGGAAGAGCTTGGTCTGCTGCTCGGGGGCGGTCAGCCACTTGACCAGCTCGTACGCCTCCTTCTTGTGCTGGGCCGCGCGGGGGACCGCGAGGTAGGAGCCGCCCCAGTTCCCCGCCCCTCCCGGCAGTTTGGCCACGTCCCACTTGCCCTTGCCCGCGTCGCCCGCCTGCCCCTTGATGTAGCCGAGCATCCAGGCGGGGCAGGGCATCGTGGCGAAGGAGCCCGAGGCGAAGGCCTGGTTCCACGGCGGCGACCACTGGTCCAGTTTGGCGCTGAGCCCGTCCGCCGCGGCCTTGACCGAGGCCTCCCAGGCGGACTTCACCGCGGGGCCGTTCTCGTAGATCAGCGTGCCCGAGGCGTCGTAGTACCGCTCCTTCGCCTGGCCGACCATGACGGCGTTCAGGCTGCCGACGCTGTCCAGCCAGGAGCTGCCGGCCGGCGCCTTGTCCCGGTATTGGCGGCCGAGGTCCAGATAGCCGTCCCAGGTCGCCCACTTCGCGGCCAGTTCCGTACGGTCCGTGGGCAGGCCCGCCGCCGCGAACAGGTCGCTGCGGTAGCACATGGCCTCGGGTCCGACATCGGTGCCGAGGCCGAGCACCTTGCCGTCCTTGGTGGTCGCGGCCGCCCACTTGGCGGCGGCGAACTCGCTCTCGAGCGAGCCCGCCCCGTACTCCTTGAGGTCCGTGAACTTGTCGGCCTGCTTCTGGGTCACCGACGCGATGCGGCCCACCTCGAGGCCCTGCACGTCCGCGAGCCCGCCGCCGCCGGCCAGCCGGGTCTGGAGCGACTTCCAGTAGTCCTGCTCGTCCTCGGTGTCCGTCTGCTTGATCTTGACGTTCGGGTGGAGCTGCTCGTACTCGGCGTAGAGCCCGGCCTCCTGGTAGCCGAAGGCGCCGAACAGGTCGACGGTGAGCGTGACCCGGCCGCCCCCGCCCTCCGCGGACGTGCCGTCGGAACCGGATCCGCAGGCGGCCAGGAGGGCTCCGGTCAGGGCAACGGCGCCGAGACGGAGCGTGGTTCTCCGGGCGGCTCGGGGGTTGGACATGCTGGGTCCTCCTCGGTGTGGCGGATGCGGTGCTTCCGAGCGTCTTGAGAGCGCTCTCAGAGCGCGACTGGAGCGTGCACCCCACACCGGCGCCCCGTCAAGAGGGGTGCGCCGGACAGTCGGGAATCTCCCCGTTCACCGCGGGAGGAAGGCGAGTTCGCCCCTCAGGCCGAGCCGCGCCGGACCAGCGAGGTCGGGGTGATCACCGAGCCGGGAACTCCGCGAGCGCCCTGGTCCTTGTCCAGGGTCCGCAGCAGCAGGCGCGCCATCAGGCGTCCCATGCCCTCGATGTCCTGGCGCACGGTCGTCAGCGGCGGCTCGGCGCTCTCCGCCACCAGCTCCGCGTCGTCGAAACCGACCAGCGCCACGTCCCCCGGCACGGACCGGCCCCGTTCGCGCAGCACGCCCAGCGCGCCCGTGGCCATCAGGTCGTTCGCGGCGAACACCGCGTCCAGCCCCGGACTGCGCTCCAGCAGCTCGGCCATCGCCCGGGCCCCGCCCGCCGCCGTGAAGTCGCCCTCGGCGATCAGTGCCGGGTCGGCGTCGAGGAGCACGTCCCGGTACCCGTCCAGCCGGTCGGTCGCCGAAGTCTGGTCCAGCGGCCCGGCGATGTGCGCGATCTGCCGCCGCCCCAGCTCCACCAGGTACCGTACGGCCTCGCGCGCGCCCCCGCGGTTGTCGGCGTCGACGTACGACACCGGACCGTGCTCCCCGGCGCCGCCCGTCCAGCCGGGCCGGCCGCCGTAGACCGTGGGCATGCCGATGCGGCGGGTGATGGCGGGCAGCGGGTCGTCGGTGTGCAGGGAGAAGGCGAGCGCGCCGTCGACGTGGCCACCCGCCAGGTACCGCTCGATGCGGTCGTAGTCGCCGCGGTCCTCCACCAGCAGCAGCACCAGCTGCGTGTCGTTCGCGGTCAGCTCCTTGCTGATGCCCCTGACCTGGCGGGAGAAGAAGGGGTCGGAGAAGATCCGGATCTCCGGTTCGGCGATGATCACCGCGACGGCGCCCGTGCGGCGCGTCACCAGCGTGCGCGCCGCGTGGTTGGGCACGTAGCCGAGGTCCCGGATGGCCGCCTGGACCTTGTCCACCAGCCGCGGGCGGACCCCTTCGCCGCCGTTGACGACGCGCGAGGCGGTGGCCCGGGACACCCCGGCGCGCGCCGCGACCGCCTCCAGCGTGGGCCGGGCGGCGGAGAGCTGTTCGGCGGAGAGCTGTTCGGCCACGGGCACTCCTCATGCGCGTCCGGGGGCGGCGGCCCGGGCCCGGTCGGCCCGGGTCCCGACCCCTGTCGGACAGCAGGGTAACCCGTTCCGCCGGGAACGCTGAGAGCGCTCCCGGCGGAACGGACCGCTCCTACCAGCCGATGCCGAGGGTGAGCCCGGTCGGCGGGTCGGCGTTGCCCAGGATCTGCACGGAGGACTGGTCGTTGACGTCGTCGTAGGGGAAGCCGTAGGCCCGCTGGTCCAGGCCCACGGTGTGGAAGAAGCCGGCGTAGTCGTTCTTCGCCGGACCGGCGTAGTACGCCGACGGGGCGTACCAGGTGGCGGGGTCCAGGGCGACGCCCCGGTGGAACGCGGCGCAGAACTCCGCGCCGAGCTGCTTCTCGGTGTCGTTGCCCGAGGCCAGCGCGCCCGCGCAGGCCATGACGTCGGGCGAGGTGGGTTTGCGCAGGACGAAGGAGCCCGCGCCGTTCTTGCCGAAGACCAGCGCGGACCCGCTCACCCGCCCGGAGAAGGTCTCGCCGAGCCGGGTCAGGCTGAACTGCTGGGTGGTGAAGCGGCTCCAGACCTGGTCGATGTAGGCGCTCAGGTGGTTCTGCCGGCTGCCGCCCTCCAGGAAGAGGCTCGAGGAACGCGGCGCCACGATGCGGTGGGTGTTCTGCAGCGGCTTGAACGCGTCACCGACGGACGCCGCGTACTGCTGCATGACCTGGGCGCGGGTCAGGGTGATGCCCCGGGTGGTGTCGTAGCCGCTCGAGGCCTGGCGCAGCCGCGAGGTCATCGGGAAGCCGAACTGGTCGACCATGGTGGTGTTCCCGCCGAAGGCGACCTGGCCCCGCACGTAGGTGTACTCGTACCAGTCGTAGTACACGTCGCTGTTGGGGTCGGCGGGGTTGCGCAGGTCGGGGCCGCCCCAGCCCTGGTCGTCGGGAGAGACCGGGATGTACACGGGCGAGCCGAGGGAGACGTAGATCCGGCCTCCGCGGATCGAGGCCGGGGAGGGCACCGTCCCGCCGGTCTGGGCGAGCGTGAAGGACATGTTCGGGTAGGCGACGCCCTTCTTGACGAGGTGGCCGGGGGCCGCCGCGTCCAGGTGGTTGATGTGGGCCATCGAGCCGTCGGGCTTCATGTACGACCACTGGCCCGGGGTCACCTGGCCGAGGACGGTGACGTGGATCTGCGCGTCGGTGTAAGCGCCGCGGGTGTTGTTCTGGAAGGTGATCGGGAAGCCGCCGCTCCCGCTCCCGCCGCCACCTCCGCCCCCGCCCCCGCCGGAGCCGATCGTGGCGGTGAAGTGCGGGGTGTCGTGGAGCGGTCCGCCCTTCTCGTACGTGAACCAGTACTCGAGCGTGGCGCCGGCCGCCAGGCCGGAGACGGTTTGCTGCCAGGTCCCGCCGTCGTTCGCCATCCGGAGGTTCTGCTGGCCCAGCCCGCCGCCCGGCAGGTAGTGGACGTCCACCAGGGCCGCCGGGGCGCTCGGCGCGAACCGGATCCGTACCGCGCCGGAGCCCTGCGCGGTGACGCCCTGCGTGTAGTCGGCGGCGGCCGCCCGGGTGGCCGCGGGGGCCACCAGGAGGGTCCCCGCCAGGGCGATCAGCGCGGACAGCAGGACCAGGAGGGGACGGCTGCGGAGCGGCCGCGGGTGTGGTCGTTGTCGCGGCCGTGGACGTGGAGTGTGCGCGGGAGTCTTCATGGGCGCGTTCCCCGATCCCCTCAGTGCCCGAAGTCGAACCAGTTGAGGTTCACGTAGTCGGCCGGCTGGCCGCTGGTGAAGGTCAGGTACACGTCGTGCTTGCCCGTGACGCCCGTGATGTTCGCGGGCACGGTCTTCCAGCTCTGCCAGCCGCCGGTGGAGGCCACGGCGAAGCTGCCGACCGGCGCGCTGGTGCGGCTGTCGAGCCGGACCTCCACCAGCCCGCTGACCCCGCCGGCCGCACCGCCGGCCACGCGCCCGCGGAACTGTGTGGCCGGACCGGCCGTGCCGAAGTCGACGCCCCTGTACAGGGCCCAGTCACCGTTGCCGATCGTGGTCAGGTCCTGGCCGCCGCCGGTGTCCGTGGTGGTCTCCTTGGCCGTCCCGGCCTGCTCGTCGTACGACTCGGCCTGGATGGCGGCGTACGCGTCGCGGCCGCCGCCCGGCGGGGTGGTGGGGGGGGTGTGCCTCCTATACACTTTCGCCCCGTGGACGGGTCGGCGGGCGGGTCGGCGGGCGGGTCGGCGGAGGGAGCCGCGGACGGAGCCGCGGGCCCGTCGGCGGACGACGCGGCGGACCTGGTGGCCGAGCGGGCGGACCTGGTGGCCGAGCGGCTCGTGGCCGCGGGGCGGGCGGCACGGCGCAAGCTGTCGCACAGCCTGCGGGAGGCGACGGTCGGCGAACTGCTGGCGGACCTGGGCGCCCTGGCCCCGGACCCGGACGAGCCGGCCGACATCTACGGCGACGGCGTCGTGGCCCGGCTGGAGCGGCGGGTCGCGGAGCTGCTGGGCACCGAGGACGCGGCGTTCTTCCCGACCGGGACCATGGCCCAGCAGGTCGCGCTGCGCTGCTGGGCCGGCCGGACCGGGAATCCGGTGGTCGCCCTGCACCCCATGAGCCACCCGGAGCGGTGGGAGGGCGGCGCGCTGTCGGTCGTCTCGGGCCTGCGGACCGTCCACCCGACGGGCGAACCGCGCCAGCCGACGGCCTCGGAGGTCGCGGAGCTGCCGGAGCCGTTCGGGACGCTGATGCTGGAGCTGCCGCTGCGCGACGCGGGGTTCGTGCTGCCGACGTGGGAGGAGCTGTCGGCGCTGGTGGCGACCGCACGGGAGCGGGACGCGGTCGTCCACGTCGACGGGGCCAGGCTGTGGGAGTCGACGGTCCACTTCGGGCGCTCCCTGCCGGAGATCGCGGCGCTGGCGGACTCGGTGTACGTCTCCTTCTACAAGTCGCTGGGCGGCATCAGCGGGGCGGCCCTGGCCGGGTCCGGGACGCTGGTGGCGGAGGCGAGGGTCTGGCGCCACCGGTACGGGGGCCAGATCTTCCGCCAGTTCCCGGCCGCGCTGTCAGCCCTGGCCGGGCTGGAGCGGGAGCTGCCGAAGCTCCCGTCGTACGTCGCCGCGGCGCGGGTGGTGGCGGGCGCGCTGTCCTCGGCGCTGGCCGCCTCCCCCGGGGTCCCCTGGTTCCGGGTCACTCCGGAGGTGCCGCACACCCACCAGTTCCAGGTGTGGCTCCCCTACGACGCGGACCGCCTCACCGAGGCGGGCGTCCGCCTGGCGGAGGAGACGGGCACGCTCCTCTTCCGCCGCTGGTCCCCCGACGGCCCCCCGGGCCTGTCGGTGACGGAGGTCGAGGTCACGGAGCCGGGCCTGTCCTGGACGGAGGCGGACGTGGCGGAGGCGGTCGCCGGCTTCGTGGCCCGCCTCTAGTGCTGTGACTTCGGATCTAGTGCCGGTCACAGCACTAGGGGTGGTTGTCCGCCGGGTGGCCGCGCGGCGGGGACCCGGGCGGGCGAAGGGCGGGCGAGGGCGCGCGCCCCGTCAACCGCGCGGACCGCGCACCGGCAGAATGATGCGATGAGCGTCACCATCGACATCACCGGGCTCCCGCCGGAGCGGATCGGCTTCGCGCCGTCCCCGCTCGCGGAGCTCTGCATGGCGTTGCACGCGCTCTCCCAGCCCGGCCACCACCCCGGGCTCGCCTCCTGGACCTCCACCACCGCCGCCGCGCTCGATCCCTGCCTCGCGGACCGGCTGCTGGAGGGCGATTTCATGTGGCGCAGCTCCTTCGCCGACCTCTTCATGGCGTTCGCCGGGATTCCCGGCGGCTCCGGTCTGCCCGGTGCGACGCTGGCCGCCGAGCTCGACGTACTGGACCGGCTGGACGACGAGCGGTTCGTTTCGGCCGCGCTGGAGCACTGCCGGTTCGCCCTGTACAACGAGGGCGGCGGCCCCTCGCCGCTCGCGGACCCGCTCGCCCGGGCCAAGGCGCTGGAGACGGCCTCCGCGCGCGGGCCGCAGCAACTGGCCTTCGCCGTACGCGTACTGGACGACACCGCCGGTGTCCGGGTGTGGTTGCGCCGCCTGCTGGAGGACTGCGACGAGGCCTTCTTCGCGGAGACCTGGCGCCGGATCGGGCCCCGGCAGAGCGCCGACGTCCGCCACAAGGCGGAGGTGCTGCGCCGCAAGGGACTGCCCGCCGCGCTCAAGGAGGTCTCGGCGGCGCTGAGCGTCGACGAGGAGCTGACCACCGTGACGGTGGACAAGATGGTGCACGGCTCCACCACCGCCACCGACCCCCGAATAGGCGACGGCCTCCTCTTCGTCCCGACGAACTTCGGCTGGCCGCACCTGCTGGTGCTGCACGCCCCGTGCTGGCGCCCCGTCGTCCACTACCCGCTCGGCTCGCCCGAACTGGCCTCTTCCCCGGGGTCGGTGGAGCTGCTGCAGCGGCGCATGGAGGCACTGGCCCACCCGATGCGGATGATGCTGTGCCGCAACATGGCGCGCGCTCCGTACACGACGGGCGAGCTGGCGGCCGCGTACGGGATCACGGCGCCGGAGGTGTCGCGCCACCTGTCGGTGATGAAGAAGGCCGGACTGCTCCAGACCCGCCGCCAAGGGCGTTATGTCCAGTACCAGTTGGATCTGGCGGCCGTGGCGCGGATCGGCTCCGACTTCATCGAGGGCATCCTCCGCTAGTGCTGTGGCCACGGCCCCGGCCGTACGCGTAGCGGGCACTGGCCGGTTTTCGACGGCACGGAAACACCGATATGCGGATTTCATGAACCGGAAACAGCGAAAACTCTGGCCATGGCGGCTCCTTGGTGTCTAACGTGCGTCCACCGCTCCCCCCACGTAACGCACTTGCCCTGCTCCCTGCCGTGGAAGGACCTTCATGCCCTCTCGCCGTATAGCCGCAGCCACCGCCGCCCTGGCGGCCGCGGCCCTCGTCTCCCCGCTGCTGCTCGCGGGTCCCGCCGGTGCCACCGGCAGCCCGCAGAGCGACGCCGCCAAGGGCGACGCGCTGGCAAAGAAGCTGGTCAAGGAGTCGACCGGCAAGGGTGCCAACAACCACCTGAAGGTGTTCCAGGCGATCGCCGACTACAACAAGGGCACGCGCGTGGCGGGTTCCCGCGGCCACGTGCAGTCGGCCCAGTACGTCGAGGCCGTCATGCGGGCGTCCGGCTACAAGGTCACCAAGAACGAGTTCGACTTCGTGTTCGTCGAGACGGTCGCCGAGACCCTGAAGGTCAACGGCCCGGCCGGCCGCGACGTCCCGATCAAGCTGATGACGTACACGGCGAGCGGCCCGGCGAACGGCGTGACGGCCAAGCTCGCCGTCGCCCCGGTCGACGCGGACGGCACGAACGGCTGCGAGCCCGGCGACTTCGCCGCGGGCGCCTTCACCGGCAAGGTCGCCCTGATCAAGCGCGGCGGCTGCGCCTTCGCGGTCAAGCAGGCGAACGCGGCGGTGGCCGGCGCGGTCGGCGCGGTCATCTACAACAACACCGCGGGCGCCCTGAACGGCACCATCGGCGAGGCGGACGCGGGCAAGATCCCGACCGGCGGCACCACGCAGGCGGAGGGCGAGCGGCTCGCCGCCGAGGCCGCGGCCGGTCCGGTCGAGGTCACCCTCGACATCCGCGAGTTCCGGGAGAACCGCAAGACGTACAACGTCGTCGCGGAGACGCGGGGCGGCGACGAGAACAACACCGTCTTCCTCGGTGCGCACCTCGACTCCGTCACGGCGGGCCCGGGCATCAACGACAACGGCTCCGGCTCGGCCGGCATCCTCCAGGTCGCGCAGCGCCTCGCGAGCAGCCAGTGGAAGGTCAAGAACAAGGTCAAGTTCGCCTGGTGGTCGGCGGAGGAGTTCGGCCTGCTCGGCTCCGAGGCGTACGTCGGCGGGCTGAGCGACGCGCAGAAGAAGCAGATCAAGCTCTACCTGAACTTCGACATGATCGCCTCGCCGAACGCCGCGTACTTCGTCTACGACGGCGACGACTCGGACAAGGTCGGCTCGGGCCCCGGCCCGGAGGGATCGGCGCAGCTGGAGAAGGGGATCAACGACTTCCTCGACGCCAAGAAGATCCCGCGTGAGGGCACCGACTTCTCGGGCCGCTCGGACTACGGCCCGTTCATCGCGGTCGGCATCCCGTCGGGCGGTACGTTCACGGGCGCCGAGGGCATCAAGACGCCGGAGCAGGCCGCGAAGTTCGGCGGGCAGGCGGGTGTCGCGTACGACGTGAACTACCACGGCAAGGGCGACACCATCGAGAACATCGACCAGAAGGCGCTCGACATCAACGTCGACGTCATCGCGGACGCGGTCGGCCACTACGCCCACGACCTGGCGCCGCTGTCGAAGCCGGTCCCGGCGCAGCCGAGCACCGGCGGCGGCACCGGCGGCGGCCTCCACGAGGGCCACGACGAGGTCAAGCAGTAGCCAGTACGAGGGGGGCGGGTGGGGGACGGCCGCTGCGCGGCGCCGAGTCCCCTACCCGCCCTCGCCCCTTCCCCGGGCTCCGCCCGTTCCCCGGGTAGGCGCTGCCGCCGCGCGGCAGTGTCTACCCAGGCCACCGGCGGACGCCTACCGGCTGGACCAGCCAGCCGAAGTCGCCCAGGCCGCCGCGGGCGGTGAGTTCCGCCGCCTCGCCCGCCGCGGACAGCGCCCGTACGTACGCCACCGGGTCCGTCGAGGCCAGCGCCAGCGGGGGCCGGGCCCCCGAGACGCCGAGGGCGGTCAGCGCCTCCCGCTGGGTCAGCAGGGCCGCCCCCGGCCCCGCGCACGCGTCCAGCGCCACGTGCGCGGTGACGTCGCAGCCGCCGTCCGGGACCGGCGCGACCTCCCGCCCGGCCCGGAATCCGGTCAGGGTCCCGAACGGCGGCCGGGTGTCCCGGGTGTGGGCGTAGTCCACCGCCACCGCGAGCCCCCGCTCGACGGTCCGGACGGCCGCCGCCCAGGCCTCGTCGCGCGGCCGACCGATCTCCGCGCGGACCGCGCCGGGCCACCAGCGCTCCAGCCAGGCCAGGTCCCGCCCGTCCAGGGGGCCGCCCGCGCTCTCCGTACCGTCCCGCGCGACCGCCACGTACCGCCCGTCCTCGGCGAGGTCCAGCGGTACGTTGTCGAGCCACTCGTTGGCGAAGAGCAGCCCCCTGGTGCCCCCGGGCGGCTCGCCCACCCACCGGATCCGCCCGTCCAGCCCGGCGGGCCGCCCCGCGCGCTCCACCCCGTACGGCCGCACCCGCGCGGCCGTCTCCGGCGGGAGCGCGGCCAGCACCCCGGCCAGCAGCTCCCCCCGCCCGGCCCCTACGTCGACGAGGTCCAGCTCCTCCGGACGGCCGAGGGCCTCGTCCACCCACAGGAGCAGACGGGCCACGGCCCCCGCGTAGAGCGGCGAGGCGTGCACGGAGGTGCGGAAATGCCCGGCGGGGCCGGGCCCGCCGGGGCGTACGTAGAAGCCGTCGGGCCCGTACAGCGCCCGCTCCATCGCCGTCCGCCACCGGACCGGACCCACCGCTGCCGTGCCTTCACCCTGAGTGCTCACCTCGATGAGGTTATGTTCGCCTCCACCTTCGGGAGTACTCCCCCGGGGTGCGGATCGCACCTGTGGTTGACTCCAGCACCTATCCCCTTTCCCTACTCTGGGTTACGTGCAGCGCCTCTACGACTTCCTCCGCAGACACCCCACGGGCGTCGACAGCTTCTGGGCTGTCCTGTTCTTCGGGTTCTCGATGGCCGTCGTCGCCTCGACACACCAGAGCACGGCGTCCGCCCTGCTGGCCACGCCCTGTGTGGTGGCGCTGAGCACGGCCGTCGCCCTGCGGCGCAAGTGGACCGTGTCGATGTTCTGGCTCACCGTCGCCACCGGCCTCTACCAGCTGGCCATCGGCGGCCTCGCGGGCTTCCACGACTTCGCGATGCTGCTCGTCCTGTTCACCGTCGCCGCCGCCGACGTGCCGCGCTGGCTCTCGCGCACCGCGCTCGGCTGGGGGCTGCTCGCCTCCCCGCTGTACTTCCTGCGCATGGGCGTGGACAAGGGCGCCTCCGTCCCGGAGAACGTCATGTTCGTCCTGTTCATGATCGTCCCCTTCGCCTTCGCCTGGGTCATGGGCGACTCCCTGCGCACCCGCCGCGCCTACTACGCCCAGCTCGTGGAGCGCAACCAGCGCCTGGAGAAGGAGCGCGCGGCCCAGGCCCAGGTGGCCGTCGCCGCCGAGCGGGCCCGGATCGCCCGCGAGCTGCACGACGTCGTCGCGCACAACGTCTCGGTGATGGTGGTCCAGGCCGACGGCGCCGCCTACGTGATGGACGCCGCTCCGGAACAGGCCAAAGAGGCCCTCCAGACCATCTCCGGCACCGGGCGCCTCGCGCTGGCCGAGATGCGGCGGCTGCTGGGCGTCCTGCGCACCGGTGAGCCGCAGGAGTCCGAGGACTACGTGCCGCAGCCCGACGTGGAGCAGATCGAGGTGCTCATCGAGCAGGTGCGGGCCGCCGGGCTCACCGTCGACTTCGAGGTCGAGGGCGCCCCGCGGGGGCTCCCCAGCGGCGTCGAGCTGACCGCGTACCGGATCGTGCAGGAGGCGCTGACCAACACGCGCAAGCACGGCGGTCCGGGCGCGAAGGCCAGTGTGCGGCTCGTCTACTTCGACGACGGGCTCGGCCTGCTCATCGAGGACGACGGCCGTGGCGCGGCCCACGAGCTGTACGAGGACGGCGGCGCGGACGGTGCCGGACACGGACTCATCGGCATGCGCGAACGCATCGGTATGGTCGGGGGCACCCTGGACGCGGGCCCCCGGCCCGGTGGCGGCTTCCGGATCAGCGCCTTGCTCCCGCTCAAGAAAAGGTGATCGATGTCCTTCCCCCCCAGCTCCTCCATCCGCGTGATGCTGGTCGACGACCAGGTGCTGCTGCGCACCGGCTTCCGGATGGTGCTCGCCGCGCAGCCCGACATGGAGGTCGTCGCCGAGGCGGGCAACGGCCTGGAGGCGCTGGAAGTGCTGCGGGCCACCAAGGTCGACGTGGTGCTGATGGACGTCCGCATGCCCCGGCTCGACGGGGTCGAGGCGACGCGCCGCATCTGTGAGCCCGACGAGCACCCCAAGGTGATCATCCTGACCACCTTCGACCTCGACGAGTACGCCTTCTCGGGCCTGAAGGCGGGCGCGAGCGGCTTCATGCTCAAGGACGTCCCGCCCGGCGAGCTGCTGGCCGCGATCCGCTCGGTGCACAGCGGCGACGCGGTCGTCGCCCCGTCCACCACGCGCCGGCTCCTGGACCGGTTCGCGCCGATGCTGCCGACGACCTCGGCGGAGCCGCGCAACAAGGACGTCGACCGGCTGACGGAGCGCGAGCGCGAGGTCATGCTGCTGGTCGCCCAGGGCCTGTCGAACGGCGAGATCGCCGCCCGACTGGTGCTGTCGGAGGCCACGGTCAAAACCCACGTGGGCCGCATCCTGACCAAGCTGGAGCTGCGCGACCGCGTGCAGGTCGTCGTCCTCGCCTACGAGACGGGCCTGGTCCGCGCGGGCGGCGGCGGGACCGGCTGACCTCAGGGCCCCAGGCCCTCAGGCCCTCAGGCCCTCAGGCCCTCAGGGCCTCAGGGCCTCAGGTCATCCAGCGGTCCGGCCGCGCCCAGGCCCGGGAGGCGTGGGAGCGGGCCGCCTGCGCGTGCAGCAGCTCCGCGGCCTCGGCCGCCCCGCGCAGGCGGGCCGTGACCGTGGCGTTCGCGCCGGTGTCCACGTGGACGTCGGCCACTCCGCGGGCCCGCTCCCAGGGGCCCTGGGAGCGGCGCACGCTCTGCACCTTGGCGTGCGGGACGATCTCCGTGCGCCGGCACAGGCGGCCGCGCCGGGCCGCGAACACGTCCTCGGAGACGGCCAGCCCGTAGCCCTTCCACCACACCGGCACCACCCACCGGGACCCGGACCGGGACGCGGGCGCGAAGACGAGGCCCGCGAGGTCGACCCCGGGCAGGACCTGGGCGACGACCGCGTGGGCGGCGGCCCGGGTCGCCACCGGGACCAGGACGTCGTTCTTCGAGCCGGCCACCGCGAGCTCCACCCGGACCCAGCCGCGCCGCCGCCACAGCAGCGGCTCGACGATCCGTACGGTCTGCACGCGCCCCGGCGGCACCGTCTCGTGGGCCCGGTCCAGCAGTCCGTGGTCCAGGCGCAGCCCGTCCGGGGACTCGGCGACCGTCCAGTCGTACTCGGCGAGGTAGCGGCCCGCGCTGGCCTTCCAGACCGCGCCCAGGACCGGGAGCAGGGTCGCGGCGGCCACCCACGGGCTGGAGCTGAACCACCACACCGCGGCCGGGCCGAGGATCCCGCCGGCCAGCGCCGCCCAGGCGGACAGCGTGAGCAGCAGCGACACCGCCAGGTCGCGCGGGCTCACCCGCAGCAGCTCCCGCTCGGGGGCCTCGCCCACGACGACGGCCTCCGCCGGGGCGAAGCCGGCCGCGCGGGCCAGCAGCTCGGCGCGGAGCACGACGGCGTCCTGCTCGCCGAGGAACGCCAGCTCGTCCTTGTCGTCGGTGCCGATCACGTCGAGGCGGAGCTTGGCCACCCCGGCGATGCGGGCCAGCAGCGGGCGGGTGACGTCGACGGCCTGGATCCGGTCGAGCCGGATGTGCGCGGTGCGGCGGAAGAGGAGCCCGCTGCGGATGCGCAGTTCGGTGTCGGTGACGGCGTAGTGCGTGAACCACCAGCTGAGGAAGCCGTACACGCCGAAGACGAGGACCAGCCCGGCGAGCGCCGCGACCCGCAGGAGCGCGGAGACGGCGGCCGCCCACTCGGTGACGTTCTCGCCCTGCTGGGCGAGGATGCCGACGGTCGCGGCGATCGGCACCCAGGCGCGGCGCAGCGGTGTGAGGAAGTGCAGCCGCCGCTCGGACCCGGGTGCGGGGGACGCGGGCGCACCCGGGGCTGGCCCTTATACACATCTGACGCTGCCGACGATCCACTCCGTGTACACGGAACGTACACGGGCCGCGATCGGGCCGGCCGGGCGGTCGTGGCGGCCGCGGCGGCCCCGGTGGTCGTGGCGGCCGCATGTGAGGCGTTCGAGGGGGCCCGGGTGCACGCCTGGACGCGGAGGACGTTTTTTCGGCCATTCGGGTCCGGCGGGGCGGGCCGGTTCCCGCGGACCCGAGGCGGCCGTGCCCCCGCCGGCCGGGCCCGCCAGCGGCCCCCGCACCCGGCGCCGCCGGGGCGCCGCCGGGGCGCCCCGCGACAGCTGGCGCCGGATCGTGCCCCAGGCCCTCGTCGTCGCCTTCCTCGCCGGCGGCACCACCGCCTTCGTCGCCGCCGACAAGGCCGTACGCCTCACCGTGGACGGGGTCCCGCAGACCCTGCACACCTTCGCCGACGACGTCGACGCACTGCTCGCCGCCGAAGGCCTCGGCGTCGGCCCCCACGACCTCGTCGCCCCGGCCAGGGGAGAGGCGCTCGACGACGGCGACGAGATCGTCGTCCGCTACGGCCGCCCGCTGCGCCTGACCCTCGACGGAGAGCACCGCGACGTGTGGACCACGGCCCGCACCGTGGACGGCGCGCTGCGCCAGTTCGGCATCCGCGCCGAGGGCGCCCACCTCTCCGCCCCCCGCACCGCCCCCGTCCCGCGCACCGGCCTCGCCCTCGCCGTCCGCACCGAACGCAGCATCACCTTCATGGCAGACGGCCGCGAGAGCCTCGTCCGCACCAACGCCGCCACCGTCCGCGAAGCCCTCGACCAGGCCGGGATCACGCTCCGCGGCCAGGACACCACCTCCGTGCCCCCCGGCGCCTTCCCGCGCGACGGCCAGACCGTCACCGTCCTGCGCATCACCGGCACCCGCGAGATCCGCGAGGAGCGCATCCCGTACGAGACCGAGAAGGTCAAGGACGCCTCCCTCTTCGCCGGCACCGAGGTCGTGGAGCGCTCCGGGCGCCCGGGGGCCCGCCGGGTCACCTACAGCCTGCGCACCGTCAACGGGGTCGGGCAAAAGCCCCGCCGCATCGCCGAGGAGACCGTCCGCGAACCCGTCGACCAGCTCGTCAAGGTGGGCACCAAGCCGCTGCCGAACTCCGTCGCCGGCGCCGACGGCCTGGACTGGGGCGCGCTGGCCCGCTGCGAATCCGGCGGGCGGCCCGCCGCCACCGACCCCTCGGGGACCTACGGGGGCCTCTACCAGTTCGACGTACGGACCTGGCAGTCCCTCGGCGGCAGCGGCCGCCCGCAGGACGCGCCGGGCCCGGAACAGACGTACCGCGCCAAGAAGCTCTACGTGCAGCGGGGGGCGAGTCCGTGGCCGCACTGCGGCCGTACCCTTTATCGGTGAGCACAGCAGAGCAGCAGCCCGAGTCCGAGCATCCCGAGACCTCGTCCGAGGCCTCGCCCGAGGCCACCTCCGCGCCCGAGGCCTCCGCCCTCCTCGGCGCGGCCGACATCCGGGAGCTGGCCGCCGTACTCGGCGTGAAGCCGACGAAGCAGAAGGGCCAGAACTTCGTCATCGACGCCAACACGGTGCGCCGCATCGTGCGCACCGCCGAGGTCCGCCCGGACGACGTGGTCGTCGAGGTCGGACCCGGCCTAGGCTCGCTGACGCTCGCCCTGCTCGAAGCCGCGGACCGGGTCGTCGCCGTCGAGATCGACGACATCCTCGCCGCCGCGCTGCCCGCCACCATCGAGGCCCGCATGCCGCGGCGCAAGGACCGCTTCGCGCTGGTCCACTCCGACGCGATGCTCGTGACCGAGCTGCCCGGCCCGGCGCCGACCGCACTCGTCGCGAACCTGCCGTACAACGTGGCCGTGCCGGTGCTGCTGACCATGCTCGACCGCTTCCCCAGCATCGAGCGGACCCTGGTCATGGTGCAGGCGGAGGTCGCCGACCGGCTCGCCGCCAAGCCCGGCAACAAGGTGTACGGAGTCCCCTCCGTCAAGGCCAACTGGTACGCGGACGTCAAGCGGGCCGGCTCCATCGGCCGCAACGTCTTCTGGCCCGCGCCGAACGTCGACTCCGGGCTCGTCTCCCTGGTCCGCCGGGCGGAGCCCGTCAAGACCACCGCGTCCAAGGCCGAGGTCTTCGCGGTCGTCGACGCCGCCTTCGCCCAGCGCCGCAAGACGCTGCGCGCGGCGCTGTCCGGCTGGGCCGGATCGGCGCCGGGCGCCGAAGCCGCGCTCGTCGCGGCCGGGATCTCCCCGCAGGCCCGCGGCGAATCCCTGACCGTCGAGGAGTTCGCGGCGATCGCCGAGCACAAGCCCGCGCCGCTGAGGCCCGCGCTGTGAGCGTGACGGTACGGGTCCCCGCGAAGGTCAACGTCCAGCTCGCGGTGGGCGCGGCGCGGCCCGACGGCTTCCACGACCTGGCGAACGTCTTCCTGGCCGTGTCGCTGTACGACGAGGTCACCGCGGCGCCCGCCGACACCCTGAAGGTCACCTGCACCGGCCCCGACGCGGACAAGGTCCCCCTGGACCGCACCAACCTCGCCGCCCGGGCCGCCGAGATCCTCGCGGCCCGCAGCGGGCTGACCCCCGCCGTCCACCTCCACATCGACAAGCGCATCCCGGTGGCCGGCGGCATGGCCGGCGGCAGCGCGGACGGCGCCGCCGCCCTCCTGGCCTGTGACGCGCTGTGGGGCCTGGACACCCCGCGCGAGGACCTCCTCGCCCTCTGCGCGGAGCTGGGCAGCGACGTGCCGTTCAGCCTGGTCGGCGGGGCGGCGCTCGGCACCGGCCGCGGCGAGATCCTGACCCCGGTGGCCGCCGGAGCCTTCCACTGGGTGTTCGCCGTCGCCGACGGCGGGCTCTCCACCCCGGCGGTGTTCCGCGAGTTCGACCGCCTCACCGCGGACACCGGGGTCCCCGCCCCGCAGGCCTCCCCGGCGCTGCTCGCGGCCCTGGCCTCCGGCGACCCGGACGCGCTGGCCGCCACCCTGGCCAACGACCTCCAGCCGGCCGCCCTGTCGCTGCGCCCGCGGCTGGCCGACACCCTGGCCGCCGGCACGGACGCCGGAGCCCTGGCCGCCCTGGTCTCCGGCTCGGGCCCGACGACGGCCTTCCTGGTCCGCGACGCCGAGTCCGCGGCGAAGGTGGCGGCGGCCCTCGACGCCTCGCCGACCTGCCGCAGCACCCACGTGGCCACGAGCCCGGCCCCGGGTGCGACGGTACTCAGCCCGGGCTGAGTAGCCGCGCCCTGTCGCGGCCCCGGCCCGCGCGGGAGCGTAGGGGCATGGGAGCCAGCGCAAGCGAAATCGCCGCCGCCACCCCCGCCACGCGGGACCGGTACGTCGACCTGCTCAGGGTCGCCTCGCTCGGGACCGTCATCGCCGGACACTGGCTGATGGCCGCCGTCAGCACCGGCGGCATGGGAAACCTGCTCGCGATCGTGCCGCCGCTCCAGGTCCTCACCTGGGCGCTGCAGGTCATGCCGGTGTTCTTCTTCGTCGGCGGGTTCTCCCACGCGCTCTCCCACCGCTCCCTCGCCCGCACGGCCGACGGCCCCGTCTACGCCGCCTTCCTGCGGGCCCGGCTCCGACGGCTGCTGCGGCCGACCCTCGTCTTCGTCGCCGTCTGGACCGCCGCCGCCCTCACCGCGCAGCTGCTCGGAGCGGGCGGCGGGAACCTGTCCGGGGCCGCGTTCAGGCTGGTCACGCAGCCCCTGTGGTTCATCGGGATCTACCTCGCGATGGTCGCCCTCACCCCGCCCCTGCTCGCGCTGCACGAGCGGCACGGCTGGGCCGCCTTCGCCGCGCTGGCCGCGGCCGCCGCCGCCGTCGACGTCCTGCGGTTCGCCGGAGGCGTCCCGTACGCGGAGTTCCTCAACTTCGCCTTCGTCTGGCTGGCCGTCCACCAGCTCGGCTTCCTGCGCGCCGACGGCCGCATCCGCCGCCCCGGCGCGCTGGCCGCCGCCGGACTGGCCGGGGCGCTCGCGCTGGTGGCGTACGGGCCGTACCCCCTCTCCATGGTCGGGATGCCCGGCGAGAAGGTCTCCAACATGGCCCCGCCCACCCTCGCCCTGCTCGCCCACGCGCTCTGGCTCGTGGGCGCCGTCGAACTGCTCAGGGCACCCGCCGCCGCGTGGCTGGCCCGGCCCCGCGTCTGGCGCGCCGTGGTCAGCGCCAACGGGGTCGCCATGACCGCCTTCCTCTGGCACCTCACCGCCATGCTCGCCGTCTACGCCGCCCAGCTCGGCCTGGGCATCCCCCTGCCCGAGCCCGCCGGAGCCGCCTGGTGGGCCCAGGTGCCCGTCAGGTTCCTCGCGGCCGCCGTGCTGACCTGCGTACTGGTCGCGGTGTTCCGGCGCTTCGAGGCCCCCGGCCCGCGCGCCCCGGCCGCGGATCGGTCCCAGGATCCGGCCCCGGCCCCCGCCGCGGGTTCCGGACCCCGCGCCGCCGCCGGCACCGTGCTCTGCCTGCTCGGCGTCCTCGGCCTGTCCGTGACCGGTCTCGGCGGACTCCTGGACGGGCACAGCGCCACCCTGATCGCCCTCCCGGTCACCGCGCCCGCCGCGATCGCCATGGCCCTCGGCGGGTGGCTCCTGGTGGAACGGTCCGGCACTTCGCGGAGGGTTAGGCTGAGGGGCTGATCCACACCCCTTCCCTGGAGCGCTCCTGATGGCCGTCAACCTGGTCAATGTCGAGGCAGTCAGCAAGGTGTACGGCACCCGTACCCTGCTCGACGGCATCTCCCTCGGCGTATCCGAGGGGGACCGGATCGGTGTCGTCGGCCGCAACGGCGATGGCAAGACCACCCTCATCCGCATGCTCGCGAAACTGGAGGAACCCGACACCGGCCGGGTCACCCAGTCGGGAGGCCTGCGGATGGGCGTGCTCACCCAGCACGACTCCCTGGACCCCAAGGCCACCGTCCGGCACGAGATCATCGGAGACATGGCCGACCACGAGTGGGCCGGCAACTCCAAGATCCGCGACGTCCTGACCGGACTCTTCGGCGGCCTCGACCTGCCCGGCTTCGGACAGGGCCTCGACACCGTCATCGGCCCGCTCTCCGGCGGCGAGCGCCGGCGCATCGCGCTCGCCCAGCTGCTCATCGCCGACCAGGACCTCCTCGTACTCGACGAGCCCACCAACCACCTCGACGTCGAGGGCATCTCCTGGCTGGCCAAGCACCTCCAGGAGCGCCGCTCCGCGCTCGTCTGCGTCACGCACGACCGGTGGTTCCTGGACCAGGTCTGCACCCGCATGTGGGACGTCCAGCGCGGCGAAGTCCACGAGTACGAGGGCGGCTACAGCGACTACGTCTTCTCCCGCGCCGAGCGCGACCGCATCGCCGCGACGGAGGAGTCCAAGCGGCAGAACCTGATGCGCAAGGAGCTCGCCTGGCTGCGCCGCGGCGCCCCGGCCCGGACCTCCAAGCCCCGCTACCGCATCGAGGCCGCCAACGAGCTGATCGCCGACGTGCCGCCGCCGCGCGACAAGTCCGAGCTGATGAAGTTCGCCAACGCCCGCCTCGGCAAGACCGTGTTCGACCTGGAGGACGTGACCGTCCAGGCCGGGCCCAAGACCCTCCTCAAGCACCTCACCTGGCACCTGGGCCCCGGCGACCGCGTCGGCCTCGTGGGCGTCAACGGCGCCGGCAAGACCTCCCTGCTGCGGGCCCTCGGCGAGGCCGCCCGCACCCAGGGCGAGGTCCAGCCGGCCGCCGGCACGGTGACCGTGGGCAAGACCGTCAAGCTGGCCTACCTCTCTCAAGAAGTCGGCGAGCTCGACCCGTCCCTGCGCGTCCTGGAGGCCGTCCAGCGCGTCCGCGACCGGGTCGACCTCGGCCAGGGCCGCGAGATGACGGCAGGCCAGCTGTGCGAGCAGTTCGGCTTCACCAAGGAGAAGCAGTGGACGCCGGTCGGCGACCTCTCCGGCGGCGAGCGGCGCCGGCTGCAGATCCTGCGCCTGCTGATGGACGAACCCAACGTCCTGTTCCTCGACGAGCCCACCAACGACCTCGACATCGAGACCCTGACCCAGCTGGAGGACCTCCTCGACGGCTGGCCCGGCTCGATGATCGTGATCTCGCACGACCGGTTCTTCATCGAGCGCACCACCGACACGGTGATGGCCCTGCTCGGCGACGCGAGCCTGCGGATGCTGCCGCGCGGCCTGGACGAGTACCTGGAGCGCCGCCGCAAGATGATCGACGCGGCCGCCCCGGCGCCCGCGCCGGCCGCCGCGGGCAAGTCCTCGGCCTCCGGGGACGCGCGCGCCGCGAAGAAGGAGCTGCAGAAGATCGAGCGGCAGCTCAACAAGATGTCGGACCGCGAGACCAGCCTGCACGCCCAGATCGCCGAGAACTCCACCGACTTCGACAAGGTCGCCAAGCTCGACGCCGAGCTGCGGGAACTCATCTCGAACCGGGACGAGTTGGAGATGCGCTGGCTGGAGCTCGCCGAGGAGGCGTGAGTTCCGGGGGCACCCCGCCCCAACTGGCCGGATAACGGCGGCATCACGGGCCGGTCCTCCCTTGGGCACAGGGGCGGGACCGGCCCGGCCACTTCTTCCCGTCAGTGATAGAAAGGGCATCCTCCGACCACCCGACGCCGAAGGTATGCGCTGATGACCGAGCCGCCCCAGCCGCCGAACCAGCCGCCGACACCTTCCGGTTACGGGCACCTGCCCGGGCCGCCGCAACCGGGCTACGGCTACCCGCAGCAAGGCGAGAACCCGTACGCCCAGCAGCCGCAGCCGCAGCCGCAGCCGCAGCCGCAGCCGCAGCAGCCGCCGCAGCAGGGCGCGCCGCAGGGCCCGTACGGCCAGCAGCCGCCCGGCGGCTACGGCTTCCCGCCGCCGCCCCCGAACATGCCGCCCGGCGCCCCCGGTGCCCCCGGCATGCCGCCGGCGCCGCCCGGCAAGCCGAACAAGAAGCTCGCCGTGGTGATCGCGGCCGCCGTCGCCGGCGTGCTCGTCCTCGGCGTCGGCGGCTACTTCGCCTTCGTCAAGGACGACGGCAAGGTCAAGGACCAGCCCGTGGCGCAGGACTCCACCGCGCCCGCCGACGACAAGGCCTCGCCCTCGCCCTCCGTGGACAAGGGCGACGGCAGCGGCAACGGCAGCGGCGACGAGGAAGACCTCAACGCCGGCCGCAAGCAGGGCGAGGACAAGG
Source organism: Streptomyces sp. ICC1 (assembly GCF_003287935.1). Taxonomy (GTDB): domain Bacteria; phylum Actinomycetota; class Actinomycetes; order Streptomycetales; family Streptomycetaceae; genus Streptomyces; species Streptomyces tritrimontium. The sequence goes on from NZ_CP030287.1 coordinate 7,545,319, forward strand.
TCCTCTGGTTCAAGACCAGCAAGATCGACGGTCCCGGCTCGGGCGTCGACTCCAAGGGGCAGTGGATCGTCGGCGACACCGTCGTCAAGACGGTCTGGAAGTCGGTCTCGGGCTACGGCATCGCGGACGGCAAGGAGAAGTGGACCCTCACCCTCCCCACCCTGATCTGCGCAGTCACCGACCAGACCGCGGACGGCAAGACCGTCGTCCTGTACAAGGACGGCGAGTCCGACACCGCCACCTGCAACCAGATGCGGATGATCGACCTCAAGAACGGCAAGGAGGGGTGGTCGAAGGAGGTCCCGAAGGAAGGACTCTTCGACAGCTTCAGCGGCCCGGAGCTCGCGATCGCGGGGGACACCCTCGTCGTCAACCGGGTGGGCATGAGCAGCGCCTTCAAGGTCAGCACCGGGGACAAGCTCTTCGACAACAAGCGGGCCGAGGGCTGCCAGCCCGGTGACTTCGTCGCGCTCGACGGCAAGATGATCGCCATCGCGACCTGCCTGGACGCGGACAAGACCGTCGAGGTCATGGACGCCGACCTGGCCACCGGAAAGAACACCTGGACCTACAAGCTGCCCAAGGGCTTCCAGGTCAAGGCCGTCTACTCGCTGGACCCGATCGTCCTCGACCTCGGCAAGACCGAGGGCAAGGAGCGCTCCATCGTGGTCCTGGGACCCGACGGCAAGCAGCGCACCACCGTCTCGGGCGAGGGCAGTTTCCCCGTCGGCTGCGGCGGATCCTTCGACCGGTCCCTGCAGGGCTGCGGCTCCTCGCGGGTCGACGCCAACACCCTCTACCTGTCCACCTCGGTCGACGACAACAAGGCGAACGAGGTCGTCGCCTTCGACCTGGGCACCGGCAAGGAGAAGTGGCGCACCCCGGCCGGCGAGGGCCGCACCCTCACCCCGCTCAAGGCGGCGGGCGGCCAACTGGTCGTCTACCGCAAGGCGGAGGGCGAGAGGGGCGGCGAGGTCCTCACCGTCCCGGCCGCCGGCGGCACCCCCACAGCCGTCCTGCGCAACCCCTCCGGCCCCGCGTCCACGGTGGAGAGCTCCTTCTACTCCCCGGTCATCGACTACGCGGACGGCCGGCTCTTCCTCTCGGCCTCCCACCTGCTCGCACAGAACAAGAACGAGAAGTTCCTGATGGTCTTCGGCAAGTGAGCGCTCCCCCTGAAGGCCGCGTTTCCCACGCAAGGAGATCCAGATGAGTACCCCGCCGCCCCCCAGCCAGCCGCCGTCCGGCGGTTTCGGCGCGCCGCAGGACCCCCCGCCGGGCGGCTTCGGCGGACCCCCGCCGGTGCCGCCGGTGCCGCTCGCCAAGCCCTCGGAGCCCCCGCGGCCGCCGGCCCAGCCGCCGACCGTCCCGGCCGCGCCGCCGGCCACGGCGCCGCCCGGCGCCTTGAGCGGGGTGAGGGTGCGGCCCTCCCCGGCCGGGGTGCGCCACTTCTCCTTGCCGGTGCCCAGGTCGAAGGCGACGAACTCGTTTGTCTTGTTGTCGTCGACCGCGGTGGACAGGTAGAGGGTGTTGGCGTCGACCCGCGCGGAGCCGCAGCCCTGCAGGGACCGGTCGAAGGATCACCCACCATCAAGGACATCGCCCGCCAGGCGGGGGTGTCGGAGAGCGCGGTCTCCTTCGCGCTCAACGACCGGCCGGGAGTCTCCGAGGGCACCCGCGCCCGTGTCCGCAAGGTCGCCGAAGAGCTCAGCTGGCAGCCCAACAGTGCGGCCCGCGCCCTCTCCGGCGAACGGTCCGGCGCCGTCGGGCTGGTCCTCGCCCGGCCGGCGCAACCCCTCGGCGGCGCGTACTTCCTCCTCCCGCTCCTGGCCTCCTTCGTCTTCACCGTGCACGTCCCCGGCCAGGGCATCAGCTTCGAGGCCTACACCCAACTGCTCTCCGCCGAAGGCTTCACCGAGAGCCTGCTGCTCTCACTGGGCCTCGCCGCCGCGACCATCGCCCTGTCGCTGCTCCTCGCCGTGCCCGCGCTGGTCGCCGTGCGCGTGGGCTCGCCGCGCCTGCGCCCCGTCGTCGAGGTGATGTGCATGCTGCCGCTGGTGGTGCCGCCGATCGCCCTGGTCACCGGCATCACCACCGTGCTGCGCTGGGGCCCGGACCACCTGTCCAGGACCCCGCTCTACCAGACCTTCCTGGCCGTCCAGAACCCGGACTTCCCCGTCGTCCTGGTCCTCGCCTACACGGTGCTCGCGCTGCCCTTCGTCTACCGCTCCCTCGACGCGGGCCTGCGCGCCGTCGACGTCCCGACCCTCGTCGAAGCCGCCCGCAGCTGTGGCGCGAGCTGGCCGTACGTCGTCCTGCGCGTGATCCTGCCGAACCTGCGGGCCGCCCTGGCCGGAGCCGCCTTCCTCACGCTGGCGCTGGTCCTCGGCGAGTTCACCATCGCCTCGCTGCTCGGCTTCCAGCCCTTCGCCGTGTGGATCGTCTCGATCTCCGGAGCGCACGCCCGCATGTCGGTGGCCGTGTCCGTCCTCAGCCTCCTCATCACCTGGCTGCTGCTGCTCCTCCTCTCCCGGGCCGGCACCACCCCCGCCACCGTGTCCCCCGGACCGGCCGTCTCCCGTACCTCCCGTACCTCCCGCACCTCCGGCAAGGAGTCCTGACCCGCATGTCCCTCACCCTTCCCGAGGCCAGGAAGCCCGCGGACGGCGAAGCCGCCCCCGCCGGCGCGCGCGTCGAATTCCGCGGACTGCGCCGGGCGTTCGGCTCCACCGTCGCCCTCGACGGACTCGACCTCACCATCGAGCCCGGCGAACTCGTCGCCCTGCTCGGCCCGTCGGGCTGCGGCAAGACCACCGCGCTGCGCGTCGTCGCCGGATTCGAGCAGCCCGACTCCGGCGAAGTCCTCCTCGACGGCGAGGACATCACGCGCGTCCCGGCCAACCGCCGCGACGCCGGGATGGTGTTCCAGTCGTACAGCCTCTTCCCGAACCTCAGCGCCCGCGACAACGTCGCCTTCGGACTGCGGGTCCGCAAGGTCGGCGCCGCGCAGCGCCGCGAGCGCGCCGCCGAACTCCTCGACCTGGTCGGCCTGCCCGACCACGGCGACCGCTACCCGCACCAGATGTCCGGCGGCCAGCAGCAGCGCGTCGCGCTCGCCCGCGCCCTGGCCCTGCGCCCCCGGGTCCTGCTGCTCGACGAGCCGCTCTCCGCGCTGGACGCGAAGGTACGGGCCAACCTGCGCGAGGAGATCCGCAGGCTGCAGCTCTCGCTGGGCATCACCACCGTGTTCGTCACGCACGACCAGGAGGAGGCCCTGTCCATGGCCGACCGGGTCGCCGTGCTCAACGCGGGCCGCCTCGAACAGTGCGCCGCGCCCGCCGAGCTCTACGAGCGGCCCGCCACGCCCTTCGTCGCCGAGTTCGTCGGCACCATGAACCGGCTCCCCGGCCGGCTGACCGGCTCCGGGCTGGTCGAAGCGGCCGGCTCCCGGCTGCCGGTGGACGGCCCCGTGCCCTCCTCCCCGGACGTCGAGGTCCTCGTACGCCCCGAGAACATCACGGTGGCGGCCGACGAGGCGGGCACGGCCACCGTCGCCTCGGCCTCCTTCTTCGGCTCGGTGACCCGCCTCCACCTGGATCTGGCGGACGGCACGCGCGTCAAGGCCGACCTGCCCTCGCGCGACGCCGGAGCCCTGGTTCCGGGCGCCCGGGCGGCCGTGGGCCTGGCCGAGCGGCCCGTCCTGGTCGTCGCGCGGACCGCCTCGTGAACGACCTCGCCGCCGTCCTCTTCGACATGGACGGCACCCTCGTGGACACCGAGACGCTGTGGTGGCTGACCACCGAGGAGATCGCGGCGGGCCTCGGCCACGCGCTGACGGACACGGACGCGCCCGAGGTGGTCGGCCGAGCGGTGGAGGACACCGCGGCGCACCTCGTCCGGGTGGCCCGCGCCGGCGACCCGGCCGCGGTGGCCCGCGCCCTGACCGGGAGCTTCTTCCGCCGGGTCGAGGCGGGCGCGCCGATGCGGCCCGGGGCGCAGGCCCTGTTGACGGCCCTCGAACGGGAAGGCGTGCCGTTCGCGCTGGTCAGCGCCTCACCGCGGGTGGTCGTCGACTCGGTCGTCGGGGGCTCGCTCGCGCACGTGCCCTTCGCCTTCACGTTGTCGGCCGACGACACGGCCCGGACGAAGCCGCACCCGGAGCCCTACCGGACCGCCGCCGCTCGGCTCGGCGCGCCGCCGCGGGCCTGCGTGGCGGTCGAGGACTCCCCGGACGGGGCGGCCTCGGCGGAGGCGGCCGGCTGCGGACTCCTGGTGGTCCCCTCCCTGCTCCCGGTCCCCGCCTCCCCGGTACGCACCTTCGCGCACTCCCTGGAATCGGTCACGCCGGCCACCCTGAGGGCCTGCCTGGCAGCGCCCCTGGACGTCTGAGCACGCCGGATTCCCGGCCCGTCCCGGGCTCGGTTCAGTCCGACAGGTCGAGGAGGCGCAGGATGCCCTCCACGTACGCCGCGGACACGGAGCCCGGGGCGCCCGCCGACGCGCGCAGGGACGGAAGGCCCGCGCGGATGTGGGCGGCGCACTGGCCGTACAGGCCGGCCTCGTGCGAGGAGCCGTCGTCCTCGGCGCCGAGCAGCCGCAGCAGGGTCCACAGCAGGGCCTCGCGGGTCGACTGCCGGGGCGGGCCGGCGGAGCACACGGCCATCAGCACCCCGCACACCGCCGGCGCGGGAGCCCGCAGCCGGCCGGTGTGGAAGGCATGGCCCTCCAGCGCGTGGAACGCGGCCGGATGTCCTTCGGCCGCGTCCCACAGCGTGTCGGCGAGATGCCCCGCCGGGCGTCCGCACCCGCACGTGACGGACTCCCAGTCGTGCCGGGCAATCTCCCGGGCGACCGCGTCGGGCACCAGTGGACTGGTGCGGGGCTGCTTCTCCGTCGTTCTCACGGGAGAAGTATGGGATCAGCCGGGCTGCCGGTCCAGCGCGGCCCTCCCCGCGGGGACGGGCGGCCCTCCCCGCACGGCTCGGCGGCCGTGCGGGATGTCAGTGGCCGCGGGATCAGCCGCCGTGCCCCTGGCAGCCGCAGCCCTTCGCCGCACCGCGCGGCAGCCCGTCGGTGAACTCGCTCTGCGAGAAGACGGCGAGCACCGTGGCCGGCTCGCCGCCGTGGTTGGCCAGGGTGACCTCCTTGCCGGCCGGCAGCATCGCGAAGGTGCCCGGGGCCACCGTCTTGGCGCCGCAGCCGCACGAGGCCTCCACCGTCCCCGCGACACCCGTGAGCAGCAGCTCGGAGGCGCCGTGCCCGTGCGCCGGGATGGTGCCGCCGGCCGGCACCTGGATCCGGACGGCGGCGAGCTCGCGGAACGGCCCGCCCTCGGGGTCCAGGCGCAGGGCCGGGCCGGCGGTGGTGTCGAGGGTGGTGTCGATGGTCATGCCGAACATGGTGATGTCCTCTGCGAGTCGGTGTGCGGCCGTGCGGTACCTCCGAATTTAGACGACGCGCATCGGCTCAATACGGGGCGAAACGTCCCGACCCGCCGGGCCCTTCGCCCCGCGCGGTACGGGTCCGCCCGCCGCCGTCCGGGCCCGCTCCCGGCCGTGGCAGGCTGGGGCCGTGAACGAGGCACCGCGCGACACGGCACGCAGGACACCGCTCTACCTGAAGGTCGCCGCGGACCTGCGGACCGCCATCACGGCGGGCGAGTACGGCTCCGGCGCGCGCCTGCCCGCCGAGGACGAACTCGCCCACCGCTACGGCGTGTCCAGGGGTACGGTCCGCCAGGCGCTCACCGCACTGCGCACCGACGGCCTGATCACCTCGAGGCGCGGCACCCGCCGGGTGGTCCTCGGCGGCGGCCCGGCCGGGGCGGCGGGCGTCGCCGAGCTCCGCAGCTTCACCCGGTGGGCCCGCTCGCTCGGGCGGGAGCCGGGCGGGCGGACCGTCGCCGTGGACCGGGGCGCGGCCGACGCCGAGGAGGCGGAGCAGCTGCGGCTCGAAGCGGGCGCCCCCGTCCGCCGGGTCCTTCGGCTGCGCACCCTGTCCGGGGCCCCGGTGATGGTGGAGCGCACCACCTACCCGGAGGCGGTCGGCGCCCTGGTCGCGGCCATGCCGCGGGACACCGTCTCGTACTCCGAGGAACTCGCCCGGCACGGCGTCCTGTTCACCGACGCCCACCACACCATCGACCTGGTGGCGGCGGACGCGGACGACGCGGAGCTGCTGGGCTGCCGGGCCGGCGAGGCGCTGCTGCGCGAGCGGCGCCGCTCCACCGACCCGGCGGGGAACCCGGTGGAGTGGTCGCAGGACCGCTACCTGCCGGGAACCGTGGCCTTCACCGTGCACTCGACGGCCACGAGCGCGCTGGGCCGCCGCCTCGGCCCCTGAGCGGCGGCCCCAGGAGCAGTCCCTACAGCAGGAGCAGCCGCTACAGCAGCAGCCCCTCCAGCAGCGGCCGGAAGTGGCCGAAGTCCGGGGTGGCCCGCTCGGGGTCCTTGGCCTGCTCGTCCCAGCGCCGCACGGCCACCGCGTCGGCCGCACCCGGCAGCGCCTCGAAGGCGCGTACCTGTTCGCCGGTCATCGGGCCGCCCTGCACGCGCAGGGTGTGCACGGACGCCTCGGAGAGCAGGCCGACATAGCCGGGCTCGGTCGCGCACAGGTACCGCTTCGCGGCCACGTGGAGCCGGACCGGCCCGGTCACCTCCGGCCCGAACCACCGGGCCAGCCAGTCCGCCCCCGTGTGGCTGTGCCGGTTGTCCAGCCCGTCCTCCATCAGATCGCGGCCGGTCACGGTCCCGTGGAAGTGCCCGACGTCGTGCAGCAGCGCGGCCGCCACCAGGTGCGCGGGGGCTCCGGCGGCCTCGGCGAGGGCCCCGGCCTGGAGCATGTGCCCGGCCTGGGTGACGGCCTCGCCGAAGTACTCGGCGCTGCCCTCGCCCTCGAAGAGGCGGGCCAGCAGGGCGATGGGGTCGGCATCGATGCCGATGCTGTCTCCGAGTCCGAGTCCGAGTCCGGGTTCGGGGGCGTTCACGCGCGGGCTCCTTCACGGCGCAGGACGGCGAGGGCGGAGAGCAGCCCGTCGATGTCGGCGTAGGCCCCCTGGAGGTGGCGCCCGCCCGATTCGGCGAAGGCGGTACGGGCGTGCAGCAGGCGGGTGTTGTCGAATACCAGGCAGTCGCCGGGCGCGAGCCGGAAGTCGAGCCGCAGCTCGGGCCGTTCCAGCAACTCGGCGAAGAGCCGGTAGGCGGCGTAGAACTCCTCCAGGACCGCCGCCGGCCGGTGCAGGGTGGCGATGGAGCGGTTGTTGAAACGGATCTCGCGCACCTTCCCGAGCGGGTCGACGCCGATCAGCGGCCGGTGGGCCCGCAGTTCGGTGCGGGCGTCGGCGAACACGAACTCCACCGGCACCCGGGTCAGCACCTCGAAGGCCTCCGGCTCCCGCTCGCGCAGCAGCGCTGCGGCGTGGAAGCCGTCGACCAGCCCGGAGTCCCCGCCCCGGGCCTCGTTGCGCAGGCAGTGCAGCAGTTGCAGCGTGGGCACCGGGTCCCGGTACGGGTTGTCGGTGTGCGGGGTGATCCGCGCGCCGGTGAAGGCCAGGTTGTTGGGCTCGGCCTCCACGCGTACCTCGAACAGCTCGCCGTAGTTCGTCTCGCGGACGAAGCCGAAGGTGCGCGCCACGTCGAGCACCATCCGGTCCCGGCACGGCACGTCCCGCAGCAGGGCGAAGCCGAGCCGGACCACGCCGTCCAGGACCCGCTCGCGGACCTCGCGGGAGGAGGTGTAGGCGTCCCAGCCCGCCTCGGGGATCCGCCCGTCCAGGTCCCGGGCCGCCCACAGCTCCTTGTCCGCCTCGGTCCGGCCGTCCCCGGTCAGGCGGTGTCCTGAGCGGCCCTCACCCGCGTCGTCCGGGGCGTGGGCGTCGAGCCAGTCGGCCGCGTAGACGGAGCGGTGGCCGTCCGGCTGCCACACCACCTCCCACCCCGGTCCGCCGCCGGCGCCGGCGGCCGGCACCTCGCGCACCGAGCCGACGGCGAGGCCCCCGGGCAGCTCGGTGATCTGGAAGAGCTTCTGGCCGGTGCGCGGATCACGGCAGTCCGCGCAGGGGCAGTTGTCGCGCAGCCAGGGCGCGGGCAGACGGGTGATCGCCGTCGCGGACATGGGGGCTCCTGTGTCATCGTCCGGGAAAGTTGTATGTACAACTCTCGACGAGCCGCATCGTGGCAGGCCGGGGTGGCCGCCGGATGGCGAACAGGTGACCGGAACCGGATCGCGGGCGCAGCCGTCCATGAGCACATGTGGACGAAGTCGCGGAAGAGACGAAGGGCCGGCGTACTGGCGTGCGCGCTGCTCGCGACCCAGCTGGGCTCGCTGATCAGCCCCGCCTACGCCTGCGGCTGCGGGGCCATGGTCCCGGACGGCGCCTCCCGGATCGGGGTCTCCCGCGAGGCGTCCGTGGTGCGCTGGGACGGCCGGACCGAGCAGATCGCGATGCGCTTCACCGTCGGCGGAGACGCCAAGCGGGCCGCGTGGATCATGCCGGTGCCGGGGCGGGCCACGGTGCGCCTCGGCGACAGCGGGCTGTTCCCGCAGCTGGCGGACCTGACCGGGCCCGAGTACCGGACCCACGGCTACTTCTGGCCGCGCCGGGGCGACTGGCCCTTCACCTCCGACCGGGGTGACCTGGCCGGAGCGCCGCCGCCCGGCGGCCCGGACCCGGGGGTCGGCGTCGTGGGCCGCGAGCGGCTCGGCGACTTCGACGTCGCCCGGCTGACCGCCACCGACCCCGGTGCCCTGCGCGGCTGGCTGGAGGACAACGGCTTCGAACTGCCCGAAGGGCTCTCCACCGAGCTGGAGCCGTACGTGGACCGGCACTGGGAGTACGTCGCCGTCCGCCTCGCCCCCCGCGAGCCGGGCGGGGTCCTGCGGGGCACCCTCGACCCGCTCCTGATCCGCTTCGACAGCGACCGGCTGGTCTACCCGATGCGGCTGTCCAGACTGGCGAAGAGCGCGCAGTCCCTCGGCCTGTACGTGCTGGCCGACCACCGCATGGAGCCCGCCTCCCCGATCGGCGGGAGCGCGCCCGAGGTGACCTTCGCCGGACGGATCACCCCGACGGGCCCGGTCGCCGAATTCGCGGGCACCGCCCCGGTGTTCCTGACGGCGATCGACCAGAGCTTCCCCGTCCCGTCCCGCATCGACGCCGACCACGAACTGCGCGCCACCGCCGCGGACACCGCGTACCGGCGGGTGGAGTACCGCGACGAACTGCGCCCGGCGGCCGGCGTCCCGGTCTGGATGCTGACCGTCGCCGGCGTGCGCGTGGCGGCGGCCCTGGGAGTGCTGGGGCTGCTCCGGCGCCGCCGGACGCCGCGGGCGCGCCCGCGCGGCTGAGCGCGAGCGCCGCCCCGGTGCCGTGCCCGGACAAGGCCCGGGCCGGGCCGGGCCTGGAGTCAAGCCCGGGCCGGGCTCGCGCCGGGCCCGGGCCCGGGCCCGCGGCCGGGGCCGTCACCGGGCGGCGGGTACCCGCTCCGACGCGTGCCGGCGGCCGGGCGCGCGCCGTGCCTCCCGGGCCAGTGCCGGGGCGCAGAGCCACCATGCCAGCAGCCCGGCCCCCGCACCGGCCGCAGCGCCTGCGGCGGTGTCGCTGAGCCAGTGCGCGTGCAGCCAGGTGCGGCTCCACATCATCGCCAGCGTGAAGACGGCGCCGCCGACCCACCAGGCCCGGCGCCGGGCGGCCGGGACGAGGAGCGCCCCGACGATGACCACGAGGAGCGCCGCGCCGGCCGCGTGCCCGGAGGGGAAGGAGCCGTGGTCGACCCGGACCAGCGGGTTGGCCGGGCGCGGCCGGTCCACCAGGTGCTTGAGCCCCTGGATCACGAGCATGTTGCCCGCCATGTAGACGCCGAAGAGGAACCCCGCCGACACCCACCGGCGCCGGATGAGCAGGAAGGCCAGCAGGGCGAGCGGCACGACGGATCCCGCCGGGCCGCCGAACAGGTTCAGGACCGTCGCGACCGCCGAGTAGAGCCCCTCGTGCGGCCCGCCCATCCACGCGTGCCAGCGCTCGTCCAACCCCTGGAAGGGCGGACGGAGCACGTCCCGCCGGACGACGAGCGCCAGTACGGCGGCGACCCCGAGCAGTGCGGCTCCGAGGGCGAGCATGCCGGTGCGCCGGCCGCCGCCGTCTGCTTCGGCCGTGGCCGTGGCCCTGGCTGCGTCCGTGGACACGTCCGTGGACGCGGGCACGTCGGGTCTGGTGGGCGGGGTGGCGGGGATCGTGGACATGGCTGCGCCTCTCGCGGTTCTGGGAGGTGGGTTGCGGGAGGGGCTGGCGCGCTCCTCTTGCCGCGTGCGGGACCTTTGCCATACTTACGTTGCCGTAGGTTACGCGTCCGTAGAAAGTGTGGCCGGGCGGCGCGCCTGCCGACTCCTTCACCCTCAGGGGACCTCTATGACCATCAGTCCCGACGTGATCGAGGACGCCTCGGCGTCTTCCGGCGCGTCCGTGCCGTCCGCGACCCTGGGCGGTGAGAGCAAGCGGTCCGTCGAGCAGATCGCGCTGCTGCTGTTCATCACCGTCCCCTTCCTGGCACTGCTCGCGGTCGTTCCGCTGGCCTGGGGGTGGGGGGTGAGCTGGCTGGACGTGGGCCTGATGGTGTTCATGTACTTCCTGGCCTGCCACGGCATCACGATCGGTTTCCACCGCTACTTCACGCACGGTTCCTTCAAGGCGAAGCGGCCGCTGCGGATCGTGCTGGCGGTCATGGGGTCGATGGCGGTGGAGGGTCCGCTGGTGCGCTGGGTGGCCGATCACCGCAAGCACCACAAGTACTCGGACCACGAGGGCGACCCGCATTCGCCGTGGCGGTTCGGGGAGACGCTGCCGGCGCTGATGAAGGGCCTGTGGTGGGCCCACATCGGGTGGCTGTTCGACGAGGAGCAGACCGATCAGCAGAAGTACGCCCCGGACCTGATCAAGGATCCGGCGATCCGGCGGATCTCGCGGGACTTCGTCTTCTGGACGATGTTCTCCCTGGCGATCCCGCCGGTCGTGGGCGGTCTGGTGACGATGTCCTGGTGGGGGGCGTTCACGGCGTTCTTCTGGGGTTCGCTGGTGCGGGTCGCGCTGCTGCACCACGTGACGTGGTCGATCAACTCGATCTGCCACGCGGTGGGCAAGCGGCCGTTCAAGTCGCGTGACCGCAGCGGCAACGTGTGGTGGCTGGCGGTGCTCTCGTGCGGGGAGTCCTGGCACAACCTGCACCACGCCGATCCGACGTCGGCGCGCCATGGGGTGCTGCGCGGCCAGGTCGACTCCAGTGCCCGGCTGATCCGCTGGTTCGAGCAGCTGGGATGGGCGTCCGACGTGCGCTGGCCGTCCGAGGCCCGCCTCGACGCCCGGCGCAAGGAAGAAGCGTCGAACGCGGCATGATGGGGGGTGTGGCGATCGACGGCAGCAGTTCCAGCAGCGACAAGCCCAGGCGCGGCCGCCGGGTCCGGATGACGGGCGCCGAGCGGCGCCAGCAACTGCTGGACATCGGCCGCATCCTGTTCGCCGAGAAGGGCTTCGAGGGCACGTCGGTGGAGGAGATCGCGGCGAAGGCCGGGGTTTCCAAGCCGGTGGTGTACGAGCACTTCGGCGGCAAGGAGGGTCTGTACGCGGTCGTCGTCGACCGGGAGATGCGCCAGCTGCTGGACGGGGTGACGGGCGCGCTGACGGCCGGCCATCCGCGGGAGCTGCTGGAGCAGGCGGCGTTCGCGCTGCTGGACTACATCGAGAACTACACCGACGGGTTCCGGATCCTGGTGCGGGATTCGCCGGTGGCCCAGTCGACGGGCACCTTCGCCTCGCTGATCAGTGACATCGCCACGCAGGTCGAGGACATCCTGGGGCTGGAGTTCAAGGCCCGCGGCTTCGATCCGAAGCTGGCGCCGCTCTACGCGCAGGCGCTGGTGGGCATGGTGGCGCTGACCGGGCAGTGGTGGCTGGAGACGCGCCGGCCGAAGAAGGCGGAGGTGGCAGCGCACCTGGTGAACCTGGCCTGGCACGGGCTGGAGAACCTGGAGGCGAAGCCGAGGCTGGTGGGCCACCGCAAGAGCTGAGCACGCCCGTACGGGTCCCGTACGGGCGCGAGGTGCGACGGCGCCCCGTCACCGGATCTCCGGCGGCGGGGCGCCGTCGCGCGTACGGCAGCCCTCAGCCCAGGGGGGCCTGCGGGCTGTGCTCTTCCGGGCCGCGCTGCTCCAGGCCGTGCCGCTACGAGCTGCGCGGCTCCGAGCTGTGCTGCTCCACGCTGTGCTGCTCCAAAAACTCGAGCCGGTTGCCGACGGGGTCCTCGGAGTAGAAGCGGCGGTGCCCCGGCAGGTCGTCGTCCCAGACGACCTCGGCGCCCCGCTCCTCCAGTCTGCTCGCGTAGGCCTCGATGGCGGTGACCCTGAGCCCGGGGTGTGCCTTGCGGGCGGGGCGGAAGTCCTCCTCGACGCCGAGGTGGAGCTGGACGGGCCCGGCGGCGAACCAGCAGCCGCCGCGCGCCGCGAGCACCGGCGGCTTGGGGATCTCGGTCATGCCGAGGACGCCGGCGTAGTAGGCGCGGAGAAGGTCCTCCGCGCCGGGCGGCGCGGCGAGCTGGACGTGGTCGACTGCGGCGAGCATGGTCAGGACTCCTTGCGGGCGACGGCGAAGATGCGGCGGAACGGGAAGACGGTGCCGCGGGGTCCCGGCGGGTAGGCCTCGCGCAGCAGGGTGCGGTATTCGGTGAGGAAGGCGGCCTCGGCTTCGTGGTCGTCGCCCAGCGCGGTGAGGACGGGCCGCAGGGCGGTGCCCTTGACCCAGTCCAGGACGGGGTCGGGGCCTTCGAGGAGCTGGTGGTAGGTGGTCTCCCAGACGTCGGCGGCGCAGCCTAGCTCGGTGAACCGTTCCAGGTAGCCGCCGGGTTCGAGCATGTGGATGTAGCGGGCCCCGTGTCCGGCGAGCCGGGCCCGCCAGCGGGGGGCGTCGCACAGGTCGGCGAGGATCCGGTGGCTGGGGGCGCCGAAGTTGCCGGGGATCTGGAAGGCGAAGGTGCCGCCGGGGCGCAGTCCGTTGATCCAGGGGGCGAAGGAGGCCGCGTGGCCGGGGACCCACTGCAAGGCGGCGTTGGAGACGATCAGGTCGTAGGGCTCTTCGGGGAGCCAGTCGGCGAGGTCGGCGCGGTGGAAGTCGAGGAGGCCGCCGCCTTCGGTGGGTCCGGCGTGCTCGGCGCTCGCGCGGTGGAGCATTTCCGGGGAGAGGTCGTATCCGGTGATGCGGGCCTCGGGCCAGCGTTCGGTGAGCAGGGCGGTGACGTTGCCGGGACCGCAGCCGAGGTCGGCGATGCGGGCGGGCTTGGTGGGGAGCTCGGCTATGCGGCCGAGGAGGTCGAGGAAGGGCCGGGCCCGGTGGCCGGCGTGCCGGAGGTACTGCTGCGGGTCCCAGGTGGGGGCGGCCGGCGCGGTGGGGGCGGCGGCTGCCGGTGCGGGGTTCGACGCCGGAATCCTGGCCGACGCGGTATCGGAATGCATGTTCGGGCCTCCTTGCGGGCGGTGCGGTCGGAAGCGGAAGCTGCTCCGGCCCCCTCCATGCCCCCATGGTGCGCAATATATATCTCGACATCAAGATACACGAGATCGAGATACTCGGTTTGAAGAGACTTCACGTCGACAGACCCTTTACACTGATCGGCATGGAGGACGAGGTCGACCGACTGGTTGCGGCATGGCGGCGGGAACGCCCTGACCTCGACGTGGAACCGCTCGAGGTGCTCAGCCGCGTCAGCAGGCTCGCGCGCCACCTCGACCGGGCCCGCAGGCTGGCCTTCTCCGAGCACGGCCTGGAGCCGTGGGAGTTCGATGTCCTGACCTCGCTCAGGCGGGCCGGCGCGCCCTACCAGCTCTCCCCCGGGCAGTTGCTGACGCAGACTCTGGTCACCTCCGGCACCATGACCAACCGGATCGACCGGCTCGCCAAGAAGGGCCTCGTCGAGCGGCTGCCGGACCCCAACGACCGGCGCGGGGTCCTGGTCCGCCTCACTCCCGAGGGCCGCGACCGCGCCGACCAGGCGCTCGCCGGGCTGCTGGCCCAGGAACGGGCGATCCTGGCCCAGCTCTCGCGCACCCAGCGCGGCGATCTCGCGGCGCTGCTACGCCAGTTGACCGCTCCGTTCGACAACGTCCCCGGCTAGTCCGGACCCTGGCAGCCCGGACCCTGGCAGCCCGGGTCCCGACAGTCCGGCCCCCGGCAGTCCCGGCAGTCCCGGCAGGTCCGCGGGGCGTACGCCGGCCCGCCGGGCCAGGGCGACGGCCGCGAGCGTGGAGTGCACCCCGAGCTTGCCCAGCACGTTCTGCATGTGGGTGCGGACGGTGTGCGGGGAGAGGAACAGCCGCGCGGCCACGTCCTTGCGGCCCAGCCCCGCCACCATGCAGCGCAGCACCTCGTGCTCGCGGGGCGTGAGGGACTCCACGAGCCGCTCGCTGTCCGTACGGTGCTTGCGGGCGGCGGTCAGCTCCCGGAGGACTCCGGTGAGCAGCGCGGGCGGAAGGTGCGTCTCCTCGCGCAGGACTCCGCGCACGACGGCCAGCAGCCGCGAGAGGGAGCAATCCTTCGCCACCCACCCGGAGGCCCCCGCCTGGAGCGCGAGGGCGGCCCGGCGCGGATCGTCGCGCTCGGCGAGGACGACCGTGCGGACCCCGGGATGGGACACCCGTACGCCCGCCACGAGTGCGATTCCGTCGGCGGTGGCCGGTGGAGCGGCGGCGGGCTCCCGCTGGGCGGGGACGGCTCCGGCGACGGCGGCGAGGTCGGCGTCGACCAGCAGCACGTCGAACCGGCGGCCCTCGGCCGCGCCGCGTTCGAGGCAGCGCAGCGCGGCGGGGCCGCTGCCGGCCGCGGAGACGTCCACGTCCGGTTCGGCCGCGAGCGCGGCGGCGAGAGATTCGGCGAAGATGCGGTGATCGTCGACCACGAGTACCCGGATACGGACCACAAAACCCCCAAGGGTCGGGGAACGGACGACGGCGGGTACGGCGCCCGGACCGGGTGATCCGCAGGCGCCTCGGCCGCCGCCGTGACATCTCTGCACTACCCCGGACCGGACGTCGTACCCGACTTGTCTCGACCCCTGAATCAACACCGGCCCCCACCGGTGTCACGCATCAGCGTAGGCCCGGGGGAGGCTGGTGGTTGGCCGAATAGCAGAAGTTTTCCGAGCCATTTTCCGGTGAGGCGGCCGTTCAAGGCCTCCTGGCTGGCCGGAAATCACCCCTACCGCGATGCCGTGGGACATATCGCGGACGGTCGTGTGCCGCGGGCAGTTGCACGAGGTGTATTTCACCCGGCGTGCGCACGCCGGGCGCCCGCGCACGGCGCCCGGTCACGGCGCACCCCGAACGTGTGCGCGCCCCCGCACCGGGTGGGGGCGGGGGCGCGGAGCTCCGTAGGGATCGGGCCGCTTCAGCTGGTCCGGGCGCGCAGCGCGCGGGTGAAGTTCCAGGCGTCCGTCACGATCCCCGTGAGGTCCGAGCGCTCCGGGGTCCAGCCGAGGCGCTCGTGGGCCGTGCGGGCGGAGGCGACGAGCACCGCGGGGTCGCCGGCCCGGCGCGGGGCGACGACCTCGGGGATCTGCTCCCCGGTGACCTTGCGGACGGTCTCGATGACCTCGCGGACCGAGAACCCGTTGCCGTTGCCGAGGTTGCACACCAGGTGCTCGCCCGCCGCCGCGGCCCGCAGCGCCGCCAGGTGGGCCCGCGCCAGGTCGGCGACGTGGATGTAGTCCCGCACGCAGGTGCCGTCCGGGGTCGGGTAGTCCTCGCCGAACACCGAGATCGACTCCCGCTCGCCGAGGGCCACTTGCAGCACCAGCGGGATCAGGTGCGTCTCGGGGTCGTGGCGCTCGCCGAACTCGCCGTAGGCGCCGGCCACGTTGAAGTAGCGCAGCGACACCGCCGCGAGGCCGTGCGCCACGCACTCCCCCGCGATCATGTGGTCGACGGCGAGCTTGGAGGCGCCGTACGGGTTGGTCGGCGCGGTGACCGAGGACTCGGTCAGCGGTCCGCCGGCCGGCTCCCCGTAGGTGGCGGCGGTGGAGGAGAACACCAGCGTGCGCACGCCCGCCCCGCGCATCGCGGCGAGCAGGGCCATGGTGCCGCCGACGTTGTTCTCCCAGTACTTGCCGGGGTTCACCACCGACTCGCCGACCTGCGAGGAGGCGGCGAAGTGCAGGACCCCGTCGAAGGAGGAGTCCAGGTGGTCGGCGGCGTCCTGGATGCGGCCCTCGATGAACGTGGCGCCGGCCGGCACCCCGGAGCGGAAGCCGGTGGAGAGGTCGTCGAGGACGACCACCTCGTGGCCCGCTTCCAGGAGGTGGGCCGCGACGACGCCGCCCACGTATCCGGCGCCGCCGGTGACCAGGTATTTGGAAGGTGCCGTCTTGCTCACGTGCCCACTGCCTCTCGCGCGAGAACGCACGCGCGATGCGTCGCGTGCTGGTCTCCGGCTTACCGGATCGCGCCGCCCGGGGGAAATCCGCGGCACGGATCAGGACGAAGCGGCCCCGGTCGGCGGCAGTCCGGCCCGCTCCAGCAGCCCGGTGCGGGCGGCCAGCGCGGCCGCTTCCAGCCGGGACCCCACGCCGAGCTTCATCAGCACCCGCTGCACGTGCGTGCGCGCGGTGCTCGGCGCGATGGCCATGCCCGCGGCGATGAGCCGGGTGTCCTCGCCCTCGGCGACCCGGACCAGCACTTCCACCTCGCGCGGGGTGAGCATCCGCAGCAGCCGGCTGCCCTCGTCGTCGGGCTGGGCGGCGGGGTTGAGCAGTTCCGCGAAGGCGCCCTGCAACAGCTGCGGGGCGATGGCGACTTCCCCCGCGCGCGCCTTGGCCAGGGCCCGCTCCACGCCCTCGATGCGCTCGTCGTGGCGGACGTACCCGGAGGCTCCGGCGGCGAAGGCGGCGGCGATGCCGCGCGGGCTCGGCACGGGGCCCAGGACGACCACGGCGATCTGCGGGCGCTCGCGCTTGATCCGGACGATCGGCTCGAAGACCCCGGGCTCGGCGGGCGTGGCCGTGCCCAGCAGGCAGACCTCGGGGGCGCGGCTGATCACCAGCTCGGCGGCGCCGGCGGCCGGCGCGGCGGCCGCCAGGACCCGGTGGCCGCGCAGTTTCAGGGCCGAGGCGAGCGCCTCGGCCAGCAGCCGGTGCTCGTCGACCACCATGACCCGTACGCCCATCGCAACCCACCCCCCACCCTTCTGCCCCGGCAAGCTACACGCTTGTTCGACGGCGCGGTGCGGATACCGCGCAGAAGCCCCCGGAAGGACGGACCTTCCGGGGGCTTCGGGCGCTTCTGGGTGATTGCGGGTGGCCGGTCAGCCCGTCTTGAAGGAGACGACGATGTAGTTCGGGTCGCTGGCCACGGAGGACTTGGTCATCACGGAGGTGGCCGCGATGAAGAGCCTGCCGTTCTGGTAGTGGTACTCGGCGCGGTCCGGCACGAACTGGGTCTCGGCGCGCTGCGATTCCTTGGTCGCCGGGTTCTGCATCAGGACCGTCTGCTTCATCTCCTTGGGCTCGATGGAGACGATCTGGCCGCCCCCGTCGTAGGGCGGGACCTTGTAGGCGATGAGGTTCGGCCCGTCCATGCGGATCGGAAAGATCTTGAAGCGCTCACCGGCGTCCGAGCGGTCGGCGGTCTGCTTGCCGGTCTCCAGGTCGAAGGAGACGATCTCGTTCGTGCGCCCGTACTCGGCCGCGCCCTTGTGCTCCTGGCTCGGCATGTAGATCTTGCCGTTGCCGACCACCATGTGGGTGCAGTCCTCGACCTCGGTGGAGCTGCACCTGGGTGCGTAGTTGCCCGAGGTGAGCGGGATGCGCGTCTTGAGCGCACCGGCGTCGTCGAGGACGAAGAGGTCGCTGACGCCGGTGGCGTCCTTCGCGGTCTTGTTGATGTTCACCGCGACGATGAGCGGCTTGGTCGAGGCGATCTGGGCGAACTCGACGCCCGCGGGGAGCTTGTACGAGAACTTCGCCGCGCCCGTGACCGGGTCGAGGGCCTGGGCGTACAGGACCCGGGTCGAGCTGCCGCACTTGCGGATCACGGCGAGGGCCGGGCCGCCGCCGTAGCCCATGTCCTCGCAGCCCTCGGCATCGGTCTTGGGCGCCCACAGCGCCTTGCCGTCGGCGAGGTTCCAGGCGGCGCCGCCGCCGGTGCCGCCCGCGGCGACGGTCTGGCCGCTGAGGGTGATCTCTTCGAAGTTGACGGCCTTGTCGCCGCCGGTCTGGGACTTGGCGCTGGCGGACCACAGGAGCTTGCCGCTGACCAGGTCGATGACGCCGGCCTGGTTGCACGGCTGGTACTTCTTCTCCGCCGTCGGCATGGCCTCGTCGAAGAGGATCGCGGCCTTGTTGTCGGAGGCGTAGCGGCTGGCTCCGCAGATGTTGCCCTTGAGCGGGGTCTCCCACGCCTTGGAGCCGTCGGTCAGCTTGTAGCCGACGACCTTGCCCACATCGGACTTCACGTACGTGGTGTCCGTGACCCAGGAGCCCTTGATCTGGACGATCTCGGTCGATTCCGGCTCCGGGATGTTGAGGAACGTCTTCGACTTGATGCTGGCGGGGACCTTCTCGGAGCCGCCGGCGCCGGACTGGCCCTTGTCGCCGCCCGCGCCCGGGCTCGCGCTGCCTTCGGCGACGGGCTGCTCGCCGCCGCCGTCGCCGTCGTCGGAGACGTACCAGAAGCCGCCGCCGATGATGAGGGCGATGGCCAGGAGGGCCGCGCCGACGATCATCAGCTGGGTGCGCACGTCGTTGCCGCCGGAGCCGGCCGCGGGTCCGGCCGGGGCCTGGGCCGCGTACATGGGCGCGGTGACGGGCTGCTGCGGCCGCTGGTGGCCGGCTCTGGCGGGTCCCCCGAAGCGCGCCGGCGCCGTCCGCGCGGGTGGCTCCCGCGTGAACAGCGCCGGTACTTCCGTATGTGGTTGGCCGTCGCACACGACAGGGCCGGGGCGGCCCCGGAGGGCGCCGCAGGCCCCGTACCGCCCCAGGAGCCGCTCGAGCCGCCCCGGGGGCCCTCCGGGGCGTCCGGGGAGCCCGCAGGGGCTCCGGGCGGCTCCGGGCGGGCCGCGGCGGCCGGCGCGGGCGACGGGCGGTTCACGCTGCGGCTGGCGAACTTCGAGGGCCCCTTCGACCTGCTCCTGCAGTTGATCTCCCGGCACAAGCTCGACGTCACCGAGGTCGCCCTGTCGCAGGTCACCGACGAGTTCATGGCGCACATCCGTTCCATGGGACCCGACTGGGACCTCGACCAGACGACCGAGTTCCTCGTCGTCGCCGCGACCCTGCTCGACCTGAAGACCGCCCGGCTGCTGCCCGTCGCCGAGGTGGAGGACGAGGCCGACCTCGCGCTGCTGGAAGCCAGGGACCTGCTCTTCGCGCGGCTGCTCCAGTACCGGGCGTACAAGCGGATCGCCGAGATCTTCCGGGACCGGGCCGAAACCGAGGGGAAGCGCTACCCGCGCACCGTCGGCCTGGACGCCCGCCTGGCCGAGCTGCTGCCCGAGGTGGTCATCGGCATCGGCGGCGACGGGCTGGCGAGGCTCGCGGTCAAGGCCATGCAGCCCAGGGCGAAGCCCCAGGTGTACGTGGACCACATCCACGCCCCGCTCGTCAGCGTCCGGGAGCAGGCCGGACTGGTCGTGGCCCTGCTCAAGGCACGCGGCGAGGCCACCTTCCAGGAGCTCACCGAGGACGCCGCCGACACCCTCACCGTCGTGGCGCGCTTCCTGGCCCTCCTGGAGCTCTACCGGGAGAAGGCGGTGGTCCTGGACCAGGAGGAGGCCCTGCGGACGCTCACCGTGCGCTGGAGCGGCGGGGACGGGGACGGCATGCCGAGGGTGACGGACGAGTTCGACCGGATCGTGGAGGTCAAGGAATGAGCGGGCCGCGGGCAGAGGAGCAGCAGACACCGGCGGAGGCACCGGCACCGGCAGCGTCGGAGGCCCCGGCACCGGGGCAGTCGCAGGCGCCGCGGGTGGCCGGGCTGGACCTGAAGCCGGCGCTGGAGGCCGTCCTCATGGTGGTGGACGAGCCGGCGACGGAGGCGCACCTCGCCAAGGTGCTGGAGCGGAGCCCCGGGGAGGTCGCGGTCGCGCTGCGCGAGCTCGCGGACGAGTACGGCGTACAGGGCCGCGGATTCGAATTGCGGCTCGTCGCCGGGGGCTGGCGCTTCTACAGCCGGGCGGACTTCGCGCCGGCGGTCGAGGCCTTCGTGCTGGACGGCCAGCAGGCCCGCCTCACCCAGGCGGCGCTGGAGACGATGGCCGTCGTGGCGTACCGCCAGCCGGTCAGCCGGTCGAGGGTTTCGGCGGTCCGCGGAGTCAACTGCGACGGGGTCATGCGCACCCTCCTCCAGCGGGGTCTGGTGGAGGAGGCGGGGACGGAACCCGAAACAGGTGCGATCCTGTACAGGACGACGAACTACTTTCTGGAGCGGATGGGCCTGCGCGGCCTGGACGAGCTCCCGGAGCTCGCGCCCTTCCTCCCCGAGGCGGACGCGATCGAAGCCGAGACGCAAGAGGGTGTTCCGTCGTTCGATCCGGACTCTCCGGATACCGATGAAGACGACAAGACGACGGAACTTTGATGCGAAGCAGCGGCAACGGCAACGGTGGCGGCAACAGGAACAGCAGCGGCGGTGGCGGCGGCGGGCGAGGTAATCCCCGCGGCGGCAGCTCCAGCGGCGGCGGTGGTGGCTACCGCGGTGGCGGCTCCGGCGGTGGCAGCGGCTCCGGCGGCGGCTACCGCGGTGGCGGCCAGGGCGGCTCGGGCTCCGGCTCGGGCGGCGGACGCGGCGGCAGCTCCGGCGGCTCCGGCGGCGGCGGTGGCTACCGCGGCGCCGGCTCGGGCGGCGGCAGCTCCAGCGGCGGCTACCGCAGCGGCTCCGGCGGCTCCGGCTCCGGCGGCGGCTACCGCTCCGGCGGGTCCGGCTCCGGCGGCTCCGGCGGCTCCGGCGGCGGCTACCGCTCCGGCGGCTCCGGCGGCGGCTACCAGGGTGGCGGCCAGGGTGGCGGCTATCAGGGCGGCGGCTCCGACCGTGACCGCGAGCCCGAGCCCCGCATCCGCAACCCCCGCCCCGAGGAGCGTCGCTACGACGTGGGCCCCGAGGGCGAGCGCAACGGCCGCGGCGGTGCCAAGGCCGGCGGCGGCGGTGCCCGCGGCGCGGCCGACGGCAACCGCGGTGGCGGTGCGCGCGGCGCGTCGGCCCGCGGTGGCGCCAAGGGCGGCCCGAAGACCTCCAGGACCCCCGGCATCGGCGGCGCGGGCGGCCCGCGCATCGGCCCCGGCAGCCGCAGCGGCCAGTCCAAGCCGCGCGAGCTGGAGGCGCGGATCGAGGAGCGCGTGCGCGACCGGTACGCCGACAAGCCCGTGATCAAGACCCCGAAGACCTTCCCGGGCGCCGAGGAGGAGGGGGAGCGCCTGCAGAAGGTGCTCGCCCGTGCCGGCATGGGTTCGCGCCGTGCGTGCGAGGAGCTCATCGAGCAGGCCCGCGTCGAGGTCAACGGCGAGATCGTGCTGGAGCAGGGCAAGCGCGTGAAGCCCTCGGACGAGATCAAGGTGGACGGCCTGACCGTCTCCACCCAGTCGCACCTGTTCTTCGCGCTGAACAAGCCGGCCGGCGTCGTCTCCACCATGGAGGACCCGGACGGCCGCCAGTGCCTCGGCGACTACGTCACCAACCGTGAGACGCGTCTCTTCCACGTCGGCCGGCTCGACACCGAGACCGAGGGCATCATCCTCCTCACCAACCACGGTGAGCTGGCCCACCGCCTCACGCACCCGAAGTACGGCGTGAAGAAGACCTACGTCGCCGCCATCACCGGGCCGCTGCCGCGCGACATCGGCAAGCGCCTCAAGGACGGCATCGAGCTGGAGGACGGGTACGCCCGCGCCGACCACTTCCGCGTCGTCGACCAGCTCGGCAAGAACTACCTGGTCGAGGTGACCCTCCACGAGGGCCGCAAGCACATCGTCCGCCGCATGCTGTCCGAGGCCGGCTTCCCGGTCGAGAAGCTCGTGCGGACCTCCTTCGGCCCGATCGAGCTGGGCGACCAGAAGTCCGGCTGGCTGCGCCGCCTGACCAACACCGAGGTCGGCATGCTCATGAAGGAGGTCGGTCTGTAAAGACCGGCTGCCCCTCCCGTACGACCGAAGAACCCGCGGTGCCCTTGGGCGCCGCGGGTTCTTCGCGCTTGTGCCGCCCCCGGATCTTCTTTATAGTCAACCTGACTATAAAGAAAGCGGGGGGTTGCCATGGGGTGGCACACGAGCTGGACCGAGATCCTCGGATTCGCCACAGGAGCCGTCTGCGTCTGGCTGGTCGCCCGGCAGCACGTCGCCAACTGGCCGATCGGCATCGCCAACAACGTCTTCTTCATCGTGCTCTTCGCGCAGGCGGGCCTCTACGCCGATGCCGGGCTGCAGATCGTCTTCATCGCCCTCGCCGCGTACGGCTGGTGGTCCTGGACCCACGGGGGTGGACCAGGAACCGCCGGGGCCCTGCCGGTGCGCCGTACGACGGGCGCCGAGTGGGCCGTGCTGGGCGCGGCGGGGGCGGTGGGGGTGCTCGGCCTGACGCTCCTGCTGAGCCGGGCCACCGACTCCACCGTCCCGTTCTGGGACGCCGTCACCACCGGGCTCTCGCTCATGGCCACGTACGGGCAGTGCCGCAAGCTCGTCGAGTCCTGGTGGCTGTGGATCGCCGCGGACCTGGTCTACATCCCCCTGTACGCCTACAAGGGGCTCTACCTCACCTCCCTGCTCTACACCGTCTTCCTCGCCCTGTGCGTGGGCGGACTGCTCGGCTGGCAGCGGGCGCTCACCGCGCGCGGTGCCGGCCGGGCCCTGGAGGCGACGGCGTGAGGCGCCACGGCGGGAAGGCCTACGCGCACGGCCTGGTGCTCGGCAAGTTCTATCCGCCGCACGCCGGCCACCACCACCTGGTGCGCACCGCCCAGGACCAGTGCGAGCGGCTGACCGTGCTGGTGTGCGCCTCCTCGGTGGAGTCGGTGCCGCTCGCCGACCGGGTCGCCTGGATGCGCGAGGCGCACCCCGGTGCCGATGTCGTGGGCGCGGTCGACGACATCCCGGTCGACCTGCACGACCCGGAGGTCTGGGAGGCCCACATGGCGATCTTCCGCGGCGCGGTGGGCCGCAGGGTCGACGCCGTCTTCACCTCGGAGGAGTACGGGAGCGAGCTCGCCCGGCGGTTCGGGGCCGAGGCGGTCTGCGTCGACCGGGAGCGCACCCTCTTCCCGGTGTCCGGGACGGCGGTACGGGCGGACCCGGTCGGGAACTGGGAGTTCCTGGGGCCGGCCGTACGGGCCGCGCTGACCCGGCGGATCGTCGTGCTCGGGGCCGAGTCCACCGGGACGACGACGCTGTCGCGGGCGCTGGCGGCCCACTGGCGGCGCCGGGGCGGGGTGTGGAGCACGACGGGCTGGGTCGCGGAGTACGGCCGGCGCTACAGCGAGGAGCGGCTCGCCGCGGCGCGCGCGGCGGACCCGGCGGCGACCTGGGCCGATGTGGCCTTCACCTCGGAGGAGTTCCCGGTGATCGCACGGCGGCAGGACGCGGAGGAGGAGCGGGCGGCCCGGCTGGGATCGCCGGTGCTCTTCTGCGACACCGACTCCTTCGCCACCGGCATCTGGCACGAGCGGTACACCGGCGGGCGCAGCGAGGAGGTCGAGCGGATCGCCGCGGGCACGCACCGGGACCTGTACGTGCTCACCGACCACGCGGACGTGCCCTTCGAGGACGACGGGCTGCGCGACGGACCGCAGCTGAGGCCGTGGATGACCGGCCGGTTCCGGGAGGAGCTGGAGCGGACCGGCAGGCGCTTCCTGGTGGTGCGCGGGGACCGGGAGGCGCGGCTGGCCGCGGCCGCGGCGGCCGTGGACGAACTGCTCGCGGAGGGCCGGCACTTCGCGGACCCGCTGCCGGAGCGGGTACGGGTACGGGATCCGCTGCCGGGGCAGGCGCGCGGCCGGGCACGGGAGCGGAGCCGATGAGCCGTGACACCGGCACCGGTGAGGACGCCGGCGGCGGCCGCGGTGGCGGCGCCGCGGGCGGCTACGACCCGTACGCCTTCGAGCCGTTCGCGGTGACCGTCGACCTCGCCGTCTTCACCGTCCGCGGCGGCACCCTGCACGTGCTGCTGATCCGGCGCGGGCAGGAACCGTACGCGGGCGCCTGGGCGCTCCCCGGCGGCTTCGTGCTGCCCCGGGAATCCGCCGAGAGCGCCGCCCGCCGCGAACTGGCCGAGGAGACCGGCCTGGCGGCCGGCCTGGTCGACGCCCTGCACCTGGACCAGCTGCGCACCTACAGCGAACCGGACCGGGACCCCCGGATGCGGGTCGTCTCGGTGGCCTTCACCGCGCTCGTCCCCGACCTGCCCGAACCGGCGGCCGGGGGCGGCGGGGACGCCGACCGGGCCCGCCTCCCCCACCGGCACCCAGCGGGCCCGTCGGCGGGCCTGGCCTTCGACCACGCGCGGATCCTGGCGGACGCCCGGGAGCGGGTCGGCGCGAAGCTGGAGTACAGCTGCCTGGCCACCGCCTTCTGCCCGCCCGAGTTCACCCTCGGCGAGCTCCAGGCCGTCTACGAGACCGTCTGGACCACCGCCCTGGACCGCCCCAACTTCCGCCGCAAGGTGCTGGCCACGCCCGGTTTCGTCGAGGCCGTGCCCGGAGCCGCCCGGCTCACCGGCGGCCGCGGCAAACCGGCCGCGCTCTACCGGCCCGGGCCGGCGACCACCCTGCACCCGCCCCTGCTCCGCCCTACGGAAGGACACACACGATGACCACGACCGCGAAGCGGGCCGCGACCGGCGCCCTGCTCGGACTGGCCCTGGGGGACGCCCTCGGCTTCCCCACGGAGTTCAACGACGTGCCGGGGATCCTGGCCAAGACGGGCCCCTGGCGGTCCATGGAGCTGCCCCGCCCGGCGATCGTCACGGACGACACCCAGATGACGCTGGCCTTCGCCCGGGGGATACGGACCGCCGCGGACCGCGGCCCGGTGGGCCCGCTGCGGCTCGCGCGGCCGGTCCGGGAGGAGTTCGTCGACTGGTACCACTCCCCGGACAACAACCGGGCCCCGGGCAACACCTGCCTGAAGGCCTGCAGCCTGCTGAACCTGCCCGAGCGGGACTGGCGCGACGCCAGCCAGCTCGGCTCCAAGGGCTGCGGCGCGAACATGCGGGTGGCGCCGGCCGGGCTGGTGCCCGGCTGGACGGAGGAGGAGCGGGCGGGCGCCGCCCAGCTCCAGTCGGCCCTCACCCACGGCCACCCGACGGCGCTGGCCGCCTCGGACCTGACGGCCCGCGCGGTGTTCCTGCTGGCCAGGGGCACCGAGGTGACCGGGCTGGTCGGGCAGCTGCGCTCGTACGCCCTGGAGAACCGCACCCGCTACCACGAGCACTGGCTCGGCGACCTGTGGACGCGCACGGCGTCGGACGTCTCGGCGGAGTCCTTCATGGCGCGCGGCTGGGACGAGTGCCTGGGCGTCCTGGACCGCCTCGCGGCCGCCCTGCGCAGCCCCTCCCCGGAGACGGACCCCTGCCTGACGACGGGCGACGGCTGGATCGCCGAGGAGGCCCTGGCCACGGCCCTCCAGTGCTTCCTGCTCTTCCCGGAGGAACCGCTCCTGGCCCTGCGCCGCGCGGCCTGCACGAAGGGCGACTCCGACTCCATCGCCTGCCTGGCCGGCGCCTTCGCGGGCGCCCACCTCGGCGCGGACGTCTGGCCCCGCGAGTGGGAGGGCCGCATCGAGTACCGCGCCGAACTCCTCGCCTTCGGCGCCCTCTGGGACGCGTGAGCGGTGCTGGACGCCCTGAGCACCGACCTGACGTCCGTCGTCGAGGAGCAGCCCGACCCGCTGCTCTTCGCGACGGTGTCCGGCGCCCACCTGTACGGCTTCCCGTCCCGCAACTCCGACGTCGACCTGCGCGGAGCGCAGCCGTTAGCCGAGGGCTGAGGTGTGGCGGGTGCGGTGGAGGAAGTCTTCGATGCGGGGGAGGTCCGGGGATTCGGGGGGGGGGGTCGTGGTGAGAGCCGACTCGGATTCCGTCACCAGGCGGGTCATCCAGGCGTCGACCTCGTCCCAGGTGAGCTCGCCGCGGCGGACCGCGAGGAGGCGGTCGCGGTAGGGGCCCGCGTCGATCACCAGGTGGCCCGTGCGCAGCAGGTCGCGGCAGGACAGGAGCAGCCGCAGCAGGTGCATGGCGTGCTTCCAGCGCGGGGCGCCGTGGTTGCGGAGGTCTCCGAGGAGTTTGCCGCGCTGGGAGACCGCGTACCGGCTGAAGGTCGTGTGGGCCAGGCGGGAGAGGAACGCCCCTCGGAGTGAGAGGAGTTCCTCTCCGACCGGGGTGAGGTGTTCCACGACGGGGGAGTGCAGGCACTCCAGGATGTTCGGGTTCGCTCGCAGGGCGAGCTCGCAGAAGCGTTCCAGCTCCCACGAGAACTGCTCCTCCCGCGGCCCGTCCACGTGCGTCGGCGGCTTCTGGAAGCCCCAGAACAGCGGTGTGGGGGCGAGGTAGACACCGCGCCGGTCGGTGTCGCTCGCCTCCGTCGCCAGGCCGAACGCCCGCGAACCCATCACGCACGAGTAGATCGTGTGGTCCCTGACCAGGGTGAGTTCGAGCGGCGCGGGCGTCGGCGTGTCGTTCATTTCGTCAGACTAGGCAAGCGGGTCAGTCCTAGGCGAGCGAGATTTCGCCCGCCGGGGAGACGGTGATCTTCTGTTCCGCCAGCGGCTTGGTGGCCGGGCCGTGGGCCACCGCGCCGTCCGCCACCTTGAACTTGCTGCCGTGGCACGGGCAGTCGATGGTGCCGTCCGCCACCTTGTTCACGAGGCAGCCCTGGTGCGTGCACACCGCCGTGAAGCAGCGGAAGGAGCCCGCCGTCGGCTGGGTGACGACCAGTTTCTCGTCCTTGAGGACCGTGCCGCCGCCCACCGGTACGTCCGAGGACTTGAGCAGGGCCTTCTTCGTCGCGTCCGGGGCCGACGAGGCGGAGGAGGACGCGGCCCCGCTGGGCGCGCTGCCGCCCTCGGCCTTCGGCTTTTCCTCGGCTCCGCCGCACGCGGTGAGCACACCTCCTGCCAGGGCGCTCGCGCCGACAGCCAGGACAGTGCGCCGGGCGGTGCGGGTGGGGTCGCTCATGAGATCTCCTCGGGTAGTGCGGGGGCTGGCGAGAGGCATCCTGGCCTGCGACGGGCCTCAGGGAAACCCTGCCACGCGGCCGATCAGCCCTCCGGCGGCCAGGGAGCCAGTCGGGCGGGGCCGCCGGGGGTGCGTACGACCTCCCACACGCGGACCAC
Source organism: Streptomyces sp. ICC1 (assembly GCF_003287935.1). Lineage (GTDB taxonomy): Bacteria > Actinomycetota > Actinomycetes > Streptomycetales > Streptomycetaceae > Streptomyces > Streptomyces tritrimontium. The sequence continues at coordinate 7,572,657 of NZ_CP030287.1, forward strand.
GGCGTCCCGGTTCAACGGCCCGTGGACGTGGGGGTAGCGGGCTCCGGCCTCACCCTCCCGGCGGACCCGCGAGGTCAGGGCCGACTCGTCCAGTTCCACGGCGAGCAGGGTTCCCCGTACGCCGGTGTAGTGGGAGGCGGCGATCGCCAGGGCGGTCCCGGGATCCGCCGAACAGTGCACGAAACCCTCGGAGTCGAGCGAGGGCGGGGCGTACGGGGGGGCGGGGGCGGAGAACTGAGGGTCGACCGTGAGGCGTCGAACGCCCAGCGGTTCGGCGAGGGCACGCAGGGCGGGCTCGGAGAGCCTGATCCAGTTCTGGTCGGCACCCAGGGTGGCGGTGAGCCGCTTCTCGGAGGTGAAGCCGACCGCCGTGCGCTCCCCGGGCGGGGTGCGGAAGAAGCGGGCCGAGCAGCCCGCGGGTCCCGGCCGGACGGGGACGTAGAGAGGTCCGGCCGGGACGGGTTCGGAAGGCTCGGGGTCCTCGGGGTGTGCTGCCGTAGGCATGGTGTTCCTCCTGGTGGGGAGCGTGCGACGGCGCTCCGGCGGGACGGCCGGGGCGCGCTTCGGCGAAGGTATGCCCGTCGGCCGGGGATAGCCCCCTCCGCTGACGCATGTTTGACGCGCTTTCCCGGACCGCTGACGCGATGTTGACGGGGTCCTTGCGGAACCGGACGTCAGAGGTCGGAGAGCCGGGCCTCCTCCAGGTCCAGCGAGGGCTGGAGCCGGCGGCGGGTGGTGTCGCTGATGCGGTGGTCGTCGTAGAGGCGCTGGAGTTCGGCGGCCTCCTTGTCGATCAGGTCGCTGCGCAGCTGGCGGTAGACCTGGTCGGCGGACTCGTACGGTCCCTCGTCGTCGCCGAGCCGGTCCTGGGCGTGGTCGCGGCGGGCGTGCAGGGCGCGGCGGAGGCGGTCGAGGACCGCCTCGGGCGCGGCTTCGAGTCCGGAGGTTCGTCCAGGCGGCGCAGTCCCGCTTCGGCGAGGCTCAGCCGCGCGCCGGTCTCCTCGCGTTCGGTGTGGTCCGGTTCGAGGGCTATCCCGGAGCGGCGTACGACCGGGGCGAGGGTGAAGCCCTGGACGACGAGGGTGACGACCACGACGGAGGAGGTCAGCACCGAGGTCAGCACCAGGACCAGCGGGCGCTGGGCCAGGGCAGTGCCGTCGGCGGCGGCTACGGGGATGGACAGGGCCGCTGCCAGCGGCATGACACCCCGGGTGCCCGCCCACGACAGGACGGCGGGCACCCGCCAGTCGGTCCTGTCCCGTGTGGCCTTCCGCTGGAACAGGGCCGACAGGGGGAAGACCCACAGCGCGCGTACGGCGATGAGCGTGCCGGCCAGGGCGAGTGCGTAGAGCGGCCAGAGCCGGTTCTCGTCGCCCAGCTCGCGGATGAGGCCCGGCAGGGAGAGCCCGATCAGGCTGAACACGACGCTTTCGAGGAGGAACACCACGGTGCCGTAGACGGCGTGCAGTTGGAGGCGGATGCGGGCGCTGGTGAGGCGGTCGCCGCTGCCGCCCATCACGACGCCCGCCACGACCACGGAGGTGACGCCGGAGGTGTGGGCCGTCTCGGCCAGGACGTAGGCGGCGTACGGGGTGACGAGCGCGATCGCGGTTTCCAGTACCGGGTCCTGGGTGCGGCGCCGGATCAGCACCACGACGCCGGCGACCGCGGCCCCGATCAGAGTGCCTCCTCCCGCGAGCAGGGCGAACTCGCCGCCCGCGCTTCCCCACGAGACCGTGGAGGACGCGACCGCGACGCTCACCGCGACCCGGAAGAGGACGAGGGAGGTGGCGTCGTTGAACAGGCTCTCGGCCTGCACCATGACCTGGATCCTGGGCGGCAGTGCGAGGCGCCGGCCGAGCGCGGTGACCGCAAAACGGGCGGTGTCGCCGCCGCCAGCCACGACGATATCGCGGTCGCGGAAGAAGGCCCCGTCGCAGGTGGCGCACCAGGAGACGCCGCAGCCGGAGAGCTCTTCCTCCTTGGGCAGGCCCAGTTTGCGGCAGCCGGAGCCGGTCGCGATGATCGCCGTCGTCGCGCGGTGGACGGTGCCCTCGGAGTCGGTGACGGTCTTGATGTCGCCGGTCAGGGCGACGGAGAGATGTCGTTGTCGATCATCTCGGCGTCGATTGTTCGGCCTGGGCCCGCATGCTCTCCATGAGGACCGGGCCGTCGATGCCCTGGGGGAAGCCGGGGAAGCTCTCGACCTCGGTGGTCGTCGTCAGTGAGCCGCCGACGAAGATCGCGCCACCGAGACGAGCGGCGCAAGGTTGGCGCGGGCGGTGTACAGGGCGGCGGTGTATCCGGCGCCGCGACCCTGCTCATCCTGCGCGCCTGCTCGCCATGTTGGCGGGTGGATGCACTCGTTCCTCGCGGCCCGCTGTGTCATGCCAGCGGCATCGCGGTCGTCGTGAACTCGGCGCGGCTGGCCGGCCACACTCCGGATCTGCCCCGGGTGGGCGACGAGGGGCTCAGGTGCGCACCGCCGCAGGAACGCCGAGTGCGTAAGTGGTGGCCGGGATGAGGATTTCGAAGTGGACCGTCCCGAAGCCGCCGTGCTCGCCCGTCGTGCGGGCGTCGCAGACCTCGGTGGCGAGGCTGCGCCAGAACGCCTCCGCGCCGGGGATGTCCACATTCGTGTGCAGGTAGATGCTCTCGTAGCCGGGGACAGCGGCGGCGAACTCGCAGGCCGTCCGGACCATGGCGCGGGCCAGTCCGTGCCGGCGGTGGTCAGGGCGCACGTACACGCGGAGGAGTTGCGCGGTACGTCCTGACGGGTAGCGCTCGGCGAGCCATCGCGGGTGCGGCGGGTGGGCGGGGCCCCGGGAGTGCAGCGCGGTGGTGCCCACGACCTCACCGTCCCGTACTGCCACGACGAGGGTGTGGCGCGGGTCTTCGAGGTACGTGCCGTCGATGTCGACGACGTCGGAGTGCCATCGGGGCACGTACCCGTAGTCGAACTCCCCGTAGAAGGTGTCGAGCATGACGCTGCGCGCGCCGGGCACGTCCTGCGCCCTGGCGTGCCTCACCACGTACGGGCCGAGTTCTTGATCCTGCATCAGATTCCCCATCACTCCACCTCCGGCTTCCGGAGCAGCAGGCTACCCGGAGTACCGCCCTATTGGAAATGAAAACTATTTCGGATAGCTTCACCTCGGTTCGGTGCGGATGCCTCCTGTCGGGCGGTCCGCGCCGCAGGTATGCCCGAGAGCTGTCATGGCGGTCTGAGAGGGAGTCCCGTGGGACATCTGCTGGTTATCGAGAGCTGGGTGGGGTCGATGAGCAGGCTGCTGCCCAGGGCGATCCGCGAAGGCGGACACGAGTTCACCTTCGTCACCCGGGACCTGCACCACTACCTGCGGGGCGCCGGAGCCGACGGCCCGCACCCGCTGCTGGCGGCGCGCAACATCATCACCGCGGACACCAACGACATGAACGCACTGCTGCCGTACCTGGAGCGGCTGCACGCCGTGCTGGGCTTCGACGGGGTCGTCTCCTCCTGCGACTACTACCTGCCGGCGGTGGCGCGCACGGCCGAGCGACTGGGCTTGCCCGGCCCCGCCGCCGAATCGGTCGAGGCGGCCTGCCGCAAGGACCTGACCCGCCGGGTGCTGGCCGAGGCCGCGGTGCCCGGCCCCCGCTTCGCGGTCTGCGGTGATGTGGCGCACGCGCTGACAGCCGCCAGGGAGATCGGGTATCCGCTGGTCGTCAAGCCTGTCGACCTGTGCGCTGGGATGCTGGTTCGCGAGGTCCGCGACGAGGGGGAACTGGAGGCGGCCTGCCGGGCGCTGGCCGAGTTCCCCGTCAACGCGCGGGGCCAGGATCGTAGCCCCGTCTTCCTCCTCGAAGAACTCCTCACCGGCCCCGAAGTCAGTGTCGAGACCGTCTCGTTCGGCGGCGCCACGCACGTGGTCGGGGTCACGGACAAAAGCGTGGGCGGGGCCCCGGCCTTCATCGAAACCGGCCACATGTTCCCGGCGGGGATCTCGCCGGCGCTGGAGCGGGAGGCCGTCGACACCGCAGTGGCGGCGATCAAGGGCCTTGGGCTGGACCACATGGTCTGCCACACCGAGATCAAACTGACCCCCCAAGGGCCCCGGGTGGTCGAGGTGAACCCCCGCCCGGCCGGCAACCGGATCACCGAGCTGGTCCGCCATGTCACGGGTGTCGACCTGGCCGCCGCGTGTGTGGACGTGGCCCTCGGCCGGACCCCCGACCTCACGGCCCGAGTCACCGGCGTGCGCAGCGCCGCCATCGTCTTCCTGCTCCCCGACACCACCGGAACTCTCACCGCCATCGACGGCGCCGACGGCCTACGCGAGGAGCCCGAGGTCCTGGAGCTCACCCTCGCCGAGCCGGGCCGCACGGTGCGCGCCGTGACCAGCAACAACGAGTACCTCGGCCACATCATGACCGCCGACACCCAGGGCGGCGGCGCCCGCGAGACGGCCGAGCGGCTGCTCTCCCGCCTGCGCCCCAGGTATCAAGAGTGTCCGGCTCAAGAGTGTCCGGCTCAAGAGCGTCCGGCTGAAGAGTGTCCGGCCGAGCTGCCGTCGGCGGTGCCCGCATGACCGCTCCCACCCTGCGCGAGCCCGCCGTCCGCACGCTGGACCAGCTCATCGAACACGTCCGCACCGGCGGCTACGGCCCCGACCCGGCCCAGGAGCGCATCGCGCTCGCCTTCACCACCGCCCAGGCGGTACGCCACGAAGGCCGCGCCGGCGGCTACCGCAATGAAGTCCTCAGCCTGCGCCTGGCCGGGGCCGTCGGATCCTGCGCCGTGGAGCCCGGCGCGCTGCCCGCAGAGGCACTCGACGACTGCGTCGGCACCACCGTGGCCGAACTCCTCGACCACCCGCTCCTCCCCGTACGGATCGCCGCGCTCGACGCCTACCTCATGCGAGTACGCCCGCACACCCCCGACCACGGCGCCCGCCCCTACCCGCTGCCCGCCGGAAGCTCCCTGCACCGCTCCCGAGCCCGGGCCCGCGCGGTCGTCGACCTCCTCCCCTCGACCCGGGTCGGGAAGGTTCTCGTCATCGGCGTCGTCAACTCCCTGCTGGAACAGCTGCGTGAGCGCGGCACCGGCTACATCCCTTGCGACCTCAAGGGTGGAACCACCGAGTGGGGCGAGCCCGTCCGCACGGACGCCCTCGCGGAGCTGGAGCGCTGCGACGCGATCCTCGCCTCCGGCATGACGCTCGGGAACGGCACCTTCCAGCCGCTGCTCGACCACGCCATCGCGACCGGCAAGCCCCTCGTCATGTTCGCGCAGACCGGGAGTGCCATCCTGCCGCGCTTCCTCGGCGCCGGGGTGAGCGCCGTGTCGGCCGAGCCCTACCCGTTCTTCTGGCTCGACGGCGGTCCCGGTGTCATCCACCGCTACGGAGGCACCCGGTGACCACCGCGCCCCTGCTGCACCGGCCGGCCCCAGGTGTCGCCAACCCCGACCTGCTCCACCTCATCGGCCGCACCCCGCTCGCCCGGGTCCGCACGGAACTCCCTTACCCCCACCCCGGTTTCTGGGCCAAACTCGAATGTCTGAGCGCCGGTGGGATGAAGGCACGCGCGGCCGTCTCCATGCTGCGCGGTGCCCGTCGGCGTGGGGAGCTGCTCCCCGGCGCCCCCGTGGTCGAGTCGACCTCCGGCACGCTGGGTATCGGCCTGGCCTTCGCCGGGCAGGCCCTCGGTCATCCTGTTGTCCTCGTCGGTGACGCCGAACTGGAGCCCTCGATGCGCCAGTTGCTGCGCACCTACGGTGCCCAGCTGGAGCTCGTCGACCGGCCCGCCCCCGAGGGCGGCTGGCAGGCCGCCAGGATCGCCCGGCTCCGCGAGGTCCTGGCGAGGATGCCGGAGGCCTACTGGCCGGACCAGTACAACAACCCCGACAACCCGGCCGGGTACCTGTCGATGGCCGCCGAACTGTGCGGCCAACTGGACCACTTGGACGTCCTGGTGTGCAGTGTCGGCACCGGCGGCCACAGCTCCGGACTGGTCGGTGCGCTGCGCCGGCGCTGGCCGCGGCTCAAGGTGATCGGCGTCGACTCCGTGGGCTCGGCGATCTTCGGCCAGCCCGCCCGGCCCCGTCTGATGCGCGGACTCGGCAGCAGCATCCACCCCCGCAACGTCGCCCACCACGCCTTCGACGAGGTCCACTGGGTCGGCCCGGCCGAAGCGGTCGACGCCTGCCGCAGGCTCGCCCGTACCAGCTTCGTCAGCGGCGGCTGGAGCACCGGAGCCGTCGCCCTCGTCTCCGCCTGGGCGGCCCGGGTGGAACCGGGCGCCGTCGTCGCGACGGTCTTCCCGGACGGGCCGCACCGCTACCTGGGGACCGTCTACGACGACGACTTCTGCCACGCCCACGGCCTGGACCGAGCCGAACTCGCCGACCGCCCCCTGGAGATCCCGCACCCGTGGGCGACCGAGGCGACCGGCTGGGTCCGCTGCCGCACCGTCGTCGACCCGGTGGCGGCCGGCCGTCCCGTCGTACCCGCGCCCGTGCAAGGAGGTCCGGCATGAAGCTCAGCTGGAGCACCACGGAACTGGAGCTGGCCGAGCCGCTGCGCATCTCCCGATCGGTGATGGCCCGCCGCGACGCCGTCTGGGTCACCGTCGAACACGGCGGGCTGCGCGGCTGGGGCGAGGCCGTCAGCAGCGACTACCTGGGCCTGCCCACGACCCGGATCATCGAGCACCTGGTCGCCGCCCGCCCGGGCATCGAACGCCTCCCCGACCCCGAGACCGCATGGGATGAGTACGACGCCGGGAGCCCGCCGGGCCTTCCTGCCGGCGTTCTGGCGGCGATCGAGGCGGCCCTGCTCGACCTGGTCGGCAAGAGGGCCGACCGGCCCGTCCATCAGCTGCTCGGCACGCACGAAGCTCCCGCCGCGGCGACCGCCCGTACGATCGGCATCATCGCGCCCGAGGCCGCCGCCGCGCAGGCCACCCGCCTCGCCGCCGCCGGATTCACCGTCCTCAAGGTCAAGGCGGGACACCCCGACCCGGCTCGGGACCTCCACCGCGTGGCCGCCGTCCACTGCGCGGTCCCCGGGGCGAGTCTCCTGCTCGACCCCAACGGCGCCTGGAGCGAACACCAGGCCCTCGCCCTGCTGCCGCGCTTCGCCGCCCTCGGCGTCACCGCCGTGGAACAGCCGATCGCACCCGGCCGCCCCGACGCCCTCGCCCGCGTGGCGAAGGAGTCCCCGGTCCCCGTCATCGCCGACGAGGACGCGGTCTCCTACGAGGACGCCGTCGCGCTGGCCGGACGGGTCCACGGCGTGAACGTCAAACTGGCCAAGTGTGGCGGGGTACGGGCTGCGCTGCGCATCCACGAGGCCCTGCGCGGCAGCGGCACCGATCTGATGCTCGGCTGCCTCACCGCCAGCTCGCTGGGCATAGCGCCCGCCGTCCACATCGCCGACCGGGCCCGCTGGGTGGACCTCGACGGGCACCTGCTGCTCGCCGACGACCCCTGGACCGGAATCGGCGGTGCGGACGGCACCGTACGGGCCGCGAGTCGCTCCGGTCTCGGCGTCAGACGCGCCGACGGGGAGGCAGGACGGTGAGAACCCTCGCCGCCGCACGGAGCTTTCCGCTCGCCGTGCGCCTCCTCCTGGTCAACCAGCTCGGCGTCAACACCGGCTTCTACCTGCTCATCCCGTACCTCGCCACCCACCTCACCGACGACCTCGGCATGTCGGCGGCCGTCGTCGGCATGGTCCTGGGCCTGCGCAACCTCAGCCAGCAAGGAATGTTCCTGATCGGCGGATCGGCCGCCGACCGGCTCGGCGCCCGCGGTGTGATCATCGCGGGATGTGCGCTGCGCACGCTCGGATTCGCCCTGTTCGCGCTCGGCGACGGGCTTCCCGTGCTGCTGGCCGCCTCCATACTCAGCGGGCTCGCCGGGGCCCTCTTCAACCCGGCCGTGCGCACGTACATCGCCCAGGAGTCGAACGACCGCAAGGCGGAGGCGTTCGCGCTGTTCAACGTGTTCGCCACCACGGGAGCGCTGCTCGGGCCCCTCCTCGGCACCCTGCTGCTGCTCGTGGACTTCAAGGCGGCGGCGCTCACCGCAGCGGCCATCTTCGCGCTGCTCACCCTCGCCCAGACCATGGTGTTGCCCGCCCGTTCCGTCCCCAGCCCGTCCGGGACCGTGGCCGGTGACTGGCGGGAGGTCTTCGGCAACCGCAGGTTCCTCGCCTTCGCGCTGGCCATGGTCGGCATGTACGGGATGGAGAACCAGCTCTACCTGCTGCTGCCCCATGCCGCACACCAGGCCACGGGCTGGGACGGCTCCATCGGCCTGCTCTTCCTCGCCGGTACCGTCGTTAACCTGCTCTTCCAGCTGCGCATCACCCGGCGGCTGAAGTCCCGGGGGAGCCGCGCCCGCTGGATCGCCACCGGACTGGCCGTCATGGGGCTCGGCTTCGTCCCGCCCATGCTCGTCGCGAGCGCCTCCGGCACGCACCCGGCGCGCCTGCTGCCCGTACTCGCCGGTGCCCTGCTGCTCCACCTCGGCGTGATGATCGCCCAGCCGTTCGTCATGGAGTTGATACCGGCCTTCGGCCGAGACGGCCTCACCGGCACGTACTACGGCCTGTTCTACGTGGTCTCCGGCTTCGCAGCCGCCATCGGAAACATGGCCGTCGGCTGGGCCATGGACCTCGGCGGGAACAGCAGTCTCGCCTGGCTGCCGTGGGCCTTCTGCCTCTGCCTGGGCCTGTCGTCCGCGATCGCGCTCGCCGCGCTGCACCGCAGAGGCGCCCTCCTGTCTCTTTTACACCTCTCCCACCCCACCCGACCCAGAAAGGACAGCGCCCCGTCATGTACGACCAGACCCGACCGGAACGCTCCATCGCGGCGGCCATGACGTACGACCAGCTGCTCGAACGCGTCCGCTACGAGGGCGCCTACCCCACCCGCGAACGCGCCGAGGAAGCCGTCCGAACCGTTATCGCCGCTCTCGGACGGCAGATCACAGGCGACGAACGCGTCGACCTCGCCCGCCGCCTGCCCGTCGAAGCCGCGCTCACCCTGACCGCGCAGATCCCCGACACCGAGCAGCTCACCGGATGGGGGTTCATCAAGGACCTGGCCGCCCGTACCGGCGCCACACCGGCCACCACCCGCTGGGACACCGGCGCCGTCCTCGCCCCCGTCTCCGCCCTCGCCGGCCCCGACCTCCTCGCCCGCATCCTGCGCCGGCTCCCCGACGGCTACGCCCTCCTCTTCGGCCAGCCACAACTGCTCCAGCCCCAGCCGGCAACCGCCTGACCAACCTGCTCGCTGTCCCCAGCGCCGACCAGTAAGGCCATCGCCAGGTACCCGATACCCGATACCCGATACCCGCGCCGCGGAGCTGCGCTCGGCCGGCCATGGCGAAGTGGCGACGCCGTGCTTGTAGGCCGGGGCTGCTACCAGGGGGCGTGGGCGCAGATGGTCTTTCCGCCGTCGGGGGTGGGTTCGGTGTGGGTGTGGGTGGTGAGGCGTTCGATGAGGTGACATCCGTAGCCGCCGCTGCCGTCGGTCTGGGGCCGGCGGGGCTCAGCCGGGTGAGGGCTGGTGTCGGTGACGCGGATCTCGATGTGGTCGTCGTGGAGTTCGAGGTGGAGGGCGGCGGGTCCCTCGGTGTGACGGATCGCGTTGGTGACGAGTTCGGTGATGACCAGGAGGACCGCGTCGGGGTATTCGGGCTGGGCGGGGGCCCGGACCTGTGCGGCGCGGTGGAGGAAGTCGCGAGCGGCGCCCCGTACTGTCGTCGTCGGCTGGCCGGCACGTGGCACGGGCTGATCGAGGACGAGCAGGGGCAAAACCACGGGTCTCCCTCCACACGGTGGGCTTCCACGGCGTCTGCCCCCTCTGCGGGTGCCCACCCTATGGCGCCCCTCCCCAATCGGCCTTGCCTGCCCGGGTGAGCGACGGGGATTCCGGTGCGCCGGGGATCTGCCGGTCCGACCTCGCCGACCTGCCCGGCGTTGCGGGCCGCATGCGGGCGGATCTGCTGCCGCTTTACTGCCGCTGAGGAGCGGGCCATCGTGTCGTTGACGGTGGTGAGGCGTCGGTGAGGTCGGCACCGTTGGCGGCATCACGTTCGGAGTTGTGGACGCCGCGCCAGTCCAGGCACATGACGGTGGCGTCGTCGTCGAGGTGGCCGTCGCCGGCGTCGACGATCGCTTTGATGAGGGTGCGGGCGGCTTCGCGGGGGTGCAGTTCGCGGGTGCGAATGATCAGGTCCGACAGGTCGAGGCTCTCGGCGTCGCGCTCCAGCATGCCGTCGGTCAGCATGATCAGCCGGTCGCCGGGCCGAAGGTCCAAGGTCTGCACCCGGTAGGTGTTGGGCTGTGAGGGTTCGATATTGAGGCCGAACGCCCGGTCGACTTTCGGAACGATCTCCTCGACCTTGCCGTCTCGCATCCGCAGTGGCCAGGGGTGCCCGGCGTTGACGAACTCGGTCCGGCCGTCGAGGAGGCTGATGCGCAGCAGCTGGCCGGTGACGAAGCCGCTGCGGCCGTGGTCACGCATGGCCTGGTCGGCTTGGCGGGCCTGCTCAGCGAGGTCGGCACCTTCCCGTCGGGCCCGTCGCAGGGCGCCCACGACCAGGGTGGCGAGCAGCGCGGCGTCAACGTCGTGGCCCATGGCGTCGGTCACCGACAGCTGGACGGTGTCCCGGTCGATGACGTAGTCGAAGGTGTCGCCCCCGACATGCTCGGCGGGTTCCAGGGCCCCGGCGACCGCGAACTGCGCCGCCTCGCACGCCAGTGACGCGGGGAGCAGCCGGTGCTGGATCTCGGCTGCCAGGCTCAGCGGCTTGGTGCGCCGGCCCCACTGGTACACGTCGGTGTGGGACCGGTTCGCGATGACGATGTACGCAAGCGCGTGCGCGGTTTCGCCGATCTCCCGCATCACCTCCGCGTCCGGTACCGCGGGCAGGAACAGTTCCAGGAGTCCGATGGCGTCCCCGCGGTTGGTCACTGGAGCGACGACCCGCACCAGCCGGCTCTCGCCTCTGTGTTCCACCTTCGGCTGCTGGCTGCGGATCACGTCGTCGTACAGGGTGCCGCGCAGCGGGATCCGCTGGGCCGGCTCATCGGTCTCGACGCGGTCCGCCGCTCCCAGCCGTACGACCGAATTGCCGGTGAAGTCAGTGATCAGGAACGACACCGACGCCGCCCCGATGTGCTCCCTGAGCATCCGTGCCACCACGTCGAGCGACTCCACCGGCGCCGCGGCCTCCGACGCCTCCAGTATCCCCGCCAGAGTCATCGCCCTGCCGTGGCGGCCTCCGCCGGCGTCGGACCGAGACGCCCGCCCGCTGTCCGGCTCTCCTGCGGTCACAGCGGACCCCTTGCTGCTCGATGCCACCCGGGAACTGCGCCCCGTACGCGAACGATCCGCGCCGGAGCGGCATCGGACAGGCCCCATTGCACCACGAGAGCCCTCGGACCCGGCTGCCTGGCTGGCTGGCCCGCCCCTCTGGAACCACGTACGGCCAAGGACTGAACGGGTCGTACGAACCCCGTGTCGCGGGGCGCCCGCGTGGAATGGGGCGGGCCGTTGATTCGGGGAGCGGTGATCGTCGCCGTCGCGGTGCGCTGCGTAGCGCCTGCGTGCGCTTGTGCCCCGGCCTGCGCGGCGTGACCCGGCGACGACCGTCTTGCGCCCGCGCCCCACTGCCTCTCCGCCCGTGGTCGATTACCTCTCCGACATGCGAACGAAAATCTGTGATGGCCGGAGTAGACATTGCGAGGTGGTGTGGTTATGGTTTCTCTCGTAGCCCAGAGAGACAGCAGGGCCTGGCAGAGACGAACTGCCGGGCAGCAGTACATGCAGAACCCGTAGTTGCAGTGCGCAGGACGGTGCGGTGGTGGAGTTTCGAAGCCAGAGCGGTTGCAGGACGGCGACGGGACTGGCGACCGGACCGGGTGGCCCGCAGTGATCAGGGGTCGCCGAGAGCAGTACCGCAGTTGACGCAGTGGCAGTACCCGCAGTTCGCAGTACCCGGCAGTGAAGTCAGTGAGTGGTACCTCGGTGAGCGTGTCGAAGTGCGGGCGCGTACACCGGGAGGTTCGGCAGTGGGGTTCTAAGCCAGAGCAGACGCAAGACAGGCGACGGGGCTGGCTGCCGAAACGTGGCGCTCGGTCAGGTCACGAGCAGTACAAAGCGGTTCGCGGTACAGCGGTAAGAGCAGTACCCAGCAGTGAAGTGAGTGGAGCAGTACCTCGGTGAAGGCGTCGGCTGCTGGCGCGCGCATCGGGAAGTTCGGTAGTGGGGTTCCAAGCCAGAGCAGTTGCAGGAACGGCGACGGGGCTGGCTGCCGGAGAGTGGCGCTCAGCCAGGCCACGGAGCAGTTCGCAATATCAGCAGTACCCGCAGTAGAGCAGTACCCGCAGTACGCAGTCCCCCGCAGGTAGGTAGTTGATCACCGAGGGAAGAACGGAGGAGCCGAGCGCCATCAGGATCGCCCGGGCGTCAGTGTGAGTCCGGGTACCGCAGGACATCGTGAGTGAGGTGGTCTCCGGTCAAGCAACCGCGATCCCCGCGCCTCCGGCAGCAGTCAGGCCGCGCACGCGGAAACAAAAGGCCGGCGCAGTACTAGGGCCGGCAGATGGTGTAGCAGTTCCTTCGGGGCCCTGGTGCCATAGGCACCAGGGCCCCTCCGTGCGCTCGGTGAGAGAGGTGCAGCGACCGCAGACGACTCGATTGGCCGTCTCGGCGCTGACGACTACCCCGCCTTAACGATGGGCCACCGCGACTGCGGCCCGGCCACGGCGACGAGGGCGATGCTCCGTCGTCGAAGACCTTGCCGGTCAGCGTGATTACCGCGGCCCCTCCCGCTCATGGCACGGCCCAACGGCCGAATTCCTTCTGCTGAGTGCGAGATTCCACTGCGAGGCTACGGGCGTCCATCCGGATCGCACCAGACGGAGTTCCCATGAACCGAATACGCTTTCGCCCCTTCTTATTGACCGCCGCCGCGGTGCTTGCCCTGGTCCCAGCCGGGCTTGGCGCCACGGCGGCGCAGGCTTCGCCCGCCACTTCGGCTGTTGCCCCGGCCGCCCTGGGCAGCAGTGACACCGAGACCGTCATCACGGGCACGACCGGCCTGAACCGGGGCGAGGCCTGGTATTCGCCCGACCGCCGGACCATGCTGATCCAGCAGTACGACGGCCACGTGGTGCTCTACCGCGACAACGTTGCCATCTGGACGGCCGTGGGCAGCTACGGCTACGGGAATACCTTCTACATGCAGGCCGACGGGAACCTCGTCTCCTACGACGCGGCGATGCGCCCGCTGTGGAACAGTGCCACCGACCATCACTGGGGTGCGCATCTGGCGATCCAGAACGGCGGGAACCTCGTGGTCTATTACGGGTCCACCCCGCTGTGGTGGTCCAATTTCCGGCCGGGCGGCCCTGTGGATCCGGGCGACGACTGCACCCCGAGGCCTGGCAGGCTCTGCCCGTAGGGCGAGCACACTGAGTGGCCCCCTTGCTGCTGACTGAGGGGGCCGTTGTCGGCGAACACGGCCGCCCGCTCGGCGCCGCGTCCAGGACCGGGCCGGGCGGGGGTCGGGGCCTGGCCGACAGCGGGGTGTCACCCACGCAGCCGCGGCTGACACCCCGCACGGGCATGTGATCCCGGCGCCCGGTCCGCTCCGCCCCCCCGGGAGGACGTCAGGTGACGTGGACCCGCAGAACGTACGTCTCACCGCTGCTGATCGCCGGAGCCTGCTCCCACAGATCCGCGGACCAGAACCCAAGCGGCGCCCGGTCCGCGGCACGGGCCAGCGGCGGCAGGATCTCGCCGGCGGGACGGCCTTGGTGCGTACGTACGGGCAAGCTCCGCGAAAGCGTGCCGGCAGGGGGCACGGTAGGCGCCGGAGCTGTCGGCGAGCAGCCAGCCGGTCCAGGTGCTCCGTGCTCACGCTGATCTCGCCCATCGCCTCGCCCCTTCCCGCTCGGGCCGGCCGCTCCAGCCCGTTCGTCTTCGACGCTACGGACCAGGTCTGACAGGCAGACCCCGGCGGGCTACTGCTGCGCAGACCTGCCCGGCAGCCGGCCCGGCAGCGCAGTGCGTGCACACCAGGGTCTCGAACCTCACCTCAGCCATCACCCTCACCATCCTGCCCCGCCCACTACGCTCGGGGAGGAGTAGGACGCTCCGATGGGCCTGCTACGTCGTAGCCGGCGAATACCCCAACTTTGGAAACGCTGCACTGGGCATGAATCAATACCTGTCCCCGCGGCCAGAGAGTTTGGCGGGCAACGCGAGGAGAGTTTTTGCTGCAGCACAAGGGGTATATACATTCGACCCATGCAATCCGCTGCGGCATGCTACTGTCCATCTCCGTTGCAGTTTTGGTACCCAAAAACTTAGAGCACCTCCAGTCGGCCTCCGCGCCGCCTGGTGGTGCTTCATATTTCCGGTCAATTTCCGGGCGGGGCATCATCGCGGCGACACGGTCTCCGCACAGTGCGGACTCCGGTGTACTGCCCCAAGGAGATATGACATGGCTGCTGGCACCGTGAAGTGGTTCAACGCGGCAAAGGGCTTCGGCTTCATCGAGCAGGACGGTGGCGGCCCTGACGTGTTCGCCCACTTCTCGAACATCGCCGCCCAGGACTTCCGCGAGCTGCTCGAAGGCCAGAAGGTCACCTTCGACATCGCGCCGGGCCAGAAGGGCCCGACGGCGGAGAACATCGTTCCCGCCTGACGCTGACGCGCATTCTGCAGCTGGGGCCCGCACCCCTCGGGGTGCGGGCCCCAGCTGCACACATCTCCCGCGGTGGTTCCACCTGCGGGTTCAGGCATGGGCTGCCGCCTCCTCGGAGACGCACCGGAGCTCATTTCTCCGGTTTTCGCGTCCGTATGACGCCACCCCATGGCAAGCGCCCGTACCCGCACACATTTCTCGCGGAACGGATCCGCTCCACATTCCATTCGGCCGTTCTCGCAATTACCCGCGCCGCTCTTCCGCTGCGCGAACTCCTTGATGAGTTCCGCATCAAGGAAGGTTTCGCATGAACTCCACACGCAAGAACGAGCGCTCTTCCCGCAGTCGCACCGGCGTCCCGCTTTCGGCACTGGTTCCGAGCGGGGCAGCCGATTCGGTTCCTCGACTCGCCGGAGCCGTTCCGCAGGTCCGAGCTGCTCGGGCGGTTCCGGCGTCGGGCCCGCCTCGACTCAGGGCGAGTTCCGCCACCGAAGGCGATCACGCCCGCGCTGGCTCCCGTCGAAGCCTTCGCCGATCTCGACATGCCGGGCGCCCTCGGCGCGCAAACGTGAGCGTGCCCTTCCCGATCCAGGGCGCCACCCTGCCCAACGCCCCCGCGGGCCGGGACGTCCTGGGCCGCGGCCGCACGGGCTCCGGAAAGACCCTGGCATTCGGCCTCGCGCTGCTGGCCCGTACGGCCGGCCAGAGCGCCGAGTCGGGGCAGCCGCTCGCGCTGATCCTCGTACCCACCCGTGAACTGGCCCAGCAGGTGACCGATGCCCTCACCCCGTACGCCCGCTCGGTGAAGCTCCGCCTGACCAACGTCGTCGGCGGCATGCCCATCGGCCGCCAGGCTGGCGCCCTGCGCGGCGGCGCCGAAGTCGTGGTTGCCACCCCCGGCCCGGCTGAAGGACCTCATCGACCGTGGTGATTGCCGGCTGAACCAGGTCGGGATCACCGTCCTGGACGAGGCCGACCAGATGGCTGACATGGGCTTCATGCCTCCGGGTCACCGAGCTCCTCGACCAGGTGCGTCCCGAAGGTCAGCGGATGCTGTTCTCCGCCACCCTGGACCGCAACGTCGACCTGCTGGTGCGCCGCTATCTGACCGACCCCGTCGTGCACTCCGTCGACCCCTCGCAGGGCGCGGTCACCACGATGGAGCACCACGTCCTGCACGTCCACGGCGCCGACAAGCAGCGGACGACGACGGAGATCGCCGCCCGCGAAGGCCGCGTGATCATGTTTCTCGACACCAAGCACGCCGTGGACCGCCTCACCCAGGAGCTCCTCAACAGCGGGGTCCGTGCCGCCGCCGGCCCAGTTCAAGACCGGACACGTCAGCGTCCTGGTCGCCACGAACGTCGCCGCTCGCGGGATCCACGTCGACAACCTCGACCTGGTCGTCAACGTGGACCCGCCGACCGACCTGAAGGACTACCTGCACCGCGGCGGCCGTACCGCGCGCGCCGGCGAGTCCGGCAGCGTCGTCACCCTGGTCACCCCCAACCAGTGCCGCGACATGCCCCGTCTCATGCAGGCCGCCGGGATCGTCGCGCAGACCACCCAGGTCCGCTCCGGCGACGAGGCCCTCAACCGGATCACGGGCGCCCCCGCAACCTCCGGAATCCCCGTCACCATCACCGCGCCGGTCGTCGAACGCGTCAAGCGCGGTGCGGCCTCCCGCGTCAGGCGGGGGCCCGTTTCGGCCGCCCAGCGCGCGAGTGTGCGTCAGTCCGCCTTCGATGCGGCGGCCTCAGAACCACGTGATCAGACGACTGACCCCCGTTTCTGCAGGAGGCACGTTGTGAGGCTGGTCCGGATGCAGCCCCGCTCAGCCAGCGCCGACCCGGCGCCCCCTACGTTGGACGACACCATGGATGCGGCGGGCCCGCAGGTCGGTGACGACATGACGTTCGAGGTGGCCCTGTCCGTCATGGCGAGTGCCCGCGCGGTTCGTCTGCTGGTCTGTGACGAGGACGGCCTGTGCCCCGGGCTGGTCACACGAACCCGGGCCCAACTCGCCGCGATCCGCAACGGCAGCGCGTGTACGCGATGTTCTCGGCGATCGCGGGCCGTTCACCTCGCCCATGACCACCATGGCCAGGGCGGAACACGCGATGAGCTACCGCCGCCTCGACGCCCTGCCCGTCGTCGGCGAACAAGGCAGCGCTCTGGGCGTCCTCGCCCTTGCCCCGGCGCATGCCGCCACCCGAACACCGAAGAGGGCCCGACCGGCACGGGCCGCTCGGGCCCTTCCGCGTACCCACAGGGAAGCGCGGATGGGTGGGCCGCCCCTCCCGGGGTGTCGTGGCTACGGTGCGTCCCGGTTCGGCGGCTGTCCGTCTCGGGGGAGGGCGGCGTGCGCTGTGTCCAAGGCCTCGCCCGGATGGTCCGCGCCTTGTACGCACGACTGGACCGGCTGGTCGGGCCCGTGGCCGGCAGGCCGTAGGGCCCGGGTTCAGCGGGGGAGGGTGGCGGTGATCGCTTTGCCCGTGCCGGTCCGGGCCTGGGCGATGGTGACGTCGTGGGCAAGGCGTTGGATCATGGGCCAGCCGAATCCGCCGGTCCGGCCCGTGCCGGTCGGGCCCTCTTCGGTGTTCGGGTGGCGGCATGCGCCGGGGCAAGGGCGAGGACGCCCAGAGCGCTGCGTGCGGGGTGGTGGGTGCGCTCATGACAGCTACTCTCGCCCGCCCGACCTCGTAGGACAAGCGAGAGTTCTTGGGCGTCTCGCCGTAGCATTGCTTATATGTTGAACCTGGAGCGCCTGCGCACCCTCGACGCCCTCGCCCGCCACGGCTCCGTCAGCGGCGCCGCGGACGGCCTCCACGTCACCACCTCCGCCGTGTCCCAGCAGATGGCGAAACTGGAGCGCGAGGTCGGCCAGCCGCTGCTGGCCAAGAACGGGCGCGGGGTCCGGCTCACCGACGCCGGCCGGCTGCTGGCCGACCACGCGGCCCGGATCATCTCCCAGGTGGAGCTGGCCCAGGCCGACGTGGAGGCCCGGCGCGGCTGCGCGGTCGGCGAACTGCGCATCGGCGCCTTCCCGACCGCCATGCGGGGGCTGCTGCCGCGGACCCTGGCCGCGCTGCGCACGGACCACCCCGAACTGCGGCCCCGCGTACGGGAACAGGAGCCGGAGGAGAGCCTGGCCGCCGTGGTGCGGGGCGACCTCGACCTCGCCCTGGCCATCGACTGGCACAACAAGAGGATGCCGGTGCCCGCGGAGCTCGCCCGGCTGCACCTCCTGGACGACTCCGTGGACATCGCGGTGCCCGCCGGGCACCGGCTGGCCGGGCGCACCGGGATCTCCCTCTCCGAGTTCGGCGACGACGACTGGATCTCGTGGAACGAGGGGCAGTTCTGCCACGAGTGGCTCGTGTACACCCTGCGCGGCACCGGCATCGAGCCCCGGATCGCCCACATCGCCGAGGAGCACCACACCCAACTGGCCTTCGTCGAGGCCGGACTGGGCGTCTGTGTGGCCCCGAGGCTGGGGCGCGGGCCGGTGCCGCCCGGTGTCCGGCTGCTGCCGGTGTGCGACAGCGTCCGCCGCCACGTGTACGTCGTCTGGCGGGCCGACGCCGGGCGGCGGCCCTCGATCCGGGCCGCCGTCGAGGCCCTGCGGCGGACGGCGTCCGACGGCGTCGGGCAGCAGGGGGCCGCAGACTAGGCCGTCTCTTTCGGATCTTGCCGGGCCCGCGGCGCCTGGCACCGCGCCTGGCCGCGTTGTCGGGACGCCCGAGTACGTCCAGTACACGCAGCGCCCCTCCGCCTTGCCATGCACGGCACCAGGCGCCGCGGGCTCGGCCGACAAGATCCGAAAGAGACGGCCTAGATCTTGCGGAAGTCCCAGGACACGATCGACTCCGGGGTCAGCCGGATCCAGGCGTGCCGGCCGTCGTGCGGCATCTCCGGGATGCCGAAGTTCTTGACCGGGAAGATCCGCTCCGGCTCCGCCAGCTCCTCGCACGGCTCGCCCGTCCGCGGGGCCTCGCCGACGAAGACGGCGCTGCCGGACAGTTCCACCCCGCGCAGCTCGTCGTAGGCCTCGCCCGAGTCCACGACCACCGATATCCGGGGGTCCTTGCGCAGCTCGGACCAGCGCCGGCTGCGGGTGATCGAGTACAGCCACAGCGAGGTGCCGTCCCAGGCGAACCAGAGCGCGCCCACGTGCGGGCGCCCGTCGGGGGAGACCGTGGCCACCCGGCAGGTGCGCTGCTCGCGCAGGAAGAGGTCCACTTCCCCGTCGGTCATCATGATGCGGCGGCCCCGCCGCTGCCCCTTGTCCACGCCCGTCTCGTCCATCCGACCCGCACCCCTTCACATCTGACTGTGTGTCAGGAATCATGCGTGCTCTTCCGTCACCACGCCAGGGGGAGCCATGGCCGATCTCGATCCCGCCACCACCGCACTGCTCACCGTCGAGTGCCAGAGCGGTGTCGTCGGCGAGGAGAGCGCCCTGCCCGAGCTCGCGAAGGAGGCCAGGGACTCCGGAATGCTGGACCGGGTCGCCGCGCTGGTCGAGGCCGCGCGCGGGGCCGGCGTACAGGTGCTGCACGCGGTCGCCGAACGGCGGCCGGACGGGCTCGGGGCCAACACCAACGCGCGGCTGTTCCGCGCCGCCGGGAGACTGCCGGTGCGCCAACTGACCGGCAGCCCGGCCGTCGAGGTCGCCGCCCCCATCACCGTCGCCGAAGAGGACCTGGTGGTGCGCCGGCTGCACGGGCTCTCCCCGATGGCCGGAACCGACCTGGACGCCCTGCTGCGCAACCTCGGCATCCGCACCCTCGTCGTCACCGGCGTCTCCTCGAACATCGCGATCCCGAACACCGTCTTCGACGCCGTGAACCTCGGCTACGACGTCGTGGTCCCCTCCGACGCCATCGCCGGGGTGCCCGCCGCCTGCACCGCCGAGGTGATCCGCAACTCCCTCTCCCTGGTCGCGGCCATCACCACGGCCGAAGCGCTCATTACCCAGTGGGCTCCCGCGCACTGACCCCCGTAACCTGGGCGGATGCTGTCCGAAGTGATCGCGACCCGCTACGTCACGCCCTTGCGTGAGGGCGGCTCGCTCCCGGGGCTCGTCGAGGCCGACGACCTCGGGACCTACGTCATGAAATTCACCGGAGCCGGCCAGGGCCGCAAGACCCTGGTCGCCGAAGTCATCTGCGGCCGGCTGGCCCAGCGGCTGGGCCTGCGCGTCCCGCGGCTGGTGCAGATGCAGCTCGACCCCGTCATCGGGCTCGGCGAGCCCGACCAGGAGGTCCAGGAGCTGCTCAAGGCCAGCGGCGGGCTGAACCTCGGGATGGACTACCTCCCCGGCTCGATCGGCTTCGACCCCCTCGCGTACCAGGTGGACCCCGCGGAGGCGGGGCGCGTGGTCTGGTTCGACGCCCTGATCAACAACGTCGACCGGTCCTGGCGCAACCCGAACATGCTGGTCTGGCACGGGGACGCGTGGCTCATCGACCACGGCGCCACCATGATCTGGCACCACAACTGGCCCACCGCCGCGAGCGCCGCCGCCAAGCCGTACAACGCCTCGGACCACGTCCTGGCCCCGTTCGGCCCGGACATCGCCGCGGCGGCGGCCGAGCTGGCGCCGCTGGTGACCGAGGAACTGCTCACCGAGGTCGCGGCCGACGTGCCCGACGAGTGGCTCGTCGACGAGCCCGGCTTCGACTCCACCGACGCGCTGCGCCGCGCCTATGTGGAGGCCCTGCTGCCGCGCGCGGCCACGATCCACGAGAGGATCACGACGGAGGCCGAGGTGAAGGTCCGGACGGGTCCGCCCGGCTGGCTCGCCGACCGCCTCGACCCCCGGCCCCGGAAGAAGAGCGACAGCGAGTGACCAAGCGGGACGTGTTCGAGTACGCGCTGGTGCGTGTGGTGCCCCGGATGGAGCGCGGCGAGTGCTTCAACGCCGGCGTGATCGTCTACTGCCGGGCGCATTCGTACGTCGCCGCGCGCATCCACCTCGACGAGGCCAAGCTCCTCGCCCTGGACCCGCAGGCGGACGTGGCCGGGGTGCGGGCCGCCCTGCGCGGGGTCGAGGGAGTGTGCGGCGGGGGAGAGCGGGCGGGCCAGGCGGCCGGCGACGACGCGGGTCGGCGCTTCCGGTGGCTGATCGCACCGCGCAGCACGGTCGTGCAGCCCGGTCCGGTGCACACCGGACTGACGGCCGACCCCGCGGCCGAGGTGGAGCGGCTGCTGGACCTCCTCGTGCGCTGAGCGGCCAAGCGGCCAAGCGGCCGAGCGTCTGAGTGGCTGAGCGGTGGCGGCTTCGGAGCCCTGGAACCTGGTGGCGTTGACACCGGGTGCCAGGGCTCCTAGCGTCTGTCCAGCTGAAGCTACTAAGCGGTTGCTCACCCCTGAGGGGCCGCTTTCCTAGGGCGAGGAGATCCAGCATGTCCACCACCGAGCAGCGCGTCGCGATCGTGACCGGGGCGGCCCGGGGCATCGGCGCGGCCACCGCCGTACGCCTGGCCGCCGAGGGCCGGGCGGTCGCCGTACTCGACCTGGACGAGGCGGCCTGCAAGGACACCGTGGAGACGATCACGGCGGCCGGCGGCAAGGCCGTGGCGATCGGCTGCGACGTCTCGGACGCCGCACAGGTGGAGGCGGCCGTCGAGCGCGTCGCGAGCCTGCTCGGCGCCCCGACCGTCCTGGTCAACAACGCGGGCGTGCTCCGGGACAACCTCCTCTTCAAGATGAGCGAGAACGACTGGGACACCGTCATGAACGTGCACCTGCGCGGCGCGTTCCTGATGTCGAAGGCCTGTCAGAAGCACATGGTCGAGGCCAAGTTCGGCCGCATCGTGAACCTCTCCAGCAGCTCCGCGCTGGGCAACCGCGGCCAGGCCAACTACTCGGCGGCCAAGGCTGGCCTGCAGGGCCTCACCAAGACGCTGGCCATCGAGCTGGGCAAGTTCGGCGTCACCGCGAACGCGGTCGCCCCCGGTTTCATCGTCACCGAGATGACCGCCCAGACGGCCGCTCGCGTGGGCATGGGCTTCGAGGACTTCCAGGCCGCGGCCGCCACCCAGATCCCGGTGCAGCGGGTCGGCCGCCCCGACGACGTGGCCAACGCCATCGCGTTCTTCACGGGCGAGTCCGCGGGCTTCGTATCCGGCCAGGTCATGTACGTGGCCGGCGGCCCGCTCAACTGACGAGAGGCAGGACGCACGACATGACCGACAAGGCGTACGAGGACACGCGCGGCGGCGCGGACAGCGGCAAGGTCGCGCTGATCACCGGGGCGAGCCGGGGCATCGGCTACGGCATCGCCGAGGCGCTGGTGGCGCGCGGCGACCGGCTCTGCATCACCGGGCGCAACGAGGAGGCCCTCAAGGAGGCCGTGGAGCGGCTCGGGGCGGACCGGGTGATCGGGGTCGCGGGCAAGGCGCACGACGAGGCCCACCAGGCCGTCGCCGTGGAGCGGACGATGGAGGCCTTCGGCCGCGTCGACTTCCTGATCAACAACGCGGGCACCAATCCGGTCTTCGGGCCGATCGCGGACCTGGACCTCGGGGTCGCCCGCAAGGTCTTCGAGACCAACGTCATCTCCGCGCTCGGCTTCGCCCAGCGCACCTGGCACGCCTGGCAGAAGGAGAACGGCGGGGCGATCGTGAACATCGCCTCGATCGCCGGCGTCTCGGCCTCGCCCTTCATCGGGGCGTACGGGATGAGCAAGGCGGCGATGGTCAACCTGACCCTCCAGCTCGCCCACGAGATGGCGCCGGGCGTCCGGGTCAACGCGATCGCGCCCGCCGTGGTCAAGACGAAGTTCGCGGCCGCGCTCTACGAGGGCCGGGAGCAGGAAGCCGCGGCGGCTTATCCGCTGGGCCGGCTCGGCCTCCCGCAGGACATCGGAGGGGCGGCGGCCTTTCTCACATCTGCACAAGCGGAATGGATCACCGGGCAAACTCTCGTGGTCGACGGGGGAATGTTCCTCAATGCCGGAGTCCACTGACCGATAATCGGACGCATTTGCCTCCCGAGAGGGGGCAAATGCGTACCGAATATGCACGTATTCGGTCAAGTGCCGCACGAAACCTGCCCATTGGATTTGTGATGCACTGCGGTAGGGTCTGCCGCACCCCTGGCTGATCGAGGAGCGTGCACGTGTTCAACCGGACCAGATGCCTGCAGATCACTGCGGCCCTTGCGTCCATATCCCTGCTCTCCGGATGCGGCCTGTTCTCGGACGACGGCGGCGACGGCGGACAGCGGATTGTCGTCGGAACGACGAGCGCACCCACCACCCTCGATCCGGCGGCGGCCTGGGACGGTTCCTGGGAGCTCTACCGGAACGTCTACCAGACCCTGCTCGCCTTCCCCACGGGTGCCACCAAGCCCCAGCCGGACGCGGCCCAGAGCTGCGAGTTCACGGATTCCGGGAACGAGTCGTACCGCTGCGTGCTCAAGAAGGGCCTGAAGTTCTCCAACGGGGAGACGCTCGACGCCAAGGCCGTCAAGCACTCCCTCGACCGGATCAAGACCATCGACGCCCCGGCCGGCCCCAAGGCCCTCTTCGGCAGCCTGGACAAGATCGAGACGCCGGACGCGCTGACGGTGGTCTTCCACCTGAACACCCCCGATGCCACCTTCCCCTTTGTGCTCGGCTCGCCGGCCGCCTCGCTGGTCGCGCCGAAGGAGTACCCGGCCAACAAGCTGCGCGAAGGCTCCGGGGTCACCGGCTCCGGCCCGTACACCCTCGAGTCCTACAAAGAGGGCGGCGAGGCGGTCCTGAACCGCAACGGCGTCTACACCGGCTTCGCCAACCGCCGCAACAACGGCGTGACCATCCGGTACTTCGCGGACTCCAAGAAGATGATCGCGGCGCTCAAGTCCAAGGAGATCGACGCGACGTACCGAGGCCTGTCCGCCCCGGAGATCAAGGACCTGCAGACCCCCGAATCGCACAACGCGGGCGTCCAGGTCGTCGAGAACGTCGGCGCCGAGATCCGCTACCTGGTCTTCAACCCCAGGGACCCGCAGGCCGCCAAGGCCCCGGTGCGCCAGGCGATCGCCCAGATCGTCGACCGCGGGGCGCTCGTCTCCAAGGTCTACCAGGGCACCGCCGAGCCGTTGTACTCGATGGTCCCCAAGGGGGTCGTGGGCCACAAGACGCCCTTCTACGACACCTACGGCCAGGTCGACGTCGCCAAGGCGAAGAAGATCCTCAAGGACGGCGGGGTCGCCACGCCGGTCGAGATGACCTTCTGGTACACCACCGACCGCTACGGCGCCTCCACCGCCGACGAGTTCACCGAGCTCAAGCGCCAGCTGGACGAGAGCGGCCTGTTCAAGATCACCCTGCGCGGCCAGCCCTGGAAGGTCTTCCAGGAGGGCTACAAGAAGGGCGAGTACCCGGTCTTCGGCCGAGGCTGGTTCCCCGACTTCCCGGACCCGGACAACTTCATCGCCCCGTTCGTCGGCAAGGACAACGCCGTCGGAACGCCGTACGAGGCCAACGAGATCCTGAACGTCATCCTGCCCAAGTCCCGCCGCGAGAGCGACCGGTCGGCCGGCATCCACGAGTTCGAGAAGGCCCAGCAGATCTTCGCCGACGACGTCCGGCTGCTTCCGCTGTGGCAGGGCAAGCTGTACGTCGCCGCCCGCGACGACATCGCGGGTGCCGAGCGCGCCCTCGACCCGCAGACCGTCATGCAGGTCTGGGAGCTGTACCGCAAGACCAGCTGGTAGCGGGGCCGCGGCCGGCCGGGTCCGTACGCGGACGCGGCCGCCGCACTGTCAGTGGTCCCGGGTAAGTTCTGGAGCAGTCGCGCGAAGCAGTTGCCCGCGCGCGA
Source organism: Streptomyces sp. ICC1 (assembly GCF_003287935.1). GTDB lineage: Bacteria > Actinomycetota > Actinomycetes > Streptomycetales > Streptomycetaceae > Streptomyces > Streptomyces tritrimontium. The sequence goes on from NZ_CP030287.1 coordinate 7,597,185, forward strand.
AGAACTTGTACCGGAGGTTGTCGCCGTGACCCAGATGCTGCCCGAGTCCTGGCTCCCCGTCCTCGGCGGGGAGCTGGAGCAGCCCTACTTCAAAGAGCTCACCGAGTTCGTCGAGAAGGAGCGGGCGAACGGGCCGGTCTACCCGCCCCGCGAGCAGGTCTTCGCGGCGCTGGAGGCCACCGACTTCGACAAGGTGAAGGTGCTGGTCCTCGGCCAGGACCCGTACCACGGCGCCGGCCAGGGCCACGGCCTGTGCTTCTCGGTCCAGCCGGGCGTCAAGACCCCGCCCTCGCTGCGCAACATCTACAAGGAGATGCAGAGCGAGCTGGGCACCCCCGTCCCGGACAACGGCTATCTGATGCCGTGGGCCGAGCAGGGCGTGCTCCTGCTCAACGCGGTGCTCACCGTGCGGGAGGCCGAGCCCAACTCGCACAAGGGCAAGGGCTGGGAGAAGTTCACCGACGCGGTGATCCGCGCCGTCGCCGAGCGTCCCGACCCGGCCGTCTTCGTCCTGTGGGGGGCGTACGCGCAGAAGAAGCTCCCGCTGATCGACGAGGAGCGGCACGCGGTCGTCAAGGGAGCCCACCCCTCCCCGCTGTCGGCCAAGAAGTTCTTCGGCTCCCGGCCCTTCACGCAGATCAACGAGGCCGTCGCCGCCCAGGGCCATGCGCCGATCGACTGGCGCATTCCGGACCTGGGCTGATGCCCCACCGCGCCTAGGCGGCATTGCCGGTGCCTGCGGCTAGCGTCTTGACGACCGGACCGGAGCAGGTCCGGCGGAGCAAGCCGGAGGCCGCGTTGACGGAGCAGCAGGAGGCGTCGGAGGACGCCGTCATGACCAGGATCGGCCAAGCGGTCATCCTGCTGCACGCCGGCGACCGCGAGGAGGCCCGCAACCGGCTCGGCGACATCTGGTCCGAGATCGGCGAGGAGGGCGACTCCCTGCACCGCTGCACGCTGGCGCACTACATGGCCGACGCGCAGGACGACCCCGCCGAGGAGCTGGCCTGGGACCTGCGCGCCCTGACGGCCGCCGACGGGCCGGGCCCGCCGCCGGCCGTCCGGGTCTTCTACCCGTCGCTGCACCTGAGCCTGGCCGCCGACTACGTGAAGCTACGGCGCCCCGAGGCGGCCAGGATCCACCTGGCGCGGGCCCGCGCCGCCACCGGGGCGCTGGGCGACGACGGCTACGGGAACGGTGTACGGGCCGCCATCGCCCGGCTGGAGCGGCGGCTCGCGACGGAACCGGACGGGGCGCACCGGCCCTTCCCGGAGCAGCACCAGTAGCCGGACCCGGGGGAAGGGCTCCGCGGCCCCGCCGAGGGAGCCTGAGCGGGTCTGAGAGGGCTTGAGCGGGCCTGAGCCGGCCGGTCCTGGGTCTCCGGGGGCCTGTCTCTTATACCCAGGTCAGACCGTGGGGGTGGAGACGGCTTCCGTCGCGCCCGGGAGGGCGGGGTCGTTCGGGGACTGGTCCGGGGCGTTCTCCGGGTGGTGGCAGGCCACCTGGTGGCCGGTCTTCAGCGCGACCAGCGGCGGCTCCTGCGTCGTGCAGACCTGCGTCGCCTTCCAGCACCGCGTGTGGAAGCGGCAGCCGGAGGGAGGGGAGATCGGCGAAGGGACGTCGCCCTTGAGCAGGATGCGGCCGCTCTTCGCGCCGCGCCGCCTCGGGTCCGGCACCGGCACGGCCGACATCAGCGCGGTCGTGTACGGGTGCATGGGCGCCTCGTACAGGGACTTGCGGTCCGCGAGCTCGACGATCTTGCCGAGGTACATGACCGCGATCCGGTCCGAGACGTGCCGGATGACCGACAGGTCGTGCGCGATGATCACGTACGTGAGGCCGAGCTCCTCCTGGAGGTCGTCCAGCAGGTTGACCACCTGGGCCTGGATGGAGACGTCCAGCGCCGAGACGGGCTCGTCCGCGACGACCAGTTTCGGCTTGAGCGCGAGCGCCCGCGCGATGCCGATGCGCTGGCGCTGACCGCCGGAGAACTCGTGCGGGTAGCGGTTGTAGTGCTCCGGGTTGAGGCCGACCAGTGCCAGCAGCCGCTGCACCTCCGCCTTGAGGCCGCCCTCGGGCGAGACGCCCTGGAGCTTGAAGGGCGCGCTCACGATGGTGCCGACCGTGTGCCGCGGGTTCAGCGATCCGTACGGGTCCTGGAAGATCATCTGCACATCGCGGCGCAGCGGGCGCATGCCGGCCACGCTCAGGTGCGTGATGTCCTTGCCCTCGAACTCGACCTTGCCGCCCGTCGGTTCGAGCAGCCGCGTGATCAGCCGGCCCATGGTCGACTTGCCGCAGCCGGACTCGCCGACGATGCCGAGGGTCTCACCGCGCCGGACGTCGAAGTCGATGCCGTCGACGGCCTTCACGGCCCCGACCTGGCGGCGCAGCAGCCCCTTGGTGATGGGGAAGTGCTTGACCAGGCCGGTCACCTTCAGCAGCGGCTCCGGGGAGTCCGCCGCCTGGGCGGGGACCGCGGCCGCGCCCGTACCCGTCTTCTTCATATCGGTCACAGCTTCGGCGCAATCTCTTCGGTCCAGATCCGGTTCCGCTGCTCCGGGGAGAGGTGGCAGGCGGCCCAGTGCCGGCCGTCACCGTCCGCCGATCCCTCGACCAGCGCCAGTTCGGGCCGCTGGGTACGGGTGATGCCGCCCTTGGGGAGGTCGGCGTACGGGCAGCGGGGGTGGAAGGCACAGCCGCTCGGGATGTTTATGAGGCTGGGCGGCGAGCCCTTGACCGGGATGAGGCGCTCGGTCTGGTCGCGGTCGATGCGGGGCATCGAGCCGAGCAGGCCCCAGGTGTAGGGGTGCCGGGGCTCGTAGAAGATCTTCTCGGCGCTGCCGCGCTCGACGCACCGGCCGCCGTACATCACGAGGATGTCGTCGGCCATCTCGGCGACCACGCCGAGGTCGTGCGTGATCATGATGACCGCGGAGCCGAACTCCTTCTGCAGATCGCGGATGAGGTCCAGGATCTGCGCCTGGACGGTGACGTCCAGGGCGGTCGTGGGCTCGTCGGCGATGAGCAGTTCGGGGTTGTTGACCAGCGACATCGCGATCATCGCGCGCTGGCGCATGCCGCCGGAGAACTCGTGCGGGTACGAGTCCACGCGCTGCTGCGGCTCCGGGATGCCGACGCGGTCGAGCATCTCGACCGCCCGCTTGCGCGCGGTCTTCTTGTCGACGTCGTGGTGGGTCCGGTAGGCCTCGATGATCTGCTTGCCGACCGAGTAGTACGGGTGCATCGCGGAGAGCGGGTCCTGGAAGACCATCGCCATCTTGCGCCCGCGCAGGGTGCGGACGTGGTCCGCGTCGGCCTGGATCAGGTCCTCGCCGTCGAGCACGACCTCGCCGGAGATCTCCGGCCGGTTGCGGACGTGGCCGGTGCGGTGCAGGCCCATGATGGCCAGCGAGGTGACCGACTTGCCGGAGCCGGACTCGCCGACGATGCCGAGGGTCTTGCCGCGCTCCAGGTCGAAGGAGAGCCCGTCGACGGACTTGACCAGGCCGTCGTCGGTCGGGAAGTGCACCTTGAGGTCGCGCACCGAGAGGAAGGCCCGGTCCCGCGCCGCGCCCTGCTCGGGCACGAAGGCGGGGCCGGACGCGGGCGCGGACGCCGATGTGGACGCGGACACCGCGGCGGACTCGGATGCGGCGTCGGTGGTGTGGTTCTCGGTCACGTCAGCCTCACGCGCGGGTCGATGACGGCGTACAGCAGGTCCACGATCAGGTTGGCCAGCACCACGAAGAGCGCGGAGAGCAGCGTGACGCCCATGATCACCGGAAGGTCGCCCGCTCCGATCGCGCCGACGGCGGCCGTTCCCAGGCCCTGGAAGTTGAAGGTCGTCTCGGTGAGCACCGCGCCGCCGAGGAGGCCGCCGAGGTCGAGGCCGAACATCGTGACGATCGGGGTGAGGGTGGAGCGCAGGGCGTGCTTGCGGATGACCACGCCCTCCTTGAGCCCCTTGGCCCGGGCGGTGCGGATGTAGTCCTCGCCGAGCACCTCCAGCATCGTGGCGCGGGTGATGCGGGCGTAGGTGGCGGCGAAGAGGAAGGCCAGGGTCACCCAGGGCAGGATCAGGGAGTTGAGCCAGGCCAGCGGATCCTCGGTGAGCGGTCTGTAGTTGGAGACGTCCAGCCAGCCGAGGCTGTAGACGAAGACCGCGGGGGCCACCATGCCGGTGAAGAAGATCGGCAGCGAGACTCCGGCGAGCGCACCGATCATGACGGTGCGGTCGACCATGGTGCGGCGTCTGAGCGCCGAGATCACACCGGTGGCCACGCCCGCGATCACCCAGATGACGGCCGCCCCGAGGGCGAGCGAGAGGGTGACCGGCATGCGGTCGACCATGGTGTCCCAGACGGGGACCTCGGTCTTGAAGGAGTAGCCGAAGCACGGTGCCGCACAGTGCGTGATCTCCGTGCCGCCGTCGTAGTCCCGGCCGGCGAAGATCCCCTTCATGAAGATCAGGTACTGCTCGGAGATGGGCTTGTCGAAGCCCATCTTCACCCGGATGCCCGCCAGGGCGGTCGCGTTGGTCTCGCGTCCGGCGTACATGAGCGCCGGGTCGCTGCCGGTCAGCTTCGGGACCGCGAAGAAGATGCCGAAGGTGACCGCGGAGACCACCAAGAGCGTTGCGGCGACGTTGAAAAGTCGCCGTATGAGGTAGACGAGCACTGCAGTCGGCCGCTCGGGCCGGCGCCCGCCGCCCCTTGTGGGGACGGCAGCCGCCGCCTGCGGCCTTCACCTGCCCTTCGGACTAGCGCATGTGCGGTGAAGGCGAACCAGCTGTGTCTGACGGGTCTGGAGCCCGGGGCCGCCCGGCCGGGCCGGGCGGCCCGGGCTCCTGGAGCGTCCCGGCTACTTCACGACGCCGATGGTGGCAAGGTCGATCTTGCCCATCGAGTCGTTGAAGTAGACGTTGGTCAGGCGCGGGTTGTGGTAGACGAAGGCCTTGTCGAAGTTGATCGGCAGGTAGAGGGCCTTCTCCATGATCTTCTGGTTGATCTGGGTGTAGAACGGCGCGGCGGCGTCCGGGGTGGCGGCCGAGGCGGCGGTCTTGAACAGCCCGTTGATCTCAGGGTCGTTGATCATGCTGAAGTTGTTGTTGGCGTTCGGCAGGATGAACGAGCCGTCGACCAGCGGCTGCAGGTAGCCCGAGCCGGAGTTGTAGTCGGCGCCCCAGCCCATCACGATGATGCCGTAGCCCTTGGCCTTCACGTTCTCGGGCGAGCCGATGACGGAAGAGGAGAGCTTGCCGTCGTACTGGTCGATCGTGACCTTGATGCCGACCTTGTCGAGCGCCGCCTGCAGCGACTCCGCGGTCTTCACCTCGGGGGCGCGGTTGTTGCGGACCGCGATCGTGGTCTGGAAGCCGTCCGGCTTGCCACAGGCCTTGAGGGCCTCCTTGGCCTTCTCCAGCTGCGGCTCGCCCTTGGTCAGGTTGTACGGGTCGTACTTCTTGTCCGAGCCGGGGATGCCGGGCGGCAGCATGTTCGCGCCGAGGTCACCGCTGGTCGGGCCGCCGCGGGCGGTCTGCAGGGACTTGGGGTCGGCCGCGTAGATGACGGCCTTGCGGCACTCGACGTTGTCCAGCGGCGCGACGGTCGTCGGGAAGACGAAGTAGCGGATGTAGCCCGTGAACGGGTTGTCCGCGTTGGCCTTGAGCGCCTCGTCCTTGAGGACCTTGTTCTTGCCGGCGGCCTGCATGCCCGTGCCGTCGACCGCGAGGTCGATGTCACCGGAGAGCAGGCGCGCGTCCATGTCGTCCGGGTTGGTGGTCACCGTCATGGAGATCTTGTCCGGCAGACCCGTGCGGATGGTGTCCGTCTTCGGGTCCCAGTTCTCGTTGCGGACGAGGGTCGCGCCCTTGTTCGCCGTGAACTCCGAGATCTTGTACGGGCCGCTGGAGACCGGCTTGTTGGTGTACGTGGCGCCCGTGTCCTTGGCCGCCGGGACCGGCGAGGAGGACGGCATGGCCAGCAGGTACTTGAAGTCGGAGTTGGCGCTCGCCAGGTTGAAGACGATCGTCTTGTCGTCCGGCGTCTGGACGGACTTCAGACCCATCTTGTCCGGGTCGGTGTCCTTGTACGGGCCGGGGTACTTCTGGCCCTGGTCGAGGATGTCGATCAGGTAGGTGGGACCGCCGGACAGCACGTCCTGCGCGAAGACGCGCTCGATGCCGTACTTGAAGTCCTTCGAGGTGATCGGCGTGCCGTCCTCGAACTTCACGCCGTCCTTGATCTTGACGGTGTACGTCTTGCCGTCGTTGCTCAGGACCGGGTCGGCCGCGGCGAGGTCCGGGACCAGCTTGGTGCCCGCCTCGCCCGGCTTGCTGTCGTACGCGAACAGCTGGCGGATGTAGAGCCGCTGCATGTTCCAGACCCAGCCGTAGTAGGCGCGGGCCGGGTCGAGGTAGTCGACGTCCTGCGGGGTCCAGAGCTTGAGCTCGCCGCCCTTGGTCGTCGACGGGTTCACGACGGCCGTGGTCGCCGCGTTGAAACCGCTGGCGGCGGCCGGCTTGCCCTCCGAGGGCTTCTTGTCCTCCGCGCTGTCACACGCCACAGCCGACAGCGACAGGGCAGCGACCACGGCGGTGGCCGCGAGTGCCTGCTTTCTGCGAATCACGTTGGTCCAACCTCCATTGGTGGGTGAATCGTTGATGCGGTTCAGCTGCCCTTGGGGTCGAGTGCGTCGCGCAGCCCGTCCCCGAAGAGGTTGAACGCCAGGACGGTGATGAAGATCGTCATACCGGGGACCACCATGTACATGGGGTCGTCCTGGTAGATGGGGACGGCGTCGGACAGCATCTTTCCCCAGGAGGCGGTGGGCGGCTTGACGCCGGCGCCGAGGAAGCTGAGGGCCGCCTCCGTCAGGATGTTGGTCGGGATGATCAGCGTCGTGTAGACGAGGATCGGCGCGACCAGGTTCGGCAGCAGCTCCTTGATCAGGATGTAGCCGCGGCCCGCCCCCAGGCTGCGCGCGGCCTCGACGTACTCCCGCTCGCGCAGCGAGATCGTCTGGCCCCGGACGATGCGGCCGATGTACGGCCACCCGAAGAAGCCGATGACGACGATGAGCACACCCATCCGGACGCCCGAACCCGTGAATCCCCACAGGGAGTTGGGAACGACGGAGACCAGCGAGATGGTGAACAGCAGCTGCGGGAAGGCCAGCAGCAGGTCCATGGTGCGGCTGATGATGCCGTCGACCCAGCCGCCGAGGAAGCCGGCCAGGGCGCCCAGCAGGCTGCCGAGGATGACGGAGACGAAGGCCGCGAGGAAGGCGACGACCAGGGAGATGCGGGCGCCGTAGACGATCCGGCTGAACACGTCGCGGCCGTTGGTCGGCTCCACGCCCAGCAGGTAGTCGGGGCTGATGCCGCCGAACGATCCGAGCGGCGTGCCGAATTCCGGGTCGAGCAGATCCTCGTGGAACTCGTTGGGCGGGTGGCCCAGCAGGCTCACGATCAGCGGGGCGAAGACCGCCACCAGGATCAGGAGGATCACGACCACGCCGCCCGTCAGCGCGACCTTGTCGCGCTTGAGCCGCATCCAGGCGATGCGTCCGGGCGAGCGGCCTTCGATGGCCTTGGCTGGGACGTCGGCTACGGACACGGGAGCGGGAGTCTCCGCGCTCGTGTCATGCAGTGGTGCCGTCATCGTGGTGGGGACCCCTCTCGGCCGACGGGTGAGCCGGCCCATGCCCGCCGCTGTGGCGGCGTTGGTGCGGAGTGGCGCTCGGAGTGCGAGGTGCGGAGGTGCAGAGGTGCGGGATGCAGAGGTGCGTTGCAGTGCGGGTACAGGCGGTACTGGCAGTGCTGGTGGTGCACGTGGTGCTGTACGAAACGACGAGCGAATTTCCCGTGGCGAACCGGTCCTCGGAGGACTGACCCGCTCTTGGGTGGGGAGTCTTCATCGGGCCGTCGATCAGCCGCCAGACCCGCAGGTGAATGGATGCGCAACCGTGATCTGAGGGTCGAGTTCCCGTTATCCGGACTTCGCTGCCGCCTCAGCGGAGCAAGACCGTCCGTTCGGTGCCGAATCGGACATGGCACCCAACTCGGGTTACTAGCATGCCTATTGGGCGTACATCAGCGTCGAAATCAGGACAACGCAAAGGCCGCACGGAACGACTGTTCCGTGCGGCCTCGGGTGGCTTGGCCACGATGTCTCAGTAGGCGGGCGCCTGGCCCTCGCGGTCATAGAAGGGACGGGTTTGCGCGCGCAGCCACATCGCCACCGGGTCGTGCTCGTCGGCGAGCGCGACCGTGCAGACCGGCACTCCCTCGGGCACCGCGCCGACCGACTGGCGCATCATCTCCCGCACGGATTCCAGCGCGTGCGCCGAGGCCTCGTACAGGTCGAGCCCGACGGCGAGGTACGGGGAGCCCAGCGCGGGCTGCACCCAGGCGCGGCGCAGCGAGCGCACGGCGGGCGTGCGGTGCGCGTGCTGCGTGAGCAGCCCGTAGAACTGCGGGAGCTCGATGGCGGGCTCGGACAGTCGCAGGGGGCCCGCCGGCATCCGGTCCAGGCCGGTGGAGATCCGGCGCAGGTCGGCCCAGGGAATGCCGACACCGCCGCCCTGGGCGTGGGGGTTGAGCCACAGCCCCCAGCGGTCGGGGTAGAGGGCACGGGCGATGTCCCGGCCCGTGACCACCTCGTACCCCCGGTTCCAGCCGCTGGCGGCCAGCTCCTGCGGGGAGGTCACGCAGGGCGCGTAACCGAGGCTCTCGACCTCCATGCCGCCGTACTGCGCGTCCGGGGAACCGGACCGCCCCTGCCACAGCAGCATCCACAGCCGCCCCTCGGCCAGGGCGTGCAGGAGCGCCTCGTAGCTCTCGTAGCGCCCGGGAGTCACCTGGCGCAGCATGTGCTCGACCTGCCCGACCGCGGCCGTGCCTGACGCACTCACCCGGTACCCCTCTTCGTCTCTTCGTCCGCCCGTCGCCCACACGTGTCCGTCACCAGCTTAAGCGTGCCTACGGCAGGTAGAAGGGGCGTACGCGCGTAAGGATGAAGTCGACGACCGGGTCCTCGGCGGCGTCGAGGAGGATCAACTGCACAGGCCAGGGCGCCGGTACGCGGGCCAGCGCCCGGCCCAGGGCCTCCATCGGGGCGTTCCGCATGTCGGGCTCCCATCCCAGCAGCTGGACACCGACGTACAGCTCCGGCGCCCCGGCCTCGACGCTTGCGAGGCACCGGTAGGCCGCCGCGACGACTCCGGTGGCACGGAACTCCTCCCCGGCGGCGGTCAGGAAGTCGACGGGATCCTCCTGCCAGTCCGGCTCGTAGAGCCGGACCCGGCCCCCGGTGGCGGGCCCGTCGAGCGGGCTGCGGCCCGCCCGGCAGAGCTCGGCGACGGCGGGCGGCGGCAGCGGGACCCCGACGGCCCCCTCGGGGTTGACCGCGATGCCGAGCTGCGGGGGCAGGCCGCGGGCGAAGTCCACGGCGGGCGCGACGGCGAAGTCCATGGCGGGGCCGGCGCAGGCGCGGAACTGCTCCTCGGAGCTGTAGACGGGCACGTAGGCCGCGCCGTCGATCTCCATCGTGGGCAGGCTCAGGCTGTTCACCCCGCCCGGCAGCGGGATCCACAGCGGGCTGCGCCCGAGCACCTCGAGGATCCGCCCGCCGGCGTCCGCCTGCCCCAGTGCCGCCCCGAGCACCTGTTCCAGCTCGTTACCCGGCCACATGTACGCCTCCGCTAGCTCGCCCTCGTCTCGCCCAGAGGTTAACGGGCCCCCGCGGCCCGCCCGCCCGCTCCCCCGGGCCGGGGTCCGGCAGAGACGCCTAGTGCTGTGGCCGGAAGGGTTTGCCGGGTCGCGGTGTCCGGTGCGGTGCATCTCCCCCAGCTACCGCCGGGAGGGGCCCCCGGACGGAGGACCACGCCTCGTACTGGACGTACCGGTGTGGTCCGACAACGCGGCGAGGTGCCGGATCCTCTCCGCCCTCGGAGCACACGGCCGCACGGTGCCGGTGACGGCGCCCAAAACCGGCACGGGCCGGGCCTACTGCGCGGCCCCCGTCCTCGACACGGCCGCCGCCGTCCTCGCCCTGGAGCACCGCATCGTCCCGCCCACGCCGAACGTCTTCGACGTGTGCCACGACCTCGACGTGGTGACCGGCAGCGCCCGCACGGCCGACCTGCGCACCGCCCTCGTCCTGAGCCGCGGCCTGACGGGCTCCAACGCCGCCCCCGTCCCGCCCCTCCCCGCTGCCGCTCCGGGTGGCGGCGGCGGGAAGGGGCGGCGGCCCCGCTACAGCAGCGCCAGCTGCAGGCCGCCCGTCGCGGAAAGGTGCTGGCCCGTGACCCAGCGGGAGTCGGGGGAGGCGAGGAAGGCGACCACGTCCGCGACCTCCTCCGGGACCCCGACGCGGTGGAAGACGGACCGGGAGGCGGCGTGCGCGCGGGCCCCCGGGTCCGCGAGCCAGTCCGCGTTCAGGTCGGTCGCGGTGATCCCGGGGCCCACCGAGTTCACCGTGATGTTCCGCGGCGCGAGCTCGGCGGCCAGCGAGACCGTCATCGCGTTCACGGCGCCCTTGGCCATGACCGTGGCGAGGATCGCCGGCAGCGCGATGTCCGGGGTGCCCGTCACGTTCACGATCCGGCCGCCGTCCCGCAGCCGCGCCAGCCCGTGCTTGATCACGAAGAACGGCGCCTTCGCGTTGAGCGCGTGCGCCCGGTCGTAGGTCTCCTCGTCCGTCGAGGCGATGTCCGCGAAGGCCGCCCCGCCCGCGTTGTTCACCAGGACGTCCACCTCCTCGGTGGCCAGCGGATGGGCCGCGTACGCCGCCCAGAGCGCCTGTGCGTCGCCCGGGACCCCCAGCTCCGCCCCTACCGCGAAGGCGCGGCCCCCGGCCGCCTCGATGGCGTCCACGGTCTCCTTGGCCGCCGCCTCGTTCCTCCCGTAGGCCACCGCGACCAGTGCCCCGTCCCGGGCGAGCCGCTGCGAGACGGCCCTCCCGATGCCCCGGCTGCCGCCCGTGACCAGTGCCGTCTTTCCGTCGAGCACGCCCATGGCGCGCCCCCCTTTCAATAGTGGTCGCTACAGAAAGGGACCGTACCAGATTCAGTAGCGAGCGCTATAGAATGCGTGCATGGTGACCGGACAGCGCGGCAGGCCCCGCTCCTTCGACCGCGACGCGGCACTCGGCAAGGCGATGTTCGCCTTCTGGGAGCACGGCTACGAGGCGACGTCGATCTCCGACCTGACCGCCTCGCTCGGGATCAGCGCGCCGAGCCTCTACGCCGCCTTCGGCGACAAGCGCAAGCTCTTCGACGAGGTCGTGGTGGTGTACGGCGGGCGGTACGCGGAGTTCGCGGTCATCGCCCTCGCCGAGGAGCCCACCGCCCGCGCGGCCGTGGGGCGCGTCCTGCGCGAGGCGGCCGAGATCTACACCGACCCGGCCCACCCGCGGGGCTGCATGGTGATCAGCGCGGCCGTCAACACCACCTCGGAGGAGGTCGCGGAGGCGCTGCGCGAGCGGCGCGAGGCCACCCTGGCGATGTTCGAGAGCCGGATCGGGGCCGATGTGGCCGCGGGAGCCCTGCCCGCGGGCACGGACGCGCGGACGCTCGCGCGCTACGCGGCGGCGGTGCTCCAGGGGATGTCCCAGCAGTCGCGCGACGGCGCGAGCAGGCGGGAGCTGGAGGCGGTGGCGGAGAGGGCCATGCTCGCCTGGCCGTGACGGCGGCGGGCGGCGCGCGCGAGGCCGGTGACGTGGGCGGCGCGGGCGATGTGGGCGGTGCGAACGGCGCGGGCGCGGGATCCGGCGCGGGATTCCTCTGGGCCACGGTGCCGAGCGGGACCCTCAGCCCGTCGGCACCGTAGCCCGGAGTACTTACGGCCGGCGGGTGTGCGGTGCCCGGCAGCCGTTTGGGGAGGTGTTCGCGCGGTCAGGGCAGAACGCGCGTCTTACCTCGATCCGTCCTCCTGTGCGGGGAGGGCGGAAGTCTGATGCAATTGTGGACTAGACCAATCTGTTCTGTCCATCCAATGCCGGGGCCCAACTTCCCGTCACTTCCTCCAAGCCTACGCGGAACCGGGCTCCGGTGGATACTCCGCGGTATCGCGCTGAGGAAAGTCGTGGCCCATACCCGGGGTACGCTCGCCACGTGCCCTCCATGAACGACCTCGTACGCCAGCACACCGCTCTCAGTGAAACCGACCTGGAGTGGCTCCATCTGCTGGTCTCGGAGTGGCAGCTGCTCTCCGACCTCTCCTTCGCCGACCTGGTGCTGTGGGTCCCCACCCTGGACGGCAGCCGGTACGTCTCCGTCGCGCAGATGCGCCCGAACACCGGCCCCACCTCGTACCAGGACGACATGGTCGGCCACCTGGTCCCGCGCGGCCGCCGCCCGCTGCTCGACGCCGCCCTCGATGAGGGCCGCATCGTGCGCGAGGGCGACCCGGAGTGGCGCGAGGAGGTCCCGGTCCGCGTCGAGTCGATCCCCGTGCGCCGCGAGGGCCGGGTCCTGGGCGTGATCGCCCGCAACACCAACCTGCTCACCGTGCGTACACCCAGCCGGCTGGAGCTCACCTACCTCCAGTCCGCCTCCGACCTGGCCCAGATGATCGCCGCGGGCTCCTTCCCGTTCCCCGGGCAGCAGGTCGACATGGACGCCTCCCCGCGCGTCGGGGACGGCCTGATCCGGCTGGACGCCGACGGGGTGGTCACCTACGCGTCCCCGAACGCGCTCTCCGCCTACCACCGCCTCGGCCTCGCCTCCGACCTGGTCGGCCAGCACCTGGGCAACATCACCTCCGAACTCGCCCCGTCCCGCGGCCCGGTGGACGAGGCCCTGGTCAAACTCGCCAGCGGCTGGGCGCCGCGGGAGACCGAGGCCGAGGGCAGCGGCGGGGTCATCCAGCTGCGCGCCATCCCGCTCAAGCCCAAGGGGACCCGGATCGGTTCCCTGGTCCTGTGCCGCGACGTCACGGAACTGCGCCGTCGCGAACGTGAATTGATCACGAAGGACGCGACCATCCGGGAGATCCACCACCGGGTGAAGAACAACCTCCAGACGGTGGCGGCGCTCTTGCGCCTCCAGGCCCGCCGGATGGATTCGCCGCAGGGGCGCGAGGCGCTGAACGAGGCCGTCCGCCGCGTCGGTTCGATCGCGATCGTGCACGAGACGCTCTCCCAGAACCTCGACGAGCGCGTCGAGTTCGACGAGATCGCCGACCGCGTGATCGCGATGGTCGCCGAGATCTCCCCGGGCAAGGTCGCCTGCCGGCGCACCGGCCGCTTCGGGATCCTGGACGCGGAGGTCGCCACCCCGCTGTCGATGGTGCTGACGGAGATCCTGCAGAACGCCCTGGAACACGCCTTCACCCAGGGGGAGGGCGGCACCGTGGAGGTGTCGGCGGCCCGCTCCGGCACCGGCCGGGCCGATGCCCGGCTGCTGATCTCGGTGGTCGACGACGGCTGCGGCCTGCCCGAGGGCTTCGACCCCCAGCGGGCCGGCAACCTCGGGCTGCAGATCGTACGGACCCTCGTGGAGGGCGAGCTCGGGGGAACCTTCGACATGGTCCCGGCCGAGCCGCGCGGCACCAAGGTGGTCCTCGACATACCGGCGAGCCCGCAGAAGTAGACGGGCGGGAGCTCCGGCCTGGTCACTCACCGTGACGCCATGGGCTCCGGACAGCACTGAACCCCGTACCGAATGGTTTTCGGTACGGGGTTCGAGAGCACGTTGCTGAGCGCTTATATGGGTACTACGCGCTGCGGCTCGAGGCTCGAAAGTCGATGTCAGGCGGTTGCGTTGCGCGCCCGATTGCGAGCGGCGCGGCGCTTCATCGCGCGGCGCTCGTCCTCGCTGAGACCGCCCCAGACGCCGGAGTCCTGACCGGACTCGAGCGCCCACTGCAGGCACTGCTCCATGACGGGGCAACGGCGGCAGACGGCCTTGGCTTCCTCGATCTGCAGCAGGGCAGGACCGGTGTTGCCGATGGGGAAGAAGAGTTCCGGGTCTTCCTCGCGGCAAACGGCGTTGTGACGCCAGTCCATGGCTGCTCCATCTCCTTGTATTGCGGGCAGGTTGCTTGTGAATGTGAACGCTTTCACGAATCCCCCCGTGAGGGAAGGGAGACCACCCAGTTTGGTCAAAAGCTCGCCCTGGGAGGCCGGAGATTCGTGGAGGGGTTCTGGCGGTCTGTGTGGGTGCCGGGTTCTGCGGGCTGTCCCGATCGCCATGTAGAGATTCGCAAACCTCGGACGGGGATACAACCCCTTCCGGAAAGTTTTTTTTGATTCGTCGGTGTCTACTAGGTCACAGCCCTACTTCGTGGGGGTGGACCGGCGTGTAAACGTTCGAGTGAAAGGACTTTGGGCCCTTCCGCTCACACAATCACACGCAGTGCACGGCGTACGCCTGTGAACCGAACGCTGGTACGCAGACCGAGGTGGTCTCCGTCCATCTGGAACGGAAGCGGAACCTTCGAATGCAAGGTGAAGTCCGTCAGATCGTGCAGAGACACCGCATGCTTGCCGTGCGGACCGCGCTCAGGAGTCGAGGTCAGGAGCTGTGTCGCGTACCGGGCGACCGCCGGAGTTGACAAACGGTCGAGCGCCAATACGTCAAGTGCGGTATCGAACGACGCCTCCGGAGAGGCATAAAGCGGACGATTGCCCAAATACGTCCAGGGTGACGTGTTGCACACTATCGACAGCACCAGGTCGGTCACCGGATCCGCGCCGGGGCGCTCCAGCGTGACCGTACCGTGCCGCCGGTTGGGCTCTTCCCAGAACTGGCGCATCAGCTGTCGTACATAGAGGGCGTGCGTCGAACGCTTGCCCCGTTCCCGCTGCTGCTCGACCCGGCCCACCACGCCCGCGTCGAAGCCGAGGCCCGCGCAGAAGGTGAACCAGCGCGCCGGCACCGACTCGTCCTCGGTACCCGGCGTACCGGCCGCCAGCCCCAGGCCGACCGTCCGCTCGCGCCGCTCCCGCAGCGCGTCCAGCAGCGCGCCGGTCGCCTCGACCGCGTCGTTGGGCAGGCCGAGCGCGCGGGCGAACACATTGGTGGAGCCGCCGGGGACCACGGCGAGGCCGGGCAGCCGGTCCGGATCGGGCCCCTCGTGCAGCAGGCCGTTGACCACTTCGTTGACGGTGCCGTCACCGCCCAGCGCGACCACCAGGTCGATCCCGGTCTCGGCGGCCCTGCGCCCCAGGTCCCGGGCGTGGCCGCGGTACTCGGTGGTGACCGCCTCCAGCTTCATCTCGCTGGCCAGGGCGTGGGTCAGGACGTCGCGCGTGCGCGCGCTGGTGGTCGTCGCTGCTGGGTTGGCCACGAGAAGTGCACGCATGGGCGCCAGCCTACCGACCCGTTCATACGCCGCCCATACTGGCCGTCCCCTCCGGGGCCGCGCGGCGCGCGGCTACCCTGCAGGGGTGAGTAAGAAGCCCAGTCCCACCGCGCCCGCCACCCCCACCGCGCTGCCCCGCCGGCTGACCGCGGCCGCCGCGCTCACCGCGCTGGAGGGACTGGCCCTGGCCGGCCTCGGCGTCTACATGCTGTACATGGGCGTCGCCGGCGACGTCGACTCCGTACGGCAGGCGGAGGCGGGCGGGATCACCTGGATCCTCGTCGCCGCGCTGCCCCTGTTCGCGGCGCGCGGGCTGCGCCTGGGCCGCCGCTGGAGCCGCGGCCCGACGCTGATCACCCAGCTGCTGGCCCTGCCGGTGGCCTGGAACCTGTGGACCGCCGGCGGGGCGATGGCCGTCGCCGGCGTGGCCCTGGCCCTGGCCGCGGTGGCCGTCGTGGGAATCCTGCTGAATCCGACGGCCACCGAGGCGCTGGGCTTCCAAGCGGGCGAATAGGAGCCCGGACAGCCCCTGCCCGGGGCTGTTCCCCGACCCCGGGGCTACTCCTCGACCAGGAGCTTCTCGCGGAGCTGGGCCAGGGTGCGGGCCAGCAGGCGCGAGACGTGCATCTGCGAGATGCCGACCTCCTGCGCGATCTGCGACTGGGTCATGTTGCCGAAGAAGCGCAGCAGCAGGATCCGCTTCTCCCGCGGCGGCAGCCCCTCCAGCAGCGGCTTGAGGGACTCGCGGTACTCGACCCCCTCCAGCGCCTCGTCCTCCGAGCCCAGGGTGTCCGCGACCGCCGGCGACTCGTCGTCGGTGTCCGGGACGTCCAGGGAGAGCGTGCTGTAGGCGTTGGCCGATTCCAGGCCCTCCAGCACCTCCTCCTCGGAGATGCCGAGGCGCTCGGCCAGCTCGTGCACCGTGGGGGAGCGGCCGTGCTGCTGGGACAGCTCCGCCGTCGCCGTGGTCAGCGAGAGCCGCAGCTCCTGCAGCCGCCTGGGGACCCGTACCGCCCAGCCCTTGTCGCGGAAGTGGCGCTTGATCTCGCCGACCACCGTGGGCGTGGCGTACGTGGAGAACTCCACCCCCCGGTCCGGGTCGAACCGGTCCACCGACTTGATCAGCCCGATGGTGGCGACCTGGGTCAGGTCGTCCAGCGGCTCGCCGCGGTTGCGGAAGCGCCGCGCCAGGTGCTCGACCAGCGGCAGGTGCATCCGCACGAGGCGGTTGCGCAGCTCGGCCTTCTCCGGCGAGCCGTCGGGCATCGCCCGCAGCTCGATGAACAGGGCCCGCGCGCCACTGCGGTCGCGCGGATCCGGCAGGGGAGCCGGAGCGGTGAACACCGGGGCCGCGGGGGCGTCCGGTGTGTCCGGGGCCGGGGCCGGCGGGGCCGTGGCAGCGGCCCCCGGTGGCTGGACCGGCAGTGGTTGGTCGTGCTGGTTCTCGCTCACAGGGCCCGCCCGTCGCTCCGCCGAGTCCAAAAAGCCGTTTTCCGCATCCGTGTCAGCCGGGTGCGGCCGGGCGTGCTGCTGCTCCGGAATGCCGCCGTCGACCTCGTGTCGTGCCCGGGGCCGATCCCCGCCCCGCACCGGGACCTCCCCGCCGCTCACGCCGGGCCTGGTCCCGCGCCGCGCTGTTTGTAGAGGCTGATGCTCACTGTCTTGTCCTCCTCGACCGTGGCCTCGACCTTCCCGGCCAGCGCCGAGAGGACCGTCCACGCGAACGTGTCGCGCTCCGGGGCCCGGCCGTCGGTGGTCGGGGCGGAGACGGTCACCTCCAGCGAATCGTCCACCAAACGGAAGACGCAGCTGAGGACGGAGCCGGGCACGGCCTGCTGGAGCAGGATCGCGCAGGCCTCGTCCACCGCGATGCGGAGGTCCTCGATCTCGTCGAGGGTGAAGTCCAAACGTGCCGCGAGGCCGGCCGTGGCCGTCCGCAGCACCGACAGGTAGGCACCCGCAGCGGGCAGCCGGACTTCCACGAAGTCCTGGGTCCCGGGCTCGCCTGCGATCTGGGACACCCTCACCTCCAAGGTGGTACGAGCTCTGTTCGCCGGTGACGCTATCGCGATCCGGGCGATCGTGTCGCGGTACCCCTGGGCGGAAGCGCAGGGCCCCGTCGAACATAGCTGGCCGAGCGGCCGCACCTGTGACCGGTGACTGATGGTAAGCCCATCGGTACGCACAGTGGCTAGGGGTCTGCGGGCCCAAATCAGGGGAACCGGCGGAGGGTTGACCTACCCCGCCTCAGACGATCGAACCGTCGACAAAACACCATCGCCAGGTCTCACCCGGTTCGAAGCTGCGCATCACCGGGTGGCCGCTCTCCCGGTGGTGCGCCGTGGCGTGCCGGTGGGGCGAGGAATCGCAGCAGGCGACGTGCCCGCACCCCAGGCACATCCGCAGCTGCACGGGATGGCTGCCGAGCGCCAGACATTCAGGGCACGTCTGGGCAAGGGGGATGGGCTCGGGGCGCGGCAGTTCGGGAACGTGGGTGCACTCGCTCATGATGGCCAGCGTACTGAGGCGCGGGCGCGCGAGGGCGATTCGAATCAGGCGAGGGTGATCTTCGATGGAGGTATTGCCGCTGGTGGCGCTCGTCGCCGGCTGTGCGGTCGTCGCGGGCGCGGCCCGCCGCACCCCGGTGCCCGCGCCACTGCTGCTGGTGGCCGTCGGGCTGGTCGCGGCGTACGTGCCGGGCGTGCCCGAGTACGGCCTCGACCCGCACGTCGTGCTGCCCCTGCTGCTCCCGCCGCTGCTGTACACGGCCGCCGTGGACAGCTCGTACCTGGACCTGCGGGCCAACCTGCGGCCCGTGGCGCTGCTGTCGGTGGGCTACGTGCTCTTCGCGACGCTCGCCGTCGGGTACGCGGCCTACCTGGTGGTGCCGGGGCTCTCGCTGCCGGTGGCGCTGGTGCTGGGCGCGGTCGTCGCGCCGCCCGACGCGGTCGCGGCGACGGCCATCGCGCGCAAGCTCGGGCTGCCGAACCGGATCACGACCATCCTGCAGGGCGAGTCCCTGGTCAACGACGCCACCGCGATCACCGCGTACAAGGTCGCGCTGGCGGCGGCGGTCGGGGCGAGCGCCGGCTGGACGGGCGGGATCGCGGAGTTCCTGCTGGCCTCGGTGGGCGGGGTCGGGATGCGCCAGGTGATCCACGGCGACCTGTCGCCGGGCAACGTCATGGTCGACGCCCACGGGCAGGCCACGCTGGTGGACTTCGGCCTCAGCAAGCTGACCGCCGACCACCAGACCGCGGAGGTCTGGTTCTCCCCGGGCTACGCGGCGCCGGAGGTCTTCGACGGCAAGCGGACCCCGGGCGCGGACCGGTACGCCTTCGGGGCCATCTCGTACTCCATGCTGACCGGGGACTCGCCCCCGCCGCCCTCCGAGGACCCCCCCACAATCCACGCGGCGACGCCCCGGGGCGCCGGGGCCGGGCCCCGGAAGAACCTTCCCGGGGGGGGCGCCGGGGGGCGGGGCGCAGGGTGCGCGTACGGCCTACAGCGGGAACAGGCTGCCCGTGGCGAAGCGCAGGACCAGCTGCGGGGCGCCCGAGAGGACCAGGGCGGTACCGGCGGTGAGCACGATGGCCGCGGTGACCGGCCAGGGGGCCTTCGTACGGGTCTCCGCGCCCTCCTCCGCGCCCTCTGCCCCGGCGTCCCCCTCGGGGGTGCGGAAGAGCAGGGCCGTCCAGCGCAGGTAGTAGTACAGGGCGACGACGACGTTGACCGCCATGACCACGGCGAGCCAGCCGAGCCCGGCGTCGACCGCCGACCGGAAGACGGTGACCTTCGCGAAGAGCCCGATGATGCCCGGCGGCAGACCGGCCAGGCAGAGCAGGAAGAAGGCCAGCGCGAGGGCGGCGATCGGGCGCTCGGCGTACAGCCCCCGGTAGTCGGCGAGCCGGTGCAGCGGCTTCTTGCGGGCCACCAGGGCGGCCACGGAGAAGGCGCCGAGGTTCACCGCGGCGTACATGAGGGCGTAGGCGACGGTGGAGCCGATCTGGTCGCGGCCGGCGTACGCGGCGGCGGCGATCGGGACCAGCAGGTAGCCGGCCTGGCCCACCGAGGACCAGGCGAGCAGCCGTACGGCGCCGTTCGGGCGGTCGGCGGACTGCCGCAGGGCAGCGGCGTTGCCGAGCGTCATGGTGAGCGCGGCGAGGACGGCGAGGGCGGGGCCCCAGACGTCGGAGTACGCGGGGAACGCGATCACCGTGACGAGGATGAGGCCGGTGAAGCCGACCGCCTTGCCGATGACCGACAGGTATCCGGCGACGGGCAGGGGCGCGCCGACGTAAGTGTCGGGGACCCAGAAGTGGAAGGGGACGGCGGCCGTCTTGAAGGCGAAGCCGACGAGGGTGAGCGCGACGCCGGCCATGGCGAGGGTGTCGAGCTGCCCGGGGACGTGCTCGAGCCCCTCGGCGATCCGCGCGAGGTGCAGGGAGCCGGTGGCGGCGTAGACGAAGCTGACGCCCATCAGCGACACGGCGGTGGCGGTGACGGAGGACAGGAAGAACTTGAGGGCGGCCTCGGAGGAGAGCCGGTCGCCGCGGCGCATGCCGACGAGGGCGAAGGCGGGCAGCGAGGCGACTTCGAGGGCGACGATCAGGGTCGCGAGGTCCCGGGAGGCGGGCAGCAGGGCGGCGCCGGCCGCGGAGGAGAGCAGCAGGAACCAGTACTCGCCGGCCGGCATGCGTGCCTCGCGGACGGTGGTGACCGACAGCAGGGCGGTGACCAGGGCGCCGCCCAGTACGAGGAACTGGACGACGAGCGCGAAGTGGTCGGCGGCGTAGCTGCACGCGCCGGGGTCGGCGATGCCCGTGCCCGCGCCGATGCCGATTCCGGTGCCCTCGCCCGTGAGGCAGAAGGTGGCCCGGTCGCCGGCGCGCAGCGGGAGCAGGGTGGCGGTCGCGGCGGCCAGTCCGGCCACGGAGATCCAGCCGAGCAGCGGCTTGCGCCCCTCGGGCACGAAGAGGTCCGCGACCAGGACGGCCAGGGCGACGGCGGCGGTGACGACGACGGGCGCGATGGCGAGCCAGTCGACGGACTGGACGAGGCTGGGGGCGTCCGCCGCGGCGGTGGCGGCGCTGGTGATGGAGTGAAGGACCGTCATGAGTTCCCTCCCGCGAGGAGCTTCTGGACGGCCGGGTCGGTGAGGCCGAGGAGGACCGCGGGCCACAGGCCGGCGAGGACGGTGAGGGCGGCGAGCGGGGTCCAGGCGGCGAACTCGTAGTGCTGGATGTCCGTGAGGGCCGCCGGGGCGGCGCTCTCGCCGGCCGCCGTCTTCGGATCGCCCATGCACACCCGCCGTACGACGATCAGAAGATAGGCGGCGGTGAGCAGGGTGCCGAACGCGCCGACGGCCGTGTAGGTGAGGAACGCGGGCCGCGACAGGCCTTCGGCGGGGTCGAACGCGCCGAAGAGGGCCAGCATCTCGCCCCAGAAGCCGGCCAGGCCGGGCAGGCCCAGGGAGGCGACGGCGGCGAAGGCCAGGAGCGCGCCGAAGCGGGGGGCGCGGCCGTAGAGGGCCGCGCCGGTGGCTCCGGCGAGGGTGTCGAGGTCGGCGGTGCCGTAGCGGTCCTTGAGGGCGCCGACCAGGAAGAAGAGCAGGCCGGTGATCAGGCCGTGGGCGATGTTGGCGAAGAGCGCGCCGTTGACGCCCGTCGGGGTCATCGAGGCGATGCCGAGGAGGACGAAGCCCATGTGGCCCACGGAGGAGTAGGCGATCAGGCGCTTGAGGTCGCCCTTGCCGCCCTTGCGGGCGAGCGCGAGGCAGGCCAGGGAGCCGTAGACGATGCCGACGGCGGCGAAGGCGCCGAGGTACGGGGCGAAGGTGGCCATGCCGTCGGGGGTGACGGGCAGCAGGATGCGCACGAACCCGTACGTGCCCATCTTCAGCAGCACGCCCGCGAGGAGGACGGAGCCGACGGTGGGGGCGGCGGTGTGGGCGTCGGGCAGCCAGCTGTGCAGCGGCCACATCGGGGTCTTCACGGCGAGGCCGATGCCGATGGCGAGGACGGCCAGGATCTGGGTGGTGCGGGACAGTCCGCGGCCGTTGTCAGAGGCGAGTGCCACCATGTCGAAAGTGCCGCTTTTCAGGCCGATCAGGAGCAGACCGAGCAGCATGACGACGGAGCCGAGGAGCGTGTAGAGGATGAACTTCCAGGCCGCGGCCTGACGCTGGGCGCCGCCCCAGCGGGCGATGAGGAAGTACATCGGGATGAGGACCATCTCGAAGGCGAGGAAGAACAGCAGCAGGTCGAGGACGGCGAAGGTGGCGAGGGTGCCGGACTCCAGGACCAGGAGCAGGGCGACGAAGCCCTTCGCGGAGGGGCCCGCGGGGAGCTTGAAGTAGCTGTAGAGCGCGCACAGGAAGAACAGCAGTGCGGTCATCAGGAGGAGGGGGAGCGAGATGCCGTCGATGCCGAGGTGGATGCGGACGTTCAGCGCCTGGATCCAGCTGATGTCCGTCGTCGCCTGGAAGCGGGACGGGGCGTCGTGGTCGAAGCCCGCGGCGAGGGCGATCGCCGCGGCGAGGATGACGCCGGTGACGGTCACGCCGTGGCGCAGTACGGCTTGTTCGGGGCTCTTGCCCTTCAGTCCGGGCGGGGCGGGCAGGAGGGCCGCGGCCGCGCCGAGGAGCGGTGCGGCCACGATGAACGCCAGAAGGAACTGCATCACGGACGGGCTGATATCAATCACGGCTGACTCACGGCTCACGATCCGGCGTTGACGTTGGCGAGGACGGCGGTGGCGATCGCCAGGACCACGGCGCCGGCGAGCAGGGCGCTCAGGTAGCTCTGCACGTTGCCGGTCTGGGCACGGCGTACGAGGCCTCCGAGCAGCCGGGGTGCGAGGCCCGCGCCACGGACGTAGGAGTCCACCACCTCGCGGTCGAGGAAGCGTACGAGGCCTGCGGCGGCTCGGACGGGGCGGACGAAGAGGCGGTCGTAGACGGCGTCGAGGTGGAAGCCGGCGGCGGCGTGCCGGTGCAGCGGGCCGAGCAGCGCGCGGCCGGGATCGGCGGCGGGGCCGACCGGGACGGCGGGGTGGTCGTGGGTGAGTTCGCCGACCTCGGGGGTCTCGGCGGCGGATTCGGCGGCGGCGGCGACCGCCTGGGACACCTCGGCGCGGGTGGCGGTGGCTCCGGCGGGGGCCAGGACGGCCTTGGCCTCGGCGCGCTGCCACAGGGCGTAGGTGAGGACGCCGCCGACGACGGCGGCGCCCGTGCCGAGGACCGAGGTCGTCAGCGAGGGGGTGAGCTCTCGGCCGTCGAAGAAGTCGGCGAGCGGGCCGGCCAGCAGTCCGAAGCCGACGGACGGGATCGCCAGCAGCCACAGCACGCCGGTCATGGCCACGGGCTCCTTGCCGTGGTCGGGGGCGGCCGCGCCCCGGCCGCGGAAGGCCATCAGCCACAGCCGGGTGGCGTAGGCGGCGGTGAGCAGGGCGGTGAGCACGCCGGCGACGAGGACGAGCCAGCCGGCCGCGCTCGGGGCGAACTCCGAGTGGCCGCCGGCGGTGTGCTCGGCGGCGACGAGGACGGCTTCCTTGGAGAAGAAGCCGGCGAAGGGCGGGATGGCGGCGAGCGCGAGCAGCGCGATCGTCATCGTCCAGAAGACGTCGGGGATGCGGCCCGACAGGCCCCGCATGCGGGACATGGCGGAGAGGGAGTTCGTGCCGGCGGCGTGGATGATCACGCCGGCGCCGAGGAACAGGAGCGCCTTGAAGGCGCCGTGGGACAGGAGGTGGAAGACGGCGGCCGAGCGGTCGCCGACGGCCAGGGCCCCGGTCATGTAGCCGAGCTGGCCGATCGTGGAGTAGGCCAGCACCCGCTTGATGTCGTCCTGGGCCAGGGCGGCGAGGGCGGAGCCGACCATCGTGACGGCCGCCATGACGGCCATGACCACCAGTGCGGCCCGCGAGGCCGCGAAGACCGGGAGGAGCCGGGCGACGAAGTAGACGCCGGCGGCGACCATCGTCGCGGCGTGGATCAGCGCGGAGACCGGGGTGGGGCCCGCCATGGCGTCCGGAAGCCAGGTGTGCAGCGGGAACTGCGCGGACTTGCCGGCGACTCCGGCCAGCAGGAGCAGCGCGATCAGCGTCGGGTGGTCGAGGCCGCCGGCGGCGACGGTGCCCAGGATCTTCGTGATCCGGAAGGAGCCGGCGTCGGTGGCGAGCGCGAACAGGCCGATCAGGAAGGGGACGTCACCGAGCTTGGTGACGAGGAAGGCCTTCAGGGAGGCGGAGCGGGCCGCCGCGGTCTCCCAGTAGTGCCCGACCAGGAAGTAGGAGCAGATGCCCATGACTTCCCAGCCCACCAGCAGCACCATCAGGTCGCCGGAGTAGACGACGAGCAGCATGGCGGAGGTGAACAGTGAGACCAGGCCGGCGTAGGACGGGTAGCGCGGGTCATCGCGCAGGTAGGCCGTCGAGTAGACCTGTACGCAGGTGGCGACGAGGCCGACCAGCACGGCCACCAGCACGGCGAAGCCGTCCAGGTGGAGCGAGAGCTCGATCGGCACCGAGCCGGTCGGGGTCAGCTCGGTCGCCGTGTCGATCGCCTTGCCGCCGCCTTGGCGGAAGGCGACCAGCACGGCCAGTACGGCCGCGCCCAGTGTCGGCAGGATGGCGAGCGGCCTGACGAAGCCGGGGGCGGTGCGGCCGAGCAGCAGGCCCGCCAGCGCGCCCAGGAAGGGCAGGAGGGGGACGAGTACGGCGAGGGTCGGGGTGCTCACGCGGCGGCTCCAGTCGCGCTGTTCGCGCCGTCCGGCTCGTGGCCCTCGGCGGTGTCGCGCAGTCGGTCGACGTCCGAGGTGCCCCGGTTGCGGTACACCATCAGCACGATCGCGAGGCCGATGCCGATCTCGGCGGCGGCGATGGCGATGGTGAAGAGGGTGAGGGCCTGGCCGGCGTGCAGGGTGTCGCGCAGCCAGACGTCGAAGGCCACCAGGTTGAGGTTGACGGCGTTGAGCATCAGCTCGACGGACATCAGGACCAGGATGGCGTTGCGGCGGGCTAGCACTCCGTACAGGCCCGTGCAGAAGAGGAGCGCCGCCAGCACGGCGGGGTAGGCGAGGTGCATCAGCTCTGCCCCTTCTCGTCCGCGGCGGGCGCGGGCGCGCCGGTGGTCGGGGCGTCCTTGCGGGACAGCACGATGGCGCCGATCAGGGCCGCGAGGAGGAGGACGGAGAGCGCCTCGAACGGCAGCACCCAGTGCCGGAAGAGGAACGCGCCGGTGGCCTCGGTGGATCCCTGGGCGGGCCCGTCGAGGTCGATCCAGGTGGTGCGGAAGGCGTCGACGACCACCCAGACGAGTGCGGCGGCCGCGACGAGGGCGACGCCGAGGGCGACGGGGCGGTTGCCCGAGTCGGCGTCGGGCGAGCGGCCGATGGGCGCCTTGGTGAGCATCAGCCCGAAGAGGAGGAGGACGACCACGGAACCGAGGTAGATCAGCACCTGGACCCAGGCGATGAACTCCGCGGTCAGCAGCAGGTACTCGACGGCGATCCCGCCGAGCGCGACGACCAGCCACAGGGCGGCGTGCACGAGCTGCTTGGTGGTGACCGTGACGGCGGCCGCGCCGAGGGTGGCGAGGCCGACGAGGACGAAGGCGATCTCGACGCCGGTCGGGGAGAGGAAGCCGTTGCCTTGGGCGGCTGCGGTGATCACGCGTCTCCTTCCGGGTCCTGGGCCGGGGCCGTGTCCGGGTCCTGGGCCGGGGTGTCGGGGGTCTGCTCGGCCTCCGCTTCGGCGGCGGCAGCCGCGGCCGCCGTGGCTGCGGCGGCCTCCGCCTTCTCCACGGCCTTGCGGGCGGCGGCGAGTTCCTTGGGCTCCTCGGCGGCCGGGTCCAGGGCGGGCGGGGCCGGGACGGTCCACATCCACTCGCGCAGCTTGTCGCGCTCGTGGGTGAGCTCGTGGATGTCGGTCTCGGCGTACTCGAACTCCGGCGACCAGAAGAGCGCGTCGAAGGGGCACACCTCGATGCAGATGCCGCAGTACATGCAGAGGGAGAAGTCGATGGCGAAGCGGTCGAGGACGTTGCGGCTGCGCTCACGCCCGCCGGGGGCGGCGGCCGGCACCGTCTCCTTGTGGGAGTCGATGTAGATGCACCAGTCGGGGCACTCGCGCGCGCACAGCATGCAGACCGTGCAGTTCTCCTCGAACAGGCCGATGACCCCGCGCGAGCGCGGCGGGAGTTCGGGCTGCACGTCGGGGTACTGGGCGGTGTGCGAGCGCTTCGTCATCGTGCGCAGCGTCACGGCCAGGCCCTTGGCGAGACCGGATCCGGGGATGGGGGGCATTTACTGGATCGCCACCTTCACGATGCCGGTGAGCGCGATCTGGGCGAGCGCGAGCGGGATGAGCACGGTCCAGGCCAGCTTCTGCAGCTGGTCCTCGCGCAGTCGGGGGTAGGACACGCGGAGCCAGATCACCACGAAGGCGAGCGCGGCGATCTTGATCAGGGTCCAGGCCCAGCCGAAGTCGTCGCCGCCGAAGGGGCCGTGCCAGCCGCCCAGGAAGAGGACGGTGGTGAGGGCGCAGAGGACGACGATGCCCGCGTACTCGGCGAGCAGGAACAGCGCGAAGCGCAGGCCGGTGTACTCCGTGTACGCGCCGAAGATGATCTCGGAGTCGGCGACGGGCATGTCGAAGGGGGGCCGCTGGAGTTCGGCGAGGCCGGCGGTGAAGAAGACGAGCCCGCCGACGATCTGCCAGGGCAGCCACCACCACTCGAAGGCGCCGACGATGCCGGGGAGGGAGACGGTCCCGGCGGCCATGGCGACCGAGGCCGCCGCGAGCAGCATGGGGAGCTCGTAGGCGAGCAGCTGCGCGGCGGTGCGGAGGCCTCCGAGCATGGAGAACTTGTTGGCGGAGGCCCAGCCGGCCATGAGCGAGCCGAGCACTCCGATGCCCATGACGGCGAGCACGTAGAAGATTCCGGCGTCGATGACCTGGCCGACCGCGCCCTTGCCCGGGCCGATGGGGATGGCGATGAGGACCAGGAGGTACGGGAGGAGGGCGACGGCGGGGGCGAGCTGGAAGACGCGGCGGTCGGCGTTGGCCGGGACGATGTCTTCCTTCTGCGCGAACTTGACCCCGTCGGCGACGAGCTGGGCCCAGCCGTGGAAGCCGCCGGCGTACATGGGGCCGAGGCGGCCCTGCATGTGGGCCATCACCTTGTGCTCGGTCTGCCCGATGACGAGCGGGAGCACGAGGAAGACGGCGAAGACGACGATCAGCCGCAGGGCGACGTCGAGGACGTCGTTCACGCGGTGCCTCCGGTGGGGTCTGTGGTCGGGTCGCCGTCGGTCTCGACGGGGCCGACGGGGTCGGCGGAGCCGGCCTTCTCGCCGGGCCCGGCGGTGTCGGCCGGGTCGGCGGCGACGGCGGTGTCGGCCGGCGGCTCGTCGAAGGCGGGCTTCGGGTCGTGCCAGGGCGCGTCCGTGCTCCGGGGCCCGGACCGCTTCGCCGCCTCCGGCGCGGGTTCGGCGGCCTGGCTCGCCGAGCCGTCGGACGCGGAGCGGGTACGGCGGGGCGGGCGCGCGGCGGCGGCCGGGCCGGAGCCCGGCTCCGCCGGAGCGGGGGCTTCGACGTCCGCCGGAGGCGGGGCCCTGGCGCTTCTACCCCACTCCGAGCCCCCGGGACCAGGCCTGGGGGCCAGAGCCGCAGGATCCGCGGACCGGCCCACCGGGTCCCGGGGCTTGCCCACCGGACCCTGGGGCCCGCCCACCGGGGCCTCGGGCCGGGCCGCCGGGTCCGAGGGGCGGGCGTCGAGGGCGCCGACGCGGTCCGCGAGGCGCAGCAGCCTGCGGACCTTGTCCTGCACCGCCTCGGCCGGGACCCGGCCGGAGGCCAAGGCCTCCAGCAGCGGCTCGCCCCACGGGCCGTGGGGGCCGGGCATCGCCAGGTCCTGCGCGGCGAGGGCCGAGGCCTCGGTGGAACGAATGCCGCCCCAGTCGGAGACGACCACCCCGTCGAACCCCCACTCCCCCTTCAGGGGTTCGGCGAGCAGGGAACTCTCGCTCATGGTGGTGCCGTTGACCTTGTTGTACGCCGACATGACGAGCCAGACCCCGGCCCGGACGGCCGCCTCGAAGGGCGCGAGGTACAACTCGCGCAGCACGCGCTCCCCGAGCCGGACGTCGAGGGTCAGCCGCTGCGTCTCCGAGTCGTTGGCGACGTAGTGCTTCGCCGCCGCGGCCACTCCTCGCGACTGGATGCCGCGGATGAGGGCCGCGCCCGTACGGCCGGCGAGCAGCGGGTCTTCGGCGAAGCACTCGAAGTGGCGGCCGGCGAGCGGGCTGCGGTGCAGGTTGAGCGTGGGCGCGAGGAGGACGTGGACGCCCTTGCGGCGGGCCTCGTCACCGAGCAGCTCGCCGAGCCGGCGGACCCTCTCCTCGTCCCAGAGCGCCCCCAGCGCCGTGGGCGAGGGCAGCAGGGCCGAGGTGGACGCCTCGTCCCAACCGGGCCCGCGCACACCGCCCGGACCGTCCGAGAAGACCATCTCCCGCAGCCCGATGTCCGGTTCGGGATGGGTCCGCCAGACGTCGGCTCCGCTGAGCAGCCGCACCCGCTGGGCGGGATCCAGTTTGTCCGCCAGTCGTTCCACGTCACCGTCGTGCATGTCCACCCCTTGCACACCATCCATCCCCATCGCTCGGAGAGCGCTCTCCCGCATGCTCCCGGCGCACCGGATCGACTGTCAACGGCCGCGTGCGCCATCCGCCCGGCCGGAAGGCCCGCACCCCGGCAATGCGCCTCTCGCGCACCCGGAATCACGCCGCCGACACCCGGCTCCGACCGGGCGGCGCAGCCGGAAGGGCCGGGTGGGGTGCGCACCTGTCGTTGGCCTGCCCTCTGGCCAGGTGAGGAGGCCGAGGATGCGGCGTCGGTGCACGGGCGGCACACCGGCACCGCGGGCAGGGCGCCAGACCGCCAGGCCGGGGTGGCGGTCCGTGCGGCCCGCGACCACGCCTCGCCGCCCGCGAACCGGCGCCGTTCCCGCCCAAGGCCGAAACCCGGCCCCGGACCGGCCCGCTCCGGTCCAGTGCTGTAACCGGAAAGGTCCACCGGGTCGCGGCGCCCGGCACGGCACCTCGCCGCGTTGTCGGACCACACCGGTACGTCCAGTACGAGCCGCGGCCCTCCGCCCGGGGGCCCCTCCCAGCGGTAGCTGGGGGAAATGCACGGCACCGAACACCGCGACCCGGCAAACCTTCCCGGCCACAGCACCAGGCCGTCTCTTTTGGATCTTGTCGGCCGAGCCCGCGGCGTCTGGTGCCGTGCCTGGCAAGGCGGAGGGGCGCTGCGTGTACTGGACGTACTCGGGCGCCCCGACAACGCGACCAGGCGCGGTGCCAGGCGCCGCGGGCCCGGCAAGATCCGAAAGAGACGGCCCAGGCGGCCCGTCGTGAGCGCTGCGGCATCCCCACCACTCCCGGGCACGGGGCCGTCGCCGCGTTCCGTCCGGGCCCGACCGGCCCGGCCAGAGCCATGCGGCGGGCCGTTCCACCACGCCCACCACCCACGTGGCCGCGGCGGGCAGGTCACCCCGCCCTACGGCGACGCCGGTACCGACGCCGGCACCGGCAGGCGGCCGCGGTACGGCCTCACCGCTCCCACGGATGCAGGGCACTCCAGGTGCCACCGGTCGCCGCGAAGACCAGGTGCGAGCCCTCGAAGACTTCTTCGGCGTTCTCCGGGCACAGGCTCCCGAAGCGTTCGGCGCACAGGTCCACCTGCAACAGCCCGTCGAAGCGGGTGAATTGCGGTGGGTCGTAGAGCACCCAGGAGAACCCGTCGCTCTCGTCGATACGGAAGCGCCGCACGTCGAGCAGGTCCAGGGACACCGGTTCCCACCGAAGGCCCTCGCCGACGACCCGGGCGTCGATGACGAGCCTGGCGACCCGGCCCCTCGTCGCTCGCGGACCGTACTCCTGATCGAGGACGACGCGACGGAGGCAGGCGTCACCGAACTCGTAGCGGGCCAGCAGGGCCGCGATCCCTTCCCCGGTCAGCGCGTGAGGTCCGGACCTCCGGTCCGGAATCGGCGCTCTGGTGTCCACGGTGCTCCTTCGTCGGTGCCGCCATCGTAGGAGACGCCCAGATCCGCGCCGCTGCAACGCCCCGCCCCGGCCCCTACGGCCCGTTCCCATCAAGACGAGGGGGGGGTATCCATGCAGGTCAAGACGGCTGTGCGGGGGCTGCACGGGCTCCGAGGCGGCGCACGAAGCGGCCGACGGCGCCCACCCCCCGGGGGCCGGTGGTGGAAGAACTCCTGCCGACCCCGGCCGGACCCGTGCGGCGCCGAGGGCGGCCACCCTGCACCGGGGGCGGGGAGCCGTGACGACGCACACCGCGCCCGAGGACCGGCCGACGTTCGGGCGCTCGCCGAGCTGTGCCGGGTCGCGGCGGCGCAGCGGAGAGGAGCCGGCGGACCGGGTGGCGGGCCGGGCGACCGCGGTCGTCCTGGAACCCACGCGGTCCGCAACTCCGCCCGCTCGCCGGCCCGGGGGCGCACCGCGCCGTGTCGTGCCCGTCGACGTCACCGGCGGGCGCACGCCCGTACTGCCGGGATGTGCGCAGCCGTCACGCCGCGGTGACGGGCTCGGCGAGCGGATCGGCGCCGCGACGCGCGCCTGCTGACCGTCCCGGCCTGGGGGCCCGTCCTGGTGCCGGGAGCACCACGGCCGGAGCGACCACGCCTACGGCGCCTGCCCGCCCCTGCTGTTCGCGCCACGCCTCGCCGGCTGCCCGGGCCCCGCGGTGGTGGTTGGCCGCATGCCACGCGGATGCGGGAACCGCCCGGACCGCCCGGGAGCCGAACACCGCGCGCGGCTCGCCGTCGACTCCGGCCGTGCACCGACCCGCATCGGCCTCGCAGCCGTTCACCCGGACCCGGGCACCGGCGGAGCGGCCTGCCGCCACCACGGTCCCGGCCCCGTGCGGGGAGCGCGGGAGCGCGGGGCCCGCGCGCTCACTCGTACTCCGTGCCGCCCTTGCGCGTCAGGTACGCGGGGCTGACCGCCTTCGCGATGGCCCGTCCGCCGACCACCGGGCTGTGGCGCTCGGCCGCGGGCCGGATGACGACGCCCTCGCGCAGGTGCAGGCCCCGACCGGACACGGTCTCCCGCCCGCTCGCCCACTCCAGAACCGTGTCCAGGCCATAAGGTCCTTCGAACAGCCTTGGAACCAGAGGCAGTTCACCGTCCGCGAAGACCTGCGCCGGGTCCAGCCAGCGCACTTGTCCGTCGATCTCGGCCGAGACGTCGAAGACGGCGTACCCCGGGGGCGCCTCGGCCGTCCGTACGTCCGTCCCGTACGGCAGGTCCTGGACCCCCCTCCCGAACACCTCGGCGAAGATCCCGACCCGGCTCGCCCCGAGCCGCTCCGCCAGCCGGGCGGCGGCCGCGGGCACGTCGTGGCCCCGTACCGCCCGCCAGTACAGGTTGCGTCCGTCCTCCCGGAGCGCCAGCCCCTTGGAACCGAACCCCTTGGAGGAGACCAGGACCCGCCCGTCGCCCTCGGCCACGTACGTCAACAGGCAGGCGGTGCCGTGCAGTTTCTCGGTGAGGACGACCGGCTCGCCGGGCTCGAAGATGCCCGGGTAGCGCTGGAGGTTCTCGATGTCCACCCACGGGAGCAGCTCGGTGGCGGCCTCCACCTCGCCATCCATGGTTGTCGGGACGGGCGGGGACCATTTGGTGATGCCGAGCGCCTCGGCGAAGTCCGTCCCCTCCTCGGCCGCCCGGACGAGGTCCGCGCCGGCGAGCGCGCGCGGCAGGCAGACCAGGCCCTGCGACAGTTCGCCGCGCAGCCGGACGGCCTTGACCCGGTTCGCCTCGCCTCCCGCGAGCCGGCCGGTGAGTCCGAGCTCCGCGATCAGACCGGCGGGTAGTACCGCCTGCTCGGGTATGTAGAGCGCGAAGTCACCGGTGCGGTAGGCGCCCTTGGCGACGACGGCCCGGTAGAGGCCCACTTGGGCGAGCTCCAAGGCGTCGGCGTTCGGGTGCGGATGGACGGCGAGCTCTTCGGCGGTGACCCGCAGGGTCGACATGGCGGTGCTCCTCGTATGTGACGGCGTCAGGTCTCGGCCGCCACTCTGCGACCTGCCATTTCCACTGGTCCAGCGCTTATCGCGGTGTTAGCCTGCGCCGGCCGTCCCCCTGTTCGACGGCCTCGTGGGCACGGCACGGGTACCGCTCACACAGGAGGTCCACATGTCACATCGTCCGGTCACCGTCGTCACCGGGGGCAGCCGCGGCATCGGAGCCGCCACCTGCGTCCGGCTCGCCGACGACGGGCACGACATCGTGCTCGGCTACCTCCGCGACGAAACCGCCGCCAAGGCCACGGCCGACCGCGTGCGCGCGGCCGGCGGCCGGTGCGTGACCGTGCGCGGCGACACCTCCGAGGACTGCGGGGTCGAGCGGCTCTTCGACATCGCCGGGGCCGAGTTCGGCGCGGTGACCGGCCTCGTCAACAACGCGGGCGTGACCGGCACCCCGGGCCGGCTGGCCGACACCAGCACCGAGGACCTGCGCCGCGTGCTGGACGTGAACCTCTTCGGGTACCTGCTCTGCTGCCGTCGGGCCGCCCGGGACATGGCCGGGTCCGGCGGCGGGGCCATCGTCAACGTCTCCTCCGCGGCCGCCACCCTGGGCAGCCCCGGCCGCTACGTCCACTACGCCGCGACCAAGGCCGCCACCGACACCCTGACCCTGGGGCTGGCCAAGGAACTCGGCCCGGACGGCATCCGGGTCAACGCCGTGGCTCCCGGCATCATCGAGACCGACATGCACGCCGCCATGGGCGACCCGGACCGACCGGCGCTCGCGGCCGCCGAGATCCCGCTCGGCCGGGCCGGCCGCCCCGCGGAGGTCGCCGCGGCCATCGCCTGGCTGCTCTCCCCGGACGCCGCGTACACGACCGGAACGATCCTGCGCGTCGCCGGCGGCCGCTAGTGCTGTGACCGGAAAGGTCCACCGGGTCGCGGGTCCGCGGGAGTGTGTCCGCGGGAGTGTGTCCGCGGGCCGCGCTCGGGGGCGGGCTGGCAGGATGGCCGCATGGAACGTGTGCTGGGAATCGGCGGACACTTCATGCGGGCCTCCGACCCGGTGGCCCTGAGCGCGTGGTACCGCGACTGCCTGGGCCTGGACGCCGACGAGCACGGGCTCTGGCGCCAGGAAGCCGGGCTGACGGTGTTCGCGGCGTTCGAGTCCGACACCGACTACTTCGGGTCCCGCGCCCAGCAGACCATGCTCAACTTCCGGGTCCGCGACCTCGACGCGATGCTCGCGCAGCTGCGCGCCAAGGGGGCGGACGTGGCCGAGGAGACGCAGGACATGGACGGTGTCGGCCGGTTCGGCTGGGTCACCGATCCCGAGGGCAACCGGATCGAGCTGTGGCAGTCCGCCTGAGCGCACCGGCCGACACCCGGGCCCCAGGGAGGTCGGGGCCGCTCAGCCGCCGGTCGGGAACACCGCACGCGTGGCCGGGCCGTAGACGCCCAGCGGGTCGCCCTTGATGCTCCGGTTCTGCTGGAGCTGGGTGACGCCGCGGCGGGTCTGGTCGTCGTAGACCCCGGTGAGCGAGACGTACGTGAACCCCTGCGCGTAGAGCCGTTCCTGCAGGGCGCGCACCTCGGCACCGCGGTCCCCCGGACTCAGGGTCCCGGCCCCCTCCGGCGGCTGCGCGCCCGTGGGACCCGGCGGCTTCGGGTCCGGGCTCTTGGCCGTCGGCGGGCCCGCGGCGGGCGGGGCCGTCGCGGAGGTGGCCGCGGGCAGGGCGGGCGGTGCGGACTCCGCGGGCGGCGAAGGCTCCTCCCCCGCCCCCGGGCTGCGCGCCGGGAGCACCGGCACGGACAGTCCGGGCGGGGCCACGGCGCGCGGCGGCTCCTCGTCGGGGCCGAGCAGGACGAGCGCGAGGACACCCGCCGCGCCGAGTGCGAGCAGGGCGAGTCCGACGAACGGGAGCCGGCTGCCGTGCCGGTCGGAGTCGGACGCCGCGCCCGGGAGCACGGACGCCGGCTCCGGCGCGGGCACGAGCGGCGGCTCGGGAACGGCGACGGACGGCCCGAAGCGGGTCGGTACGGAGATCCGGCCGGACTCATCGGGCCAGGCGGGGTACGCCGGCCCGGACGGCAGGTCCGAGCCGGGCACGTAGGGGCGTACGAGCAAGCGATCGTCGTCGGGCACGATCCCACTCTCATCGGGGTCAGGGGTCACGGTTGTCTCCCGGCGGGTACGGGGGCCGGCGCGGCGGTGCGGTGTCGGCCCCCGTACCCGGCCGGTCAGGCCCTGCGCCGCCGGGCGACCAGGACCATTCCGGCGCCGGCGCCGGCGGCCGGTACGGCTGCGCCGCCGATCGCCGGCGGCACCGCCGTGCCGGCGCCGGTCAGTGCGAGCCCGGCGCCCGATCCGCCCGTGCCGGAGGCGCCCGGGGTGCCGGGAAGGCAGCTGGTGGTCCCGGCCTTCGCCCAGCCGTACTCCGAGGCGAAGTCGATGGGCGAGGGGCCCTTGGCCGCCGTGCCGCGCCGGGCCTCGGAGGTCCCGGAGAGGGTGCCGCCGCGGCTGCCGTCGAACTCCCCGTGGCGGCCGGCCCCACCGAGCGCGCCGGTGCGGGTGGCGGCGTCCGCCGCCGGGGCGGCGGAGGTGGGGGGAGCTGCCGCGAGCACGCCCAGGGCGGCGGCGAGGGAACCGCCGAACGCGGCCGAGGCGGGCGAAGAGCGGACGGATTGGGGCATGGGGGATATCTCCGAAGTGCGGCTCGTACGGTGGCGCTTGCCGCTCGGGCGACGGGGACGCCGGTCCGGGCGGTGGTACTCGCCCGGCGCACTCTTTCCCCCGGGGATGCCCCAGGTCAAGCCTGATGTCCGATGCACCCCATCCGCCCTATGTGTACATGACGACTTCGGCCAAACCCTCCCACCGGGGCCGGTCGTCCTGCGACACTGACCGGCCGGTCGTCCGGATAGCGGACGGTCAACTCCTGGCCGACGGGCCACCGGTGGCACGTCGCGACGTGGAGGTGGCCCACACGGTGCCGGCCGCCAGGGCCATCAGCACCGCTCCGGTCAGCGGTGCGGCGGGCACGGAGATCCCGTCGACCGCGAGGCCGCCGGACAGCGCGCCGGCGGCGATGGCCAGGTTGAACATCGCGACCATCAGCGAGGACGCGGCCTCCGCGTCGTCCGGCGCGGCCTTGATCATCCAGCTCTGGCAGCTCACGGACACCCCTCCGTACACCAGCCCCCAGGCGAGCAGCAGCACCGAGCCCGCGACCGCTCCGGGCACGGTCGCGATCAGCGCGAGGATCACGGCGAGACAGACCCCGACCGCGAGCAGCGTGCGGTGGGCGTCGCGCGAGCCCGCCAGGAAGTTGCCGGCCACGCCCGCGAGCCCGTACCCCAGGAGGAGGGTGCTCACGTAGCCGGCGTCCACGCCCGACACGTCCTGCAGGATCGGCCGTACGAACGTGTACGCGGCGAACTGCCCGGTCACCACCAGGAAGGTGACGGCCACTCCGGCCCGGACCCCGCGGTTGCTCCGCAGCAGGGCGGGGAGTTGGGCGAAGGTGATCTGGCGGGTCGGCGGCAGCGGGGGCAGCAGCAGGAGCAGGGCGGCCAGCGTGAGGACTCCGAGTCCGCCGACCGCGGCGAAGGCGAAGCGCCAGCCGCCGAGTTCGCCGAGCAGGGTCCCGGCGGGGACGCCGAGCACCGAGGCGGTGGGCACTCCGCCGAAGACGAGCGCGGTGGCCCGGCCGACGTGGCGTTCGGGCACGAGGCGGACGGCGAGCCCGCCGGCTATGGCCCAGAAGCCGCCGACGCTGACCCCGACGAGCAGCCGGGCCGCCAGGAGCACCGCGAAGCCCGGGGCGAGGGCGGCGACCAGGTTCGCGACGGCCATCAGCGCGATCAGCCCGACCAGTACGAACCGCCGGTCGAGCCGGCCGGCGCCGACGGTGACGAGCGGCGCGCAGAACCCGGCGACCAGGCCGGGCACGGTGACCATCAGCCCGGCGACGCCGTCAGACACGCCGAGATCGGCGCCGACGGGCGTGAGCAGGCCCACCGGCAGCAGTTCGGAGGTGATCAGGCAGAAGATCCCGAGTGCGACGGCGCACACGGCGCCCCAGCCCTTCCATCCGGGGACGGCGCCCTCGGGGGCGGTGTCCGGTGCGGTGCATCTCCCCCAGCTACCGCCGGGAGGGGCCCCCGGACGGAGGACCACGCCTCGTACTGGACGTACCGGTGTGGTCCGACAACGCGGCGAGGTGCCGTGCCGGGCGCCGCGCCCCGGTGAACCCTTCCGGTCACAGCACTAGCGGAAGCCGATCACCGTCAGCCGTGAGGCCGCCGGCCGGTCCAGCAGGGTCACCGACGCGCAGCCGGCCGGCGGCCGGCCCGCCTCGGCCTCGCGCAGCAGCCGGGCCACCGCGCCGCGGTGCCGGGCGAAGGCGTACGCCGACACCCCCCGGCCCCGCGCCGCCTGCCCGGCCCGGGCCTCCTCGGGGGTGGTGTCGAGCAGCACCAGGTGCAGTGCGCGGCCGCGCCGCCGGGCGGCCCGGGCGAGCAGGGCCCGGACCCAGCTCTGCGTACCGCAGTCGTGGACGACGGCCGAGGCCCCGGAGCGCAGCACCCGCCACAGCCCCCAGTAGTGCGCGATCCGGACCGCCGGGCGGTACACGGCGTACGGCAGGGCGGCCGGCATCCGGCGCTCCCAGCGCTCGCGCGCGTCCTGGGAGTCGATGCCGCCGCCCTCCGCGGCCCGCTTGATCAGGGTGCTCTTGCCGCCGCCGGGCAGTCCGGACACCACCACGATGTCCCCCTCGGCGAAGTACAGCCGCCCCGGACTCGCGGCCCCGCGCACGTCGCGCACGGGCGCCGCCGCCTGCGCCGGCGCCCTCGTGGCGCCGCGCTGCGACGGCACCGCGGACACGGCCCCCGCGGCCGCCCCCGCGGCCGTGCTCGTCGTCGTCAGTACTCCGAATCTCCGCACAGTGATCGCCTCCCCCGCATCGGGTCACCGGGACCCTTCCCCCTGAGTGTAAAGAGACGGTAATCCGGGACCTCCGGTTCCGCTCCGCTTCGGGACCCCCTCCCCCATTCGGCCGCACGGCGTGCAATGATGTGCGCCATCTGGACACCAACTGCATACCGGCCGCTTGAATCCGCGCGGGAGAGTCCCGGCACGCCGCGAGGCGGTGCCCGGGCGCCGAAGGAGCAAGTACCTCCCTTGAATCTCTCAGGCCCCGTACCGCGTGGATGAGGCAGATCTGAAAAGCGAGCCGCGCCACCGCCCGTGAGGGTGTCGGCGACGGCTCCACCCAAGGTGCAAGTCGAAGACCTTCCCCTGGAAGCGGGGAACTCTCGGCGAACCTCTCAGGTTCCGATGACAGATGGGGAGGAACTCCTCCTCGTCATGTCATGCCCTGGGACCCGGGAGCCACACCCATGAGCACTGCCCCCCGCCTGACCGCCCTCGATGCGCTGCACCGTTCCCTCGGTGCGACCATGACCGACTTCGCGGGCTGGGACATGCCCCTGCGGTACGGCAGCGAGCGCGACGAGCACAACGCCGTGCGCACCAAGGCCGGCCTGTTCGACCTGTCCCACATGGGCGAGATCACCCTGACCGGCCCCGAGGCCGTCAAGGTTCTGGACCACGCCCTGGTCGGCAACATCTCCACCGTCGGCGTCGGCCGCGCCCGGTACACGCACATCTGCCAGGAGGACGGCGGGATCCTGGACGACCTGATCGTCTACCGCCTGGGCGAGGACGAGTTCATGGTCGTCGCGAACGCCTCCAACGCCCAGGTCGTCCTCGACGCGATCACCGAGCGCGCCGCCGGCTTCGACGCCGAGGTCCGCGACGACCGCGAGGCGTACGCACTGCTCGCGGTGCAGGGTCCGGAGTCCCCGGGCATCCTCGCCTCCCTCACCGACGCCGACCTGGACGGGCTGAAGTACTACGCCGGTCTGCCCGGCACGGTCGCCGGGGTGCCCGCGCTGATCGCACGTACGGGCTACACCGGTGAGGACGGCTTCGAGCTGTTCGTCGCCCCCGAGCACGCCGTGGAGCTGTGGCAGGCGCTGACCAAGGCGGGCGAGGGCGTCGGCCTGGTCCCGGCCGGCCTGTCCTGCCGCGACACGCTGCGCCTGGAAGCGGGCATGCCGCTGTACGGGCACGAGCTCACCACCGCCCTCACCCCGTTCGACGCGGGTCTGGGCCGGGTCGTGAAGTTCGAGAAGGAGGGCGACTTCGTGGGCCGCGCCGCCCTCGAGGCCGCCGCCGAGCGCGCCGCCACCAACCCGCCGCGCAAGCTCGTCGGCCTGATCGCCGAGGGCCGCCGCGTCCCGCGCGCCGGCTTCTCCGTGACCTTCGACGGCCAGGTCGTCGGCGAGGTCACCTCGGGCGCCCCGTCCCCGACGCTGGGCAAGCCGATCGCGATGGCCTATGTCGACGCGGCGCACGCCGCGCCCGGCACCTCCGGCGTCGGCGTGGACATTCGCGGTACGCATGAGGCGTACGAGGTCGTGGCTCTGCCGTTCTACAAGCGGCAGAAGTAATCCTTTCCGCTGTGCACGGAGGCCCCCGGTCCGCCCGGACCTCCCGCACGGCCACTCCCCCGCGCCCCGTCTCGGTACGCGAGACCACCGTTCGTATCCACTCCCCCGCATCCAGGAGAATCAGGTCATGAGCAACCCCCAGCAGCTGCGTTACAGCAAGGAGCACGAGTGGCTGTCGGTCGCCGAGGACGGCGTCTCGACGGTCGGCATCACGGAGTTCGCGGCCAACGCGCTCGGTGACGTCGTCTACGCCCAGCTCCCCGAGGTCGGTGACACGGTGACCGCGGGCGAGACCTGCGGCGAGCTGGAGTCGACCAAGTCGGTCAGCGACCTGTACTCCCCCGTCACCGGCGAGGTCGTCGAGTTCAACCAGGACGTCGTGGACGACCCGTCCCTGGTGAACTCCGCCCCGTTCGAAGGTGGCTGGCTCTTCAAGGTGCGCGTCACGGGCGAGCAGGACGACCTGCTCTCCGTCGACGAGTACGCCAAGCTCACCTCCGGCAACTGACCCCAGGGGATCGAAGATGTCCGTACTGAACACCCCGCTCCACGAGCTCGACCCGGCCGTCGCCGCCGCCGTCGACGCGGAACTCGTGCGCCAGCAGTCGACCCTGGAAATGATCGCGTCGGAGAACTTCGCCCCGGTCGCCGTCATGGAGGCCCAGGGCTCGGTCCTGACCAACAAGTACGCGGAGGGCTACCCGGGCCGCCGCTACTACGGCGGCTGCGAGCACGTCGACGTCGTCGAGCAGATCGCGATCGACCGCATCAAGGCGCTGTTCGGCGCCGAGGCCGCGAACGTGCAGCCCCACTCGGGCGCGCAGGCCAACGCGGCCGCGATGTTCGCGCTGATCAAGCCGGGCGACACGATCATGGGCCTGAACCTGGCCCACGGCGGTCACCTGACCCACGGCATGAAGATCAACTTCTCCGGCAAGCTCTACAACGTGGTCCCGTACCACGTCGACGAGACCGGCGAGGTCGACATGGCCGAGGTCGAGCGCCTCGCCAAGGAGTCCAAGCCGCAGCTGATCGTCGCGGGCTGGTCCGCCTACCCGCGCCAGCTGGACTTCGCCGCCTTCCGCCGCATCGCGGACGAGGTCGGCGCGTACCTGATGGTCGACATGGCACACTTCGCCGGCCTGGTCGCCGCGGGTCTGCACCCGAACCCGGTGCCGCACGCCCACGTCGTGACCACCACCACGCACAAGACCCTCGGCGGTCCGCGCGGCGGTGTCATCCTGTCGACGCAGGAGCTGGCCAAGAAGATCAACTCCGCGGTCTTCCCGGGTCAGCAGGGCGGCCCGCTGGAGCACGTGATCGCGGCCAAGGCGGTCTCCTTCCTGGTCGCGGCCTCGCCCGAGTTCAAGGAGCGCCAGGAGCGCACCCTCGAGGGCGCGAAGATCCTCGCCGCCCGCCTGGTCCAGGACGACGTCAAGGCCGTGGGCGTGGACGTCCTCACCGGCGGCACCGACGTGCACCTGGTCCTGGTCGACCTGCGCAACTCCGAGCTGGACGGCCAGCAGGCCGAGGACCGCCTCCACGAGGTCGGCATCACGGTCAACCGCAACGCCATCCCGAACGACCCGCGGCCGCCGATGGTCACCTCGGGTCTGCGGATCGGCACGCCGGCCCTGGCCACCCGCGGTTTCGACGCCGAGGCCTTCACCGAGGTCGCCGAGATCATCGCGCAGGCGCTGAAGCCCGCCTACGACGCGGACGACCTGAAGGCGCGCGTCTCGGCGCTCGCCGCGAAGTTCCCGCTGTACCCG
This sequence comes from Streptomyces sp. ICC1, assembly GCF_003287935.1. Taxonomy (GTDB): domain Bacteria; phylum Actinomycetota; class Actinomycetes; order Streptomycetales; family Streptomycetaceae; genus Streptomyces; species Streptomyces tritrimontium. The sequence goes on from NZ_CP030287.1 coordinate 7,636,841, forward strand.
ACGCTCTGACGTCACCGAGAGGGGCCCGGCGCCCGCCTGTCTGTCCACAGGCGCCGGGCCCCCCTCATGACCAATGGCCTGGTGGAACCTGCCGATCGCCACTGATTTGTTTAATTTCATGGCAAATAGGCTGCAGATAAAGGAGTGACCGGACCCGACGGTCTCCCCGGCAGGACGGACAGCACACCTCATGGACATGAGCGCAGCCAACAGGAAGGGACTCAGTCTCTTCGCGCTGATCATGATCGGTCTCGGCTCGATCTTCGGCTCGGGGTGGCTCTTCGGGGCCGGCCAGGCCGCCGCGGTCGCGGGGCCGGCGGCCATCGTCGCCTGGATCATCGGCGCCGTCTTCATCGGCATGATCGCCATGTCCTACGCGGAGGTGGGCGCCGCCTACCCGCTGCCCGGCTCGATGGCCCGCTTCGGCACCATCTCGCACGGGCCCGTGCTGGGCTTCATGACCGGCTGGGCGGTCTGGATCGCCATCGCCGCGCTGATCCCGATCGAGTCCATCGCCGGTACGCAGTACATGTCCTCCTGGAACTTCGGCTGGGCCAAGGGGCTGGTCGAGAACGGCGGCCTGACGACCTCCGGCATGGCGATGGCGCTGTTCCTCACCGTCGCGCTGTGGCTGGCCTGCTATTGGTCGGTCGCGCTGCTCGCCAAGGCGAACAACCTGCTCACCCTGGTCAAGTTCGCCATCCCGGTGCTCGCCGTGATCGCCCTGATCGCCTCCGGCTTCCACACGGGGAACTTCACCGACCACGGCGGCTTCGCACCCAACGGCTGGCCCGCGGTCATGACCGCCGTCACCACCTCCGGCGTGGTCTTCGCCTTCAACGGCTTCCAGGCCGTCGTCAACCTCGGCGGCGCCGCGAAGAACCCCGGCCGCGCCATTCCGCTGGCCCTGGTCGGCGCGCTCTCCCTCGGCCTGGTCATCTACCTGGCCCTGCAGATCGCCTTCATCGGCGGTGTCCCGCCGGAGAAGCTGGCCGAGGCCGGCGGCTGGAGCGGCATCAACTTCTCCTCGCCGTTCGCCGACCTGGCCAAGATGCTGATGCTGCACTGGGTCGTCACGATGCTCCAGTTCGGTGCCTTCATCTCGCCCTCCGGCGCCAACATCGGCAACGTCGCCTCGGCCTCGTACATGGCGCAGAACCTCGCGGAGACCGGCTTCTTCCCGAAGAAGATCCGCGAGGTCCACCCCAAGTACGGCACCGCCCGTCCCGCGATGTGGCTGAACCTCGGCTTCTCGATCCTGCTCCTGGTCACCGTCGGCCACAGCTGGGAGGCCCTGGCCAGCGTCGTCTCCGCCGCGATGGTGGTCTCGTACCTGATCGGCCCGATCGCGGTCGGCGTCTTCCGCAAGACCAAGCCCGAGCTGCCGCGCCCCTTCCGCCTCCCGGCCGCCAAGATCCTCTGCCCGATCACCTTCGCCTTCGCCGCCTGCGCCCTGTACTGGTCGAAGTGGCCGGACACCGGCAAGGTCGTCCTGCTCACCCTGGTCGCCGCCCCGATCGCGGCCGTCGTGCTCAAGCGCAAGGGCGAGAAGAGCCTGCTCAAGCAGTTCGCCCCGGCCTGGTGGATGATCGCCTTCCTGCTGTGGCTGGGCACGCTCTCCGCGCTCGGCAGCAAGGAATTCGGCGGCAACGGGCTCATCCCGGGCGGCCTGGACATCGCCATCGTGGCCGTCTCGGCCCTGGGCTTCTACTTCTGGGCCGTACGCTCCGGCGTCAAGGCCCACCACGCGGGCCTGCCGGGCCCGGACCCGATCCTGGACGGCGACGGCGACGGCGCCGTCGAGGCGTCCGCGGCGGCCGGCGCACCGGAGCGCGAACTGACCCACGCCTGATCCCCGCCTTCCCGACCCGTCCGGCAGCCGAGCTGTTCACCTCACCGCGTTAAGCTCGTCTGCCGGACAAAATCCGCAGATCCACCCCTCCTGCCCCGCTTCCCACCCACGAGCAGACATAGGAGTCCGCAACCGTGGCCATCTCCGTCTTCGATCTCTTCTCGATCGGCATCGGTCCCTCTTCCTCCCACACCGTCGGACCGATGCGCGCCGCGCGCATGTTCGTGACCCGGCTCAAGAAGGACGGCGTCCTCGCCCAGACGGCCGCGGTCCGGGCCGAGCTCTTCGGCTCGCTGGGCGCCACCGGCCACGGCCACGGCACCCCCAAGGCGGTCCTGCTGGGCCTGGAGGGCCACTCCCCCCGCACCGTGAACGTGGAGACCGCCGACGCCGAGGTCGAGCGCATCCGCACCACCGGCCGCCTGCGCCTGCTGGGCACCGAGATAGGCGATGGCCACGAGATCCCCTTCGACGAGCCGAACCAGCTGATCCTGCACCGCCGGCGCTCGCTCCCGTACCACGCGAACGGCATGACGCTCTTCGCGTACGACGAGGCGGGCACCCCGCTGCTGGAGAAGACGTACTACTCGGTCGGCGGCGGCTTCGTCGTGGACGAGGACGCGGTCGGCGAGGACCGGATCAAGCTCGACGACACCCCGCTGAAGTACCCCTTCCGCAGCGGCGACGAGATGCTCCGCCTCGCGAACGAGACCGGCCTGTCGATCTCCTCGATGATGCTGGAGAACGAGAAGGCCTGGCGCACCGAGGACGAGATCCGCGAGGGCCTGCTGGAGATCTGGCGCGTCATGCAGTCCTGCGTCTCGCGCGGCATGTCCCGCGAGGGCATCCTCCCCGGCGGTCTGCGGGTCAAGCGCCGGGCCGCCTCCACGGCGCGCCAGCTGCGCACCGAGGGCGACCCGATGATGCACCGCAGCGAGTGGGCGACGATCTACGCGATGGCGGTCAACGAGGAGAACGCGGCCGGCGGCCGCGTCGTCACCGCCCCGACGAACGGCGCCGCGGGCGTCCTGCCGGCGGTCCTGCACTACTACATGAACTTCGTGCCGGGCGCGGACGAGGACGGCGTGGTCCGCTTCCTCCTCGCCGCGGGCGCGATCGGCATGCTCTTCAAGGAGAACGCGTCGATCTCCGGCGCCGAGGTCGGCTGCCAGGGCGAGGTCGGCTCGGCCTGCTCGATGGCGGCCGGCGCGCTGGCCGAGGTCCTGGGCGGCACCCCGGAGCAGGTCGAGAACGCGGCCGAGATCGGCATGGAGCACAACCTCGGCCTGACCTGCGACCCGGTCGGCGGGCTCGTCCAGATCCCCTGCATCGAGCGCAACGGCATGGCGGCGGTCAAGGCCGTCACCGCGGCCAAGATGGCGATGCGCGGCGACGGCTCGCACAAGGTGTCCCTCGACAAGGTCATCAAGACCATGAAGGAGACCGGCGCGGACATGAAGGTCAAGTACAAGGAGACCGCCCGCGGCGGCCTCGCGGTCAACGTCATCGAGTGCTGACGAGGCCCTCCCGGCGCCTTCGCCCCTCCGCGTGACCCCGGACGGCCCGGGGACCCGATGCTCGGCATCGGGTCCCCGGGCCGTCCGCGTTGCCGTCGCCGTCGCCCTCCGCCGCATGGGTGGGTTACGCCAGTAACTGAGTTCGAAATTGGGTGGGATATGAGGTTTGGCGACAAGTTGATCACGCTTGAGAGGGAACCAGGCGGTCTGGGCTGGTTTCTTGATGATCACCTGCGGCAGGGTGGGGGCACGACGTCGCGTCCGCACCCGGCGGTTCGGCCAACCGCCTTGGACCACAGCCTTTTTGCTTAACTGGAGGACTAGAAACATGGCAAGCACCCGCAGCATCCGTGTGATGGCGGCTGTCGCATCGCTCCCCCTCGCCTTCGCGCTCCTCTCGGGCGTGGCCCAGGCCGACAACGGGGCCGGTGCGGCCGGGACCGCGTCGAACGCGGCCCTCGCCGGCATCCTGGGCAGCGGGGTCGGAGGCAGCAACCTCGGAAACTCCTCCACCGCCCAGCAGGTCGCCTCCGGCTTCGGCGCGTCCAACCAGAACAACGGCGCGCAGTCCAACGGCTCCGGCTTCACCGCGATCGGCCAGTCCAACGCGCACGAGTCCTTCATCTACAACCCCCTGCCGTAGTCCGGCGCCCCGGTCCGGCCGCCCCCGCGGTCAGGTCCGGGGCCGCGGCCGCAGTGCTCCCGCCGAGCCCGCCCTCCCCCCGGAGGGCGGGCTCGGCCCGTTGCGGGCCCGGCCCCTCGCCGGAGGTCGGGCCGAGGGGCCCGGCGGGACGGGACCTTTGGACGGCGGCGGCGGCCCGGGGGTGGGCTAGTGCTGTGACCGGAAAGGTTTGCCGGGTCGCGGTGTCCGGTGCGGTGCATCGCAAGGCGGAGGACCACGCCTCGTACTGGACGTACCGGTGTGGTCCGACAACGCGGCGAGGTGCCGTGCCGGGCCCGCCGCCCACGCCTGGCCGTCTTCCTGCTACGCCGCTACCTCCGCACAGTGACCGCCGGCTCAGTCGGCCGACACAACCCGCTCGCCACTGGCCCGTTCGGAGTGCTGGACGAGTCCCGGCGTACAGGCACCACCGCCGAGAGACCAGGAGGAGCATGACCATCCACGACCCAGACGCCCTGACCCGGCACATCGCACAGCAGATCGCACTGCTCAACGAACACCTGGTCACGGCTCCGCCCCGCCAGGCAGCCCGGACCCTCAGCCAGGTCCTTGACCACGAAGACGGCATCCTCGGACAGCTGACCACCTTGATGGTCACCGGATCGCGTTTCGCCCAGGACCGGGCGACCGCCGGAGTACTGCCGCCCGAGGCATGGCTCGCCCTCGGCCGGGCCGCGAATGAGCTCCACGACATCGGCCTCGACCTCGACGACCACACGGAAGACCTCCGCCGACTCGCTCAAGCCCCGGCAAGCACCCCGATTCCGGCCACAGCCTCGGCTCTCGTCGCCAGGAGGCACCGGTGAAGAAGACCTGGACAGGCTGGGGGCCGACCGCCGACCAGCCGCAGCAGCACTACCTGGTCGAGCCCCGCCACCTCGGAGGCGGAGGCGATCTCCGCTTCGTCGCCGAGTACCTGCGCGCCTCCGGCTGGAAGGACATCTCCCGCACCGGCGGCCCAATCGCCTTCGACAGCCCCGACCGCACGGTGCGGGTCGGCTTCGACCCGACGGCGATGCCCGGTGGCTGGACCATCTCCGGAAAGGCTGTGGGGCAGCAGCCGGCCTGGCACGCCACGTTCACCATGGCCGTGCCGATCGAGATCGTCGCGGGCTTCACCGACACCCTGACCAAGTCCCGCTCGGCCCATGCCCCAAACGTGTGGGCTCCGCTGGAGGAGAACGGGTGGGAGACCGAACGCGGGCAGCACTTCACCGCCGTGTCGCCGGACCGTAATGCCTGGCTGCAGTTCCACCAGAGCGAACCCGGCCAGGCGCACTGGTGGGCCGGGGCCCGCACCGAGCACGGCCGGGCCTGGGACGCGGTCTTCACCCCGACGACGCCGATGCACCTCGTCCAGGGCTTCTCGGCCGCTCTGTCGGACCCGACTCCGGTCCTGCGCCAACGCGGCGAGGTCCCCGCAACGAAGTGGATCCGCACCACTTCGGTGTCCGTACGCCCCTCCGAACTCGGAGGCTGGCAGCAGGCCCGGATCACCGCCGCCCGCGCCGCCACCTGGGCCCGCAACTCCTGGAGCGCCGCCCGCCCCCGCCAGCGCACTCCCGCCAGCCCCTACACGTCAGCCGGCGCAAGCAAGTCCCGCCGCTGACCGCCCGGCCCACACCACGACCACCGAGGAACCCCATGACGGCACTCTCCAATGCCCCCCTTCCGGAGAAGATCGACCAGGCCGTCGACATCCTCCTGGAGCTCAGGGACCACCTGCGGTCCGAGCCGCCCACCGACGAGGTCCTGACGCTGCTGATACCGCTTGTCGACGAAGACCTCGGCATCCCGATGCTCCTGTCCGACGTCCTGCGCGCATCCGCCCGAGCCATCGCCACCGACGCCGACCCGTACAGCGAGGAGGTCAGCTCGGTGGTCGCCACCCTCCGCGAAGCGGCCACCGAGATCATGCAGTGGTACTCGCTGCACTGGGAGGTCCGCCGTCTGGACACTGTCATCGACGACACGCCGGGAGCGACGTCCTGAGCCAGCGGCCCTTCATCCACACCCGCGCCGACGAACCGCACAGCCGGATCTGGTTCGAGACCAGCCCCCGCCACCTCGCGGGTCGCGGCGACCCCCGCCACATCACCCAAGCTCTGCGTGCAGCAGGGTGGTCCAACCACTCCGACCCGGACTACCCGCACGTGATCCTGGCCAGCCCCGACCAGCGTTACGCCCTGGCCCTGGAACCGGAGAACGAGTCGTACTCCAAATGGTGGCGGATCAGCTGCACCAGCGACACCGAGAACTGGTATGCCCAGTTCGGCGGGAACACCCCGGTCGAGATCCTCGCCGGATTCACCGACGCCCTCCTCGCGCCCATACCCCAGACCGCCCCCGACGTGTGGTCCACCCTCACAGCGGCGGGCTGGAGTTACACCAGGGACGAGCGCGGCCACGAGCTCGCCGAACACCCCGACGGCATCATGCAACTCCGTCGGTGGAACAGGACGACCAGCTGGAACACCGGCTTCATCGCCTGCGCCCTGCTCCCCGACAGCCTCGGCGGGCAGGAAACGGTGTGGGAGGCCCACCTCGGAAACGCCCCACACCTTGCCGCCGCGTTTGCCACCGCACTGGTCGATCCCGCGCCGGTCGCACGGGCCGAGTTCGACGTCCCGCACAGCCACCTCGTCACCCAGAAACCCGGTGGCCGCCAGGGCAACGACCTCGCGAAGCAGCACGCCGCGCGCCTGGCCCAAGCCCGTGCCGCCGCCGTACGCAACCGGCGTACCGCCCTCACGACCCAGCCAATCCCCAGCTCGGCCCCGGCGGCGCCCATCGCCGCCGGGCCCCGGCGCTGACAGCGCCACCCCGACCGGTCTTCAAGGAGCCGTCCCCTCTGTCCATCACCGACCGGCAGCTCGCCGCCTTCGCCCACGACCACGAGAACCTCGGCTCGGCCATCACCCCGCGCTACCTCGCCGACGCAGGAGACCCCCGCCACGTCACCCACGCCCTGCGGGCCCGCGGATGGAGTCTGGACTCCGACCCGCTGCACCCGGCGATTCGGATGACCAGCCCCGACTACGCCTTCCGGCTCGACCTCACGCCGACGCCCAGCAGCTTTCACCGCTGGTGGCGCATCGACAACAACTACGGGTCCGGCTTCTGGTCCGCCACGTTCAACGGCGACACCCCCGCGGAGATCGTGGCCGGCCTGACCGACGCACTCATCCGGCCCGAGCCCGAAGAACCAGCCCCCTCCGTGATCGACGTCCTCACCGGCCGCGGCTGGGAACACACCACGTCCGAGACCGGCTCGCAGAGGCTGACCTCGCCCGACGCCATCGTCCAGGTGGAGCTGTACGTCTCGCCCTCCCTGGGCGTCATGGGCTGGGAGATCGAGGCCGCCCACCACTTCGGTCAGTACGGCCCGGAGCAACGCATCTGGCGGGCCCACCTCGACGCGGCGACCCCCGCTCACCTGCTGGCCGCCGTCGCCGAGGCGATCTCCAACCCCACGCCGGTACTGCGCGCCCGATTCAAGATCAACGACAGTGCCCACCTGACGCAGGGCCCGGAGTTCGCGATCGGCTCCGAGGTCGTCGGCGCACACAAGAAGCGCCTGGCGGAGGCCCGCCGCCACCGGCCCAAGCCGCGCCTCACGACCACCGCCGTGGCCGCGCCCGCACTTCCCACCGCCTCATCGCCCAGGCCCGCCCGGTAGCCGCCGGCCACGAACTCCCCATCCCCGAAGGACCCGTGACAAATCCCGACCCCCACGCCGGGCACCAACTCCTCCTGGGCCAGCTCGCCCTCTACCTCCGCGAGGCGGAGCAGATCCTCGCTGCCTGGGACACCTACTCCGACAAGCACAGCGACCCCGACGGCTGGCCGCACGACGAGAGGGCCTACGGGTTTCGCCAAGCCCAGCGCGACGCCGACACGTGGCGGTCCTTCAATCGGATCCGCTCCGGTGCCGGCGGCCTAGTCGCCACAGCCGAGGTCCAGCTGCAGAAGCTTCCGAAGCGGAGCCTCCACCAGCGCTGGGCCTGGCAGATCGGCGCCCTCCGCACCGCCCAGGAACGGATCAGTGCCCTGCAGAGCGAGTGGCTCAAGTTGCGCGCCACCCTGCCGGAGTCTGTACGGCCCGGGGTCGAGGAGTACGGCGTTCCGCTCGCCGAGCGGAACGCCGAGGCCTGGCACTACCTGGACGAATGGGCCCTGCACGGCCAGGCCGTCCTCGACATCCACACGGCCTTCCGGCGCAGTCAGTCCCGGCCGGCCGCCGTTCCCGTTCCCGCGCACCCCGGCCGGGACACCAGCCCGGCAACACCCCGCCGGTAGACGCCCACCGCCCCCTTCCCCTGGAACCGCCCTCTTGTCCAGCACCTCCCCCAACTCCAACTCCGACGGCTACGACATAGCCTCCAAGGCCCTCCTCGGCGCCTTCGCCGTCGCCCTGCCTCTGTCCACCCTGGCCTGGCTGGGCGGCAACGCGACCGCCTGGGTCACCGGCAGCGGCCCCTGGGTCCCCTACCAGCCAGCGGAAGCACTTCTCCACCCCGAACGCCTATGGCCCGCGGCAGGAGAAACGTCCCTGCTGATCGGAACCCGCGTTCTCCCCACCGCGGTTCTCCTCACCCTCACCGTCTTCGGATACCTGTGGTGGTCCCGGCGCCGGGGCACCAGCGGGAAGAGGAAGCGTGTCGCCGGGATGGCCAAGCAGAGGGACATCGAGCCGCTGCTCGCCAAGGCCATCACCGCCAAAGCCCGCTCCCTGCGGCCCAGCCTGAAGGAGGTCAAGGCCATCGACGCCTCCGACACCGGCGTCCTGCTCGGCAACCTGCAGGGCAGCCGCTCCGAGGTCCGGATGGGCTTCGAGGACGTCGCGGTCGCGATCATGGCCCCCCGATCCGGCAAGACGACCTGCCTGGCAATTCCCGCGATCCTCGCCGCCCCCGGCCCCGTGCTGCTCACCTCGAACAAAGCAGCCGGTGACGCCTACACCGCCACCCTCGACGCCCGCGGGGAGGACGGCCGGACCTGGAGCATGGATCCGCAGCAGATCGCCCACGCGGCCCGTGAGATGTGGTGGAACCCGCTCGCCACCGCCAAGTCCCTAGATGGGGCCGGTAGGTTGGCCGGGCACTTCCTCGCCGCGAGCGTGGATGCCTCCCAGCAGGGCGACTTCTGGTCCAAGGCCGGATCCAACATCCTGAGCCAACTGTTCCTGGCCGCAGCTCTCGACGAACGCCCCATCACCGACGTCATGCAGTGGCTGGCCTTCCCCGCCGACCGCAGGCCTCTGGACATCCTCCGCGACCACGGGTTCTCGGCCGTCGCCGCACAGCTCAAGGGCACCGTCGAAGGCCCGCCGGAGACCCGCGACGGCATCTACGAGACCGCGAGGCAGTACGCCTCGGCGCTCCTGAACAGCGAGATCGCCGCGTGGGTCACCCCTCAGAAGGGGGTCGCCGAGTTCAAGCCCGCCGACTTCGTGACCAGCAAGGACACCTTGTACCTGCTGTCGAAGGACGGAGGCGGCGGAGCCAGTGCGCTGATCGCCGCGTGCGCGGACTCCGTGATGCGGGCCGCGACCACCCAGGCCGAACGGGCCGGCGGACGCCTGGACCCGCCCATGCTTGCGATCCTCGACGAGGCCGCCAACGTGTGCAAGATCAGTGACCTCCCCGACCTGTACTCCCACCTCGGGTCCCGCGGGATCATCCCGATCACCATCCTGCAGTCCTACCGGCAGGGGCAGAAGGTTTGGGGCGACGCAGGCATGGACGCCATGTGGTCCGCGTCCACCGTGAAGGTGATCGGCTCCGGCATCGACGACCCGGACTTCGCCGACAAGCTCAGCAGGCTGATCGGTGACCACGACGTCGAGACGAAGTCCACCTCCATCTCCGACTCGGGGAAGTCCACCAGCATCAGCATGCGCCAGGAGCGGATCCTTCCCGCGGACGCGATCCGCGCCCTCCCCAAGGGAACCGCGCTCTGCTTCGCCACCGGCATGCGCGCAGCCATGCTCGACCTGCGCCCCTGGTACCTGGAGCCCGGCGCCGGCACCCTCGCCGCCGCTTCCGCCGCCGCGTCCAAGGGCATCACCGACCGAGCGGTCGCCAAAGCCTCGCCACAGAAGGACGGCTTCGGGAAGGCGGCGTGAACAACCCGGACCGCTCGCCGAAGCACGCTCCGTGCCGGTCGCAGTGACCTTCCCGAAGACACCGGGAGGGGTCTCGCCCTGGCCCCCGACAGCCTGCCCCCTCGAACAGAAGGAGCCCTGTGCCTGATTCGCACCCGCCGCCCCTGGAATACCCCGGCCTGTCTGACTTCATCGACGACATCATCGAGGATCTTCGCCGGCACCCGATTGGCATCGACCACGTCTCCGTCAGCACCGTCACACGGCACATCAGCCAAGTCAGTGCACTCCTCGCACGGGTAGCCGACGAGGCTCACGCCCACAGCGACCACGCCCGCCGTCACCCCGAGCCCAGCATCTGGCGGCCGACCCACATCCTTTCGATGACGACGGTCTCGCTGGCCGAGGCGCTGTCCGGCTATACGAAGATCCTCGCCCCCCTAACCATCGCCTGCGAGCCCACCCCGTACGGCACGGTCGACGACGCCATGGACCGCTTCGACTTCTACGAGGCCACCGATGAGCACCTGCCCGTCATCCGCCGGGCACTGTCCGAGGCCCGCGACCACATAAGGCCGGACGCGACCGCCCCCCAGCCGTCGTCAGCGCCCAGCTCCCCAACCCGGCCGCCCGCAATGGACGACGCACCCGGGCGCCCCGACCCTTCGCCGGCAGACACGAACTCCGACCGCGGTCCGCAACCATCCCCACCCCGGGTCCCGGCCAAGTTGAACGACGCCCAGCACCGCGCGCTCCAGGTCATCGCCGAGCACGAGATCACCGTGTATCTGAGCAGGCACAAGCTGGCCCTGTCCGGCCAGCCCGGCCCTCACCGGTTCACCATGCGCACGGTGGAGGCCTTGGAGGCGCAAGATCTGGTGAAGCGTAGTTCCGCCACCACCCTCGTGACGGGCCAGCGACTGCACCTCACTCCCACTGGCCGCCAGGCCCTCGACAGCCTCGGCCCGGTCCCACTGCCCGCTCCGGCTTCCGCTCCCGTACGTCCGGTCCGCCCACCGGCGGCCCGCACCCGCTAGCCGGGATGCGCGACAACGCCCCGGACCGCCCGTAGGCACCAGCGTCGACACCTTCGTGCCCGCGCCCTGGAACCCAACCTGTGCCCGATACCCCATGAGAGTTCGCCTTGCAGATCATCGACCTTGCAGAACAGACCCGCTTCCTCGGCCAGGTGGCCCCCACTCTGAAGGCCCTGCGCGAGGAGGTGGAGAGCGTGAGGGCGGGAGAGATAGCCAAACCCCTTCGCGAGATCGGGCCGACCGCCGTCCGCGTACAGGACTTCGCGATGCAGTGCACCCAGCAGGCCCTCACGCTGTCGACCAGCCAGTACGCCGCCATGAAGGACGGCCACGAGAACCTCGCCGAACTCGTCGAAGCCACAACCCAGATATCTCTCGCCGCCACCCTGTGCACGCTCGCCATCCACCGCCGCACCGAAGTCCTGCTGTACGACGACGCTGATGAGACCCCCGCGGCGAGCCGCAGCAGGCTGAGTGAGGCCACCGAGGAACTGGATCGAGCGGCGAAGACGTACCACCGGCTGGCACAGCGCCTGTCCCATCGCCTGGCCTCGTTCGCCGCGCGACGCGAGGACCAACAGCTGATCGCCCGGGCAGCGGGTAGTCCCGGCGTGACCACGACGCCGAAGGCGCATGCGGCACGGCCTGAAGTCCTCGGTCCGCCAGCAGGCGTCGTCGGGGCACCTCACCCCACCGACACGGCACCCGCAGCCTCGCCGCCCACACCGCGAAGCCCGGGGCGCAGGTGACCGGCCTCGCCCCCACCGATCGCGTCCTCGTCTCCCCGCGCTACCTGGCCGGCGCGGGTACCGACAAGATCACCGACGTCATCGGGCCGCTCGTCCGCCTCTTCGACTGGCGGGCAGAACAGAACCAGCAGCATGTGAGGCTTACCCATCCCCAGGGCACAGCAGCGCTGGACTTCACCCCCGAGAGCCCCGACGGCCTGTGGTGGAAGATAGAGAACGTCGAGCCCCACTGGCAGATCCAGATCAGCCGCCAGGCCCCGATCGAGGCGGTATCGGCCGTCGCCCAGAGCCTGCCGCAGCTCCTCGGCGACCACCGTCACGCCGAACAGATCTCCATCACCAGGCTCTCGCTCCGCGAGATCGCCGTCACCAACCGGTGGGTCCGCGCGCCCGACAACAGCGCCTACAGCTCCCCGGACAGCCACTGCTCGGTGCACCACCGCCCCCGCCCCGGCGTCGGCTGGTCCTTCGAGCACTCGGTCTACGACGGGTTCGACACGCACTGGAGCGCCACCTTCACCGACGCCGTGCCCGCGCCGCTGGTCGCCCAGTTCTTCTCCCACCTGGCGTCCAGCACGCCCGTGGAGCGCCAGTACCGCGAGATCCCCTTCCTCTCCCGCGACCTGAGCGCCGCGATCATCACGCCCGCCCACTCCGCAGGCCTCGGCGCCCACGTACACCACGCACTCGCCCAGATCCCTCAGCCCCGCCCACCTGCGGCACCGCCCCGCCGTCCCTGATCGGACCGCCAGAAGCGGCCTCGCCTGATTGACGACTGCCCCCGCTACCGCACCGAAGAGCACCGCACGACGCTAACCAGCCGCCCCCGTGGAGTACCCCTGAGTCCGCCCCGTGGTGGTGGCCGTGACCGTGGTGGTGGCCGTGACCGTGACTGTTGCCGGGGGCCCCTTGGTTGCCGTTGCCGTTGCCGTGGCTGTTGCCGTTCGCTTTGCCGCCCTGGCCGTTTCCGCGGCCGTTCCGGCGGTCGTCGTCGGCGCTTCGGGCGCCCGGGCCGCCTGGAACGCCGTGATGTCCGCCACCCCGACCGCCCCCGGCCGCGGTGGCGACGGCGGAAGCGACCAGCCTGACGGCGCTCGCACCGTCCTCGGCGTCGGTCGTCGCGGAGGCGCGGCTATCGGCCATGGCCGGTGTCGCGGACAGGGCGGCCCACAGCAGGACCGGGACCGCCAGGAGGCGCCTGGAAGAGGCTCTTTTCACCCCGGGATCATGGGTTCACGCGCGCTCGCGCGCGGGAAGGTTTCCCCTGGTTCGCCTGAACGGGTGAGGTCTTGGCTACGGAGGTTTGAGCCAGATCCTGATCGAGTCCGATCGGGCATCTGCCTTTTCTCAAAAGGTATTTGTCGGTTTCGGTCATTCCGCAACACCGTCCGCGCGCACCTTTGGCGTGTGACGAAGAACGGATCGGCAATTTCCGCTTTCGCTCGCTCCGTTGGGCAATGATCAGTAGATTCGGCTCGGACAGGAGTCCGACCCCGTCCGGACCGCTGCAGGACTACGGCTTGGAGACCCCGATGGAGCGCCCCGCCTGGGCCCCGCCAGGCATCGACATATCGGTGCCGAGTGTGTCCCGCATCTACGATTACTACCTGGGCGGCTCCCACAATTTCGAGGTCGACAGGCAGGCAGCCCGTCGAGCCATGGAATTCATGCCGGGCCTGCCCAAGATCATGCAGGCCAACCGGGCATTCATGCGCCGCGCCGTCCGCTACGCCGTCGGCGCCGGCGTCACGCAGTTCCTCGACATCGGCTCCGGCATCCCGACCTTCGGCAACGTCCACGAGATCGCGCAGGCCGCCAGCCCCGAGGCGCGCGTGGTCTACGTCGACCACGACCCGGTGGCCGTTGCCCACAGCCAGGCCGTCCTCGGCAACACCGAGCGGACCGGCGTCGTCGCCGCCGACCTGCGCAAGCCGCAGGAGATCCTGACCGCCCCCGAGGTCGGCCGGGTGCTCGACCTGAGCCGCCCCGTGGCCCTGATGCTCGTCGCCGTCCTGCACTTCCTGGAGGAGGCGGACGATCCCTACGCCGCCGTCGCCGAGCTGCGCGAGGCGCTGGCCCCCGGCAGCCTCCTGATCGTCACGCACGCCTCGTACCAGGGGATCCCGCTCTCGGAGGAGGTCGCGAGCGGAACCGTCGGCGTCTACCGCGACATCCGCAACCCGCTCGTCATGCGCGACGCGGAGCAGATCGGGCGCTTCTTCGAGGGCTTCGACCTGCTCGAACCCGGTCTGGTGGCCATGCCGAACTGGCGGCCCGACGGGCCCGACGGACCCGACGGCGACACCACGGACGAAGACCCCTACGCCTTCTCGGGCTTCGCCGGCGTGGGACGCAAGGCGTGAGACTGCCGGCACAGCAGACGGCGGGCGACCCGAGTGCGCCGCAGGGCGCCCTGGAGGACCGCATCGGCCGGTTCGCGACCATCTGGGGACGGGCGATCTTCCCCGTCACGGCGACCTCGCTCACCCGTGTCGAGTTCGAACGGCACCTCGTGCCGCTCACCCGCACCCTCGTCGAGGCCCTGCGCGCGCGCCCCTTCGACGCCGCCGTCGGCCAGCGGGTCGGTACGGAGCTCGTCGCCGTCCACTGCACGGATCCGGAGGCCCTCGCCGGCACCCTCGGCGTGGTCGAGTCCTACCTGGTGCTGTACTGCGGGCCGGTCGGGCCCGACGCCGACGGAAGCGGGGGCGCCGAGGAGTACCGGTCGCGCTGCGCCCGCCTCCAGCACGGCATCGCGGCCGGGTTCGCCCGCGCACTGCGCGAGCGCACCCTCAAGGAGCAGGAGGCCATCGCCCGCTCCGCGCTGACCGCCCGCATCGACGCCCAGCAGGCACTGCACGCCAGCGAGGCCCGCTTCCGGGCCGTCTTCGAGGGCGCGGCCATCGGGATCGGCATCGCCGACCTGGAGGGCAACGTCCTGGAGGTCAACGACGCGCTGCTGCAGATGTTCGGCGGCATGGACGGGCACGTCCGCGGCCGCAACGTCAGCGAATGGGGCCACCCCGACGACACCCCGCACGTATGGCGGATGTACGGCGAACTCGTGCGCGGCGAACGAGAGAGCTACCGCGTCGAGAAGCCCTACTACCGGCACGACGGGACGGTCCTGTGGACCAACCTGACGGTCTCGCTGCTGCGCGACGCCGAGGGCGTCCCGCAGTACCAGCTGGCCCTGATGGAGGACACCACCGAGCGCCGGCTGCTCAACCTGCGCCTGCGCTACGAGGCCACCCACGACGCCCTGACCGGCCTGCCCAACCGGACGCTGTTCTTCGAGCGGCTGGAGAAGGCGCTCAGCGGGGCCGGCGGCACCCGGTTCGGCCTGTGCTACCTCGACCTCGACGGCTTCAAGGCGGTCAACGACAGCCTCGGCCACTCGGCGGGAGACCGGCTGCTGGTGGAGGTCGCCGACCGGCTGCAGAGCTGCGCGACCGGCCCCGGCGAGGTCGTCGCCCGGCTCGGCGGAGACGAGTTCGTGGCGCTGACCACCGGGCCCGACACCGAGGAGAAGGCCACCGAGCTCGCGGTCCGGATCCTCTCCGCCCTCTCGGTCCCGATCCGGCTGGAGGGCCGGGAGCTGACCGTCCGGGGCAGCATCGGCATCGTCGAGGGAGCGGCGCGCGAGCGCACCCCCGCCGAGGTGCTGCGCAGCGCCGACATCACCATGTACCGGGCCAAGGCGGCCGGCGGCAACCGCTTCGAGTTCGCGGACGCCGAGGCCGACGCGCGCGCCATCACCCGGCACGGGCTGACCAACGCCCTGCCCGCGGCGCTGGAACGCGGCGAGTTCTTCATCGAGTACCAGCCGCTGGTGCACATGCACGACGGCAGCGTGCACGGCGCGGAGGCGCTGGTGCGCTGGTCGCATCCGCAGCACGGGGTCCTCGGCCCGGACCGCTTCATCCCCCTCGCCGAACGCACCGGGCTGATCGTGCCGCTCGGGCGCTGGGTGCTGGAGGAGTCCGTGCGCCAGGCCCGCACCTGGCAGCACCAGCGCGGCGGCGCCACCCTGCGGATCAACGTCAACCTGTCGCCGACCCAGCTGCACCACCCGGGCCTGGTCGCCGACACGATCCGGGTCCTGGAGTCCTCGGGCCTGGCCCCGGGCACGCTGTGCCTCGAAGTCACCGAATCGGCCCTGATCGGCGCCGACGACGAGCTCCTCGAACCGCTGCGCCGGCTCGCCGCCCTGGGCGTGGACATCGCCCTGGACGACTTCGGCACGGGGTACTCGAACCTTGCCAATCTGCGCCGGCTGCCCGTCAGCGTCCTGAAGCTGGACCGTTCCTTCACCAAGGGGATGCAGCAGGAGCCGGCCAATCCGGTCGACGTCAAGATCGTGGAGGGCATCGTCGCCCTGGCCCACAGCCTCGAACTCGCCGTCACGGTCGAGGGAGTGGAAACCGGCGCCCAGGCCGCCCAGCTCCGGGCGCTGGGCTGCGACACGGCCCAGGGCTGGTACTACGCCCGCCCCGGAGCCCCCGACCGCATCCACACCCTGTCCCTCTCCGACGCGGTGCCGACGGCCTCCTGACACCCCCCGGGCGGCCGGTCCGCCCGGGGTCCCGCTCCCGGCCCGGTCCCGGCGGGGGCTCGAACCGGCCCGTGGCGGACCGTTCCCGGAGGGGCCCGCGCTCAGCTCAGCAGCATGCGCTTGAGTTCGCGGGCCGCGCGCGGGGGCGCCACGTCCGTGCGGTGGGCCAGGGCGATCGTGCGGCGCAGCGGGGAGCCGGCCAGGGCGGTGGCGCGCAGGCCCGGGCCCGCGTGGTCGACCACCATCGCCGGGACCACCGCGATGCCGAGCCCCGCGCGGACGAACCCCAGCACGGCGTCCATCTCGCCGCCCTCCACCGTGAACACCGGCTCGAAGCCCTCCGCCCGGCACGCCGCCACCGTCAGGTCCCGCAGGTCGTAGCCGTGCCGGAACATCACCATCGGCTCGTCGCGCAGCGCCCGTACGGTGAGCGCGCCGCCGCCCGCCGGTGCCGGGAGGGCCGCGGAGGAGACCACCACCAGGTCCTCCGTCAGCAGCTCCACCGTGGTCAGCGCCGGAGCCGAGGGCGGCAGCGGCAGGGCGATCAGCGCGAGGTCCAGGGCCCCGCGCGCGAGCTCCCGCACGAGGTCGAGCGAGCCGCTCTCCTCGATCAGCAGCTCGATCCCGGGATGCGCGGAGTGGAAGGCCCGCAGCACGTCCGGCAGCAGGCCCGTGCACACGCTCGGAGTGGCCCCCAGCCGGATCCGGCCGCGCCGCAGCTGCGCCAGCTCCTGCACCTCGAGCCGCGCGGTGTCGGCGTCCGCGAGGATCCGGCGGGCCAGCGGCAGCAGGGTCTCGCCCGCGTCGGTGAGCGCGATGTTCCCGCGCGCCCGGCTGAACAGCTCGGCGCCCAGCTCCCGCTCCAGGGCTTTGATCTGCTGGGACAAGGAGGGCTGGGCCACGTGCTCGCGCTCGGCCGCGCGGGTGAAGTGGCGGGTCTCGGCGACGGCGACGAAGTACACGAGCTGCTGGAACTGCATCGTCCCAGGCTAGCGGGGTACATAGGCTTTGCCTATCGACTTCAGCTCCACCATGTCTTGGACCTTTCGGGACCTTCGTCCCTACGGTCTGTCCCATGGCTCTGGCAACGCGGACGGGTCGACGGCCGTCCACCACGCGCACGCTCTGGGACTCCTCCGTCGGCAAGAAGTCCGTCATGGCCGTCTCCGGCCTGATCATGCTCGGCTACCTCGTCGCGCACATGCTCGGCAACCTCAAGATCTTCTTCGGGGCGGAGGAGTTCAACGGCTACGCGCACTGGCTGCGCACCCTCGGCGCCCCCGTCCTGCACCACGAGTGGGCCCTGTGGATCGTCCGCGCGGCCCTGGTCGCCGCCGTCGTCGCGCACGCGGTCTGCGCCTGCCAGCTCAGCCGCCGCGACATCAAGGCGCGCCCGGTGAAGTACGCCCACAAGCGCCGCCGGGCGAGCTACGCCACCCGCACCATGCGGTGGGGCGGTGTCATCCTCGCCCTCTTCATCGTCTGGCACCTGCTCGACCTCACCACGCTCACCGTCAACGAGCGCGCCTGGGCGGGGCATCCGTACGAGAACGTCCTGGCCACCTTCTCCACCTGGTACGGCAACACCATCTACCTCGTGGCGATGGCGGCCCTCGGCCTGCACGTGCGCCACGGCTTCTGGAGCGCCGCCCAGACCCTGGGCGCGGGCAACGCCCGGCGCGAGCGGACCCTGAAGTTCCTCGCCAACGCCCTCGCCCTCGTCCTCTTCGCGGGCTTCGTGTCCGTACCCGTCGCCGTCATGACCGGAGTGGTGAGCTGACCATGAGCGCAAGCACGAGCACTTCCCAAAGTTCCCACAGCCCCCATCAGTCCCACACCGAGTACGCCGACTACACCACCGGCGAACCGCTCACCGACACCAAGGCCCCCGAAGGCCCCATCGCCGAGCGCTGGGACCGCCGCCGATTCGAGGCCAAGCTCGTCAACCCGGCCAACCGGCGCGGACACACCGTCATCGTCGTCGGCACCGGACTGGCCGGCGGCGCGGCCGGTGCCACCCTCGCCGAACAGGGCTACCACGTCGTCCAGTTCTGCTTCTCCGACTCACCGAGGCGCGCCCACTCCATCGCCGCCCAGGGCGGCATCAACGCCGCCAAGAACTACCGCAACGACGGCGACTCCGTACACCGCCTCTTCTACGACACCGTCAAGGGCGGCGACTTCCGCGCCCGCGAGTCCAACGTCCACCGCCTCGCCCAGATCTCCGTCGAGATCATCGACCAGTGCGTGGCCCAGGGCGTCCCCTTCGCCCGCGAGTACGGCGGCCTCCTCGACACCCGCTCCTTCGGCGGCGTCCAGGTCTCCCGCACCTTCTACGCCCGCGGCCAGACCGGACAGCAGTTGCTGCTCGGGGCCTACCAGGCCCTCTCGCGCCAGATCGCCGCCGGCAACGTCGAGATGCACGCCCGCACCGAGATGCTCGACCTGATCACCGTCGACGGCGTGGCCCGCGGAATCGTCGCCCGCGACCTGGTCACCGGCAAGATCGACACGTACTACGCGGACGCGGTCGTCCTCGCGAGCGGCGGCTACGGCAACGTCTTCTACCTCTCCACCAACGCCATGAACTCCAACGCGACCGCCGTCTGGCGGGCGCACCGGCGCGGCGCGTACTTCGCCAACCCCTGCTTCACCCAGATCCACCCCACCTGCATCCCGCGCACCGGCGACCACCAGTCCAAACTCACGCTGATGAGCGAGTCGCTGCGCAACGACGGCCGCATCTGGGTCCCCAAGGCCAAGGGCGACACCCGCCCCGCCGCCGACATCCCCGAGGCGGAGCGCGACTACTACCTGGAGCGGATCTACCCCTCCTTCGGCAACCTCGTGCCCCGGGACATCGCCTCCCGCGCCGCGAAGAACGTCTGCGACGAGGGCCGCGGCGTCGGCCCCGGCGGCGAGGGCGTCTACCTCGACTTCGCCGACGCCGTCCGCCGCATGGGCAAGGAGAAGGTCGCCGAGAAGTACGGCAACCTCTTCGACATGTACGAGCGGATCACCGCGGAGAACCCGTACGAGGTCCCCATGCGGATCTACCCCGCCGTGCACTACACGATGGGCGGACTGTGGGTCGACTACGACCTCCAGACCACCGTCCCGGGCCTGTTCGCGATCGGCGAGGCCAACTTCTCCGACCACGGCGCCAACCGCCTCGGCGCCTCCGCCCTGATGCAGGGCCTCGGCGACGGCTACTTCGTGCTCCCCTCCACCATCAACGACTACCTGGCCCGCCACCCGCACCGGGAAGCGGTCGACGACACCCACCCCGAGGCCGCGGCCGCCGTCCGCGAGACCCGCGACTGCCTGGCCGGACTGCTCGCCGTCGACGGGGACCGCACCCCCGACTCCTTCCACCGCGAGATCGGCGAACTGATGTGGGAGTACTGCGGAATGGCCCGCACCGAGGAGGGGCTGCGCAAGGCCCTCGCCCGGATCCCGGAGATCCGCGAGGAGTTCTGGCGCCGGATCAAGGTGCCCGGCAGCGGCGAGGAGTTCAACCAGTCGCTGGAGAAGGCCAACCGCGTCGTCGACTACCTGGAGCTCGCCGAGCTGATGTGCCTCGACGCCCTCCACCGCGCCGAGTCCTGCGGCGGCCACTTCCGCGAGGAGTCCCAGACCCCGGACGGCGAAGCCGCCCGCCGCGACGAGGAGTTCGGGTACGCGGCCGCCTGGCAGTACACCGGAACCGGCATCGCCCCCGTCCTGCACAAGGAAGACCTCGTCTTCGAGTACGTCCACCCCACCCAGCGGAGCTACGCATGAAGCTCACCCTGCGCGTCTGGCGCCAGCGGCACGCCGGCGCCCCCGGCGCCATGGCCTCCTACGAGGTCGACGGCATCTCCACGGACATGTCGTTCCTCGAGATGCTCGACACCCTCAACGAGGACCTGATCCTGCGCGGCGAGGACCCGGTCGCCTTCGACCACGACTGCCGCGAGGGCATCTGCGGCGCGTGCAGCCTCGTCATCAACGGCGACGCCCACGGGCCGGAGCGCACCACCACCTGCCAGCTCCACATGCGCTCCTTCGCCGACGGGGACACCATCGACGTCGAACCGTGGCGGGCCTCCGCCTTCCCCGTCGTCAAGGACCTCGTGGTCGACCGGGGCGCCTTCGACCGGATCATCCAGGCCGGCGGCTACATCACCGCGCCGACCGGCGCGGCCCCCGAGGCGCACGCCACCGCCGTGCCCAAGCCGGTCGCCGACCTCGCCTTCGAACACGCCGAGTGCATCGGCTGCGGGGCGTGTGTGGCGGCCTGCCCCAACGGCTCCGCGATGCTCTTCACCTCCGCCAAGGTCAACCACCTGAACGTGCTGCCGCAGGGCTCGCCGGAGCGCGAGACCCGCGTCCTGGACATGGTGGCCACCATGGACGCGGAAGGCTTCGGCGGCTGCACACTGGCCGGCGAATGCGCGACCGCCTGCCCCAAGGGCATCCCGTTGCCGTCGATCGCGGCCATGAACAAGGAGTGGCTCAAAGCGGTGCGCCACGGGCCGCGCTGAGCTGAGAGTTCCGGCGGGGCCGCTTCCCCGTACCGGGCCGCGGACGGGCCGGCGCGGGCCGGGTCGGGCCGGCGCGTACCGGGCCGCCCCGGGCGGTCGGGCCGCCGCCGGCGGCCGCGCGCAGTCCGCCGATCGGATGACCCGCGCGGTGCCCGCCGTGCCGTGACCGGCCGCCCTCCCGAACATGGGCGACAGTGAGCCCCATGCCCCAAGCCCCCGCCGGATCCCCCGCCGCCGACGGCCCCGCAGCTCCCCGTCCTGCGGGCGGAGTGCGCCGACTGCTTCGCCCTGTGCTGCGTCGCCCTGCCCTTCGCCAAGTCCACCGACTTCGCCGTGAACAAGCCCGCCGGCACCCCCTGCAAGAACCTCCGGCAGGACTTCCGCTGCGGCATCCACACCCGGCTGCGCGACTCCGGCTTCCCGGGCTGCACCGTCTTCGACTGCTTCGGCGCGGGCCAGCAGGTCTCACAGGTCACCTTCGAAGGCCGCGACTGGCGCGCCCACCCCGGCACGGCCGGCGCGATGTTCGAGGTCTTCCCGTTGATGCGGCAGCTGCACGAGCTCCTCTTCTACCTCTCCGAGGCCCTCGCCCTCACCGAGGCCCTGCCCCTCCCGGCGGCCCGCCCGGTCCACACGGACCTGCGCACCGCGCTGGCCACCACCGCCCGATGGACCGAAGCGGCCCCGCGGGCCCTCGCGGACTTCGACATCAACCCCCTGCGCCAGGAGGTCAACACCCTCCTGCTGAAGACCAGCGAACTCGTACGGGCCAAGGTGGCGGGCCGCAAGAAGAACCACCGCGGCGCCGACCTGATGGGCGCCCGCCTCTCCGGCGCGGACCTGCGCGGCGCCAACCTGCGCGGCGCCTACCTCATCGCCGCCGACCTCAGCGGCGCGGACCTGCGCACGGCCGACCTGATCGGCGCGGACCTCCGCGACACCGACCTGCGGGACGCCGACCTGCGCGAGGCCCTCTTCCTCACCCAGGCCCAACTGGGCGCGGCCCGGGGCAACCCCGCGACCCGCCTCCCGGACTCCCTCACGCACCCCGCGCACTGGCTCCCGTAACGCTCCGCCCGAGCAGGGCCAGTACACCCCCACACCCACAGGACGGCGCTCACAGAACGGCGCTCGCCGGAGAGATGTGCGCCCCTCGCGCATCCACCCGCCGCCCACCTGACGTGACGCTGGGCAACGCACCCCATACGGTGAGCCACGCAACCGGAAGATGATCGTCATCGGACGGCTCCCTGGAGGTTTCCCATGCGACGACGAGCGACCACGCCCCTCAGCACTCGCGGCACCCTCGGCACCCTCGCGGCCGCCGCCGCCCTCGTCCTCGGCGCCGGTGGCGCCGCGCACGCGTCCTCGGGCGATCTGGTCATCAACGGCCGCGCGATCCACGAGCCGTCCGGCTGCATCGCGCACAACGGCCCCGCCGCGGTCGCGAACCACACCGACAACCCGGTCTTCATCACCAGCGGCCGCTGGTGCAGCGGGGCGATCATCGGAGTCATCCACCCCGGCGACACCCGCTTCGCCCCGTTCACCTCGAACATCTACGTCCCGTAACCACACCCCGTCCGCCCGTCAGCCCGTCAGCCCGTCAGCCCGTCCGCCCGTCAGCCCGTCCGCCCGTCAGCCCGTCCGCCCGTCCGCCCGTCAGCCCACCCGGACACCCGGACACCCGGACACCCCGCTGGTGCCGCGCCCGGCTCGTGCCCCGGGCGCGGCACCGGCGGGGAGGCCGGCCGTCACGGCTTGACGACGGCCTGCCAGCCGAGCGGGCAGAGGACGCCCATGGCCGAGTAGTCGCAGAAGATCTCCGAGACGTCCCCGCCCGTCGTCAGCACCTTCACGTACGCCCGGTAGTTGGTGTACGTGATGGACACTCCGCACGCGTCCCTCGGGTAGCCGGGGTTGGCCCGCGTGGTCAGGTCCCTCCAGACGTACGCCCCGACCATCGCCCCGGCCACGGTCCGCCGGCCGATGTACACCCGCCCCCGGCTCAGCGCCGCACTGAGCTCCTGGTCACCCATCGCCTTGATCGAGTCCAGGTCGGCGCACGGCCCGGTCGGACCCCGCTCCCCCTTGAGCCCCCGGTCACCCTTCGGACCCCGGTCACCCTTGGGCCCCTTCGGCCCCGGACACCCACCGCCGGGCGCCGCCGCCTTCGACCTCAGGCCCTCGTCCCCGGAGGGCTTCGCACACGTACCACCGCCGGCAGCCGACGCCTCCGGGACCGAGGCACCCGTGAGCACGAGCGCCAGCGGCAGCGCGAGCCCGCCGGCCAGCCAGGCCGCCCGCCGCCCCGCCTTGGTGAAGTAACCCATCTGTCGCCCACTCCTCACGTCGTCGTACCGAACGACGTGGAGCATCCCCCGCAACCCCCCACCCGGGTGGAACGACTGACGGAATGTCGGACATATGTCAGCGGAACGGTCGAACGACACGCACTCCCGTTGCGCCGAACGGCGGCCCCTCGGCAGGCACCCCGTACGGCGAGACGACAATCATTGCCCGCGGTCACCCCTCGTGATACACAGAGTGACCATACGTTCTTTCCCCCACACGCCGCCCGAGCCCAGGTCAGGGCATACGAGCGGAACCCGGCGCGACAGATCGGGTAAAGAGAGCCGCGAAGTCGACATACGACGGCGGTTTCATCAGCGAAGATAGTGCGTGACCCCTGCCGTCCGGGCGAGGGCAACCGGAACTACCCATACAGGGGCGGTGAGTTACATGATCCTGGCAGCTGA
The DNA here is from genome assembly GCF_003287935.1 of Streptomyces sp. ICC1. Classification (GTDB taxonomy): domain Bacteria; phylum Actinomycetota; class Actinomycetes; order Streptomycetales; family Streptomycetaceae; genus Streptomyces; species Streptomyces tritrimontium. The sequence goes on from NZ_CP030287.1 coordinate 7,660,624, forward strand.
AAAAGGCGACATCACCACCATCATCGGCGGAATCGCCCCGAACTGGGGGCCGTTCGGCAGTCTCGGCAATGAAGCGAAGATCATGGTCGAGGTGGTCATGGCCGTCGCGATCCTGCTCTGCCTGGGCATCGCCATCTGGGGCGCGGCCAAACAGCGCATCGGCGCGACCGCACTGCGCGACACCTTCAGCGCGGAACAGGGCAAGGGCCTCATCGTGGCCGGCCTGACGGGCGTCTTCATCATCGGCTCCCTGGGCACCCTCTTCACCATCGTGTACGGAATGGCCGTCTAGCCAGAGCCCTGATGAGGACCCAGCACGCCGCGCCTGCGCGGATACCAGCGCTACCGTCGTACGACGCGGAGGGGGCGACACCGAATGAGCAGCGACGACCAGTACGGTGGCAGCGGCGCGGGCCACGGCGAGGTCGGCGGCACGGGCCAGACCCGTACCCGCTTCCCGGAATCCGCCTCGGACCCGTACGGCACCCCCCGCCGCACCCCCCGCGCCTCGCGCGGCCTGATCACGGTCGTCGGCGTGGTGGTCCTCCTGATCGCGGCCATCGCCTTCGCGAACCAGTCCCACTCCCCCACGTCCCCTCCCACCACCTCGAACAAGGCCCCGTCGACCGACCCGACAGCCGTAACGGGCGTCCCTCCGGTGGGGAGCAAAGCGTCCGGGGTGCCCTCCGGCTTCCCTCAGGACCAGCAAGGCGCCCAGTCGGCGGCGACCAACTACGCCGTGGCGCTGGGCTCTGACGGCATGTTCAATACGCCGCGCAGACACGCCATCGTCGATGCCGTCGCAGACGAGAGCACCCGGGCGAAGCTCCAGAGCGGATTCGACGCCGACTACTCCGCCGGGCTCCTCTCCCAGATCGGTCTGACCAAGGACGGCTTGGCGCCTACGGGTTCCACGTTCGTCAACCGGACCGTGCCGGCCGGCGCCAAGGTCAAGGGCTTCTCCGGCGGGACCGCCGCGGTCGACGTCTGGTGCATCGGCATGTTCGGCCTGACCGGTGAAAAGTCCACGCGCCCCGTGACCAGCGGCTGGTTCACCATCTCCCTGACCCTCAAGTGGAACGGGTCCGACTGGAAGATCGTCGAGACCGCACAGGCCGACGGTCCCACCCCGGTCACCGGGGACAACCCCGTATCCACCTCCGACGAGATCGGCCGCGCCGTCACCGAATTCGGAGGCTTCACCTATGCCCGGTAGCCGCAGGCTCTCACTCCGCGGCATCGGTGCCACGGCAGCAGCCGTTCAGACCACGGTCATCCTCCTCGCCACCCGCGCGGTGGCCGCGCCGACACCAACGCCGTCACCCTCACCGAGTGCGAGCAAGGACCCCTGCGCGCTGATCGCCGGCCCGGCCCGGGAATACTGCGAACGAGGCGAAAGCACCACCCAACCCCCCCGCACGGGCCTCGCCCCCAGCGACCCCACGGACGCCCTCAACCCCCTCTCCTCCCTCGCCAAGGGCTGCGCCGACGCCGCGGCCTGGATCGTCGGCGAACTCAGCAAAGCGGTCAACGGCACCGCCAACGTCGACTTCACCAACGGCGCCTTCCTCAAGCAGTACGCCATCGTCTTCGCCGCCTCCACCATCCTCACCCTCGTCCTCTGGCTCTTCGCCGTCGCCAAACGAGCCATCCGCGGCGTCCCCTTCGCCACCGCCATGTCCGAAGCCATCGGCTTCCTCTGGCTCACCGTCATCGCCTCCGCCTTCACCCCCCTCGTCCTCTACACCGTCGTCTCCGCCACCGACGGCGTCACCGAGGTCATCGCCTCCGCCACCGGCGGCCAGACCGACGTCTTCTTCGGCTCCTTCGCCGAAGCCCTCAAAAAGGGCGACGACATCGGCGGCGGCCCGATCATGCTGATCGTCGTCGCCCTCGTCACCGTCCTCGCCGCCGGCATCCTCTGCCTCGAGCTCGTGATCCGCGCCGCGCTCCTGTACGTCGGCGCCCTGCTCGGCACCGTCGTCTACGCCGGCCTCGTCGACCGCAACCTCTGGGGCCACGTCCGCCGCTGGGCGGGCATCATGATCGCCGTCATCCTCGTGAAGCCGGTCATCGTCATCGTCCTCGGCCTCGCCGGAGCCCTCGCGGGCGACAAGGGCCCCAACGCCTTCTCCGCCGTCGTCTCCGGCCTCGCGATCATCCTGCTGGCGATCTTCGCCTCCGCGATGATCTACCGCTTCGTACCCGGCTTCGGCGACGAGATCGCCTCCGCCCGCACCAACCGCAGCAAGGCCACCGACGGCGCCCAGGCAGCCGCCGTCATCAGCTCCCCCGCCTCCCTCGTCTCCCAGGGCATCAAAACCCACAGCAGCCGCGGCGGCGGTGGCGGCGGCGCCCACCGCGCGAGCGGCGGCGGCGACGCCAACCAGATCTCCGGAGGCATGGCCGCGCACAGCAGCCGCGGCTCCGGCGGCGGAAACGGCGGCGCCGGCCCGGCCGCCGCACCCCCGCCCCGTACGGGCTCCAGCACGAGGAACACAGGAGGTGACGGGCGGTGACGACCCAGTCCCACCAGCTCCACCCGGTCGCGCCCCGCCGCACGTATCTCATCGGCCGGGCCCGGCCGAACGCGATCGTCGGCAAGAACCGCGAGACCGGCGAGATCGCCCTGATCATCGCCGGCGCGTTCCTCGGCATGATGAGCGGACTGCTCGTCCCCTCCCTCACCCTGCGCATCGTCTCCCTCGCCGGCTTCCCCATGCTCGCCCTCACCGCCGTCTACGTCCCCTACCGCGGCCGCACCTTCTACCGCTGGTTCGAGATCAACCGCAGCTTCAAGCGCACCCTGCGCCGCGGCACGACGTTCCGCTCGGGTGCCATGGAAGCCGGCATCCGCGCCGCCGACGGCCGCGAGGTCGAGGTCGGCCCGCCCCCCGGCATCGGCCGCATCAACTGGCTCGCCGCACCCTTCGGCCCCGACGAGATCGCCGTCCTGCTCCACGCCGACCGCAGAACCGTCACCGCCGCCATCGAGATCGAGGGCCCCGGCGTCGGCCTGCGCGACAGCGAGGACCAGGAAGCCCTCGTGGACCGCTTCGGCACGCTCCTCAAGCACGTGGCCAACGGCGACGGCTTCGTCACCCGCCTCCAGATGCTCGTACGCACCCTGCCCGCCGACCCGGAGGCCCACGACAAGGACGTCGCCGCCCGCGGCAACACCAACGCCCCCGTCTGGCTGCGCGATTCGTACGACCAGCTCCAGTCGATGGTGTCCACCTCCTCCGAGCAGCACCGCGCGTACCTCGTCGCCTGCATCCACTTCACGCGCGAACTCGCCGCCGAGGCCCACACGATCGCCCGCGCCGGCACCCCCCACAAGGGCCGCAAGCTCGACCGCGACGCCGGCCTCGCCATCGTCATGGCCCGCGAGCTCACCGACATCTGCGCCCGCCTCGCCGAAGCCGACATCCGCGTCCGCCAGCCGCTGGGCCAGGGCCGCCTCGCCTCCCTCGTGCACTCCATGTACGACCCCGACCACCCCATCGACCACATCCAGGCCATGACCAAGCGCAACGCCTGGCCCGCCGAACTGGACGCCGTCGAACCGACCTACCTCCAGGCCAAGACCCGCGAGTCCTCCACCCGCGCCCCCTGGTGCCACGCCACCGCCTGGGTGAAGGAATGGCCGATGACCCCGGTCGGCGTGAACTTCCTCGCCCCGCTCCTCGTCCACACCCCCGACGTGATCCGCACGGTCGCCGTCACCATGGACCTCGAGCCCACCGAGATCGCCATCGAGCGGATGCTCACGGAGAAGACCAACGACGAGGCCGACGCCAGCCGCGCCGCGAAGATGAACCGCACCGTCGACCCCCGCGACATCGCCGCCCACGGCCGGCTCGACCAGCGGGGCGAAGACCTCGCGAGCGGCGCGGCGGGAGTCAACCTGGTCGGCTACATCACGGTCTCCTCCCGCTCCCCCGAAGCCCTCGCCCGCGACAAGCGCACCATCCGTGCCTCGGCGGGCAAGTCGTACCTGAAGCTCGAATGGTGTGACCGCGAGCACCACCGCGCCTTCGTCAACACCTTGCCGTTCGCCACCGGCATCCGACGCTAGCTGGAGGGAATGGCCGCCCATGCGAGATCCCATGTCCGCCCTGACGGACGCCTTCACCAGCTTCCTGTTCGGCAAGGTCGAGACCACCAGACTCCCCGTCCGCACCTCCACGGGCCAGGCCCAGGCGGTCTACCTGCCCACCGCCGCCCCCGGACTCGGCGACTCCGGGGTGATCATCGGCCGTGAGGTCTACAGCGGCAAGGGCTACATCTACGACCCCTTCCAGCTGTACGGCCAGCAGCTGCCGGCCCCCCACTGGCTGGTCCTGGGCGAGTCGGGCAACGGCAAATCAGCCCTGGAAAAGACCTACGTCCTGCGCCAACTGCGCTTCAGGGACCGCCAGGTCGTCGTGCTCGACGCCCAGGGCGAGGACGGCGTCGGCGAATGGAACCTCATCGCCCAGCAGCTGGGAATAACCCCCATCCGCCTGGACCCCATCGCCGCCAACGACGACGGGATCCGCCTCAACCCCCTCGACCCGGCGATCACCGCGACCGGTCAGCTCGCGCTGCTCCGGACCATCATCGAAGTCGCCATGGGCCACGGCCTGGACGAACGCTCGGGTTTCGCCCTGAAGGTCGCCCACGCCTACGTCGTCGACACGATCCGCGACCGCCAGCCGGTCCTGATGGACATCGTCGAACAACTCCGCCACCCGGAAGCCGAATCGGCGCTCGCCATGAACGTGGCCATAGACGACGTCCGCGCCTGGGGCCTGGACGTCGCGCTCGTCATCGACCGCCTCGTCGACGGCGACCTGCGCGGCATGTTCGACGGCCCGACCACCGTCGGCATCGACCTCGACGCCCCGCTGATCGTCTTCGACCTCTCGCACATCGACCGCAACTCCATCGCCATGCCGATCCTGATGGCGATCGTCGGCGTCTGGCTGGAACACACCTGGATCCGCCCGGACCGCAAGAAGCGCATCTTCCTCGTCGAAGAGGCCTGGCACATCATCAACAGCCCCTTCGTGGCCCAGCTGTTCCAGCGCCTCCTCAAGTTCGGCCGCCGCCTCGGCCTGTCCTTCGTGGCCGTCGTCCACCACCTCTCGGACGTGGTCGACGGCGCGGCGGCCCGCGAAGCGGCAGCGATCCTCAAAATGGCCTCGACCCGCACGATCTACGCCCAGAAGGCGGACGAGGCCCGCGCCACGGGCCGGGTCCTCGGCCTCCCCCGCTGGGCGGTGGAAATCATCCCGACCCTGACCCCGGGCATCGCGGTCTGGGACGTGAACGGCAACGTCCAGGTCGTGAAACACCTGATCACCGAGGCCGAACGCCCGCTCGTCTACACGGACCGCGCGATGACCGAGTCCTCGGTCCAGCACCGCCTGCCCGACGACCTCCTCGCCGCCGAACTGGAAACCGAGGAACGTGCCCTCCTGATGGAACGCCACCGCAACGGCGGTGGCTCGGCGACAACGGTGGCCTGACATGCCCGACCACACGGACCGCCGTCCCCAGGGCGGCATCCCGGACGGCCTCCTGGTCGGCCTCCTGGCCTTCCTCCTCGGCCTGGCCGTCCTCATCTGGACGGCCACCGGCCTGGCGGCCCTCTTCACCAAGGGCGCCTGGCCGGACACGGTCACCTTCACGCGCACCCCGACCGCGGTCCGCTCGCTGATAGCCCAACCCCAGGACATCGCGGCGGCCTGGCCCGACACCGCCCCCTCGGCCCTCTCGAACTGGGGCCTGTTCTGGGGCCTCTTCATCAGCCAACTCCTGGTCCTGCTGGTCCTCACGATCTTCCTCTTGGGCGTGGTGGCCCGCACCAAATCCCGCCGCACCCAACCGCCCACCAGCGCGGACACCGCCAGCAACCGCGCGGCCTCCTGCGCATCCGGCGACCAGGCCCGCGCATCCCCCACCAGATCACTCACACACCGTCAACGAGCCTGAACTCAAAGCGTTTCGGATCAATAAGCGTCTGTCGGTGGCGAATCTAGAGCTCATTCGTGCGGCCGCACCTACCGGCCGCCGCCCGTTGCTGCCCGCTGGACGCTGGAGGAATCGCCCTCCCGCCTCTGACCGCAGCAGCCGGCGAGATGCGCACAGAAGCAGCCATCTACGCATGAGAGCCGAGAAGATGACCACTCTTCCCACTGCTGACAACCCGTCCGCCCGGTCCTCCCTGTCCGGGCTGGTCGGCAACACACCGCTCCTCCGGGTAACTGAGCCGTTCACCCGGGAAGGCCGCGGTTTCTGGGCGAAGCTGGAGGGCTTCAACCCCGGCGGGATCAAGGACCGTCCGGCCCTGCACATGGTCGAGCGGGCCCGTGCCCGCGGCGATCTGCTCCCCGGCGCCCGGATCATCGAATCCACCAGCGGCACCCTCGGCCTCGGCTTGGCCCTGGCCGGCATGGTCTACGGCCATTCGGTCACCCTGGTCACCGACCCCGGGCTCGAAATGTCCATGAACCGGCTGTTGACCGCGTACGGCGCCCAGGTCAACCTCGTCTCCGAACCCCACCCGACCGGCGGCTGGCAGCAGGCCCGCCGCGACCGGGTGACCCGGCTGATGCAGCAGCACCCGGGCTCCTGGTGCCCGGACCAGTACAACAACCCCGACAACACCACCGCGTACACCCCGCTGGCACTGGAGCTGGCGGCCGAACTCGGCCACATCGACGTCCTGGTGTGCAGTGTGGGGACCGGTGGTCACTCCGCAGGTGTCTCCCGCGTCCTGCAGCAGCTCTACCCGGGACTGACGCTCGTGGGAGTGGACACCATCGGCTCGACGATCTTCGGCCAGCCGGCCCGCTCCCGCCTGATGCGCGGCCTCGGCTCCAGCATCTACCCGCGCAATGTCGCGTACGAGAACTTCTCCGAGGTGCACTGGGTCGCCCCGGGCGAAGCGGTGTGGACCTGCCGGCAGCTCGCGGCCTCCCACTACGCCACCGGCGGCTGGAGCGTGGGCGCGGTCGCCCTGGTCGCGGGGTGGCTTGCCCGTACGCTGCCGGCGGACACCCGTATCGCGGCGGTCTTCCCGGACGGGCCGCAGCGCTACCTGGGCACGGTGTACGACGACGACTACTGCGCCGCCCACGGACTGCTCGACGGCCCGCCGGCCCTCGAGCCGGAGACCGTGGGCCGGATGGACGAGAAGGAGGTCACCCGCTGGACCCGGTGCACCACCGTGGTCGACCCGCTCACCCTCACCGACGAGTCCGAGGCGAACCCGGACTCCGCCGCGGTGGAGGAGGACGCCCGGTGAGGAGCACCCTGGTACAAGTACGTTCCTATGAGCGCAGCGTCCAGCTGTTGATGGTGAATCAGTTCACCATCAACCTCGGCTTCTACATGCTGATGCCGTACCTCGCGCAGCATCTCTCCGGATCGCTCGGTCTGGCGGGCTGGGTCGTCGGACTCGTCCTGGGCGTACGCAACTTCAGCCAGCAGGGCATGTTCCTGATCGGCGGGACACTGGCCGACCGCTTCGGCTACAAGCCGATGATCATTGCCGGGCTCGCGCTGCGCATCGTAGGCTTCGCAACCCTCGGCATGGTCGACTCCGTGCCCGCACTGATCGCCGCCTCCGCCGCGACAGGCCTGGCCGGGGCCCTGTTCAACCCCGCGACCCGAGCGTACCTGGCCGCGGACGCGGGTGAACGCCGAGTCGAGGCCTTCGCCCTGTTCAACGTCTTCTACCAGGCCGGCATCCTGCTGGGCCCCTTGGTGGGCATGGTGCTGACCGGGGTCGACTTCCGCGTCACCTGCCTGGTCGCCGCCGCGATCTTCGCCCTGCTGAGCATCGTGCAGATCCGTGCCCTGCCCGCCCGCCGGGGCAACGACGCGAAGGACCGGGCGGAGGGCCCGCGCGAGAGCGTGCTCACCCAGTGGCGCGGCATCCTGGCCAACCGCCCGTTCCTGCTCTTCTCCGTAGCCATGATCGGCTCGTACGTGCTCACGTTCCAGGTGTATCTCGCCCTGCCCTTGGAAGTCCGGCGCCTCGGCGGCGACGGGACGTTCGGTACAGCCGCCGCGGCGATGCTCTTCGCCGTATCCGGGCTCAGCACGATCCTCTTCCAGACCAAGGTGACGGCCTGGTGCAAGGCCCGGATGGAACCGGGCCGCGCGCTCACCTGGGGACTGCTCGCCATGGGCACCGCGTTCATACCGCTGCTCATCGCCACGGCCGTCCCCGTGCCGGACGGCGGGGCAGGGCGTTGGCTGCTCGCGGCCGTGCCCTCGACACTCGCGGCGCTGCTGCTCGCCGTGGGCACGATGATCGCCTACCCCTTCGAGATGGACACCATCGTGCGACTCTCCGGCGACCGGCTCGTCGCCACCCACTACGGGCTGTACAACACCATCTGCGGCATCGGCATCGCCCTGGGAAACCTGGGGATCGGCGCGGCCCTGGACGCTGCCCGCGCCTCCGGAATGTCCGCGCTGCCGTGGACCGCGCTGGCCGCCCTCGGCCTCGCGTGCGCCGCCGCGCTGCACGGGCTGCACCGCACCGGCCGCCTCAAGCCGCCGCCGCTGCCTGAGGCGGAGAAGCAGCCTGCGACGGCCTGAACCGACGGCCCCGGGGGAGGGGCGGGTGGCACAGCGCCCGCCCCTCCCCCGGGCATGCCCACGCATCCAGGAACGCCCCACGCCCAGCCCACCCGCGCCGCTCTCAACCGGCCGGCTCATACAGCCCTTCCGGGCGGTCCGATATCGACCAGACCCACGCGGGCGACCTGTCCCACATCGTCTGCCCGCAATGCGAGCGGAGGGCGGGCGCCTGTTCGAAGGATTGCTCCGAAGGGCGGACGGCGCGGGCCGCGCGCGGAGCCGGATCGTACGCTGAGCCCATGACCTCAGCCGAGCGCCTGACGAGCCGCCGCCCTGCCGGGCGCGGCTTTGTCCTGCTCGTGCTGGCAGTGCTGGCAGGCGTACTGGCGATGCACGGCCTCGGCCCGAAGCCGATGTTCGCGGCGGCGTCCTACCCGGCCCAGGTGCGGCATGCAGCGCCCGTGCCCCATGAGCAGGCCGCGCATCAGGCCGACGGGAACTGCTCTCACTCGGCCGGCGGATCGGAACACCTCGATCACGCGGACGCGATCTGCGCGGCGACCGGTGTCGGTGTCCCGTACTCGCCGCCCCCGCTGATCAGCGCCGTGGACACCGCCCTTCCCGCCGCAGCACTTCTCGGTGGGGTCCAGGTCGGCACGGCGAGTGGCCGGGCTCCGCCCGACCTGTCCGAACTGCAACTCCTGCGGATATAGGACCGCCCGCACGGCACCCCCTCGCCGCCTGCTTCTGCCTGGTGGCGGGTGCCGCGCTCCGGCACACCCTCATTTCCGCAGATTGACGCGCACCCATGGCGGTTGCGCGTGAAGGAGTTGCACCACTATGACCGCGAACCGTTCCCTCGTCCGCCGTACCGCCGCCGTGATCGCTGCCGGCGCGGCCGCACTCGTCCTGGCCGCCTGCGGCTCCAGCGACGACAGCTCCGCTTCCCCGTCCGCCAGCGCATCGGCCCCGGCCGCGCAGGGGCAGCACAACGCCGCCGATGTCGCCTTCGCCAAGGGCATGATCCCCCACCACCGCCAGGCCATCGAGATGGCCGACCTCGCGCCCAGCCGGGCGGAGTCGGCGGAGGTGAAGACGCTCGCCGAGCAGATCAAGAAGGCCCAGGACCCGGAGATCAAGACCCTGTCCGGATGGCTGACCTCCTGGGGCGAGCAGGTGCCGGCCGAGGGCGCCGCAGACCACGGCGCGCACGGCACGGGCGGCATGATGACCGCCGAGGAGATCGACAACCTGAAGGCAGCCTCGGGCAAGGCGTTCGACACCGCCTTCATGGAGCTGATGATCAAGCACCACGAGGGCGCGGTCGAGATGGCGAAGACGGAGAAGGCCGACGGCTCCTTCCCTGACGCCAAGACCATGGCCGACGCGATCATCACCTCCCAGTCCGCCGAGATCGACAAGATGAACACCCTCCTCGGCAAGAACTGACCCGGTCGCCGGCGGGGGCGGGCGCCACACAGCGCCCGCCCCCGCGCCCGCACGCCCACCCGCATCCGCGTCACTTCGCCGACAGCTTGGTCCTCCTCACGTGATCACCCACGCCCTTTCACCGCGCCGCCGCGGGCTCACCGCGGCCGCCGTGGCAACTGCGGCCGGCCTGTTGCTGGCCGCCTGCTCCGCACCCGACGCCGACAAGCGGAGTTCGACCACACCTGACCCGGGGACCGGGCATCTGCACGGCCTCGGCGTCGATCCGGCCGACAACACCGTCTACGCCGCAGGCCACCTCGGCGTCTTCCGCCTGGCCGACGGCACAGCGCTCCGGGTCGCCGACCGCTACCAGGACACGATGGGCTTCACCGTCACCGGCCCCTCCACCTTCCTCGGCAGCGGCCACCCCTCCCCGTCAGACCCGAACGCCCGCTCACCCCACCTGGGCCTGATCCGCAGCACCGACGCGGGCCGGACCTGGCAGACCCTCTCCGCCGAAGGTGAAGCCGACTTCCACGCCCTTGAGCAGGCCGGCGAGAGCTTGTACGGCTTCGACAGCCAGAGCGGGAAGATCTGGGCCAGCGTCGACGGCGGACGCACCTGGGACAAGCGCGCCCAGCAGCCGCTGCTCGACCTCGCCGCACATGCCGAGAACCCGCAGCAGGTGTGGGCCGCCACCGGCAAGGGCCTGGAGACCAGCAGCGACGGCGGACGCAGCTTCCGCCCCGTCGCCGGAGCCCCCGCTCTGGTCGCCGTCGATGCGCCCGAGCCCGGACTACTGGTCGGCCTGGCCGCCGACGGCCGGGTGATGAGCAGCCGCGGGGGCCAGGCGTGGACCGAGCAGGGCCGCCTGCCCGCAGGCGCAAAGCCCACCGTGCTCACCGCCGTGACCGGTCAGCGGCTGCTCGCCGCCGACACCACGGACACCGTCTACGAATCCACCGACGCCGGCCGCACCTGGATGGTGCTCCACCAGCCTTCCGCCGGAGCGGAATACCCCTAGAGGAATACCCCCTAGGGGTATAGGGTTCTGGTGTGGGTGCCGCGCAGGGGCCCACACTGGACGGGAATGGGGATGAGGGTCATGGACCACAGCACTCACCACGCCGGAACCACGCACGACCACGCCACCCACGAGGACCACCACGGACACGGCGAGCCCGCCCACGGGGGCGCCTCCTGGAGCATGGCGGCGAAGGCGACCCTGCACTGCCTGACCGGGTGCGCCATCGGCGAGATCCTCGGCATGGTCATCGGCACCGCCCTGCTGTGGGGCAACGTCCAGACGATGATCCTCGCGATCACGCTGGCGTTCATCTTCGGCTACTCGTTCACCCTCTTCGCCGTCCGCAAGGCCGGCCTGGACTTCAAGAGCGCCGTCAAGGTCGCCCTGGCCGCCGACACCGTCTCCATCGCGGTGATGGAACTGGTCGACAACGGCATCATCGCGCTCACGCCGGGGGCGATGGAAGCGCACCTGTCCGACGGACTGTTCTGGGCCGCGCTGCTCGGCGGATTCGCGGTCGCCTTCCTGATCACGACCCCGGTCAACAAGTGGATGATCGGCCGCGGCAAGGGCCACGCCGTCGTCCACACCTACCACTGACACCCACCCCTCAGGGCAGCAGCGCGCCCCGGACGCACCACGAAGGTGCACCCGGGCGCGCCGCTCTGCGAAGAGGGGTTGACCGGATGCGTCCTGGGACTTTCCGTCGACCGCCCCGGATCCGCCGGGTCCGCGGCGTGAGGAGGCAATCCGCGATGAGCCCGGGCCGGGCTCACCGGACGGCAGGGTCAGTCGGCGCCGCTCCGACCCCTGGCTGGCGCTGAAGTCACTGCGCGGCCTGCTGCGGCAGCAGACGTGGCTCTCGCTGCCGACGGCGCCCATAGCGGGTCACCCCGCGCGGTTTGAACACCGACAGCGCGGCGGCCGTCAGCAGCACCACGAGCGCGGCGGCCGCGTCCGCGATCAGCTGGATGCGCATGCCCTCCAGTTCGCCGCCCGCGAGGGAGGCCTGCGCCGCAGCTTCGGCCAGGTGCCCGACCGGCTGCATGTGGACCAGGAGAAGCAGGGTGGCGAGCACCGTGATCAGCAGTTTCGCGATCAGCCAGTAGTGGCGCAGCAGCCCCCACACCGTGCCCGGGGACTGCACCACCCCGGTCAGCAGCGAGGCGACACTGAACGGCACGATGACGAACCAGCCCACCAGCTCCATCGCCAGATATGAGGCGCGTACCGTCTCGGGCGCGCTGCCTGCCAGGCCGGCGACGGCGAGGGCCAGGAAGGCGGCGACCGCACCGAGCCAGCCGACCGAAGCGGTGACATGCGCGGTCAGCGTCAGCTTGCGCAGCCGCGGGCCGAACGGCGTCATGGCGTGTGCCCGACCATGCCTCCACCGGCCAGGTGGACGATCAGGAACACCGCGACCAGAACGACCGCGATCGCCGCGGACACCTTCACCCAAGGCGGCGCGCCCGCGCCGTCATCCTCGCGACGAGTCGGTGAGCCGGCCATGACGCCCTCCGGAGTTTTCGGATGCGGCCCCACGAGCCCGCACCACCATTTTCCGACGTCGAGGCGGTCCTGCTCGCCTGGCACGAACGTCAGGTCACCGGGCACCTCCACCACCTCGCGGAGATCAGCGGCCGGCCCGGCACCCCCACACGGCGACTGGCGGCGGTGCTTGAGGCGTACGCGGGCATCGCCCAGCAGCGGCACGGCGGCGAACTCGCTGCCCTTCTCCACCAGGGCGACCACATCACCCACGCCCAACAGCACCTCGAAGGCATGCTCCAGAACCTTCTCGCCGAAGGCGCCCGGGCAGGCGACCTGCGCGATGACGTCCCGCCCGCCGAACTCGCCCAGTATTGCCTCCACGCCCTGACCGCGGCCTCCGGCCTGACCTCCCGGGCCGCGCTCCGCCGCCTGGTCGCCGTCACCCTCGACGGCCTGCGCCCGGTTCCCCGAACACCCCAAGATCACCACTTCGCGTGATCATTTACGGGGTGGCTGTACAGGGCGCTCCACCTGCCGGATAGGCTCGCGGCATGGTCACGGCCCGGACTGCATTCGGCACGTCGCGGACCCGCTACACGGCGGGCCCGCTGCGCCTGCTGTGGCTGGCCGCCCTGCTGTTCGCTTTCCTCTACACCCACGCCGCCGGAGCCGACAGCGCCTCCGCGCACGTCACCGGCGGCGCAGTCGACGTGTCCTACCCGACGCCCACCGGCCATGGCAACGCCCATGATCACGACACCGAGGCACCCGACGAACCCGACGGCGGCAGTGGGCACTCCCACCCCGCCGAAGCCTGCGCCTCCGGCCACCCTCAGCAGGGCCTGGACCTGCCCAACCCACAGCTGACGGCCCTCGCGCGGCTGACCCCCGCCGTCGGCGCGATGAAGCCGCAGCCCTGGGTGGGGACCATCCCATCCGGCCTTCCTCCGTTGCGAAGCTCCCTCGGTTCCGTGGTGCAGCAGGTATAGATCCGGGCAGTTTGCCCCGATCCGTCCTGACTCTCATCGCCGATCCCGGCCAGCCCCACGCAGTGGTGCGCCGGGTGATGAGCCACGCACGCACCACCGAAGGAACTCGCACGTGACCTCGACCCAGCTCCTCGACGCCCGGACCCCGGAACCGACGTCGATCTCTCCCGCCGAGGGACGGGCCGCCCGGCGCACGCGCCTGGCCCGCAAGCGGTCGCTGGCCGCCCGCTACCTCGGCTACGTCGGCTACTTCGTCGGCGCCGGCCTCATCAGCGGCGCCGTCGTCCACCACCCGCTCGACCCCGACCGCTACACCCGCATCGCCGCGTACGGCGCCTTCGTCTTCCTCGCGGCCACCATCCTCAACGAGTTCATCCTCACCAGGGAGCGGCCGGGCCTGCCGCGCATGCTGGTGGTGATCGGCGCCTCCCTGACGCTGTCCTTCGGCATCGGCATGCTCAGCGGCGGCCTCCAGCACTTCGACGACTTCCCCGCCCGCGGAGCCGTCCTCGTCCCCGCCGGACTCCTCGTCTCCTTCATCGCCTACGTCATCAAGGACGCGGACACCCCCACCCGCCGCATCTTCAGCCTCGTCGGCCTGGCCGTCCTCGCCACCGCCGCCCTCGCCTTCTTCGGCCTACGCGAGGTCGCCGCCTCCATGGAAAACACACCCGGCGGCGGGCACAGTCACGGCACCGCGGAAGAACCCGCCGCTGGGCCGTCAAGGCCAAGCTCATCGAGCAGCCCGACCTCACCGGCATCTACGACCTGACGCTCCTCAACAAGGTCCTCAAGGCCGCCGGCAAGCCCGAGGTCTCCGACGCCGACCTCGGCGCCAAGTGATCCCCTCTTCCCCGTCCCGAATCCCCAGGAGGTGACGACCATGGCCACCACGCTTGCCAAGGCTGCCGAGGGCACCGTAGCGGAGCAGACGCACGCCGCCCGTATCGAGCACGTCTCGAAGTCCTTCTCCGGCCCGGCCGGATCGCAGCTCGTCCTGGACGACATCAGCCTCGATGTCGCTCCCGGAGAGTTCGTCACCATCCTGGGCGCCTCGGGATGTGGAAAGTCCACCCTGCTCAACCTCGTCGCGGGGCTCGACAAGCCGACCGCCGGCGCCATCGAGACGCCCGGCGGGCGGCCGGCCCTGATGTTCCAGGAGCACGCCCTCTTCCCCTGGCTCACCGCGGGCAAGAACATCGAACTCGCCCTGCGGCTGCGCGGGGTGGCCAAGGCCGACCGCAAGCCGGAGGCCGAGCGGCTGCTCGAGCTGGTGCGGCTCGGCGGCTCGTACGGCAAGCGGGTCCACGAGCTGTCCGGCGGCATGCGCCAGCGCGTGGCCCTGGCCAGGGCGCTCGCCCAGGACAGCCAGCTGCTGCTGATGGACGAGCCGTTCGCCGCGCTCGACGCCATCACCCGGGACGTGCTGCACGGCGAGCTCACCCGCATCTGGGAAGAGACGAACCTGTCCGTCCTGTTCGTCACGCACAACGTCCGCGAGGCCGTACGGCTCGCGCAGCGTGTGGTCCTGCTGTCCTCGCGGCCCGGGCGGGTCGCGAAGGAGTGGACCGTGGGCATCCCGCAGCCGCGCCGCATCGAGGACGCGGACGTCGCGGAGCTGTCCCTTGAGATCACTGAACACCTGCGTGGGGAGATCCGCCGCCATGGCCAGCACTGACACCAGCCCCAAGACCTCGGCCAGGAGCGACGACCTCGCCGGCCTGGAGGCGGGGCTCGACGCCCTCGACGCCGTCCAGACCCACCGCACCCCGGTCCGCGAGGTGCTCCTCAAGAAGGTCCTGCCGCCGATCCTGGCCGTCGGCCTGGTCCTCGTCGTGTGGCAGATCCTCGTCGCGGCGAAGGTCACCGACGAGACCAAGCTCCCCGCCCTGTCCTCCGTCTGGGACAGCCTGTCCGACATGTGGCTCAAGGGGACCCTGCTCGAGGTCATCTGGACCAGCGTCTCGCGCGGTCTGCTCGGCTTCCTGCTGGCCCTGGCCATCGGCACCCCGCTCGGCCTGCTGGTCGCCCGGGTGAAGTTCGTGCGCGCCGCGATCGGCCCGATCCTCCAGGGGCTGCAGTCGCTGCCCTCGGTCGCGTGGGTGCCGCCGGCCGTGCTCTGGTTCGGACTCAACGACGCGATGATGTACACCGTCATCCTGCTCGGCGCCGTCCCCTCCATCGCCAACGGCCTCGTCTCCGGCATCGACCAGATCCCGCCGCTGTTCCTGCGGGCCGGCCGCACCCTCGGCGCCACCGGCCTGCGCGGGGCCCGGCACGTGGTCATGCCCGCCGCACTGCCCGGATACCTGGCGGGCCTCAAGCAGGGCTGGGCCTTCTCCTGGCGCTCGCTGATGGCCGCCGAGATCATCGCCAGCTCGCCCGACCTGGGCCTCGGCCTCGGCCAGCTGCTGGAGAACGGCCGCAACAACATCGACCTGCCGGGCGTGTTCCTCGCGATCATCCTGATCCTGGTCGTCGGCATCGCGATCGACCTGCTGATCTTCAGCCCGATCGAGCGGTGGGTGCTGCGCACCCGCGGCCTGCTGGTCAAGAGCTAGTCCCGTGTTCAGCGCCCACCACGCCCGCCAAGCCGGCCGGCACGACAGGCACGACCGGCAGGACCGCCACGACCGGCCGGCCCTGCTGGTCATCGCCCACGGCAGCCGCGACCCGCGGCACGCGGCGACCGTGCACGCCCTCACCCGGCGGGTACGGGCGCTGCGGCCGGGGGTGCGCGTGGAGACGGCCTTCCTGGACTTCGACGGCCCGACCGTCGACCAGTGCGTGGCCTCCCTCCACCTGGCGGGCGTCCGGGAGATCGTGGCCCTCCCGCTGCTCCTGACGCGGGCGTTCCACGCGAAGTCCGACATCCCGGCGGTCCTCGCCGCGGCCGCGTCCCACCTGCCGGACCTCTCGGTCCGTACCGCGGACGTGCTCGGCCCGTCCCCGCTGCTGCTGGCGAACCTCGAACGCCGCCTGTGGGAGGCCGGCCTCACCCCGGCGGACCGCGCCACCACCGGTGTGGTGCTCGCGTCCGCCGGTTCCTCAGACCCGGAGGCGATCGCAGTGATCGCTGAAACCGCGCGGGAGTGGCGGCACACCGGTTGGTGCGCCGTGCGGCCTGCGTTCGCCTCCGCTGTTCTCCCCCGTACGGAAGACGCCGTACGGGCCCTGCGCGCGGAGGGCGTCCGCCGGATCGCGGTGGCGCCGTACGTGATCGCCCCCGGCCGGCTGCCGGACCGCATCGCGGCGGGCGCGGAAGCCGCCGGCGCGGACGTGGTGGCCGACGTCCTGGGGCCCTCCCCGGAACTGGCCCGCCTGCTGCTGCGCCGCTACGAGGACGCGCTGCGCGCCCCGGCCCGCTTGTCGGCCCTGGCGGCGTAGCCGGTCTCTCCAGCCCCGCCGGCGTTTGAGGCGCGGGGTCTGGAGTGGAACCAACACCCTGGGGCGGGCATTTGGAAGGACTGGTGGATCGTCAGGACTCTTCAATCTCCGACATGAGCAGTCTCAGCGTGAGGGAATGCTTCTCCGGCGGCAGGGCATCCAGCGCGCCCCGTGCGTAGGCCACCCCGCCGGACACGTCGCCGGACCGGGCGAGCATCAGCCCCCGGTGCATTTCAAGGTGAGTGGCGAACCGGGGCAGCTCTGCAGGGAGTTCGCGGCGTGCTGCCTCCTGTGCCTCAACGGCTCCGTGCTCGTCACCCAGACGGGCCAGAAGAAGCGACAAGAAGACGTTCATCCGCCACCAGGGCACGGCGTAGTCGCTGGTCTGCTCGTACGATCCAGCCTTGTCGAAGATTCGCCGGCCGTCGTCGGCAAGCTTGAGTGCCGTGGCTCGGTCACCGCGAAGCGCGGCGGCATGGGCCTTACCCATCACAGCATTCAGGAGGCCGAGGGAGGGCCGTTCCGATATGGCCAAGGCTTGGTCTGCAAGCACGTCAGCCACTCCCAGCGATGCCCCCTCGTAGCCCAGGGCGATAGCTGCACGTCCACGTACCCACACGCGCGCGTCATCGTCTCCAGACTCGTCTGCGGCTCTCGCTGCCATCCGGTACCAGTGGACCGCTTTGGAGCCGTCCGACCCGGGAAACGTCTTTGCGTACAGAGTCATCAGCCGGGAAGCCACCGACCACAGCCGGGGGTTCTCCAACTGCTGCTGCACGGCGACGAGTTCACCGGAAACCCGACGCTGGATGTCCGCCGCACCCATCGACATGTACTCAGTGCCGTACGTAGTCAGTTTGGCTTCCCATGTGTCCACTGACGGTCCGCCCCGTAGTCGGGCGGCGAACCCTGCGCTGATCAGATCAGAGGCGATCACGGGGGCTATGGCAGCCCCGGCGACGTCGGTAAGGAACTCGCGTCGGTCCACTTCACCTTCAAGGACAGCTAGGGGAACGTCGAGAACGGCAGAGAGCGCGGCTAGGTAGAACGGGCCTGGCCTGACCTTGGAACACTCCCAGTTGCTGACGTACTCCCGCGTCAGCGTCGTGCCGTGCGCGTTGTTGATCTCCGAAGCTAACCGCCCTTGGCTCCAGCCGCGAGCCTTGCGGAGATCACGGATCAGTTCCCCGATGTCCATGCGCCCATCTTGCTACTAGGGCTGCCACTAGACCGAGGGATTCTTCGCCTTCCGAGCCGGTTGCCACTACGGATCACACTGGGCCGGGCTTCCTCGGCAGCGAGACGATCCCGAGCACCGAACGCGACGCGAGGGGTGCGCATGGTGACGGCAGCACAGCAGGAGACGGCACGGACCGATCAACTCGAACCGGTGCCCGTGTCTGGATGCGGGGTGTGCCTCGCGCTGGTCACGGCGCGTGAGATCTCGCGGGAAGCCGGCGATCCGTGCGCGGTGGCGGTGCAGAACGAGGAGCTTCGCAACCACCCGCACCGCCGGGCCACGGTATGAGCGTGATTTCGGTGATGCGCTACATCCCGTATGTCATGCGGCGGCACCCTTCCGCCGAGACGACAGCGACCGCGCGGTGCCTGGCTCCTGAGTGCGGTTGGTCTGCGGAACCGACGTCGAACGCTGATGTGTGCAGCGATATGTGCATTCAGCACACTGGCCGCACGGGCCACATGACGTTCGTCCGGGAGTTCTCGGAAGTAGCCGTTGTGGAGCGTGCCTAGTGACCGACGGCAACGAGCACCAGGACCACGTGCAGCCCAGCCGGCGAAGCGCGCTAGCCGTGACCCTCGGAGCGATCGCATGGATTGGAGTGGTCGCCTGCATCGTGGCCAAGGGGTGGGGCGCGTGATCCCGGCTGAGCAAGCCCGGGAAGTCCGCTGCGCTCTTCGGGAGATTGCTGCCGAGGATGCGATGCGTAAGCCGCCCCCGCCGTTCCCGTCGGGCTCGGGTGGCGTGTCGAGCCGTTCCCGGATGACCCTACAGATCACCCGTGTGGTGCTCGTTCGGTTGGCTCCCGGGGACTCCGAGCTGTTCGCACGGACCGGCGAGACGCGCGTAATTCGGTCCGGCAGACAAGGCCCGGTCATTCACCGGTCGGCAGCCGAACGAGCACGGTTCCGTGCTCTCGGCTACTGGGACGGGTTCGGAGTCGAGTTCCCGCCGTGCCAGTGCGCGTGGTGCGGGCCGACCCTCCACTGATCTCCCGTCCTTCACGGGGCGGGCAACACAACACCTTCAACAGCAACGGAGTTCACATGTCACAGACCACAGCCCATGAGACCGCTTTACCTTCGTCCAGCCTCCTCACGGCCACGGCCTTTGCAACCGCCGTTCGTACCGTCGAGAAGGCCAACCCCGAGCTGACGGACGGTATGGCCGATCGGATCGTCAGCGAGGCCGTGAAGTTCGTCGCGGCGGCAGCACTGAACAGCACTCCGGGCCTGGCACTGCGCCCGTCCCAAGTTGTCGATGAAGGCTGGCACGCGCTCATCACGGACACGAAGTCATACGCCGAGCTGTGCCAGCTGCTGGGCCGGTTCGTCCACCACGTCCCGGAAACCCCAGCAACGAAGAAGCACGACACAGCCACTGTCGACCGGACGCTCAAGGCGATCCGCGAAGCGGGGCACGAACCCGACGAGTACCTGTGGAGCCTGGAAGCACAATCGTCAGTTCTCGTCTCGGCCGATTGCATGCACAGCGAGTGCACGGACGGAGGGTCTGGCTGTGCGGCTCCGCCGAGCTAGCAAGGACTCTGGGCGGACAGCATCGTGGACGCACTCTGACCCGCTACCGTTGGCTACGTTCTGCCACTAGGAGGATGCGGTGAGCGAAGAAGCGCGTCGGGGCGACTGGGCGGATCCTCGGTACCGCGAGGCGGTCACACTGCTGGGCACCTGCCGGACCGTGAAGAGCCCCAGCCAGCGGCGACGCCGAGTCTGCCCGCACGGCGAGGGTGTGACGGTCATCGTTGACCCGGTCACCGGGCAGGCTCGCAACGTGGCCTGCGCGGCTTGCTGCTCGTCAACGACCTGAGGCGACGAAGAGCCCCATCCGAGCACACGCCGCACGGGGCTTTTCGAGCCTACTGACCTGGTGTTTTTCTAGATACCGGGGTGTAGGGTCCGCCGGGGCGGAGCCCCAGGAGACGCGGCGGCACCCGTACCCGGCGGCTACGCCCTCGACGCGGCCTCGTCGGCCAGGGCCGTCAGGTCCTCGACGGACATCGCACCCGGCGGGAGGCCCTCGCGGGCGAAGATGTTCGCGGCGCGCCGGAGCGTGTCGTTGACCGGCGTCGCCACCCCGTGCAGCCGCCCCAGCAGGACGACCTCCCCGTTGAGGTAGTCGGCCTCCACCGAGCCCGTGCCCCGGGCCAGGCTCTGCCAGGACGACCCTCCCCGCACCCCGGCCGGCTGCTCCACCCTGCCGTCGCGGGCCGCCGCCTGCTCGGCGTCGGAGGCGTAGGCGATCCCGGCGGCCTCGAAGGCGGCCTTCGCCTCGCGGACCGCCCGCAGCAGCAGCGCGGCCTTCGCCGGCTCCGGCTCGGGACCGGTGGTCGCCTGGATCGCGTTGCCCAGGTTGCCCAGCAGCTTGGCGTGCTTCCACCGCATGACGTCCTCGGCGACCGGCGCCCCGAACCCGGCCTTCTCCAGGTCGGCGGCGATCCGCCGGGCCCGCCCGTCCGCGCCGCCGGCGGCCTTGCCGATGTGCAGGATCCCGGTCAGCGGCGCGCACAGCGCGGAGACCACCCCGGGCTCCAGGAACGTCGCCGGCAGCCACACGCAGACCCCGTACACGCGGGCGAAGCGCCGCAGGGCGAGGCGCTCGCTCTCGACGCCGTTCTGCGCGCACAGCACCGGCAGCCGCTGGGCCGCCGTCCCGCCGCCCGCGACCTCCGCATCGCCCCAGGCGTCGAGCGCGGCGAGCGCGTCCTGGGTCTTGACCGTCAGCAACAGCACGTCGTCCGGGCGCAGTTCGCCGAGCTCGGCCGGGCCGGCGACCACGGGCAGCCGGTGCACGCGCTCCCCGTCCGCCGTGGTGAGCCGCAGCCCGTCGGCCCGCAGGGCCTCCGCGTGGGCGCCGCGCGCGACGAGGACGACCTCGCCGCCCGCTTCCGCGAGCCGTCCGCCGATGGTCGCGCCGATCGCCCCGGCGCCGATGATGATGTAACGCATTCCCCGAGCCTGGCACATCCCGGCTCCTGGGCTACCGTCGGGCCATGTCTGTTCATGCGGATGCGACGTTCCTCCTCGGTGGCGACCTGCCCGTACGCCGCCTCGGTCTCGGGACGGGCGGGCTGGTCGGCGACGGCTACTGGGGCCCGCGGGCGGGCCGCGCCGAGGCCCGTGCGCTGCTGCGCGCGGCGGTCGAGCGCGGGGTCACCCTGATCGACACCGCCGACAACTACGGCCCCCACCTGGCCGAGGAGCTGGTCGCCGAGGCCCTGCACCCGTACGGGGAGCGGCTGGTGGTCTCCACCAAGGGCGGGGTGGTGCGCACCGGCCCGGACCAGTGGCACCCCGCGGGCCGGCCCGAGCAGTTGCGGGCGATGTGCGAGGCGAGCCTGGCCAGGCTCCGGCTGGACCGGATCGACCTGTACCAGCTGCACCGCTTCGACCCGGCCGTCCCGGCGGCGGAGCAGCTGGGGACGCTGGCCGAGCTCCGGGCGGAGGGGAAGATCCGCCACATCGGGCTGAACACGGTGACGGCGGACCGGCTGCGGGAGGCGCTGGAGACCGTCCCGGTGGCCTCGGTGCAGAACCCGTACAACCTGCTGGACCGCTCCTCGGCGGAGCTCCTCGCACTGTGCGAGGAGCGCGGGATCGCCTTCCTGCCGTACTACCCGCTGGGCAGCGGCGCCCTGACCCGCGAGAGCGCGGCCGCGCTGACGACGGTCGCCGCCGAGCACGGCGCGTCCACCGGCCAGATCGCCCTGGCCTGGCTGCTGCACCACTCCCCCGTGCTGTGCCCCACGCCGGGCACGGGCTCCCCGGACCACCTGGCGGAGAACCTGGACGCGGCGACGGTCCGCCTGACCCCGCGCGAGGTGGCCCTGCTGGACGCCCTGACGGGCTGAGCGGACCCGGGCACGGCGGCCGGCGCACTCACCAGTAGGCCGTCGCGTCCCAGGGCTCGAAGAGCGCGAACTCGACCGGGTCGTCGTCCCGGTCGAGGCCGGGCAGCCCCTCGGTCTCGAACCGGCCGCGCTGCCAGGCGAGCAGGGTGTCGACGAGCCCGTACGGCAGCGGCGGCCCCTGCGGGGCGTGCCGGGGCCAGACGACGAGCGGCCAGGCGTCCGGGTCGGGGCCCTCGGTGAGCCAGCCGAGCACGTCCGCGTCGTTCGAGGTCGCGAAGGCCAGCAGCCCGCCGGGCTCCGGCCACACCGGGAAGGGGTCCTCGGCCCGCCATCCGCCGATGGCCCCCCGGTAGGCCTCGGCGTTCTGCTCCGCGAGCCGCCGGAATCCGCCGTCGGTGCGCAGCGGGGTGTGGAAGCGCAGCCAGTCGCCCCAGCAGCCGGCGCCGTACCGGTCCATGAGGGCCACGTACTCGGCGGGGAGGCGGGTGCCGAGCTCCTCGAAGAGCCGCTCCCAGGTGCCGCCCCCGAGGTACGGGCCGTCTCTTATACACATCCGAAGCTGCCGACGCACCAGAGCACCGATGTCCCCATCCTTGCCCTGGTCCAGAGCAGCCAGGTCCGTGTCCGCGTCCGTGTCCGCGTCCGACCCGTCCCCGGCCGGCCCGCCCGCCGCCCGCCGCCGCTCCGCGCGCGGCCGGTACGCGCTCCCCGTCGCGGCGCTGGCCGCCCTCAGCCTGGTCACCGCATGCTCCGGCCCGCCCAAGGCGGGCGGCGGGACCACGTCGGACGCCGGCTTCAAGCTCTCCGCGGGCACTCCGGCCGCCGCGGGCGAGCTGGACTCCTTCACCTGGGCCCTGTACGCGGAACCCCCGACGCTGGACTACATCTCGGCCTTCGACTACCCGCAGAACACGATCCTGTCGAACGTCTGCGAGAGCCTGATGCGGTGGACCCCGCAGCTCACCATGGCTCCGGGTCTGGCCGAGAAGGCCTCCAACCCCACCCCCCTGACGTGGGTCTACGATCTGCGCGCGGGCGTGCGCTTCCACGACGGCGGCACGATGACCCCCGAGGACGTCGTCTACAGCCTCGGCCGTCAGATGGACCCGGCGAACGGGGCGGCCTGGAACAGCAACTTCTCCAACGTCGAGTCCGTCACCAAGACCGGCCCGCTCCAGGTGACCGTCTCGCTGAAGCAGCCCGACTCGCAGTTCCCGCAGTACATGGCGACGGCGGCCGGCGTGGTCGCCTCCGAGGCCGGCGTGGAGAAGGCCGGCGAGGACTACGGCACCGCCGGCAGCCTCGACTGCACCGGCCCCTTCTCGCTGGGCAGCTGGAACAAGGGCCAGTCCATCGAGCTCAAGCGCTTCGACGGCTACTGGGGCCCCAAGGCCAAGTCCGCGAAGGCCGTCTTCACCTTCCTCACCGACCCCTCGGCCCGTACCAACGCCATGCTGAGCGGCGAGGCGGACGGCGGGTACCTGATCCCCACCGAGAGCTACTCCCGGCTGAGCAACAGCGGCACGGGCAAGCTCTACTTCGGCGAGGGCCTCAGCACCGTCAACGTCAACGTGACCAGCATGAAGGGCGCGCTCGGCGACGTCCGCGTCCGCCGGGCACTGTCCCTGGCCCTGGACCGGCGCGGCTTCGTCAAGGCGGGCCTGGGCGGCGCGGGCACCGTCACCACCTCGCTCACCACCAAGGCCGCCTGGGCCGAGGCTCCCGAGGACGTCCGCAAGGCCGCCTTCGACGGGCTCCCCTCGCCCGAGCAGAACATCGAGGCCGCCAAGCGGATGATCGAGGAGGCGGGGGCCACCGGGAAGACGGTGACCATCGCCACCAGCTCGATCGGCCAGGACGTCTCGCTGCTGGCCACCGCCGTCCAGGACGCCGGCACCAAGATCGGGCTGAAGGTCGTGCTGAAGACCATCGCCCCCAACGCCTTCACCTCGCTGTTCACCGATCCCGCGGCGCGCGAGGGCCTCGACATGTTCCCGGAGACGTACTACGACTCCATCACCGACCCGATGGACCTGCTGAGCAACTTCCAGACCGGGGCCTACCAGAACTACGCCGGCTACAGCGACGAGGCGTACGACGCGCTGAACGACAAGGCCCGGGCCGAGTACGACCCCGCCAAGCGCTTCGCGACCGCCGCCGAAATGCAGAAGAAGGCCGCCGACCAGGTGCTGTGGATCCCGGTCGCCGAGTGGCCGACCGCCGTCTTCCTGAACAAGCGGATCACGGGCGCGCCCACCACCATCTCCTACCTCTACCACCCGTGGGCGGCGGACGTCGGGGCGGCCGCGAAATGAGCTTCCTGCGCTTCGCCGCACGCCGGCTGGCCGAAATGGCGGCCACCCTGCTCGGCGCCTCCTTCGTGATCTTCGGCGCCCTGTACCTGGCCCCCGGCAACCCGGCGAGCTTCCTCCTCGGGGGCCGCTCCGCCTCCCCGGAGGCCCTGCAGGCGATCAACGAGCACTACCACCTGGACGACCCGTTCGCGGAGCGGTACCTGCACTGGCTCGGGCAGGTCGTCCAGGGCGACTTCGGCCGCTCGATCACCTACCGCACCGACGTGTCGCGGCTGCTGGCGGACCGCCTGCCCAACACCCTGATGCTGATCTCGATGGCGCTCGTACTGGTCCTCGTGTTCGGGCTGATCCTGGGCTGGACCGGCGCGGTCCGCGGCGGGAGCACCGACTCGGCGATCCTGGTGACGACCACCTTCGCCATCGGCACCCCGTCGTTCGTCGCCGCCGTCCTGCTGCAGGGCCTGTTCGCGGTGCGGCTGCACTGGTTCCCCACCGGGGGAACCGGCGACGGGTTCGGGCAGATGCTGTGGCACCTGACCCTGCCGGCCGTCGCGCTGGCGCTCTACCTGATCGGCATGCTCGCCCGCGTCACGCGCGCCGCGATGCTCGACGTCCTGGGCCAGGAGCACGTCACGGTCGCCCGGAGCCGGGGGGTCCGCGACAGCCTGGTCATCCGGCGCCACGTGTTCCGCAACGCCCTGGGCACCGTGCTCACCACCGGCGGGCTCATCGTCTCCACCCTGCTCGTCTGCACCGTCCTGGTGGAATCGGCGTTCAGCGTGGGCGGCATCGGCCAGCTCCTCGAACTGTCCACCACCACCAAGGACTTCCCCACCGTGCAGGCCATCTCCCTCATCATGGTCGCGCTGTTCATGACGGTGAACCTCGTCGTGGACCTGCTCCACCCGCTGGTCGACCCCCGGGTCTCCCTCGACCCCTCGAAGAAGGCCGCGTGAGTGCCGTCCTGGTGCGCCGGCCGGGCCTCTCCCGGTTCCGGACCACTCGCGCCCCCCTCTCCGTGCTCTGCGCCGGGTTCGTCGCCGTCGTCGTCCTCGTCGCGGTGCTCGCCCCCTGGATCACCCCCTACGATCCCAACACCGCCGACCTGGGCAACGCCCTCGCGGGCCCTTCCGCCGACCACCTCCTCGGGGTCGACGCCTCCGGCCGCGACACGCTGTCGCGGCTGATCCTGGGAGCCCGCACCTCCCTCCTCGGCCCGCTCGGCGTGGTCGCCTTCTCCACCGCGGCCGGCGTGGCCATCGGCACCGCCGCCGCGTGGCGGGGCGGCTGGCTTGACTCGGTCCTGTCCCGCAGCACCGAGCTGGTCTTCGCCTTCCCCGGCATGCTGCTCGCCATCCTGATCGTCTCGGTGTACGGCGAGGGGCTGCTCGCCCCCGTCATCGCCCTGGCCATCGCCTACCTGCCCTACGTCAGTCGGCTCACCCGCTCCCTCGTCCTGGCCGAACGCTCCCGCCCGTACGTGGAGGCCTACCGGGTGCAGGGCCACTCGGGGGCGCAGATCTGCCTGCGCCACGTCATCCCCGCCGTCATGCCCGTCGTCCTGGCCCAGTCCACGATCAACTTCGGCTACGCCCTGATCGACCTGGCCGGGCTCTCCTTCCTCGGGCTGGGCGTACCGGCCCTGACCCCCGACTGGGGCCGCATGGTCTTCGACGGCAACGCCGCCATCCAGGCCGGGTACCCGCTCTCGGCGGTCGTGCCGTGTGTGGCCATCGTGCTGACCGTGGTCGCCTTCAACGTCGTCGGCGAGCGCTGGGCCGACAAGGTAGCCAGGAGGACCCCATGAGCCCGGTGCACACCCTTGAGATCCAGGGGCTGCGGCTGCGCCTGCCGGACACCGCCCGGCCCGTCCTGGACGGGGTCGACCTCGCCGTCGGCCCCCGCGAGACGGTCGCGCTGGTCGGCGAGTCCGGATCCGGCAAGAGCCTCACCTCGCGGAGCGTGCTGGGGCTGCTGCCCGGGGGCGCCCGGGCGGAGGGCCGGGTGCGGGTGGTCGGCGATGACGTGCTGACGATGACGCCCGCGCAGCTGCGGGTGCTGCGGACCGGCACGGCGGCCATGATCTTCCAGGATCCCCGGGCGGCCGTGAACCCGATGCGCCGCGTCGGCGACTTCCTCACCGAGAGCCTGCGGCTGAACGCCAAGGCGTCCAAGGCGACCGCCGAGGAGCGGGCGGTGGAGATGCTGGAGGCCGTCGGCCTCACGGCGGGGGCGCTGCGCAAGTATCCCGGCCAGTTGTCCGGCGGGATGCTGCAACGGGTCGTGATCGCGGCCGCGTTGATGGGCGATCCCGCCCTGATCCTCGCCGACGAGCCCACCACGGCTCTGGACGTCACCACCCAGGCCGAGGTGGTCGCCCTCCTCGGTGATCTGCGCGAACGCTTCGGCACCGGGCTGCTGTTCGTCACGCACGACCTCGGACTCGCCGCCGCGATCAGCGACCGCGTGTACGTGATGTACGCGGGCCGGATCGTGGAAACGGGCCCGGCCGACGAGCTGTTCACCCGGCCCCGCCACCCGTACACGGTGGCGCTGCTGGACTCCACCCCGCGCCTGGACGGGCCGCGGGGGCGGCTCGCCGCCATCGACGGCCGGCCCCCGGGCCTGCGCGAGGAGCTCACCGGTTGCCCCTTCGCGGCGCGCTGCGCGTTCGCCACCGACGTGTGCACGCGCGAGGCACCGGAGCTCCTCCCGGTCGCCGGCGAGCCGGGCCGGCTGACCTCCTGCCACCACGGCGACCTGGTCGCGCGGGCTGAACGGGACCGCGCGGAGCGTACGGAGCGTACGGACGGCACGGAAGGTACGGAACGGAAGGAACTCCACTCATGACGACGACGACGGCGACCGCGGCGAAGACCGTCCTGGAAGTCGCGGGCCTGTACCGGTCCTTCGGCGGTGTCCGGGCCGTGGACGACGTGTCGTTCGTGCTGCCCGAGGGCGGCTCCCTGGGCATCGTCGGCGAATCGGGGTCGGGCAAGACGACCACCGCCCGCATCGTGGTAGGCCTGGAGCGCGCGGACACGGGCCGGGTCCTGATCCACGGCCGCGACCGGGGCGAGCACCGGCGCGGCAAGGCCGGGCGCCTGGAGCGGGCCCGGGAGATCCAGATGGTCTTCCAGGACCCCTTCCTGTCCCTGGACCCGCGCACCACGGTGGGCGGAGCGCTGTGGGAGACCCTGAAGCTGCACTTCCCCGGCACCGACCACACCCGCCGGATCACCGAACTGCTCGACCAGGTCGGCCTCGGGGCCCGCGAGGCCGACGCCCTGCCCCGACGGCTCTCGGGCGGGCAGCGCCAGCGCGTCGCGATCGCCCGGGCGCTGGCGGTCGAACCGTCCGTCCTCGTCCTGGACGAGGCGGTGGCCGCCCTGGACGTCTCGGTGCAGGCGCAGATCCTGAACCTGCTCTTCGACATCCGCGAACAGACCGGCATCGGCTACCTGTTCATCACCCACGACCTCGGCGTCGTCCGCTGTGTCACCGATGAAGTGATCGTCATGCGGAACGGCCGGATCGTGGAGGCGGGACCGACGGCACAGGTCCTCGCCGACCCCCAGCACCCTTACACGCGCCTGCTCCTGGAGTCCGTACCCCGCCCGGGGTGGGACCCGCGGGGCATCGCCGCCGCGCGCCGCGCCTTGTGAGGGGGCCGTGGGCGCGGCGGCGCCCACGGCCGCCACGCCAGCACGCCAGCACGCCAGCACGCCAGTACGCCAGCACCTCAACGCATTCGACCGTCCACGCACGACTGATCGGAGAGCAGAGATGAACGAGCACACCGTACGGACTCTGGACAGACGGGGTTTCCTGACCGCGGCGGGCGTCACCGCCGCCGGCGCCGCCATCGCGGCGGTCGGCGGGCAGGCCTTCGCGGCCGTCCGCCCGTCGGCTGCGGCCGCCGCCGGGAGCTTCGCCGTCCCGATCGACACCGTCCGGCACACCCGGACCTGGATGGCGTGGCCCGACAGCTCCGCCATCTGGGGCCGCCAGCTGGCCGGCGTACAGGCGAACATAGCCCTCATCGCGAAGACCATCGCGAAGTACGAGCCGGTCGTCATGTGTGCCAACTCCGCGAGCGTCTCCAAGGCCAGGAGCGCCTGCGGTTCGGCCGTCACCGTCATCAGCACGATCCCGGTCGACGACTGCTGGATGCGCGACAGCGGCCCGGTGTTCCGTACCAACGGGGCGGGCGGCCTGGACGCGGTCGGCCTGAACTTCAACGGCTGGGGCAACCAGCAGACCCACGCCAAGGACTCCCTGGTCGCCGGCCGGGTCGCCGCCTACGCCGGAGTGCCGTTCTCCACCGCGGGCTTCATCGGCGAGGGCGGCGCGGTGGAGACGGACGGCGCCGGCACCCTCATGGCCACCCGCAGCTCCCTCATCAACCCGGACCGCAACCCGAGCCTCAGCCAGGCCCAGCTGGAAGCGGCCATGTGCGCCGCCTTCGGCGCCTCCAAGGTCGTCTGGTTCAAGGGCGTCCTCGGCCGGGACATCACCGACGACCACGTCGACGCGACGTCCCGGTTCCTCTCGGAGGGCTCGGGCCTGGTGCAGTGGCCGCTCGCCAGCGACACGGACGCCTGGTCTAAGGACGCGCGCCAGCAGTTCCAGATCCTGTCCACCACCACCAACGCCCAGGGGCACCCGGTCGCGGTCACCAAGATCCAGGGCCCGAACTACGACAAGATCCGCTCCACGAGCCCCGACTTCGTGGCCGCCTACGCCAACTACTACGTGTGCAACGGCGCGGTCATCTCCTCGCAGTTCGGTGACGCGAGCGCGGACGCCGCGGCCAGGGTCACCCTCCAGCGGGCCTTCCCGGGCCGGACCATCGAGCAGCTCAACACCGACAGCCTCGGCGCGGGCGGCGGCGGCATCCACTGCGTCACCCAGCAGCAGCCGGTCCCGTAACGGCGGGCCCCGCCCCGCCACCCGAGGACGGAGCCACCCGACCGCCGGGCCGCCAGGCCGCCGGACGGGAGAACGCGTCTGGCCCCCTGCTGACCACGGGGGGCCAGACAGCCTTTCCGGCCCTTCCGCCGGGTCCGCGCGTCGGACGGGGGCGGAGGCGGGAGGCCGCGTTCTACTGGCAGGCACGGAGATCCGTCCCCGCTGTGGAGGTCGCATGAGCAACGCCCCGGACAGCCCGCCCGCCGCCCCCACGGGGTCGTACGCGCCGACCGACCTGACCGTTCCGGGCCGGATGCGGGAGTGGGCTTCGTACGACCGGAACCTGGTGCACGCGATCCTCGACGAGGCGTTCGTCTGCCACCTGGGCTTCGTCCGCGACGGCAGGCCCGTGGTCCTGCCCACCCTGTACGCCCGGGTCGGCGAACGCCTCTACCTGCACGGCGCGGTGGACTCCCGGCCCATGCGGCTGGCCGAGGCGGGCGGGAGCCGGTCCGACGGGGAGGACTCCGGCCTGGACGTCTGCGTGACCGTCACCCACCTGGACGGGCTGATCCTGGGCCGGTCCGCCTTCCGGCACTCCGTCAACTACCGCTCCGTGGTCGCCCACGGCCGCGCGCACCGCGTGACCGATCCCGAGGAGAAGGGCCGGGCGCTCCGGACGATCGTGGAACACGTCGTCCCGGGCCGGTCCGCGGACACCCGCCCGCCCGACGCGCGGGAGCTCGACGGCGTCGCCGTCCTGCGCCTCGACCTGAACGAGGTCTCCGCGAAGTCCCGCGTCGGCGGGCCGAACGACGAGCCCGGGGACGCCGGCCTTCCGCACTGGTCGGGGCAGGTCCCGCTGATCCGGGGGTACGGCACGCCGGTCCCCGCGGCGGACATCACCCCCGGAGTCGCCCTGCCCGAGTACCTCATGCGGCTGGTCCGCCCCGCGGGACCGGCCACCGCCTGAGCGGCACCGTACGACGGGCCGCACGACGGACCGTACGACCAGTGGATGCTCTTCATCGAGAAGTCCGGAAACGCAAAAGAACCCCACCGAAGTGGGGTTCCTGCTGGTGTCCGAGGGGGGACTTGAACCCCCACGCCCGATAAAGGGCACTAGCACCTCAAGCTAGCGCGTCTGCCATTCCGCCACCCGGACCAGGTGGTCGGCCCCGGTTTCCCGCGGCGACATGGACAACAATAGCAAAGGTTCGGCGCGGTTCCGACCAGGTATTTCACCCGGGCCGAGTCCGACGCGCCGCGCTGACCTGCGGGCATGTCCGGGGGCGGGCCCCGCGGGTCAGGCGAGACGGGGCGTCTCTCGATCGGGCGGCGCCGTGGGTGCGCTCCCCCGCGGCCGGTGCCGGTTCTCGATGCCGACCCACGGGCGCGGGGTGCTCTGGTTTGCGCTCCCCAACGCCCTCTCCGTGCTGTCGGTGACGGCCGCCGGGGTCGCCTGCTACCTGGCCGGGGACACCGCTTTCCGGCTGGTGCCGGGGATCAGGCCGGTACGGTTCCGCGCGCTCGCGGTGGTGCCCGTACTGGCGACCGCGGCTGCGGGCATGCGGCTCGGGGCCGCCTGCCAGCTGACCGGGCTCGTCCTGGTGCTCCTGGGCGCGCTGGCGGCGGAGGCGCGCGCCGTGGGCACGGCCCACGCCGAGGCCCCCGCCCCGCCGAACCCCGCCGCCGGGCGGCTCGACTGGCGCCTGCGCTTCGCCGTCCTGTCCGCGGTCTGGGGCTTCAGCTTCCTCCTGATCAAGGTGGGCACGGAGGCGTACGCCCCCTTCCAAGTCGCCCTCGGCCGGGTCTCCTTCGGCGCGCTCGCCCTGCTCGGCGTCCTCCTGATCCGCCGCGAGCGACTCCCCCGGGGCCGGCGCACCTGGGCCCACCTGACGGTGGCGGCGCTGCTGCTCAACGCCCTGCCTTTCTCGCTCTTCGCGTACGCGGAGCTGACCATCCCCTCGAGCCTGGCCGGCATCTGCAACGCCACCTCGCCGCTGTGGGGCATGGCGCTCTCCCTGGTCGCCCTCTCCGAGGACCGCCCGACGCGCCGCCGCTTCGCGGGCCTGGGCCTCGGTTTCCTCGGCGTGCTCACCGTCCTCGGCGCCTGGCAGGGCTTCTCGGGCGTCGACGCCAAGGGCACCGTGCTCGCCCTGCTGGCCTCGCTCAGCTATCCGATCGGCTGGATCTACATCCGCCGTACGATGGCCTCCACCCCGGGCTCGCCGCTGGCCATGACGAGCGCCCAGCTCATGATCGCCACCGTCCAACTGGCCGTGGTGAGCGCCCTGTTCACCTCCGCCCCGACCTCCTTCCCGCTCTGGCCGACCCTGTCGGTGATCGCGCTCGGCGCGCTGGGCACGGGGATGGCGCTGCGGATGCAGTACGGCCTGGTCGCGGAGGTCGGCCCGACCACCGCGCAGATGGTCACCTACTTCATCCCGGTCATCGCGACGACGGCGGGCGTCCTGTTGCTGGACGAGCAGCTCCACTGGAACACCCCGGTCGGCGCGGCCGTCGTCCTGGCGGGCGCCGCCCTGAGCCAGCCCCGCCGCACCTGAGCCCGCGGTGCGGGAAGCGCCCGGGCACATCCGTACCCGGGCGCGCGGGCACGTGCGCCCTCAGGCGCCCGGGTACATCCGCCCTCGGGCGCCCGGGTACATCCACCCTCGGGCGCCCGCGCGTTCAGTCGAAGCGACCGCCGGCCGCCGGGCGGACGGCCGCGGCCACCGCCGCCGCCAGCCCCGGCACCTCCGACAGGTCCAGCCCCGACACCGTGATCCGCACGGCGGGCACCGACGCCACCCGGAACCGGGCCCCGGGCGAGACCGCCCAGCCCGCGCCGAGCAGACTCGCCACCGCCGCCGTCTCGTCGGCGACGGGCACCCACACGTTCATCCCGCTCCGCCCCTGGGCCCGCACCCCCCGCTCCGCCAGCGCCGCGACCAGGCCGTCCCGCCGCGCCCCGTAGGACCGCGCGACCGCCGTGGGGTCGACCGCCCCCGCGTTCCACAGCTCCACGACCGTGTACTGCAGCAGCCGGCTCACCCAGCCCGGCCCCAGCCGCTGCCGCCCCCGCACCCGGTCGAGCGTCACGCCGTCGCCGGTCAGCACCGCGAGCCGCAGGTCCGGTCCGTACGCCTTCGCCGTGGAGCGGATCAGCGCCCAGTGCCGGGTCACCCCGCCCAGCGAGTGCAGCGGCAGGTCCACGATGCCGTGCCCGTGGTCATCGTCGATGACGAGCACCTCCGGGTGCGCGGACAGCACCGCCCGCAGCTCCGCCGCCCGCTCCGCGCTCACCGCCGCCCCGGTCGGGTTCTGTGCGCGGGCCGTCACGAGCAGCGCCCGCGCGCCCTCCTCCAGCGCCCGCGCCACTGACCCGGGCACCGGCCCGTCGTCGTCCACGGCCACCGGGAGCACCCGCAGCCCCAGTCCCGGGACCAGGTCCAGCACGCTCCCCCACCCCGGGTCCTCGACCGCCACCGCGTCCCCGGGCCGCAGGTGCGCGGCCAGCACCCGTTCGATGCCGTCCAGCGCGCCCGAGGTCACCGCGATCGCACCGGCCGGCACCCCGTCGGCGTCCAGGCCCGCCCTGGCCAGCCGCGCCAGCTCCGGAACGACCGGCTCCTGCCCGTAGAGGGTGGGCTCCAGGGCGTAGCGGCGCGCCGCGACCGCCAGCGCGTCGCCCAGCGCGGGCAGCAACGTCACGTCCGGGTTGCCGGAGGTGACGTCGCGCACCCCCGCCGGCACGGCCATCCGCATGCCGTCGCGCGGCGCGGTCGCCGGCCGGGGCCGCACCCGGCTGCCGCGCCGCCCGTCGGTCTCGATGACACCGCGCTCGCGCAGCGTCCGGTACGCCGCGGCCACGGTGTTGGGGTTCACCCCCAGCACGCCCGCGAGCTCCCGCATCGGGGGCAACAGAGTTCCCGGCGCGAGCGCGCCCGATCCGACACCCGCCTCGACACTGGCCGCGATGTCCGATGCGCGGCGCCCGCTGATCAGATAGTCTCCTAGCACAAACACAAGTATGCACTAATACAACGGAGATCGCACGATGAGTGCCAACCCTGCCACGACGCCGACCACGGAAACGGCCGCGGAGACCGAGGCGGCCGCCGGGTACGCCCCGACCGACCGCACCGTCCCCACCCGGTCCCGGGACCGGGCGCGCTACGACCGCGAGACCGTCCACTCCATACTCGACGAGGCCTACGTCTGCCACCTCGGATTCGTCCGCGACGGCGCGCCGGTGGTCCTGCCGACCCTCTTCGGCCGGGTCGGCGAGACCCTCTACATCCACGGCTCCACCGGCTCCCGCCCCCTCCTCGCGGCCGGCAAGGCCGATCCGGGGCTGCCGGTCTGCCTGACCGTGACGCACGTCGACGGCCTGGTCCTGGCCCGCTCGGCCTTCCACCACTCGATCAACTACCGCTCGGTGGTCGTGCACGGCACCGCCTACGAGGTGACCGACCCGGACGAGCGCCGGATGGCGCTCGACGCCCTCGTCGACCACGTCGTGCCGGGCCGCTCCGCCGATTCGCGGCCGGCCAACAACAAGGAGCTCGCGGCCACCGCCGTGATCCGCCTCGACCTGAACGAGGTGTCCGCCAAGCTCCGCACCGGCGGGCCGAACGACGACCCCGAGGACCTGGGGCTGCCGTTCTGGTCCGGTGTGGTGCCGGTCGCGCCGGCGTACGGGACTCCGGTCCCGGCCGCCGACCTGACCCCGGGCATGACGACCCCGGACTACGTCACCGCGCTCTGAACCCGGTCGGCGGGCCGCTCCCGCGGCCCGTCGGCAGGCCCGTCGGCAGGCCCGTCCGCCGACCCCTCGGCCGACCCGTCCGCCGCTCCGTCCGCCGGGCGCCGCGACTCGGCGGCGATCAGCGCCCCCACCGCCGCGAGCAGCAGTACGGTGCCCAGCACCACCGCGCCGGTCAGCCGCTCCCCGAGCACCAGGACGGCGATCGCCGCCGCACCGACGGGCTCGATCAGCATGATCACGGACACCGTCGCGGCCCGCACCGCGGCGGCCCCGCTGAAGTAGAGGGCGTACGCGAGCGCGGTCGGCACGGTGGCCATGTACGCGAGCAGCCAGAGCACCCGTACGGGCTCGCCGGTGTGCGGCAGCAGCCCCTCCACCAGGGCGGCCGGCAGCAGGCACACCGTGCCCACGCCGACCGACCAGACGGTGGTGAGCAGCGGGTCCCCGCCGGTCCCGCGCTGCCCGAGCAGCCTGGCCCGCAGGGTCATCGCCCCGTATCCGGCCGCGGACAGCAGCGCCCAGCCGACACCGAGCGGGCGCACCTCGCCGCCGCCGCTGCCGAGGACGAGCACGGCCAGCCCGGCCAGCGCCCCGCCGACGGCGACGGTCCCGCCCCGGCCGAGCCTCTCGCCCATCCAGTGCCGGGCCCCGAGCGCGATGAGCACGGGCCCGGCCCCGAGGGTGACCACGGTGCCGACCGCGAGGCCCGTCTCGCGCACCGCGGCGAAGTAGGCGGACTGGAAGAGCGTGAAGAGCAGCCCCGTCCCGATGAGCGACCCCACCGAGGGCTTCGCCCGGGCCGCGCCCGCCCCGGCCCGGTCCGCCCGGCCGTCGCGCGCCCCGGGTCCGCCGCCCCGCAGGCGGCGCAGGGCGAGTACGGCGAGCAGCACCGCCAGTCCGCCCGCGCACCTCCAGAACGACAGGGCGAGCGGGCCGAGATCACTGGCGAGGAAGAGCAGCGAGGCGGCCGCCCCGGCGGTCCCCCAGGCGGCTCCGGCGACGACGAGGTACAGCAGACTGCGCCCGATGGCGGGCGAATGGTTCGACACGTGAGATCTCCGCGCGTGCGTGAAGGATGAATGGTGCAGGTCATCGCATCGCGGGCAGCGCGGACCCGCCCGGGGCACTGCCCGGGCCGGGTTCTCGTACGAAGGGGGCCGCCCGCGCTAGGCGGCGGGAGGCGGAAGCACAGTCAGCGGCATGGTCGGCAGCCTAGACCTTGCTCGGATCGCGGTCCAGGGTGGCTGCCGGCTCCGCCGCCAGGTGCGCGGCCGGCCGGGAGGTCTGCGCGATGAAGGCCCCGCCCAGCACCAGCGCGCCGCCGACGATCTGCCAGGTCGCGAGGTGCTCGCCGAGCAGCACCCAGGCCAGTACGGTCGCCACGACCGCTTCCAGGCAGGCCACCACCCCCGCGACCTGCGGCGACAGCTTGCGTACGGAGACCACACCGGTCAGGTACGCGAGGACGGTGGCGATCAGCACCACCCAGCCCAGCAGCACCGACGCGGGCACCATCACCTCACCGAGGGCCGCGTCGCCGCCCAGCACCCGCCAGTCGATCCGCCAGGGCCGGGCGATGGCGGTCATCACGAGCGTGCCGACGATCATGCCGTACGCGATCACGCCCATCGGGTCGGGCACGTCGTCCCCGTCGCTGCCCTGGTCCGCGAAGACGAAGTAGAAGGCCTGGCAGCAGGCCGCCGCGAGGCCGAGCAGGACCCCGAGCAGGTCGAGGCTCAGCCCGGCCCAGATCTGGACCACGCAGGCGAGCCCCACGACGGCCACGGCGGCGCCGGCCGCGGCGGCCCGGGTCACCGGCTTGCGCTGGACGAACCGGATCCAGCCGAGCAGCAGCGCGGGGCCCAAGTACTCCAGCAGGAGGGCCACCCCGACCGGGATCCGGGACAGCGAGGCGAAGTAGAAGGCCTGGACTCCGGCCACCGCGATGAGCCCGAAGCCGGCGAGCAGCAGGGGTTTGCGCCGTACGAGATCGCGATGGCGCCAGGCCAGCGGGGACAGCACGAGGGCTGCCCCGGCGACCCTGAGCCAGACCATGTGCAGCGGGTCCAGACCCGCCTCGATCAGCGGCTTCGCCGCCACACCGGAACCACCGAACGCGATCGCCGAACCGAGGGCGAGGCCCAGTCCGGCATGTCTCCCTGACGCTTGCATTCGGACATCATGACAGGGCTCGTCAGGAGCGTCACGACCATGACACCTGTTGAGACACACCCGATACCGGACGCGGCACAGCGGGCCCGTCCACCGATATCTGACAGGTCGTCAGTCTTGAATGTTGAGTCTGCCGGGACTACCTTCCGCCGCACGTACCTGACGAGAAGGGGTGGTCGCATGGCTGAAGTCACCGCGGAATCACGCATCGAGGCGTCCGCCGCGAAGCTCTGGTCCCAGCTGACCGACTGGGACGCTTACGGCCAGTGGAGCATGACCCACACCAACTTCCCGAAGGGCGGCCCCGAGACCCTCGCGGTCGGATCCACCTTCGCCGAGAACATGAAGATGATGGGCTTCCCCGCCGAGATCCTCTGGACGGTCTCGGAGCTGGAGGAGGAGCGCGTCATCGCCATCACCGGCAAGGGCCCGATGGGCGTGGCGGTCCTGACCCGGTACACCCTGGTCCCGGACGGCGGGGCCACCACGGTGCGCATCGACGGCGAGTTCTCGGGCGCCGCGGTCTCCCTGATGGCGGGCAAGCTCAAGGACTCGGCCACCGCCGCGCTGAACGAATCGCTCCGCAAGCTCGCCGGCCTGGTCTCCTGACCGCCGGCCCACCCGTACGCGCACACGACGGCACACGACAGCCGACGACGGCGCGCCCCGCGAGAGGACTCGCGGGGCGCGCCGTTTTCGTGCGGGAGGTCCCGCCGGACGGGCTCAGTGCTCGTCGGCGAGGATCAGGTAGAGCTTCTTGCGCGTGTCGTTGATGACGGCGAGGGCCTTCTCCCGCTGCGCGGGGGTACCGGTCTTGAAGACCTGGCCGAAGGCTTCCATCAGGCCGAATCCGGCCGTCCGGACCTCGTTCATCGCCTCGAAGTCGAACCCGCGCCCGACTTCCGCCCAGGGGGCGTCCGGGCCGGACTCGGCCTCGGCGCGACCGGCCTCGGTGAGCGTGAACAGCTTCTTGCCGCCCTCGCTCTCGCTGGTGATGAGCCCCTCGTCCTCGAGCATCTGCAGGGTCGGGTAGACCGACCCCGGGCTGGGCTTCCAGGCCCCGCCGCTGCGCTCGCCGATCTCCTGGATCATCTCGTAGCCGTGCATCGGCCGGTCGGCGAGCAGCGCCAGGATGGAGGCGCGCACGTCACCCCGCCGGGCCCGCCCGCGCGGTCCGCCGCGGCCGCCGCGCCCACCGAAGGGCCCGCCGCCGAAGGGCGGCCCGAACGGCCCGAAGGCGGCGCGCCGCCCCGTGAACTCCTCCCGACGGTCCGGCCCGCAGTGGCCGTGACCCCGTCCGTGCTCGTGCTCGTGGTCGTGTCCGTGCTGTCCGTGTGAACGCATGACTGCGCTCCTTTCCTCATCAGGTGATCTCGTTGTCGCTGTTGCGATGTCTCCACTATCTCTGACCCATCGCGATGCGTCAACGATATATCGGAAACTTCCTCAACGAACCCCCCGACCCGAGAACAGGCCGCGCACTGTCCCGACCCCGACGCGCTGCTGCCTCGGCTCCGGCCCGGCTGGAACAGTTCGCGCCGCCGGCGGAAGTCGGGTCGCCCGGGAAGGCTCTGGACCAGACGGTCACGGCACTAAGCTCGCGCCATGTCTAACGATCTCGGTTTCACGTGCTCGTGCTGCGGCGAACACCACGCAGAGCTCCCCATGAGCTACTCGGCCATGGCCCCCGACGTCTGGGATCCCAGCTTCGAGAGCGATCCGGACAGCATGCTGTCGTCCGACCAGTGCGTGATCAAGGGCCAGCACTTCTTCATCAGGGGCCTGATCGAGATACCCGTACACGGCGGCCAGGACGTCTTCTCCTGGGGCGTCTGGATCTCTCTGAGCAGGGACAACTTCGCCCGTGCGGTCGAGGTGTGGGACGCGGAGGGCCGTGAGGCCGAGAAGCCGTACTTCGGCTGGCTCAGCACCGAGCTCGCGCTCTACTCCGAGAGCACCACCGACCTGAAGACCAACGCCCACACGCGACCGGTCGGCAAGCGCCCCTCCATCGAGCTGGAGCCGACCGACCACCCGCTCGCCGTCGAACAGCGCACCGGGATCACCCTGGACCGCGTGCGCGAGATCGCCACGATGGTGCTGCATCCGGCCTGACGGGCAAGCCGCCGCGGCCGTGAGGCCGGTCGAGCCGCGGCGCCGGGATCCTCAGGGCGCCGACACGGCGAGGGTCCCGGAACGGCCGTGATCGACTGAGGCCATGACGCGACTGCTTCCGCGCGCCCTCCAGGCTCTCGACCGGTTCCACACGGACCACCCGTGGGACCACAACGCCCACTACCACCCGTGGATCATGCGGCAGCTTCCCCGGCGCTTCGACCGCGCCCTGGACGTCGGTTCGGGCAGCGGCGATCCGGCCCGGCTCCTCGCCCCGCGTGCCGCGTCGGTCCAGGGCCTCGACGCCGACCCCGCGATCGTCGCCCGGGCGCGCGGGCTCACCGGCGGGACCGCCCCGGTGCGGTTCACCGTCGGGGAGGCGCCGGCCGACGTACCGCCCGGCGACCACCTGCCCGGCGCACGGCTGCGCCGGCGCCCGTTCTGGCGCTGCACGCTGGTCTGGCACCGCCGCTGACGGCTCATGCCTGCCCGGTCTCGAAGCGGCTCACCTTGCCCCCCTCCACCCTGAACCGCCATGCCGTGCGCATCTCGCCCCACGTGTCGTTGCGGAACCTCGCGACCAGGCCGAGCCCGTCCGGCGTCTGGGTTTCCACGTCCATGTGCCCGCCGGCGCCGAAGATCTCCTTCTCGGTCCATTCCGCGAGGTCGCGCTCGGTGCCGTCGTCCGACATCGTGGCGTCCGGGGTGAGGGTGGCGGTGAACTCCCGCCGTACGCCGGCGTTCACGGCTCCGACGAAGGCCCGCACCGCGGGGTCGGTCAGCTCATCGATCTCAACGGTCACTGCCGGCTCCGAAGTCGCTTGAGGGGAAGGGGGCGGGGGGTACCGACAGCAAGTTAGCGATCGCCCTCCGCCGCGACCCCGCAATGACCGCGCGGCGCGCCCCGTGTCGCGCCGCATCGCCCCGTGTCGCCCCGCATCGCCCCGCACTGCCCGCCCCGCACTGCCCGCGCCGCGCGCCTCGCCCGTACCGCAAGCACCGTAAGGAAGTACAGCAGCATGTCCGTTGAAGGAATCTGGGACCTGTCCGTCTCCACCCCCGTCGGCAGGATCGCCGCCGTGGTCGAACTCCTGCGGGAAGCCGGTGCCCTGACCGGGACCGCCCACGGGGCGGGCGAGCACGTCCCGCTCGGCGACGTCGCCCTCGACGGCGACCGGCTCACCTGGAAGCAGGCCGTCACCACGCCCCTGAGCTTGAACCTGGCCTTCGCCGTGACGGTCGACGGAGACACCCTGACGGGAACCTCCAAGGCGGGGCGCCTGCCGGCCTCCAAGGTCAGCGGCCGGCGCCGTACCGTCGGGGCGGGCGCGGAACACTGACCATGGCGAAGCTCTTCCTCTCCCTGCACGTCCTGGCCGCGCTGGTCGCGATCGGCCCGGTCACCGTCGCCGCGAGCATGTTCCCCAAGGCGATGCGTCACGCCCACCGCGCCCCGGGCGACCAGGACGCGCTCACCACCCTGCGGACGCTGCACCGCATCTGCCGGGTCTACGCGGCCGTCGGCAGCGCGGTCCCCGTCTTCGGGTTCGCCACGGCCGGCAGCCTCGGGGTCCTGGGCAGCGGCTGGTTGATCGCCTCGATCCTCCTGACCGCCGCCGCCGCGGCGATCCTGGCCCTGCTGATCCTGCCCGCCCAGGACGCCGCGCTCGCCGGCGCGGAGGCTCCCGGCCCCGGCCCCGGCGCCGGTCACGACCTCGGCTCCGGCCCCGCCTCCCGGTCGATCGCTCGCCTCGCCATGCTCACCGGCGTCTTCAACCTGCTGTGGGCGACGGTCACCGTCCTGATGATCGTCCGCCCCGGCTCCACCACGGGAGGATGACAGGAGATGTACAAGCGTATTGAACAACCGTCATAGACGGTTGTATGATTTCCCCGTCGGCCCGCACCGGTACCAACAAGGGGGAATTCCCGTGACGAACACCGCCCAGCCCACCCGCGCCACCCTGACCATCGACGGCCGCGCCCTGTCCCACCTGGACTTCGGGGGCGCCGGCCGACCCCTCCTCGCCCTGCACGGCCACCTCTCCGAGGGCTCCTCCTTCACCGCCCTCGCCGCCGCCCTCGGCCCCGAGTGGCGGGTGATCGCGCCCGACCAGCGGGGGCACGGCGACTCCGACCGCGCCGGGGAGTACACCCGCGCCGGCTACGTCGGCGACCTGGTCGCCCTCCTCGCCCACCTCGGCGTCGACCGGACCGTCGTCCTGGGCCACTCCCTCGGCGGGATCAACGCCTACCACCTGGCCGCCGAACACCCGGAGCTGGTGGAGGCCCTCATCGACGTCGACGGCCCCGCCGACCTGCCCGACCACGGCGTCAGCCCCCTCGCCTTCGTGCTGAACTTCCCCTACACCGCCCCCACCCGCGAGGAACTCCTCGCCGGCTGCGGCCCCCTCGCCCCGGTCGTGGCTCCGGCGCTGCGCCGGCTGCCCGACGGATCCGGCTGGCGCCTGCCCTTCCACCCGGGGGACACCGTCGACTCCGAGGACCTCGTCCACGGCGACCACTGGAAGCAGTGGCTCGCCACCGACTGCCCGGCCCTGCTGGTCCACGGCCTGCGCAGCCAGGTCCTGCCCGCCGAGCAGGCGCTGGACATGGTCGGCCGGCGCCACGGGACGACGTACCGGCCCCTGGACACCGACCACTTCGTCGCGCTGGGCGACCCGGAGGGCTTCGCGGCCGCCGTGCGGGAGTTCCTCGCCGGCGTCTGAACCGTCCGTCCGCCTGTCCGCTCGTCTGCCTGTCCGCTCGTCTGCCTGTCCGCCCGCCCGCCCGGCTCAGGGGGCGAGGTGCCACCACTGGTCGGCGTACTCCTCCCCGCACGAGGCCTGTTGCGCCGGGTGGGCCGGCTCGTGACCCTGCACCACAAGGCACTTGGCGTTCCCGGTGCTGCGCAGTACGAAGTGCCCGGCCCGGCCGCCGGTTCCCCACAGCAGTTGCCAGCGCAGTCCGTCCTGCCGGCCCGTGCAGGCCAACTGGCGCGCGGGGGCGAAGTTCTCCAGGCCCTCCACCGTCACGCACCGGCCGCTGTGCGCGTTGCGCAGGGTGCGGGTGGCGCCGCCGTCCTGCGTGGCCAGCGTCCAGGTCCGGTCCGCGGCGCCGGTGCAAGAGTCCTGCACGGGTACGAGGCCTTCCTCGACGCCGGGCACGCGCAGGCACAACCCGCTGTCGCCGTTGACCAGTTGCCCGCTGAGCACCGACGCGTCCGCCCCGGCGCTGCCCGGCGGAGCCGTGCCCGGAGCCGTGCCCGGCGCTCCGCCCGGCGCCGTGGTCGAGCTCTCCGCGGGACGCCCGGCGTCGTCCGTGCCCGGGCCGTCGCCGCCCACCCGGACGGCGATCAGGGTGGCCACGCACACCAGCGCGACCGCGCAGGCCGAGATGACGCCCGTCCGGGTCCGGTGCTCGTGGATGTTGACCTGGACGTTCTCGTTGCCGCGCTGCACCCCGGCCGGCCGGTGGAAGGTGTCCTCGCGGTGGCCCTCATCGCGCGGGCCGTCACCCACCCCCGTCACCCCCGCCGGGCCCGGAGCCCGTCACGGGCGGGAGTCGAACCGGTTCACCTGGACGTTGCCGTCCCCGGTCTGGACCGCCGCCTGGTCGTGGAACACGTTTCCCGTGACGCCGCCGGCCACCGGGCCCACGGCCCGCGCGGCCTCGTCGAGCAGCGCGCGGAGCTGCGCCGCGGCAGCCGCCCGCTCGCGCGGTTCCAACTGCTCCAGCAGATCCTCGACACGGGTCCGCCAGGCAGCGCCGTGCCTCGTCCGCTCCTCGCCCGCGGAGCCCTGCGGCCCGTCACCGGCCGGCCCGCCCGCGGCGAGGTCCGCCGCGGTCCGGTCCAGGCGTGCCAACTGGGCGCTCTCCTGTCGCCCGTCCCCGCGGCCCAGCAGCCGGGCCAGCCCGCTGCGCACCGCCGTCCACGCATCGGTCCCGGCGGCCTGTACGACGCCCGACCCCACCGAAGCCGCCAGCGCGACCATCGCCCCGTCCAGCAAGACCCTCCCCCTTCGCCGTCCCCGCGCAGTGCCGCCACGGTAGCCCCGCCCACCGCGGCCGCGACAGCCGTACGGGCGCCGGATCCGGCCGAGTTCGGGCCCCGAACACGCCACCGCGGCCCGGCCGCCCCGTCATCGAGACGGGGCGGCCGGGCCGGTACGGAGGGCCGGCCGGGTCAGGTCGACCGGTGCTCCGCGTTCAGTACCGCGCCGGCGTACGGGTCGCGGTCAGCTGTAGACGCCGAACTCGTAGAGCGAGTACCCCCATCCGGTGCCGCGCGCGGTCAGGTTCAGCCGCACGTGGCGGGCGGTCGACGACACGTTGATCGTGTCGATGTCGCCGTTGCCGGTCGTGGTGGTGTGGACGGTGCGCCAGTTGGTGCCGTCGTCGGAGAGCTGCACCTCGTAGGACTTGGCGTAGGCGGGGTCCCAGACCAGCTGAAGGGTGCGGATCGCGGTGGAGGCGCCGAGGTCCACCCGGATCCACTGCGGGTCGGCCCAGTCGCTGGCCCAGCGGGTACCGGCCTTGCCGTCGGTCGCGTTGCCCGGCGAGCAGGGGCAGTCACCGTACTGCGCCTGGAAGGAGGAGGCGGTGGTCGGCTTGTTGAGCGCCACGTTGGTGCCGCTCACGGGCGGCGTGACCACCTTGACCGACTTGGTCTCGATGCCCGCGTTGCCGCGGCCGTCCTCGGCCTGGACGTACACCTTCCAGACTCCGAGCTTCTCGGGCGCGGTGACCGCGAAGGTCCCGTTGCCCGTCGCGCGCCACTGCGCCTCGACCAGGCGCTTGTCGCCGTTCGCGTAGTTGCCGCTGAGGAAGATCTTGTACGTCAGCGGGTCGTTCTGCGGGTCGCTGATGTTGGCGCGGACGGTGAACTCGCCGCCCGCCGGCGCCTGCGAGGCCTGGTCGACGACCATGTTGCTGATGACCGGCGGCGTGTTGTCACCCGCGGTCGACCCCGTGTAGGCCTTCTTCACCGCGTAGTACGACAGCCGCTTGAGGCCGTCGGGCAGCAGGTTGAACCAGATGCCCCCGAAGTCGTGCTCG
This sequence comes from Streptomyces sp. ICC1, assembly GCF_003287935.1. Lineage (GTDB taxonomy): Bacteria > Actinomycetota > Actinomycetes > Streptomycetales > Streptomycetaceae > Streptomyces > Streptomyces tritrimontium. The sequence continues at coordinate 7,703,979 of NZ_CP030287.1, forward strand.
ATGCCGTAGTGGAACATCGTCGCTCCCAGGGCCACGCCCTGGTGACCGGTGATGCAGTTCCAGGCGGTGGTGTATCCCTCGGCGGTCTGGACGTCGGTCTTCTGGTCGGGGATGCCGTTCGCGTCGTTCGGCACCTCCCACTCGCCGGCCGGTCCCGTCTCGGTGATGATGTAGGGCTTGTTGTAGCCGCCGTCCACCCAGTCCTGGCGCACGCCGCAGATGTCGCCGTAGGAGTTCATCGAGTACAGGTCGAGGTCGGGGGCGTTGCGCTTGTAGTACGGCCACGCGCCGGTCCACGCGTCGGTCGAGGTGACCGGGTGGTCCGGGTCGATGGAGTGGATCTTCTTCGCGACGTCGTTCACGAAGGTCGTGTACGCGTTGCGCTGCGCCTCCAGCTCGGTGCCGCCGTAGCAGTTCTGCAGGCCGAGGACGGACTCGTTGCCGACGTTCCACATCAGCGTGGCCGGGTGGGACTTGTAGGTGTCCACCCACTTCGCGAACTCGGTCAGCATGTTGCTCTTGTACGCCGCGTCCGTCACGTAGTTGACGCAGCCGCCGGAGCCGGGGCCGCCGCCGGGCTGCAGCCAGAACCCGTTGATGACCCGGATCCCGTTCGCCGCGGCCGTGTCGAGCAGGGGCTTGCTCGACGCGTCCGTGCCCCAGGTGCGGATGGTGTTGACGCCCATGGACTTCACGTCGGGCATGTACTTCGGGGCGTCCGCGAAGGACGGACCCCAGGTGAGGCCCTTGACGGTGTACGGCTGCCCGCCCACGGTCAGCTGCCAGTTGCCCTGGGAGCCGGCCACGCGCACGGCGCCCTGGGCCGGGGGCTCTCCCGAGGTGGTGCCGTAGACCTGGAACTCCCAGAGGGAGTAGCCGTAACCGCCGGAGCGGACCAGGCCGTTCATCCGGACGTAGCGGCCGCTGCCGGAGAGGGCGATCTCGTCGGTGCCGCCGTCGCTGCCGGTGACGGTCTTGGCGGTGCGCCAGTTCGTCCCGTCGTCCGAGACCTGGATCTCGTAGTTCTTGCCGAACGGGCCCTCCCAGGTGAGGACGGCGCGGCTGAGGCCGCGGCTCGCGCCGAGGTCGACCTGGATCCATTCGGCGTCGCGCCACTGGCTGGCCCAGCGGGTGCCGGTGAGGTTCCCGTCGAAGGCGGCGGACGCGGAGTAGCCCTCGCCCTCCTGGGAGGAGGCGGTGGCCGGCTTGCCCTGGGAGAGCAGGGTCTCCGCGGCGCCCGCGGCCGGCGCGGAGACCAGCGTGAGGGAGGAGGCGAGGAGGGCTCCGAGGGCGACGAGGGCGGCCGCGCCGCGCGTGCGGCGGGGCGGGGTGCCGGTGGAGGGGGGATGGGACATTGCGGCTCCTGGTGTGAAGGGCGGTGGGTCGTGCGCGGTGCTCCCCGGGCCGCGGCGCGGGGACCGGTTGATCCGGCCCGGGGAAGTTGCGGCGGACTCCGTCGGGTCAGCGGAGGCCGATGGGACGGTGGTGGCCGATGCGGTGGTGCCGGCCGGTGGGGTGGCGGAGGCCGGTGGGGCGGCGGAGTCAGGGGTACGAGACCACGGTCGACGGAACCGTCGAGGTGCCCGCGGGAACGGTGGACGCCCCGGTTTCGTTGATGAGGTGGTCGTAGTGCCCGTTGCCGCCGAGCGAGACGGTGAGCAGGCTGTGGAACTTCACTCCCGGCTTGACCGGCGCCCGGAAACCGTGGTCCTGGATGATCGTCGGATCGGCGGTGTAGTTGCAGTAGGAGCCCAGGCCCCACGCCTCGTGGGAGTTGACGGAGTCGTCCATCCGGTAGGCGGCGTACCCCCTGGTGCCGCCGTTCTGGATGGCCGCCTGGCTGGGGGCGTCGTACGCCTTCTCGTTCTGGAAGAAGACCGTGCGGCCGCGCTCGCCGTACCAGTCGACGTCGTACTTGTTGAAGTGCTCGACGAACAGGCCGGTGGCCAGTACGTCGTCGCCGTTGACGCGGACGCCGTAGTCGGAGCGGTTGGTCTCCCAGCCGACGCCGTCACCGTGGTCGGCGCGCCACACCCAGGTGTGGTCGACGATCGTGTCGTCGCTGTTGACGACCATGGCGGTGGTGGCCTTGCCGGGCCCCGCCCCGCCGACGCGGAGGTAGACGTCCTGCAGGGTGGTGGGGTTGGCCGCGTGGTCCGCGGAGGCGCCTTCCGGGCCGATCTCCAGCAGGGTCGGGGAGTTGACCGGACCGGCGTCGATGAGGAAGCCGGCGAGGCGGACGCCGTCGACGTCGGCGACCTTCATCGCGGTGACACCGTTGTCGGGGATGATCGTGGCGAGCCCCAGGCCCAGGACGATCGTGTCCGCACGGTTGACCTTGATCGGCTGGTCTACGTGGTGGATGCCCGGGGTGAAGACCAGGTTCAGGCCCTGGGCGAGCGCGGCGTTGATCGTGGCCGCCGGGGTGCCGGGCTTGACGACGTAGAAGCGGCTGAGCGGGACCGACTCGCCCTGGGGGGCGCCGTTCGCCCAGGTGACGCCGCGGGCGTTGGTGCGCTTGGCCGGGGCGAAGACCTTGAACTCCTGGCCGTCCAGGTACAGGAAGGGCTTCTCGCGGGAGACCGGGGTGGTGTCGAGCGTGGTGTAGCGGGGCTCCGGGAAGCTGTTGGCGGGTGCGCCCTCGACCCCGGAGAAGGTCATGTTCCACACGCCGTTGGTCCAGCCGCCCACCGAGCTGTCCCGGGTGTACCACTGCTGCTGGGAGTAGGGGCCGACGGTGCCGTCGATCTTGCTGTCGGCGATGTAGCCGCCGCTGGCCCAGCCGTAGCTGGCGGGAGCGAGGTTGAGCCCGCCCTTGACGTGCATCCGGCGGAACGAGGAAGCCTGGGCGACCGCCCACCGGTCGGTCCCGTTCGCCGGGTTGACCGCCAGGTTCTCGGCCGAACGCCAGAAGTTCTGGGTCGCGTTGCCGTTGAACCAGCCGGCGTCGACGGTCACGTCGCCGTTGAAGGTGGTGTCGTCGGGGCGCAGGCCGAGACCGGCGATCTGGGTGTAGAACCCGATCTGGGCGTTGATGTTGTCGTAGGTGCCGGGCTTGAAGAAGAAGGCGTGGCGGCCGCTGCCGAACTGTGCTGACTCCTGCTCCCGGAAGACCCGGTCGAGCTCGGCCTGGATGCCGGGGGTGGACGGATCCATGATGTGGACGTTCGGGCCGAGGTCACCGCCGCCCGGCAGGAGGGGGCCGGTGTCGCCGCCGGCGCCGAACACCTGGAACTCCCAGAGCGAGTAGCCGTATCCGGTGGCGCGGGTGACGCCCTGCATCCGGACGTAGCGGGCGGTTCCGGAGACGCTCAGGGTCTCGGTGCCGCCCGCGGCGGTGGTCGTGGAGTAGGCCGTCGACCAGTCGGTGCCGTTGGTCGACAGTTCGATCCGGTAGGCCTCGGCGTGGGCGGTCTCCCAGCGCAGCACGACCTGGCTGACCTCGGTCGGGGCGCCCAGGTCGACCTGGAGCCACTGGGTGTCGGAGGCGGCGCTCGACCACCGGGTTGCGTTGTCGCCGTCGACGGCGTCGGCCGCCGGGGTGCCGTAGTGCTCCTGGCTGGAGGCCGTGACCGTCTTGCCCTGGGAGAGCAGCACCGGAGCGGCGGAGGCCGAGGGGGCCGGCGCGAGGGCGAGCAGGGTGCCGACGAGGGCGGTGGTGACGGCGCCGGCGATGCCTCTTCGGGCGGGAACGGGGCGTCGTCCGCGTGGGGACGCGATGGCGGGGATGCCGGGGGGCATGGGGCTCCTTTAACGAACCTGAAACGGGAGAGCGCTCTCCCGAGACCTTGCCCGTAACACGATCGGCCGGTCAAGAATCTCGACCGGCTTTTCTTTCGTCTTTCATTAAGGCCAGAGCTGATGGGGGCTCAAGAGCGTGGCCACAAACGGCAGATCGCCCGAAGGCGGACAGCGGGTCCGCGGGCCGGTCGCTCCGCGGGTGGACCGGGCCGTCTCCTTCGGATCCTGTCGCGCGAGCCCGGCGCCGGGCACCGTGGCGCCGGGCCTGCGGTGCCGGGCACCGCGCCTGGCGGCGTGGTCGGGCGCCCGAGTGCGTCCAGTGCGCGGGCGCCCCTCACGCCGCCTTGCCAGGCATGGCACCGGACACTGCGGGCCCGGCCGACAGGATCCGAAGGCGACGGCCCAGCGGGGCGGGTGGTGGGCGTGCGGGGCCGGGCGGTGGCGTACCACGGACCCCGCACCCCCGAGCCCAAGTACGCCGGCACCCCCGTCCCCGAATGGAACGGACGCCCCTCCGTCACGGAGGCCGACCGGAGCGACAAGCCGCCCTACATCCAGGAAGCCACCGGCACCCTCGCCGACGGCAAGCGCATCCGCGCCGAGCAGCTGCGCACGCTCCTGTCGGTCGACGACACCGTCCAGGCGTTCAAGGACAAGCTCGCGGCCCTCGGCCAGCTGGACAACACCCTCGTCCTCTACATCGGGGACAACGGCTTCGGCTGGGGCGACCACGGCTGGACCGCCAAGTCCGTGCCCTACAGCCCCGCCCACGAGGTGCCGTTCTACCTCTCCTGGCCCGCCGGGGGCCTCGGGGCCGGCACGGTGGACGACCGCATCGTCGCCAACATCGACATCGCGCCCACCATCCTCGACGCCGCCGGGATCACCCCGACCACGCCGCAGGACGGCAGGTCGCTGCTGACCTCGTACAGCCGCGACCACCTGCTCGTCGAATGGTGGAAGAAGGGCACCGGAGCCGACCACCGAACCTGGTCCTCCTACGTGTCCAAGGACAAGCAGTACGTGGAGTACTACAAGCTGCACACCGATGCCAACGGCACCGTCTCCGGCACCGGTGAGGTTACGTTCCGCGAGTACTACGACCTCGTCGCCGACCCGTACCAGCTGGTCAACAAGCTCTACCAGGCCACCCCCGCACAGGAGCGGAACCTGGGCATCCCCGCCCTCGCCGCCCAGCTCGCCGCCGACCGGGTCGGCTAGTGCTGTGACCGGAAAGGTCCACCGGGTCGCGGCGCCCGGCACGGCACCTCGCCGCGTTGTCGGACCACACCGGTACGTCCAGTACGAGGCGTGGTCCTCCGTCTTGCGATGCACCGCACCGGACACCGCGACCCGGCAAACCTTTCCGGCCACAGCACTAGCCAGGACCTCCGGCCGGGCGCGCCCACCCGCGCCCGGCCGGACCGCACCGCATCGCATCGCACTGAACCTTCATCGGAGCCACCATGTCCTCCTGCTGCACCCCGGGACACGAGTCCCCGGCGGCCGGCGCCGTCACCCTGCTCGCCGCGCCCGCGCTCCCCGCGCCCCGGGCGGTGCGCGGCCTGCTCGACCTGCCCGGCGGCCGCTTCCTCATGGGCACCGAGGACGCGGACGGGTTCCCGGCGGACGGCGAGGGGCCGGTCAGGGAGGTGGAGGTGGGTCCCTTCCGGATCGCCCCGACGACCGTGACGAACACCCAGTACGCCACCTTCGTCAAGGCCACCGGACACGTCACCGAGGCCGAGGAGTTCGGGTTCTCCTTCGTCTTCGCCGGCCTGCTCGGGCAGGAACTCGCGGCCACCGCACCGCCCGTGGCCGCAGTGCCGTGGTGGCGGGCGGTGTCCGGCGCGAGCTGGAAGCATCCCGAGGGGCCCGGCTCGTCCGTCACGACCCGGCAGAACCACCCCGTCGTCCACGTCTCGTGGAACGACGCCCGGGCGTACTGCTCCTGGTCCGGGACCCGACTGCCGGGCGAGGCCGAATGGGAGTACGCGGCCCGCGGCGGTCTGGAGCAGCGCCGCTACCCCTGGGGCGACGAACTCGCCCCGGGCGGGCGCACGCTGCTCAACATCTGGCAGGGCGACTTCCCGACCGCCCACACCGGCGCGCACCTCGGCACCGTCCCGGTGAAGTCGTACCGCCCCAACGGCCACGGGCTGTACAACGCCGTCGGCAACGTGTGGGAGTGGTGCGAGGACCCGTTCGGCCCGGGCCACGGCTCCCGCACGATGCGCGGCGGCTCCTTCCTCTGCCACGACTCGTACTGCAACCGCTACCGGGTCGCCGCGCGCAGCTCCAACACGCCCGACAGCTCGACCTCCAACACCGGCTTCAGAGTGGCAGCCTGAGGGAGGGTCAGCTCGGCCGGACCAGCCCGGCCACGTGGTCGGTGACCATGTCGAGGATCTCGGCCGCGGCCTTGTCGTCGCCGAGGACGAGGAAGTTCAGCGTCACCCCGTCCGTCATGGCCGCCAGGTAGCGGGCCAGCACGGTCACCGGAACGCTCAGCTCGAACGGCGTGATCCGGCGCAGCTCCTCGATCAGCTCGGCGTAGGTCTCGCAGTACGACTCGTACTGCCGGCGGGCCAGGTGCCCGAACTCGGGCTGGCGCAGCGCGTACTGGGTGAGCTCATAGGTGAGCATGTGCGCGCCGGGACTGGCCGCCACATGGTCCCAGTAGGCCTGGAAGCCGGCCCGGATGGTCTCCCGCAGCGTCGCCCGGGGCTGGATCGCCGCCTTCACGATCGTGACGTAGTGGGCGGTGATCGTCTCGATGACCGACTCCAGCAGCGCCTGCTTGGAGTCGAAGCAGTAGTGGAAGACGCTCAGGGAGACGCCCGCCTCGGCCGCGATGGACCGGGTCGTCGTCCGGGCCACCCCGTCGCGGGTCATCGCGCGGATCGCCGCCTCCGTCAGCTGCGTACGCCGGTCGGTCAACGGCATCCGTGCCATGTACGGGTCCCCCTTCGCTCGGTGCCGCCCCGAAGGGGGTGCCCGATGGCCGGCCGGCCCCGGGCACCCCCTTCGGCGCCGTCAGCTGCTGTATACGCCGACTTCGTACAGGGAGTAACCCCATTGCGTGCCGCGTCCCGTTCCGTGGACGCGCACGTACCGGGCGGGGACCCCCGCGAACTGAGCCGTGTCCAGGCCGCCGTCACCGGTCGTCGTGGACCAGGCCGGCTGCCAGGCCGCCCCGTCCGCGGACACCTCCACGCGGTACGACTTCCCGTACGCCCGCTCCCATTCGAGCGTGACCCGCTTGACCAGGTTCACGGAACCGAGGTCGAACTGGACCCACTGGTCGTCGCTCCAGTCGCTCGCCCAGCGGCTGCCCCGGTCGCCGTCCACGGCCCGGCCGGGCGCGTAGCTGACGAACGGGTTCCACTCGGAGGAGCTCGCGGAGGCGGCCGTGTGCGCCGCGAGGTTCACCCCGGCCTTGTGCTGCTCGGAGTTGCCCCAGGTGCGCAGGTAGGACTCGGCGCCCTTGAACAGGTCGTCCACCACGCCCTGACCGCCGACGAGCCGTACGTCCTCGATCCAGTCGGGCACGAGGCCGTAGTGCGAGGCGCCGTCGGTGTTGAGGTCCCAGGTGCGCTGGCCGGTGGTCTGCTTGTCGATGACCGACCCGCCGTCGGTGCTGCGGAACGGGTACGTGACCGGGGTCGGCGCGTTCGCGCCGCGCGGGCCGGGCCAGCCGCCGACGCCGTTCATGTCGGTGCCGTAGCCGTAGCCGACGTTGTACTTGTCGCGCAGCGCGTCCGTCCGCTTGGCCTCGTTGCTGAAGGCCTCGGAGCCGCTCATGTACTGGGCGGCGAAACCGCCGAGCTTGTACAGCCGCTCGGTCCAGCCGAGGTCCATCCAGCTGTGCGAGGAGATCACGCCGGGGTAGGACTGGCTCTCGAGGATGTCGAAGGCCTGGCCGGCCGCCTTCACGCTCATGTGGTCGATCTCGAGCATCATCTTGCGCTTCATCATGCCGCGCACCGCGTAGTCGCCGAGCTCGGTGAGGCCGCGGGTGTTGCACTGGGCGCCCGAAGCGTACGAGGGCACCGCCACGCCCGCCGGCAGCTCCTTCTCCGCCGAGGCCGCCGGGGCCAGGCCGATGGGGTTGTCGTGCTGCGGGCCCGCGCACGTCTCCGTCTTCCAGAAGGTGCCGGTCGACAGGAACTGCCCGACGTTGATGGCCGTTCCCAGCGCGCCCTCGTCGAAGCGGACCCCGCACAGGGCGTTGTCGAACTTGTGGCACAGGAACATGCTGCGCACGCCGAGCCCGTACAGCTCGTCGAGGCCGCGGTCGATGTCCTGCTTGCTGCACTGCGCGATGTCGAGGATCTGCTTGCAGCCGAAGGGCTCGGAGGTCTCCACGCCGAGGACCACGGCCAGCTTGCCCTGCTTGATCACCTCGCGGGCCTGGGCGGAGTCGGTGACGATGCGGAACCACCCCTTGCCGGGGCCGCCGTACATCTTGTCGACGAAGGCCTGCATGTCGTAGCTCTTCTGCGCCTCCAGCCGGATGGCGGTCATCTCGTCGCAGCCGCGGTCCTTGAAGAAGTAGACCGAGCAGATCACCCCGTTGGTGACGAGGTCGTTGACGAGGACGCGCTGGCCGCCGCGCCAGGCCCGCTCGATCCAGGCGTAGTAGTTCTGCTGGTGGGTCAGCGAGTCGTGGGCGGGCCAGTCCTTGAAGGTGGGCCAGCCGTCGGGGTCGTGCTTGCCGTCACCGCCCTTGGTGATGAAGTCGAAGATCGCCAGGGTGCCGTCGGGGTAGTGCTCGGGACAGTCCTTGAGCGCGTCGGCGATCCCGGCGTCGGAGAACGGCTTTCCGCAGATCAGACGGCCGCCGAAGCCCTCGTTGGACATGATGTGGTCGTGGGCGTCCACGAAGCCCCGGACGTTGCCCTGCGCGTCGGTGCCCTTGAAGGGCTCGCCGGTCACGTTGATCTGGGAATCGGGTGCGGGCCGCGCGGAGGGGTTCCACCATCCGGGGTCGGCGGCGGCCCCCGGGACGGGTCCGAGCACCGTGGCCAGCAGGCCCAGGAGCAGTGACAGGATCGCGATCGGCTTGCGTCTGCGGTGCGGCTGGGGTTGCGGTTGTCGGGTCATGGCCACCACTCACGTCCTCGGTTCGGCGCAGGGCGCGGTCGAGGACACAGTCCACCGGGGGCGTGAGCGCCCCGACAGTTGTTTGTCATGTCCCGCGCAAGCATTGCTTCGAGAATCGCTACTGCCGGGTACAGAGTCAAGGGTCCGGGTCACATGACCTGATGGCTCGTCACCTTACGTGCCCCCGTGTTCCTTTGCGACGCGGTGGACGGGATCCGCACGGAACGTACACGGGCCGCGATCGGGCCGGCCGGGCGGTCGTGGCGGCCGCGGCGGCCCCGGTGGTCGTGGCGGCCGCATGTGAGGCGTTCGAGGGGGCCCGGGTGCACGCCTGGACGCGGAGGATGTTTTTTCGGCCATCCGGGTCCGGCGGGGCGGGCCGTTTCCCGCGGACCCGAGGCGGCCGCGCACCCGCCGGCCGGGCCCGCGCGGGGCCGATTGTGAGGATGCCGTGTACGCCGCCACCAGGAAGGGAAGGGTTCGACGGGCACCCCGTGCGCTGCCGGAGCCGGTGGCTGCCGGGCCTGCTCGCCTCCGGCGCCGGTCGAACGCGCCCGCGCGCGCCCCCGCCACGCGTTCACATGTTCTCCGTTTCTGCTTCACCGATCCGTGTGCCCCAGACACCTCCGCCCCGTGGATTGTCATGCCCGCGGCCATGGGTGGGTGGCCGTTTTCCGGCCAAGCACGGCTTGTGGGAAGGGGGGCGGCCCGGTGTCTCAGCCACGTTTTCTGTTCGTTTCATGGGTGGACGTCGAAAGACGGCAGGTGCCCGCGCCGACGGCGGGGGGACAGCTCGGGGCGGGGCGGGAGGGCGGCGGGCCCGACGCTGTGACCTGGCGCCTGGTCGGCGCCAACAACCACGAGCTCGGCCGCAGTCCGTACGTGCACCACACCCTCACCGCGTGCGGCGCCGCCGTCGAACGGCTCCAGGGCCGGCTCGAGGAGGTCACCACGCTCGTGGCCATGTCCACGGGAACGAGCCCGTCCGCGGCCCCGGCCGCCGGCTCCGGCTCGGCCGCGGGCTCCGGCTCGGCCGCCGGCTCCGCCAAGGCCGCCGGCTCCGGCTCGGCCGCGGGCTCCGGCTCGGCCGCGGGCTCCGGCTCCGGCATCGGCGCCTGGACCTGGCAGCTCGCCCTCGACGAGAGCTGCGTCGCGGTCGCCGTCCGGACCTTCCGCCGCCAGCGCGAATGCCGCCACAGCCTCCAACTGTTCCTGTCCGCCGCCGCCGAGGCGCAGGTGGCCTCCGGAGTCACCTACACCCGGCGGCTGCGCGGACTGCGGCTGCCCGGCGCCGACGACGCGCCGGGGCTGGCCCTGCGCGGGGGAGGCCTGAGATGACCGCGACCACGGTGATCCCGCCCGCCGCCCCGGAGGACGACCACGTCACCCCGCGCGCGCTCGCCAAGAACGCGGACCCGGCCGACCGGATCTTCCGCGGCTCGGCCCGCACCGCCGGCGCCGTCGTCCTGCTCGTCATGACCCTGGTCGGCGTCTTCCTCGCAGGCAACGCCGCGGCGGCCCTGGAGGACGCGGGCTGGGGCTTCTTCACCACCTCCGCCTGGGAGCCGGACTCCCACAACTTCGGTGTCGCGGCCATCCTGACCGGGACCCTGCTCATCGGAGCCGTCGCGATCGTCTTCGCGCTGCCGCTCGCGACGGGCACGGCCCTCTACATCACCGAGTACGCGCCGCGCCGCCTCAAGCAGACCCTGATCACCCTCGTCGACCTGATGGCGGCGGTGCCCAGCGTGGTCTACGGCCTGTGGGGGCTGTTCTTCTTCCAGCCGCACGTGGTCGGCCTGTCCCGCTGGCTCACCACCTACCTGGGCTGGTTCCCGCTCTTCGCGGTCGACGGGGACGACCCGCGCGACCCGCTCAGCCCGAACACCTACTACACCTCCTCCACCTTCATCGCCGGCATGGTCGTCGCGCTGATGGTCACGCCGATCGCCTGCTCGGTGATGCGCGAGGCCTTCGCCCAGGCGCCGTCCGGCGAGCGCGAGGGCGCGTTCGCGCTCGGGGCCACCCAGTGGGGCGTCATCCGCGCCGTCGTCCTGCCCTTCGGCAGGGGCGGGATCATCGGCGGCACCATGCTCGGGCTCGGCCGCGCGCTGGGGGAGACCATCGCCGTCTTCCTGATCATCTCCCCGGTCTTCGTCATCCAGCCGCACATCCTCCAGAACGGCGCCATCTCCGTGTCCGCCCTGATCGCCCTGCGCTACGGCTCGGCCAGCCCCCTCGGGATGTCCGCCCTGATGGCGGCCGGCCTCACCCTCTTCCTGATGACCCTGGTGGTCAACTTCATCGCCTCCTCGGTCGTGGCCCGCAGCCGCTCCGGAGCGGGGGCCGACGCGTGAGCGCCACGACGCACACGACGCACACGACGCACACGACGGACGCGACGGACGCGACCCGTGTGTCGGAGCCAGCGGGCGCGGCCGCCGGAGCCTGTGCCGCCACTGTCCGCCCGCCCGTCCGCCACGACGGCGCAGGCGTTCCCCCCGAGCACCGGCGCGACACCGCGACCCTGCACGTCCGCGACGTCCTCGCCATGGTGGGCGCGGCCCTCGCCGCGCTCGCCGTCACCGCCCTGCTCTTCGGGCGGGTGCTGCCCTTCAACGCGCCCCTCGGCTTCACCGTCGTCCTCTACCTGGCCTTCATGGCGCTCTACGCCGTCCTCGTCTCCCTCGACGAACCGGGCGCCACCGTGCGGGCCCGCCTCGCCCAGGTGCTCGTGCACAGCGTCGCCGCCCTGCTGCTGGTGGCCCTGGTGTTCGTCGTCGGCTACGTGCTGATGCGCGGCTGGTCCGCGCTCGCCCACCTCAACTTCTTCACCGAGGACATGTCGGCCACCGGTCCGCTCGAACCGCTGACCCAGGGCGGGGCGCTGCACGCCATCATCGGCACCCTGGAGCAGATCGGCATCGCGCTGGCGGTGACGGTGCCGCTGGGGCTGGCGTGCGCGGTGTTCCTCAGCGAAGTCCCGGGCCGCTACGCGCGGTTCGTCCGCACCATCGTCGAAGCCATGACCGCGCTGCCCTCCATCGTGGCCGGCCTGTTCGTCTACGCCACCTGGATCCTGCTGCTCCACTTCGACAAGTCGGGCTTCGCCGCCGCCCTCGCCCTGTCCGTGATGATGCTGCCGATCGTCATCAGGGCCTCGGACGTGGTGATCCGCCTGGTGCCGGGCTCGCTGAAGGAGGCCTCCTACGCGCTGGGGGCCGGCCAGTGGCGCACCGTGTGGACGGTGGTCCTGCCCACGTCGCGCTCCGGACTGACCACCGCCGTCATCCTGGGCACCGCCCGCGGCATCGGCGAGACCTCGCCGGTCCTGCTCACCTCCGGCATCGCCACGGGGATCAACCTCGACCCCACCGACGGGCCGCAACTGTCGCTGCCGCTCGCCACCTTCAGCCTGGTCGTGTCCCCCGAGAAGTCCATGATCGCCCGGGGCTTCGGCTGCGCCGCCCTGCTGATGGCGCTGGTGCTGCTGCTGTTCGTGGTCGCCCGCGTCATCGGAGGCAAGGCCCCGGGCCAGCTCAGCCGGGGCCGCGTCAGGGCCCTGGTCCGGGTCCGGGCGCGGCAGCGTAAGGTGTGTATGAGAGACAGGGTTTCGGGTAAAGGCGGTGCGTGCGTGGAGCCATCGGTAGTTGTCGATCAGGTAGCCCTGGCCCGCTTCGAGGGTGAGGCGCTGTTGTACGGCGCCGGCCCTGTCTCCGGGGTGGCTCCCGGCCGGTTGTAGGACACCGTTCGGGTGATGATTTTCCCGCCGGGCAACTGCTCCCGGGTCCGGCTCAGGTACCCGTGGTGCTCCAGTTCCCGCAGTGCCCCGCCGATGCGGATCTCACCCTCGGTGAAGCGCTTGACGAGCGTGGAGATGCCGACCGGGGAACCACCGGGCAGCGACTGGATGTACACGGCCAGACCGATCGCTGTCAGTGACATCTCGGCGTGCTGGGCGAGGTGGTTGCCGACCACGGTGAAATGTGACGTGTGGGGGACGTTGGCGTGGCGTACCCCGGACGGGAAGACCGGTCGCGCGTTAAGGTGCTCAGGAGCCATGGGGAAGGTTGTGCTTCCTTGTTGGTCAGGCCCTCGTCCGGGATTGCCGTCCCGGCGGGGGCCGTCTCATTTTCAAGTGGTCGGCCAGAGCATATGCCAGCCAACCCCCTGCAAATCCACCCCCGTTCGGGCCCATCACTCGTGTGGGTGACCCGGCCGCCGCGGGAGGTAGGAGGGGTTTGGCAGGTGTTTTCTCTCCGGTACTGCGAAGCAAAAGAAAGATCGTGGGTTACCGGGTCCCGGTAACCCACGACCCGGTCGGCGCCTTTCCTCGCACGCAATTCGGATTCATTCGGGGCGGGTTTCACCGAGCACCGGGGAGCATGTCGGACATGGTCCGCGAGCACGGTCCAGGGGCGGTTTCAGGGGAACCCGGGATTCCGCGTTCCGGCAGGTGAGGTCCCCTCCAAAGGCCGTTGACCCACGTGTTTGAGCCAATGGATGATGACCAAACGCTTCTGCGGATCGCGTGCGCCCGACTGTCTCTGGGGGGACAGGACGTTTGCCAGTCGTGCGGCGCCGCACTCACGTCAACAACCGTTCCGAATCACACTGTTCCGACAACGGAACCGGCTCGCAGGCGATTCCGTACTGCACGGTCTCGGCCGCGGCCAAGGTGGTCAAGCCGGGCCAGACGGTGCTGATCGACGCGCAGACGACCTACACCGAGCCGCTCACCATCGACCGCTCGGGCGAGCCGATCACCTTCGCCGTCGCCAGGGAGGGGGTGGGCGAGCACAACGCCCCCTCCCCCGCGTACCTGAAAAGGAGCCTGACCATCAGCGGGGCCTCGCACGTGGTCGTCCGCGGGCTGTCCGCCGACGAAGGCCTCTACGTCGACAACTCGCACGACGTCACGCTGGACCGGGTCTACGGGTACCACACGGCCGATGACACGGCCTCCCTCGTGGTCCGCAAGGAGAGCACGGACGTGCGGGCCGGCCGGAGTTACTTCGCCGCCGTTCGCGTCGAAGGCGGTGCCCAGCGCACGGTGCTCAGCCGCAACTCGATCCACGGCTTCAGGATCCCGCCGGTCTCGGTGGTGAACGCGCCCGGCACGGTCATCACCAACAACACCCTCAAGAGCAGCTGTGGTGCGGGGATCTCGGTCGGCGGCAGCTCGACCGGGTCGGCACTGTTCAACAACCTTCTCTGATCGTGGGGCAGCCCGGTACCGGGCGGGTCCCCTACGGCTGGGCCGACACCGGATACGACACCGCGGCGGCGTTCCTGGCCGGCACCGGCCAGGGCGCGCACGACATCCTGAGCCGGGACGAGGACGCCGTCGGCCCGAAGGACGGGTCGCCGACCATCGACTCGGGTGATCCGACGGCGCCGGGGGTGCTCCCGGGGGACATTCGCGGTTACCCGGTCGCGGACGACCCGCGCGTCCCCAACACGGGCAAGAACGGCGGGTACATCGACCGCGGCTCCGACGAGACCCAGGACCGGCTGCGGAGCGTGAGCCTGTCGGTGAGCGAGTCCTGGGCGCCGGCCGGTACGCGCGTGAAGGCGACGGCCGCCGTCGACGCCCTCTGGCCCACGGGCGTGACGTACCACTTCGACTTCGGTGACGGCACGGCTCCCGTGGTCACCAAGGAGACCTCCGTCGAGCACGTCTACAGCGTGCCGGGCGACCGCGTGGTGAGGGTGAAGGCGGTCAACGGTGTCGGGGCGGAGGTCTCCTCCTACGACGTACCGACCAAGGTGGGCCCGGCCGGACCGCTGACCGCGGTCGTCACCGCCGATCCGGTCCTGCCGACCTCGCAGAGCCCGCTGGGTCGCGTCGCCCCGCTGTCCGTGGCCGTCGGTGTCGGTGGCAGTGCGACGCCGTGGCCCGTGACCCGTGTGGAGGCGGACTTCGGGGACGGCTCGAGCGATCGCCGAGGCGACATGGGCGGGTTCGACCACGCCTACCGGCAGCCGGGCGAGTACAAGGTGACGCTGACGGTCGAGGACTCCAAGGGTGGCAAGTCCACGGCGACCCGGACCGTGAAGGTGGACTACGCCGCCTCGGGCTACGTGGCCACCGAGCCGTTCCGCCTGGTGGACACCCGGACCGCGAACGCGGCGCTCCTGGGCGGTTACGCCAGGGTCGTGGACCTGCCGAACGGCACCAGGTTCCAGGGCCACGAGCACTCGGCGAGCATGGCTTCGGTGGTCCTCAACGTGACGGTCACGGGTGCCACCGAGGACACCCACCTGAGCGTCTGGCCCTCGGGCCAGCCCCGCCCGGCGACCTCGAACGTCAACGTCCGCGCGGGCGGCACCTCGTCCAACACCGTCACCGTGCCGGTCGGCTACGTCGGCAGCATCCTCGCGCAGCTCAACTCCGGCCAGGGCCACCTGATCGTGGACTTCGTCGGCTACTACCAACCCAACGCGGGCCAGCGGTTCTCCCCGATCGCGCCGACCCGGGCCCTCGACACCCGGAGCACCGGCGGCGCCCTGGGCGGCGGCCAGACCCGTACGGTCAAGGTCGCGGGCGTCAACGGCATCCCGGCCGACGCCACGGCGGTCGCGCTGAACCTGACCGGTACGGGCGCCACCGAGCAGGCGCACGTCATCGCCTACCCGGATCCGGCGAAGCGTCCGGCCACCTCGAACCTGAACGTGGAGCCCGGCAAGGACAAGTCGAACCAGGCGATCGTCCCGGTCGGCCCGAACGGCACCATCACCCTCTACACCAACTCCGGTTCCACGCACGTGATCCTGGACGCGGTCGGCTACTACGGCAAGGACGGCAAAGCGCTGTTCACGCCGGTCGTGCCCAAGCGCCTCGCGGACACCCGCAGCACCGGCAAGCTCGCCCCCGGCGCCACCACCAACATCTCCGGCCTCCCGGCGAACTCGGTGGGCGCGGTCCTGAACCTCACCGCCACCGACACCACCGACCCCGGCTTCCTCACCGCCTACGCCTTCGGCGCCACCCGCACGGACGCCAGCAGCCTCAACACCATCCCCGGCCGCACCGTCCCCAACCACGTCACCACCCCCGTCACCGACGGCAAGGTCGCCGTCTTCAACAGCTACGGCGGCCCCAACCACGTCATCACCGACCTCCTCGGCCACTTCACCAAGGGATAACCACGACCGCACACCGCCGCCCCGGACACCCGCGCACGAGCGCGCGGTGTACCGGGGCGGCGGTGTTCTCCGTCGCGTCTAGGCCGGCTCACGCGTGTAGTAGCGGTAGAACGCCGCGATCCCGACGCCCGCGCCGACGACCAGGGAGATGCCGGAGGACTTGAGGACGCTCTCGCCGGAGAGGCTGTAGAGGTAGCCGAAGGCGATGCCCGCGAAGGCTCCGTACATCGCCGCGTGCACCTCCCGCCTCAGCCGGGGGCCGATGCGGGCCAGGGCGACCAGACAGGCCGCGAAGATCGCGCCGCACAGGATCCCGTAGAAGACGTTGCCCGCGTCCACGGGCCCCGTCTGGCGCTTCATGAAGGCGGCGTAGACGCCGTAGACGAGCCCCATGAGCAGGGGGCGGGCCAGGGCGGCCTTGTCCAGGTGGCTCGTGCCGACCGCCGTCTGCCGGTGCCGCCGGGGGGCGGTGGGTGCCGCATGTGCCATGACGGGCTCCTCTCTCCCATCATCCAGGGCACACCCGCCGCCGCCGACCGGCAACTGGATCACTCGGCGATCACTCGGCGGAGCGCTCCCCGGGGGCCGCCCGCACCGCCACCGCGTCGATCTCGAAGAGCATGTCCGGCAGCGCGAGGGCGGCCACGCCGATCAGCGTCTGCGCGGGCAGCGCGGTGCCCCAGGCGGCGTGCAGGTGCTTCAGGAGGACCTCCAGCTTCGGCTGGTCGTGTCCGACGACGTACGTGCCGATGCGGACGACGTCGCCGAGGCCGAGGCCGACGGCCTCCAGGGCGGTGCGGAGGTTGGCGAACGCCCGCCCGACCTGGGCGTCGAAGTCGCCGGAGACGACGTGGCCGGTCTCGTCGGAGCCGTACTGGCCGGCTATGAAGACCTGCTCGCCGGGTGCGGACACGATGTGGCTGTAGCCGTAGTCGGCGGGGTCGTGGAGTCCTGCCGGGTTGGTGATGCTGCGCGTCATTCCACACTCCTGGGTCAGTGGTCCAGAGGCGGTGGACGGCCGGACGGCCGCCCACCGCTAGCGGGTGGTGGCGAGCCAGGCGCGGAGCCGCTCGGGGGCCCCGGGGGCCTGCCGTTCGGCCTGCTGCCGGATCTCGTCGAGGTTCTGGTCGGCCAGTGCGCGGCGCCAGGCCAGCTCGGCCCGGCCCATCGCGTGCGCGATGGCGCACTCGGCGGCGGGCGGTTCCCCGGCCTCGGCGGCGGGCGGTTCCCCGGCCTGGTCGCCGCCGGGGCCCTGGCGGCGGATCTCCGCGCACCGGAAGGCCTCGTCCGGCCCCTCGACGGCGGCGACCACGTCCATGAGCGAGATGGCGGCGAGGGGGCGGGCGAGCCGGAAGCCGCCCCGCGGGCCGGGTGTGGAGGTGACGATGCCCGCCCGGGCCAGTGCCTGGAGCTGCTTGTTCAGGTAGGCGGCGGGGAGTTCGTGCCAGGCCGCCAGCCGGGGCGCCGAGACGGCCCGGTCGGGGCCGCTCCAGGCCAAGTTGAGGCAGCTGTGCAGGGCCCATTCGACGCCCTCGCTCATCTTCATAATCTGGATATTAGATATCCAGAATGACGCCCGCAAGGCCGACGCGCGCCACCCGCCCGCAGTACTCCCGCTCGCGCCGCGCGCGCGGCCGCATTTCCCTGGTGACGTGCGGACCTTCCTCTCGGCGGTACTCATCGCGCTCGTGGCCCTCCTGGTGCCCGCGAGCGCCGTCGCGTACTGGGCCGACCGCGAGCTCGGCGACGCCGACCGGTACACCGCCGCCATGTCCCCGCTCGCCTCGAACCCCGCCGTGCAGAACGTCGTCGTCACCCAGGCCGGCCGGGCCCTCTCCGGGCAGATCGACGCGGGCCCCTTCCAGGGCGGGATCGACGCCCTGCTCGGCGAGGCCCTGCAGTCCTTCGTCGGCACCTCCGCCTACCGCACCGCCTGGGACGCGGCCAACCGCGCCGCCCACGGGGCGTTCCTCGAAGCGCTCACCACCGGGCAGGGCAACGCCGTCAGCATCGATCTCGCACCCGTCATCGCCCAGGTCAAGGGCGATCTCGTGGACAACGGGGTGCCGCTCGCCGACCGCATCCCGGTGACGCACCTGTCGGTGAAGGTCATGGAGTACGACAACCTCGGCGCGCTCCGGAAGGGCTTCCGCATGCTGCAGATCGCCGGAGTCTGGCTCCCCGTGCTCACCGTGCTGCTGGCCGCGACGGCCATCGCCGTCGCCGTCCGGCGCCGCCGCGCCGTGCTCGCCACCGGGCTGGGGCTCGCGGCCGGGGCCCTGCTGCTGTGGGCGGCCGTGGCGCTGTGCCGCCGCCTCACCCTGGACGACCTGCCGGCCGACATCGACCGGGCGGCCGCCGAGGCGGTGTACGACGCGCTCACCGCGTTCCTGCGCACCACCGCCTGGGTGGTGCTGGCCGTCGGGCTCGCCGCCGCGCTGGCCGCCTGGCTGACGGGCCGACTGCGCCGCACCCCATAAGCTCGGAAGGAAGACAATGGCGCGCAAATCCGTAGAACGACCCAGAAGAACCGATTCGCGAGCGGCGGCACGGAAACGGGAATGAGTACGGAAACGGGCATGAGCACCGAACGCACCGAAGAGATACCTCCCGGACGGCCCCGGCCGCCGGCTCCGCCCGGCTGGTTCCTGACGGGGCTGCGGCCCACCACCGCCCCGATCCCGTGGGCCGCCGTCCTGCGCGCGGGCATCGCCATGGCCGCCCCGCTGGCCGTCGGTTTCGCCCTCGACGAGCCCGAGTACGGCGCGCTCGTCTCCATGGGCGCCCTGTCCGGGGTCATCGGCGACACCGCCGACGCCTACCGGATGCGCGTCCTGAACATCGCCGTCCCGCAGTTCTTCGGCGCCGTCGGCGTCGCGCTGGGCACCCTGGTGTTCGGGCACGGCTGGGTCGCCGTCGGCGTCCTCACCCTGATCGCCCTGGTCTCCGGGATGATCTCCTCCATCGGCACCGTCGCCTCCGTCTCCGGGCTGATGCTCCTGCTGTACGCCGTGGTCGGCGCCGGCCTGCCGATGCCCGAGCCCTGGTGGACGGCGCCCCTGCTGCTGAGCGCGGGCGGGCTGTTCGTCCTCGCCCTGAGCCTGCTGGGGTGGCCGCTGCGCGGCCGGCAGCCGGAACGTTCCGCCGTCGCCGCCGCCTACCGGGCGGTGGCCGACTCCCTGGAGGCCGCGGGCAGTCCGGGACCCGCGTACGAGGAGCGCCGCCACCAGGTCACCCAGGCCCTGAACCAGGCCTACGACCTGGTGCTCGGCCGGCGGGCCCGGGTGCACGGGCGCAGCCCCTCGCTCGTGCGGATGCTGGCCCAGCTCAACGTGCTGATCCCGCTGGTCGAGGCCGCGCCCGCGGCCCACCTGCGCCGCAAGCCCCTGGCCCCCGAGATCCCGGCGGCCGTACGGGAGATGGCGGCGGCCGTCGAGGAGGCCCGCACCGGAACCCCCGTTCTGGACCTGCCCGCGCCGGACAGCCAGTCCGAGCGGGCCATCGACGCGGCCCTGCGGCACGCGGCGACCATCGTGCTGCTGGCCGAGCCGGACCCGTACAACGTCGACGACCGGCTCGGCCGGCCCTCCGCGCTGGGGGTCCGGGCCCGCCGGGCGGTGCGCGACATGATGTTCTCCGAGGCCTCCTGGCGGTACGGGCTGCGGCTCGCGCTGTGCATCGGGCTGGCGCAGGCGCTGGTGTCCGTCGTGGAGATCGAGCGGTCCTACTGGGTCGCGCTGACCGTCACCTTCGTCCTCAAGCCCGACTTCGGCTCGGTGTTCTCCCGGGCGGTGCTGCGCGCGCTGGGCACGGCCGTCGGGCTGGTCGTCGCGGCCGCCGTGCTCGCGGAGGTGCCGCGCGGCTGGTGGGACGTACCGGTGATGGTGCTCCTCGCCGCACTGATCCCGGCCTTCTCCGTCAAGGGGTACGCCTTCCAGACGGCCGCGATCACCCCGGTGATCCTGCTCCTCTCGGACCTGCTCAACCACCAGGGCTTCGACCTGATCCGGCCCCGGCTGCTGGACAGCATGATCGGCTGCGCGATCACGCTGGTGGCGGGGTACCTCCTGTGGCCCGAGAGCTGGCACACCCGGATCGGCGACCGGCTCGCCGACACGGTGGACGACGCGGCCCGGTACGTGGAGCGGGCGTTCGGCGGCCACCCCGACACGGAGGCGGGGCTGCGGGCGGCCCGGACGGCCCGGCTCCAGGCCCGCCGGCGCATCTACCGGGACCTGTCGGGCGTGCGCAGCGAGTTCCAGCGGGCGCTGACCGAGCCGCCGCCGACCGGGGAGCGGGCCGCCGCGTGGTGGCCGCTGGTCGTCGCCGTGGAGCGGATCGTCGACGCGACGACGGCCGCCCGGGTCCGGGTCAACCACGGCGCGCAGCCCCCGGGCTCCGAGGAGGTCGCGGCGATCGCCGAGGACCTGCGCGGCCTGGCCCGGGGCGTCCGCAGGGCCAACACCCCGGCCCAACTGAACCCCCCGTCGGCCCCCACGGTGGACGAGGCCTCGGTCCTCTCCCCGGTCGGCGGCGGCTCGGGCAGCGCCCGCTGGAACTCGCTGCGCACGCCCGACAGGTCCCGGTAGATGCGCCGGCGGGCCTGGAGCCGGGCCGTCCGGGCCGCCCGCAGCCCCGCCTCAGGCCGCCGAACCCCTGAAGATCGAGGTGCCGGCCGACGCCAGCGCCTCCCCCGCGGACCCCCGGGTCACCTCCTCCGACCCGAAGATCGTCGAGATGTTCGACTGGTCCAAGCGCAAGGCCAACAGCTGGGTCCAGCTTCCCGGCACCCAGGGCCCGCTCAACGTGGACGAGAACAACACCGCCGGCAGCGGCACCGGCACCTACGCCGCCTCCTACTGGGCCGGCTACGCCAACCGCAGCGGGTACTACTCGCGCGACATGGCCCACCAACTGGCCGGCGCCGGGGTCCTCGGCCTGCACGCGGAGAACAAGGCGATGCTCCGCTCCTTCGCCGCCTCCGCCACCCCCGCGCACAAGTACTACCCGGCGTGGGCGCTCAACTTCGACGCGAAGACCTACCTCTCGATCGACTACAGGAGCCCCACGAACTTCGTCCGCGAGGTGCCCGCCACCTTCGAGCTGGTGCAGAAGTCCGAGGAGGCCTACCGCTGGAGCGGTGACCGCTCCTACCTCGACGACCCGGCCCTGTGGGACTTCTACCGCCGCGCCACCGACGAGTTCGTCACCCTGCACGACGGCCTCAAGGACAACGGCGCGGTGAAGGTCGCCGAGGGCACGGGCAAGGGCATCTTCCAGGGCACGGCCAGCTACAACGAGCAGAGCAGCGAGCCCCTGGCGGAGGCCGGCGACGCGATCGGCTCCCAGTACCAGGCGTACCTGGCGATGGCCTCGCTCGCCCGATCCAAGGGGGACTGCGCGCTCGCCGACCGGTACGAGGCCAAGGCGCGGGACCTGAAGGCGTACTTCAACTCGACCTGGAGCGGCACGGGTTCCGGCGCGGCCATGGTCCGCGGCTACACCACGGACGGGCGGGCCCTGACCGGCTGGGGCAAGGAGAACAGCTGGTTCATGCCGATGAAGCAGATCATCGAGCCCGGCCCCCGCCGCGAGGCCTACCTGGACTACATCGACCAGCAGGCCTCCGGCGCGGGCCGGCCGTCCAACATCGAAGCCCTCACCTACCTGCCGGACACCTTCTTCCGGAACAACCGCAACGACACCGCCTGGAAGTGGATGAAGGACGTCTACGACCACAAGGACGTCCAGCACGTCAACGCCAAGCAGGGCACCAACGGGGACTACCCCGAGGTCTCCTTCACCCTGCTCGGCCAGACCGTCGAGGGCCTGATGGGCGTCGTCCCCGACGCGCCGGCGCGCACCCTGAGCACCCGGTCGCGGCTGCCCTCGGGCATGGACTGGCTGCGGATCGAGGACCTCCGGATCGGCGACTCGGCCTTCTCCCTGCGCCACGACGGCGCGGCCAAGTCCTCGCTCACGCACGGCTCGGGCAGCTCCCCGTACACCTGGGAGGCCCGCTTCCCCGGTGCGTACGCCACGGTCACGGTCGACGGGGTGGCCCGGCCGGCCCGCACCAAGGTGGTCGACGGGGTGACCTACACGTACGCGAGCACGGTCGTGGCCCCGGGCCGCACGGTCACGGTCCAGGCCGGCTGACGCCCGGCACGGGGAAAGGGGGCGCGCGGCCCGTCAGTCGACCCCCAGCAGACGTCTCCTGTCCTCGGGGCGGGCCGCGAACTCCGCGCAGGACGCCCGGTGGACGATGCGGCCCTTGCGCATGACCGCGACGTCGCGGGCCACCGACAGGGCGAGGCCGAGGTTCTGCTCGACGAGGACCACCGAGACGCCCTGCGCGCTCACCTCGCGGATCACCTCCCCCACTTGGGCGACGACGAGGGGGGCGAGGCCGTCGGACGGCTCGTCGAGGAGCAGCAGGCGCGGGTTGCCCAGCAGGGCCCGGGCGATGGCGAGCATCTGCTGCTCCCCGCCGGAGAGCTCGTCGCCGCGGTGCCCGAGCCGCTCCCCCAGCCTCGGCAGCAGGTCCAGGACGCGGGTACGGGTCCACGGCCCCCGTGCGGCGCGGCGCGGGGAGGCGATCGCGAGGTGCTCGGCCACGGTGAGCGGCGCGAAGACCCGGCGCCCCTGCGGGACGACGCCGACCCCCGCGCGGGCGATCACGTCGACGCGGGAGCCGGCGAGGTCCCGGCCGTCGAGGCGCACGCTGCCCTCGTACGGCCGGACGAGGCCCATGACGGTGGAGACGAGGGTGGTCTTGCCCACGCCGTTGCGCCCGAGGACGGCGAGGGTCCCGCCGGCTTCGAGGTCGAGGTCGATGCCGTCCAGGACGGTCCCCCCGGCGTAGCCGGAGCGCAGCCCGCGCACGCTGAAGAAGGGGTTCACGAGGCGGCCTCCGTGGTGCCGAGATAGGCGCGGCGGACCTCGGCGGAGGCCCGTACCTCGTCCGGGGAGCCCGTCATGAGGTGTCTGCCGAGGTACATGACCGTCACCGTGTCGGCGAGCTCGAAGACCATGTCGAGGTCGTGTTCGACGAGCAGTACGGTCACTTCGGCGGGCAGGGCGGCGATGAGCTCGGTGAGCCGGGCCGTCTCCGCCGGGGACATTCCGGCGGCCGGCTCGTCCATGAGCAGCAGCCGGGGTTCGGTGGCCAGGGCGACGGCGACCTCCAGCTGCCGGCGCTCTCCGTGCGAAAGCTCTCCCGCGGCGATCCCGTGCCGGCCGGGCAGGCCGACCCGCTCGAGCAGTTCGTGCGCCCGCAGGGCGGATTCGGCCCGGGCGCTCACCTTGCGCCAGCCGCCGAGGCCGCCGCCGGCCCGGCGCAGGACGGCGAGCAGGACGTTCTCCAGGACGCTCTCGCGCAGGAAGAGGCTGGAGTGCTGGAAGGTCGCGGCGACGCCGAGGGCCACCCGGCGGTCCACGGGCAGCCGGGTCACGTCCTGGCCGGCGACCAGGACGTGACCCGCGGTGGCCGCCAGTGTTCCGGAGATCAGGCCGAACAGGGTGGACTTGCCCGCGCCGTTCGGGCCGATGACCGCGTGCCGCGCCCCCGCCCGCACGGTGAGGGCGACGTCGTCCACGGCCTTGAAGGAGCCGAAGTGCCGTGACACTCCCCGTAGTTCCAGTGGATCGGGATCCGTCATGCCGTCCTCCTTCGGGTCAGCCCGGGCGGGAGCCGTACGCCGGCCAGCCCCCGGGGCAGTGTGTAGACGGCGGCGACGAAGAACAGGCCGAGCAGCAGGGGTCCGCGGCCGGCGACGGCTTCGAGGTTGCCGAGGTAGTCGCGGGTCAGCCAGACGAGCGCGGCGCCCGCGCAGGCCCCCCACATCGAGCCGGAGCCGCCGATGACGACGGCCAGCAGGGCGAGGGCGGCGATCTCGAATCCGGCGTCGGCGGGCGAGACGAACCGCTGCACCGACACCCACAGGGCGCCGGCGACGCCGGCGAGCGCCCCGGCGACGCAGTAGACGGCCAGGGCGTACCGCCGGGTGGGGTAGCCGATGGCGCTCATGCGGCGCTCGTTGTCGCGGATTCCGCGCAGGGCGAGGGCGAACGGTGTGGCGCCCAGGCGCCGGACGGCGGCGAAGAGCAGCAGGAAGACGGCCAGGACGTAGAAGTAGACCAGCCCGTCGAGCTCCAGCGCGGGCATGCCGGGCAGCGGTACGACGGGCGGGATGCCCGAGATGCCGTCGCTGCCGTTCGTCACCGGCTTCCAGTCCACGGCGGCGCTGTAGGCGATCTCGCCGATGGCCAGCGTCAGCATGAGGAACACCACGCCGCGCGCCCTGACGGCCAGCCAGCCCGTGACCGCGGCCACCAGCGCGGAGGCCGCGGCGGAGAGGAGGAGTTGGAGTATCCCGATGTCGGTGAGGCGCGTCGCCACGATGGCCGCGGTGTAGGCGCCGACGCCGAAGTAGGCCGACTGGCCGAGGGTCGGCAGTCCGGTCAGGCCGGTGAGCAGGTTCACGCTCAGGGCGAGGAGGGCGAACACCAGGATCCGCGACAGGGTGCCGACGGCGTACGGCCCGAGGACGAAGGGGGCCGATGCGAGCGCGGCGGCGACGGCGCCCGCCGTGAGCCGCCGTGCGGTGGATCCGGCGGGTGCGGCGGATGCGTTGGGTGCGGTGGATGCGGCAGGTGCGGTGGATCCGGCGGGGCTCATGTGCGCACCGCCGAGGAGACCAGGCCGTTCGGGCGGACCACGAGCACGACCAGCATGGTGCCGAAGAGCAGGAAGGGGGCGTAGTCGGGGAGCAGCGCCACCCCGAGCGTCTGCACCTGGCCGATGAGGAGCGCGCCGGCGAGCGCGCCGCGCACGGAGCCGAGGCCGCCCACCACCACGACGACGAGGGAGAGGACGAGCACGGTCTCGTCGACGCCCGGCCCCGGCCCCAGGATCGGGGCGCCCAGGACGCCGCCGACGGCGGCCAGGGCCGCGCCGAGCGCGAAGACCCCGTACAGGACCTTGCGGACGTCGACGCCCAGCGCGCGGACCATGTCCCGGTCCGCGACGGTGGCCCGGACCAGCGCGCCGAGCGAGCTGCGTTCGAACAGGAGGTAGACGAGGGCGGCCAGGCCCGCGGCGACGCCGATGAAGACGAGCCGGTAGACCGGATAGGCGTGGCCGAGGAGGTCCACGGTCCCGCGCAGCGAGGTCGGCGGGTCCGTGGGCAGCACCTCGCCGCCGAAGGCCGCGGCGAGGAGGTCGGCGACGATGAAGGTGATCCCGAGCGTCAGCACGGCCTGGTCCAGGTGCCCGCGCCGGGCCAGCGGCTGGGTGAGGAACGTCAGCGCCACGCCGCCCGCGGCGCCCACCAGGGCGCCGGCGGCCAGGGCGAGGAGCAGACCCGGGAGGGTCCCGTCGGACAGCGCGTAGGCGACGTAGGCCCCGGCGAGGTAGAGCGTGCCGTGGGCCAGGTTGAGCACGTCCATCATGCCGAAGACCAGTGAGAGGCCGACGGCGATCGTGAAGAGCAGCAGACCGAAGGCGACTCCGTCGATGACGCTGACGAAGTTGCCGTCCAACCATCCGGTCATGTCAGCCGCCCAGCCGGCCGAGCTCGGAGGTCACGGTGTTGGCACCCTGCTTGACCTCGCGCAGGTACCAGGGCTGGACGGGCGTGCCCGTGGCGTTGAACCGCCAGGTGCCGCGCGGGCTGTCGATGTCCCCCACCCGGGCGATCGCGGCGTTGACCGATTCCGGGGTCACCTCGGGGCCGGCGGCCCCGATCGCCCGGTCGAGGACCTGCGCCGCGTCCCACGAGGCCATCGCGTAGGTGGTCGGGACCGATCCGTAGGCGCTCGTGTAGACCGGCGCGAAGCGCTTGTTGGCGGCGTTGTCCAGGTCGGCGCCGTAGTTGAGCGCGGTGAGGACGCCTTCGGCCGCGTCCCCCTGGCCCTTGAGCACCCCGCCCTCGGTGAGGAAGCCGGGCGCGTAGAGCGGGATCTTGCCGGCCAGTCCGAAGTCCCGGTACTGCTTGACGAAGTCGACGGCCGCGCCGCCCGCGTAGAAGCAGAAGACGGCCTTCGCCCCGGACTTCTCGATCTGCGCGAGGTACGGCTGGAAGTTCTTGGTGGCGGGGAACGGTGTGTAGACCTCCTCCCCCGCGATCTTCCCGCCGGCCGGCAGGAAGGTGGATTTGAAGCCCTCCACCTCGTCCTTGCCCGCCTGGTATCCCGCGGCGATCAGGAAGACCGGGCCGCCGGCCTGCTCGGCCACGTGCTTGCCGAGGGCCTTGCCGGGCTCGTCGTTGACGTACGAGGTGCGCCAGATGTACTTGGTCCCGGTCAGCGTCGTGGGCGAGGCGTTCGAGCCGACGAGCGGGACCTTTCCGGTCTCGAAGAGGTCCTTGACGCCGTTGATGGTGGCCGAGCTCACCACCCCGCTCACGGCCAGCACCCTGTCCTGCTTGACCAGTTTCTCCGCCGCCGCCTTGCCGGAGTCGGCGGTCTCCCCCTCGTCCGCGACCACGATCTCCACCTCGCGGCCGCCGAGTCTGCCGCCGTGCTGGGCGACGTAGAGCTCGAAGCCCTGCTTCATGTCGTCGCCGAGCGCCTTGTAGGTCCCCGACTGCGGGACGAGGAGCCCGATCTTCACGGGCCCGGTGCTCTTGTCCCCTCCGTCCGTTCCGAGGCTGGCACCACCACATGCCGTGGCCAGCAGGAGGGCCGTCGCTGAGGCGACCAGACCGACGGGATGAAAACGACGTGCCATGGGGACTCCGAACGTTGTCAACCGGTCCCGGAGGGCCGGAGTTTGCTGGGGGGGGTGGAGGAGGTGACACGTGTCTATCGCGTAAATGCGACGACCGTCAAGACTTCTCGATATCTCACCACGCAACAGGTCCGCACCCTTGACCTCGCCGCGCACTATGCCCTAACACTGACCCTCGTCAAATTAACGCTATGCCGTGACGGCAGCGGGCCCATGGCCAGTCAGGGAGTGAAGCACCGTGACCGACGATCCATCGCGCCGCAAAGTCCTCAGGAACACCGGGGTGTTGGCGGGCGCCGCACTGATCACCGGCCTGCCGGCCGGAAACGCCGCGCAGGCCGCCCCGCGCGGGGAGCAGCCCCCGCCCGTCGTGGCACTGCCCGCGGGCCGGCTCCTCGGCAGCAGGGAGGGGGGCCTCTCCGTGTTCAAGGGCGTGCCCTACGCCGCCCCGCCGGTCGGCGCGCTGCGCTGGCGGCCGGCGGCGGCGCACCCCGGATGGCAGGGCACGCGTGACGCCACCGCCTTCGGCCCGAGCGCACCGCAGCCCTACCGGGAAGGGGGCGACCAGGTGCTCGGAACGCACGGATCGCCCCCCTTCGACGAGGACTGCCTGACGCTCAACGTCTGGACCCCCGCGGCCGACGGCGCCAAACGCCCGGTGCTGGTGTGGATCCACGGCGGCGGGTTCATCTCGGGATCCGGCTCGATGCCGGGCTACCACGGCGATACGTTCGCGCGCGACGGCGACCTCGTCGTCGTCACCGTCAACTACCGCCTGGGACCGCTGGGTTACCTCTACTTCGGCGAGGAGGGGGCGGGCGGCAACTTCTGGCTCACCGACCAGCTCGCCGCCCTGCGCTGGGTCCGGGACAACATCGCCGCCTTCGGCGGGGACCCGGACGACATCACCCTCGCCGGCCAGTCCGGCGGCGCGTTCTCGGTCGCGGCGCTGGCCGGTGCCCGGCCCAAGGGCCGCCCGCTGTTCCGGCGGGCCATCCTGCAGAGCCCGCCGCTCGGGCTGAAGGTCCCCACCCGCGCCGAGTCGCTCCAGCGCACCGCACAGTTCATGGACATCCTCGGGGCCAAGGACGTGGCGGAGCTGCGGGCCGCGCCCTGGCCCCGCCTGGTCGCCGCCACCTTCGAGATGTTCGGCCGTACCGGGCGGTGGGGGTACTGGTCCACCCCGTTCCTGCCCGTGCTCGACGGCGTCACCCTGGACCGCGACCCCGCCGAGCTACTGCTCGGCGGGGCCGGGGCGGACATCGACGTACTGATCGGCTGGACCAGGGAAGAGGCGAACTTCGCCTTCGGGCTCAGCGAGCCGTACGCCGCCTCGACCAAGGACCAGGTCCTCGCCCGGGTCCGGGACACCTTCGGGAACCGGGCCGGCCAGGCCTACACCGCGTACGAGGAGGCCCGGCCGGGCGCGCGGCCGGTGGACGTGCTCATGGACCTGATCAGCGACGACCTGTTCCGCATGCCCGCCCTGGCGTTCGCCGAACGGCGGGCGGACCGCGGGCGGCCGGTCTGGGCGTACCAGTTCAACCTGCCGACGCCCGCGCACGGCGGCCGGCTCGGGGCCGCGCACTGCCTGGAACTGCCCTTCGCCTTCGACAACTTCGACAAGTGGTCGCAGGCGCCCTTCCTCGCGGGGCTGGCCCCCAGGGTCCGGGACGGCCTGGCCTCGACCATGCACGCGGCCTGGATCTCCTTCATCCGCACCGGCGACCCCAACGACCGCCCCGTGCCACGGTGGAACCGCTACGACCGGGACTCACGCGCGACGATGGCCCTCGACTCGGTCACCACCTGCGTGGACGACCTCGCGGGCCACTGGCGCCGCCTGCACCAGCAGGCGGTGCCGTAGGCCGTCTCTTTCGGATCTTGCCGGGCCCGCGACGCCTGGCACCGCGCCTGGCCGCGTTGGCGGGACGCCCGAGTACGTCCAGTACACGCAGCGCCCCTCCGCCTTGCCATGCACGGCACCAGACGCCGCGAGCTCGGCCGACAAGATCCGAAAGAGACGGCCTAGCCGCGGGCGCCGGTCTACGAGGAGTGGCCCGGGGGGTGGGAGCCGTGGGAAGCTGCGGGCGGAGGACGAGTCGGACACCTCGGCGTGGAAGCGCTTCCGCAACGACGCGGTGCTGTCCGTCGACTACATCGGCAAGCCCAACACCCCCATCTACGTGGGCCTGATCGCAGGCTCCGGTCAGGTGTGCTCCAACGACGCCGCCAGCCCGAGCGTGGTCTCCGACCCGACTCCGGCGCTGACCGCGATCACCGAGACCGTGTGGGGCGGCGAGGCCGGCGCCTCGCTGCGGATCCTCATGCAGACCGAGAAGAAGGAGACCAACGGCACCTGGACCCCGGTCAAGGCCAACGCGGCCGACGCCAACTACGTCCAGCGGCCCGCCTCGGGCTTCGTGGGGGACAACGTCAAGGTCACCAGCGATCCGCCCGCCGCTCTGGCGGACGGCACCCAGTACCGGTTCCGGACCTGGACCCGGTCGTACGCGGACGGTCACGAACGGACCAGCAACCCGAGCGCGGACTGCTACTTCAAGGTCGACTCCAGCGCCCCCAAGGCCCCGGCAGTCACCTTCGGAACCCCGTACAGCGCCTGCACCAGCACCGCCTGCGTGGCGGCCGGCAAGCCCAACCAGGCCGGTCAGTTCACCTTCGGCCCGGCTTCGGGTGACACGAACACGGCCTACCAGTACAAGCTGTCGACGGACACCTCGTGGGCCGAGATCGCCGGCGCCAAGCCGACCGTCTCGATCACCCCGCCGCTGTCCGGGACGATGAAGCTGAACGTGAAGGCCAAGGACTCCCTGGGCCGCTGGGGCGCCACCAGCATCGTCGACTTCGTGGTCAAGGAAGGCCCCGGTCCGGTCGGCTACTGGAACTTCGACGAGTACGACGGTCAGGCGATCGACACCTCGACCACGAACGCGACCCTCCAGAACAACGCGGACCTGTCCGCGGGCAGCCTGCGCACCGAGAACGGCCGTCGCGGCGGGCTGAAGACGCCCACCGTCCACGAGGACCGGACGCTGCTGCTGAACGGCACCAGCACCCAGTACGCCTCCACCTCCAAGCCGGTCATCGACACCCGTTCCTCCTTCACCGTCGCGGGCTGGGTCCGCCTGGACCGCACGGACAAGAACTCCACGGTGTTCGGTCAGGCGGGTACGAACATGAGCGGCGTCGCGATCACCGCGTGGGCCGGCAAGCCGTGGATGATCCAGATGGCCACGGAGGACACCACCGAGGGCCAACTGACGATCGGCCGGGTCACCGGAACGACCCCGGCGCAGGCCGGAGTGTGGACGCACGTCGCGGCCACCTACAACCAGTCCACGGACCTCGCGAAGCTGTACGTCAACGGGCGCCTCGAGGGCCAGATGACCGTGACCAACCCGATCGCCACCACCGGTCCCATGAACTTCGGCGCGATCAAGCACCGCGGTGCCCTCACCGACTTCCTTCCGGGCCGTGTCGACGAGGTCAAGGCCTGGCAGGACGAGCTCAGCGAGTCCGCGGTCAAGCAGGACGCCTCCCTCATCGACCCCGCGACCGGCAAGCCGTTCGTGGACCTGGCGGGCGCCTGGGACCTCTCCCAGACCGGTCCGGTCTTCACCGACACCTCCGGCAACGGCCGCGCCCTGACGGCGACGACCGGCACCACCCTCAACGAGGGCGCGCTGAAGCTCAACGGCACCACGCAGGCGGCCACCGCCGCCGGCCCGGTCGTCGACGACTCCGGTTCCTTCACGGTGACGGCCGAGGCCAGGCTCGACAACACCGCTCTGCTCACGAAGCCGGACGGATACAAGGCCCAGGTCATCGGCCAGCGCACCGCCACCGGATCCTCCTGGAGCCTGTGGTTCGAGAAGACCGGTGTACGGACCGAGCCGGACGAGCAGGACCCGACCAAGATGCTGTCCTTCGCCGAGGGGACCTGGCACTTCGGCCGCCTGACGGCCGACGGCTCCGGCACCTCGGTGGCCAGCGACCTGCCCGCCGAGCTCAACGCGGGCGTCCAGGTGACCGGCGTCCACAACGCCCAGGACGGCACCATCACCCTCTACGTCGGCGCCGCGGGCCAGAGCCAGCCCAAGGCCTACACGGCCGCCGCCGGCACCGGTGAGCTCGCGGTCGGCAAGGGCTTCACCGACAGCGCCTGGGGCAGCTTCCTGCCCGGCGAGGTCAAGGGCATGCGCCTGTGGTCCGGCGCGGTGAAGGACGCCCAGCAGGTCTCCGACGTCGTCTTCGGCGCCGGCAGCTGATCGTCCTCCCCCTCCATCAATGACTTGCCGTGGCCGCCCCCGAAAGGGGGCGGCCACGGCCTCACCTGTACCCGAAACACCTATCCACATGGAGCATTCGTGTCCATCCGACCACCAGGCGGAGTGATCCTCCGCCACCGGCTGCCGTTGGCGGCCGCCCTGGCGCTCGCCCTCGCGGTGCCGGGGATCCTGACCCCGGCCGCGGAGGCCGCCGACCTCCCCGGCGCCCCGAAGATCGCCAAGCCGAAGGACGCCAAGGTCAAGGCGGTCAACGCGCAGGGCGCGAAGGCTGCCGTGGAGTTGGTGGCGAAGAACAAGGCGGAGAACAAGGTCCAGGCGGACCGGGCCCGGGCGGAGGCCAAGGCGGACTGGCCGAAGGCGGCCACGCTGGAGGGCTCGGCCGCGCGGTCGGGCTCGCGCCCGCTGGTCGACGTACGGTCCACGGCGCGGGTGAGGAGCCCGCTGCTGTCCCCGTCGGTTCCCAAGGGCCCGGCAGCGCCCGCGGCGGCCTCCCCGGACAGCGCGGGCGGCAAGTCCACGGTCAAGGTCCTGGACCAGAAGGCGGCGGAGAAGGCCGGGATCACCGGTGTCCTGTTCACCGCGACCAACACGGCTGACGGTCCGGCGCAGTTGACCGTGGACTACGGCTCCTTCGCCTCGGCGGTGGGTGGTGGCTGGTCCACGCGCCTGGGTCTGGTCAGCCTGCCCGCGTGTGCGCTGACCACCCCCGACAAGGCGGAGTGCCGCAAGACGACCCCGCTGCCCTCGGCGAACAGCCTGAAGAACCGCACGGTGACGGCCGATGTCACCTCGCTCTCCGCCGGAACCCCGACCGCGGCCAAGTCCACGTCCAAGGCCCCGGCGCAGGCTCCGGCGGTCTTCGCCGTGATGGCGTCGGAGACCGCTTCCCCCCAGGGCGGCGGCGACTTCGCGGCGACCCCGCTCTCGGCCTCCTCCAGTTGGGAGTCCGGCTCCTCCGGCGGCGGCTTCAGCTGGTCCTACCCGGTGGCCGTTCCGCCCGCCGCGGCCGGCCCTTCGCCGTCGCTGTCGTTCTCGTACAGCTCGGGCAGCATCGACGGCCGGACCGCGAACTCCAACAACCAGGGCTCCCAGGTCGGCGAGGGCTTCGACCTGACCTCCTCCTACATCGAGCGCAAGTACGGCTCCTGTGACGACGACGGCCAGGAGGACAAGCACGACCTCTGCTGGAAGTACGAGAACGCCTCGCTCGTCCTGAACGGCAAGTCCAGCGAGCTCGTCAAGGACGACACGACGGGCAAGTGGCGACTGAAGGACGACGACGCCTCCCAGGTCACCTGGTCCACCGGCGCCGACAACGGCGACAACGACGGCGAGTACTGGAAGGTGCTCACCGGTGACGGCACGACCTACACCTTCGGCCTGAACAAGCTCCCGGGCGCAGGCGCGGAGCGCACCAACTCGACTTGGTCCGCGCCGGTGTTCGGCGACGACTCGGGCGAGCCCGGCTACACCAAGGGCTCCACCTTCGCCGACCGCCACGAGACCCAGGCCTGGCGCTGGAACCTGGACCTGGTCCAGGACGTCCACGGCAACGCGGCCACCTACTGGTATGCGGCCGAGACCAACAACTACGCGAAGAACGGCGACGAGGCCAAGCTCCTCCCGTACACCCGCGGCGGCACCCTCTCCGAGATCCGCTACGGCCAGCGCGCCGACACCGTCTTCTCGGGCACGCCCTCGCACAAGGTCACCTTCGGTTACGAGGAGCGCTGCTTCGCGGCGAGCTGCGCCTCGTTGACGAAGGACACCTCGGACCATTGGCCCGATGTTCCCTTCGACTCCATCTGCTCGGCCACGGAGAAGGAGTGCAAGGCCCAGGGCCCGGCCTTCTTCACGCGCAAGCGCATGGTGAACGTGCAGACCCACGCGTGGTCGACGGCGCTGGAGCCGGACAACTACGCGCTGGTGGACGTGTTCGACCTGACCCAGGAGTACCTGGACGCGGGTGACCTGGGTGACACCAGTGACCAGACCCTGGTCCTGAAGTCGATCAAGCGCACGGGCAAGAACGGCGGGACCGTCGATGTGCCGCCGGTGGACTTCACCTACCACATGCGTCCGAACCGGGTGGATGTGGACGGGGACAACATCGTTCCGCTGAACCGTCCGCGCATCAACACGATCACCTCGGAGACGGGCGCGATCACCACGGTCACGCTCTCGAACCCGGAGTGCGTGCGCGGTTCGAAGATGCCGGTGGCCGAGGACGACAACGCGCTGTCCTGCTATCCGGTGTACTGGCCGATCAACGGCGGTGACCCGAAGCTCGACTGGTTCCACAAGTACAACGTCGCGGCCGTCACCATCGCCGACCCGGCCGGCCAGAACGACCTCGTCGAGAACTCGTACGAGTACGCGAACCCGGGCTGGCACCACAACGACGACCCGCTGACGCCGGAGAAGGAGCGGACCTGGTCCGAGTGGCGCGGCTACGGCAAGGTCACCACCTACACCGGCGCCCTCGGCAAGACCCGCTCCAAGGCCGTGAAGGTCTTCATGCAGGGCATGCGCGGCGACAAGCGCAAGGGCACCACCGCCACCCGCACCACCACGGTCGCGGCCGTCCCGGTGTCCGGCCTGACGATCCCCGCGATCAACGACGACGAGCAATACTCCGGCTTCCTGCGGCAGGAGATCACCTACGACGGGGCCACCCCGGCCTCCGTGTCGGTGACCGACCCCTGGAGCAAGGAGACCGCCAGCCAGCAGAAGTCGTACGCCAACACCAAGGCGCACTACGTCCGCACGGGGACCACCTACGGCCACACCTTCCTGACCGCCTCCAACACCTGGCGGTCCACCCGCGCCGACAGCGCGTACGACGACTACGGCCTGCAGACGCAGACTTCGTCGGCCGGAGACACGGCCAAGACCGGCGACGAGTCGTGCACCCGCACCTGGTACGCGCGCAATGACGCCAAGGGCTTCACCGGCCTGCCTTCGCGCACCCGCACCGTCGCGGCGGAGTGCTCCGTCACCGACGACAAGCTGACCCTCCCCGCCAACTCGGCGACCCGCGGTGACGTCCTGTCCGACACGGCCACCGTGTACGACGACACCACCGCGACCGCCTGGACCGCCAACCAGACCCCCACCCTGGGCCTGGCCACGTGGACCGGGCGCGCCCAGGCCTACCCGGCCGCCAGCGGCACCGCGGACCGCAACCCGGTCGGCGCCGCCGGCTGGCAGACCACCGCGAAGACCACGTACGACACGGCGACCTCGAAGCTCGGCCGCCCGTTGACCGCCACCGACGCCGGCGGCAACACGACCACGACCAGCTACACACCGGCCGCCGCGGGCCCGCTCGAAGTCACGGTGATCACCGGGCCGAAGCTCGCCTCCAACGCGCAGCAGCACAGGACGTACACGTACACGGACCTGCGCGGATCCATCGTGCGTTCCATCGACGCCAACATGGGCTCGACCTTCAACACCTACGACGGCCTGGGCCGTGTGACCGCCACCTGGCTGCCCAACCGGGGCCAGTCCCTGACTCCGAACGTCAAGTACGGCTACCTGCTGGAGCGCGGCAAGCAGCCGTGGACCTCGGTCGGCGCCCTCGTGCCCGACGGCAGTTACAAGACGGTCTACACGATCGCGGACGCGCTCCTGCGTCCGCTGCAGACCCAGACCCCGTCGTCGAACGGCGGCCGGATCCTGACCGACACCCGCTACGACTCCCGTGGCCTGGCCTACGAGTCCTACGCGGACATCTGGGACAAGGACAAGGCGCCGGAAGGCGTCTACGCCCGCGCCGAGTACGGCAGCACCCCCGCCCAGTCGCAGACCGTCTTCGACGGCCTCGGCCGCCCCACGACCAGCACCCTGCTCGTCTACGGCGTGCAGAAGCAGTCCACGACCACCAGCTACACCGGTGACTCGACCGCCTCGACGGCCGTCCAGGGCGGCAACGCGACCCGTACGATCGTCGACGCGCTGGGCCGGACCGCGGAGACCCGCACCTACGGCGGGACCACGCCGAACGACCCCGCCTACGGGGGGACCGCACCCGGCACGTCCTACACCAGTGTGAGCAACACCTACACCGTCGACGGCAAGCAGGCCGCGATCACGGGCCCCGACAACGCGAAGTGGACGTACGGCTACGACCTCTTCGGCCGGGCCGTGACCACGACCGACCCCGACAAGGGCAAGGGCACCACGACGTACACCGTCCTGGACCAGATCGCGACGTCCAAGGACGCCCGCAACACGGTCCTGGAGTACAGCTACGACGAGCTCGGCCGTAAGACGGGCCTGTGGAAGTCGCCGAAGTCCGACGCCAACAAGCTCGCGGCGTGGACGTACGACACGGTCCGCAAGGGTTCCCCTTCGGCCTCCACCCGCTACGAGGGCGGCCTGACCGGGAAGGCCTACACGAAGTCGGTCACCGCGTACGACGTCCTGGGCCGTCCCTCGACGAACCGGCTGACCCTGCCCGCCGACGACCCGCTCGTCACTTCGGGCGCCATCGCCGCCACCACCGACACGACGGCGACCTACCGGCTGGACGGTTCCCCGAACACCGTGGCCGGACCGGCTGCCGCGGGCCTGCCCGCGGAGACCCTCCAGGTGAGCTACAACAACTTCGGTCTCCCGAAGGGGCTTTCCGGAACCACCGACTACGTGCAGAACGTGTCGTACTCCCCGCTGGGTGACATCGACCAGCTCACCCTGGCCCGTTCCGCGGCCGCCGGTGTGCGCAAGACGTTCGTCGGCAACACCTACGAGGAGGGCACCCGCCGCCTGCTGCGGTCCACGGTCAACGACCAGACGCACAACGGCATGCTGCAAGAGCTGACCTACAGCTACGACCAGGCGGGCAATGTCCTGTCGATCTTCGACTCGGCTCCGCTGAGCGGGTTCACCAAGGCCGACAACCAGTGCTTCTCCTACGACGCGCAGCGCCGGATGACCGAGGCCTGGACCCCGAAGACCGCCGACTGCAACCCGACCGGGCGCACCGCCGCCAACCTCGACGGCGCGGCTCCGTACTGGAACAGCTACACGTACACGGCGGGCGGCCAGCGGGCCACGGAGAAGACGAACACCGGGACTCCGCAGACCCGTACCTACTGCTACGACCCGGCCCGCCCGCACGCCCTGGCGGCCACCACCACTGGCGCCACCTGCACCGGTGTGACCCCGCAGTACACCTACGACGCGACCGGCAACACCACCAAGCGCGCCGAAACCCCGGGCAGCGCGACCTCGCAGAGCCTGGCCTGGGGTCCGGAGGGCAAGCTCACCAAGACCACGGAGGGCGCCAACGCCACCGACTACGTCTACGACGCGGAAGGCGAACTCCTGATCCGCCGTGACCCGGCGGGCGAGACGGTCCTCTACGCGGGCTCCAACGAGGTCCACCTCAAGGGCGCCAAGAAGTGGGCCACCCGCTCGTACACCATCGCCAGTACCAAGGTCGCGGTCCTGACCAACGAATCCGGCAGCGCCAAGCTGTCGTTCGTGGCCGGCGACGCCCACTCAACGTCTTCGCTCACCATCTCCGCGGACGACACCCAGGCGGTGTCCAAGCGCTACACCACCCCGTTCGGCTCCGCACGCGGACCGGCGGCGGCCAACTGGCCCGAGGACAAGCGGTTCTTGGACAAGCCCGAGGACATCGGCACGGGCCTGACCCACATCGGCGCACGTGAATACGACGCGGCCCTCGGCCAGTTCCTCAGCGTCGACCCCGTGCTGAGCCTCGACCAGCACCAGTCCCTCAACGGCTACACCTACGCGAACAACAGCCCGGTCACCAACAGCGACCCGACCGGTCTCGAGAGCTGCGGCAGCTACGGCTACTGCGGTGGCGGCGGCTGGACCAACGGCGAGCACATCGAGGACATGCCGGACGATGACGGCGGCGGTGGCGGCGGTGGCGGCGGTGGCGGAGGCAATGGAGTCTTCTCCGCCGGTTGGAACTCTCTGGGAGGCATCATGGGACGAAGGCCCACCATCGCTGATGTGGCGCGGCGTGCCGGTGTCTCCCGCAGCCCGGTGTCCTTCGCGTTCAATGGCCGTCCGGGTCTGGCCGTGCAGCCCAATGCACGGATCCGGGCTCCCGCCGAAGGACGCCTCAGCACGCCTCCGCCAGCCGCCCCAGGCGTTCCCGCACCTCCCGCACCTCCCGCGCCCGGCCCGAGTCCCCGGCCCGCTCGAACGTCGGGAGCGCGCTCTCCCAGGGCGACGGGTGGCGGCGCGGGGTCGAGCGGGACCCGGCGCGCGGCCGGCGCGAGCCGCACGGTGGCCGCGTCGGTCCCGCGCAGGCACCACTCGACGAGGCGGGCGACCGCCCGCGCACGCTCGTCCGGCGTGTCCGCCTCCTCCGCGAGCTCCGGGCGAGCGCCCGGACCAGGCAGTGGAACTGGTAGCGGCCCGGCTCCGGGGACTCCAGCAGGTGGGCGTCGACGAGCGCCTCCAACCGGGCGGGCGACGTGGTTGTGGAGCGAGGCGTGCGCCGTGGCCGGAACCGACTCGCCCCACATCGCCGCCTTCACCGTGTCCCAGGACACCAAGGCGTTGGCCCGTAACAGGAGCACGGCCGGCAGGGTGCGCGACTTCGGTGCGTCGACCGGCCGGGCCGCACCCACCCCTCGCGTCCTCCACGGTGACGATCCCTCTCGTGCCCCGCCACCAGCCCCCCACGGGAGGTCATCCGATGCGCATCGTAGGCACGGGACCACGGATTCGCCGGTCCGTTTCGAGGGGTGGGCGCGGCGCGGCAGCCGACCTGGGTCCCTGCCGTCAACGCCTAGTGCTGTGACCGGGAAGGTTTGCCGGGTCGCGGTGTCCGGTGCGGTGCATCTCCCCCGGCTACCGCTGGGAGGGGCCCCCGGGCGGAGGACCACGGCTAGCACTAGGGGATGATCAGCATCTTTCCGCGCGCCTCGCCCCGGTGGAGCCGTTCGACGGCCTCGGGGGCCTGCGCGAGCGGGAAGGTGCGCTGGACGGCCGGGGACAGCGTGCCGTCCTCGACGTGCCGCCGCAGGACCTCGAGGTCGCTCTGGCGTTCGGCGGCGAAGATGCCGCCCAGCGTGTGGCGCACGAAGGGGTTGAGCAGCGCGGCCCGCAGCACCCGGTCGATGCCGCCGAGCCAGCGGCCGCCGCCCTCGCCGCCGACGATGACGAGCCTTCCGCGCGGCATCAGGGCGCGCCTGAGGTGGGACAGGCCGCGGTTGCCGGCGGTGTCGAGGATGAGGTCGTATTGGCGCACTCCGTCGGCGAAATCCTCGCGCGTGTAGTCGATGGCCTCGTCCGCGCCGAGCGAGCGCACCAGCTCCGTCTTCGCGGTGCTGCACACCCCCGTGACGTGCGCGCCGTACGCCTTGGCGAGTTGCACCGCGAAGGTGCCGACCCCGCCCGCGGCGCCGATGACCAGGACCCGCTGCCCGGGCCGCACGCGGCCCACGTCGCGCAGGGCCTGGAGGGCGGTCAGGCCGGAGAGGGGGAGCGCGGCCGCCTCCTCCAGGGGGAGCCCGGCGGGCTTGTGCGCGAGCTTGTCCTGCCGGGCGCACACGTACTCCGCGAAGGAGCCCTCGCAGATGCCGAACACCTCGTCCCCCGGCTTGAATGCGCTCACTCCCCCGCCGACCGCTTCGACCCGGCCGGAGACCTCCCGGCCGCGTACGGCGACCTTGGGCGCGCGCAGTCCGTACCCCATGAGCCTGAGCAGGTAGGGCCGGCCGCTCATCAGGTGCCAGACCCCGGCGTCCACTCCGGCGGCCCGGACGGCTAT
This sequence comes from Streptomyces sp. ICC1, assembly GCF_003287935.1. Lineage (GTDB taxonomy): Bacteria > Actinomycetota > Actinomycetes > Streptomycetales > Streptomycetaceae > Streptomyces > Streptomyces tritrimontium. The sequence goes on from NZ_CP030287.1 coordinate 7,742,782, forward strand.
GAGCACCTCCCCGGGGCCCGGCTTCGGCGTCTCGACGTCCCTCAGCTCCAGTACGTCGCTGGATCCGTATGTGTCCTGCACGATCGCCTTCACGGCGCCGTCCCTTCCTCGTCGGTGTACTGGAATACCTGCTCGAGCGGCACGGCGAAGACGCGGGCGATCCTGAACGCCGTCTCGAGCGAGGGCGAGTAGCGGCCCTTCTCGATGGCGATGACGGTCTGGCGGGTCACGCCGATGCGCTCCGCCAGCTCCGCCTGGGTCATCTCCGCGCGCTCGAAGCGCAAGATCCTGATCCGGTTCGTGATGCCGGTCGGCTTCACCACGACTGGAACCCCCAGCGGTAGGCGGCGAGCTTCACGACGGAGCCGAGCACCGCCGAGAGGACGAAGCCCAGGTAGATCACGTTGGAGATCCAGAAGCGGTCCGCCCCCGCCATCGACAGGATCAGCGCGGCCACGGCGCCGATGACGAGGAAGGACTGCCCGGCGTGCTCGCCGAGGCGGCCGATCTCCTTGTCCCGCTGGTCCTTGACGTCGGCTTCGCCGGGCGAGGCGGCGGCGACCGCCACGTGCAGGAGGATCGAGGCCGCGATGGCTCCGCCGACCGTCCAGAGCAGCGGCGCGATGTACGGGACCTCCGTGAGGGGGACGCCGTCACCGGCCCGGCCCAGCACGAGGGCCAGGTAGACCGCGTACCCGGCGACCGCGACCACCCCCATGACCCACGCGCGCTTCTCTTCGAAAGCCACAGCCACTCCCATGTAAAACAACTTTGACATGACGAATGTAAAAGGATCCATACCCCGTGTCAATGATTTCTTACATCGTGCCGCGTCGGCCGGTCCCGTCACGCGGTACGGGCCGGGATCCGCGGGCGGGCGGGGGCCGATACTGATCTTCATGAACGACACGGCCACGGCCACCGCCCTCGCCCACGCCCTGGAACGGATATCCGGACACGTCAGCCGGTTCGACGCCCGCTTCGAGCAGTACTTCGACACCCTCGGGGAGCGCATCGACCTCCCGCTGCCCAGCCGCTTCGCCCCGCGCTGCCTGGAGCTGCTGCGCGAGCTGTCGACGCGCGGCGGGAAGCGCCTGCGGGTGGTCGTGCTGCACGAGGCGGCCCGGCTGGTGACCACCGACGAACCGCCGGGCCTGGCGGAGGCGGCCCTGAGCCTCGAGCTGCTGCAGACGCACGGGCTCGTCCACGACGACATCATCGACGACGCCCCGCTGCGGCGCGGCGGGGCCTCGACGTACTACGCCTACCGCCGGGAGCTGCCCGGCGACCTCCCCGCCGCCCTCGGCCTCGCCGTGCTCGCGGGCGACCTCGCCGCGTTCCTGTCGATGCAGGTACTGCTGGAGGCCGACGTTCCGGCGGAGCTGCGCCACGCCTTGCTGGCCGTCCAGACCCGGACGGCGGCCGAGACCGTGCTCGGGCAGATCGCGGACCTGGAGCGGGACACCCTCGCGGATCCCGGTGAGGAGTTCCTGCACGCCGTAACCGACTTCAAGAGCGCGCGGTACTCCGTCCTGGCCCCGTTGACCATGGGGCTGCTGGCCGCGGGCGAGGACCCCGCGCCGCACCGCGACCGGCTGCACCGGTACGCCCGCCTGGTGGGGATCGGCGAGCAGATGCGCGACGACTACCTGGACCTGTTCCACAAGGCCGACCGGGTCGGCAAGTCGACCGGGGCCGACATCCGCGCCGGACGGCGCACGTACGCCGTGGGCGCGGTCCTGGCCTGCGCGGGCGGGACCGACGCGGCCCTGGTGGAAGCGGCCCTCGGCGACCCCGCCTGCCCGGACGCCACCATCGCCCGGATCCAGCGGATCGCCCGCGACGGCGGAGCGGACCGGCTGCTGCGCGCCGAGATCCGGCGGTACGCGGAGGCCGCCTCCGCCGAGGCCGCGTCCTGGGCCCCGTACTGGCGGGCGGAGGCGGTGGGCCTCTTCCGGAGCCTGCCCCTGTGGCACATCGACCAGCTGGACGGCACGGACGGCACGGACGGGACCGACGGCACGGCCTGAGCCCTCACCGGCCGTGCCGGACCGCCGGACCGCCGGACCGTGCCGGACCGCACCGGGCCGGGGACCCGCGTCACCCGAGCGCGCGGCCCCGCTGGCACACCGGCCCCCGCCCCGGCTTGCTGGTCGCATGACACGAAGCACACCGGGGACCCCCTCGGAGAAGAGCCTCTCCACCCCCCGGGCGGCCGGGCTCGCGGGCATCGTCTTCGCCGTCCTGCTGGCGGCGGCGATCGTGCTCTCCCGGATCGCCCTGCCGGAGGGCGGCGGCGCCGACCGGGTCGAGGTCACCTCGGGCCAGCGGGACGCGGTGACCACGGCCCTCGAACTCGTCCCGTTCGCCGGGATCGCCTTCCTCTGGTTCATGGGCGCGCTGCGCGAACACGCCGGCGACGCCGAGGACCGGTTCGTCTCGACCGTCTTCCTGGGCAGCGGCCTGGTCTTCGTCGCCTGCCTGTTCGGCGCCGCCGGGGCCGCCGGAACGGTCCTGGCCTCCGACCAGCCGCAGGAGTTCGGCCGCCACTTCGCGTACACGCTGCTCACCACGTACGCGATGCGGATGGCCGCCGTCTTCATCTTCGCGACCTCGACGATCGGCCGGCGGCTCGGGGTCTTCCCGCGCCCCCTGGCCCTGGCCGGGTACCTGGCGGGCCTCGTGCTGCTCCTGGCCGGCTCCTCGCTGCCGTGGTCCGAGCTGGTCTTCCCGGCCTGGTCCGCGCTGGTGAGCCTGTACATCCTGCGGTCGGGCCGGGCCGGCCCCCGTACCTCCTGACGCCCGCCGCCGCCGCCCGCCGCCGCCCGCCGGCAGACGCGGGCGCGCGCCGGTCCGCACCCGGGCGTCGGCGTCACTCCAACGGCGGCGCCGGAGGGGCCCCGCCCGGCCCGGCGGCACACGCTGGTCCGGGTAGCCGAGGGGGGCACCGAAAGGACACACCTTGCTGAGGCTCGTCGTCGATCTCAACCGGTGCCAGGGATACGCGCAGTGCGCGTTCCTCGCCCCCGACGTCTTCGCGATGCACGGGGACGAGGGACTGCTCTACGATCCGCAGGCCGAGGAGGCCCAGCGCGAGCGGGTGGCCCAGGCCGTCGCCGCCTGCCCCGTACAGGCGATCCTCGTGGACGAGCTGGACCTGGCCGCCACCCCGGCCGGGGCAGCCGCCACGGCCGGGGCCGGGGACGCCAAGGGGGCCTCCGATGGCTGACACCGCCCTGGAGCAGCTCAAGCGCTCCGGCAAGATCGTGGTCGTCGGTGCCTCGCTGGCCGGACTGCGCGCCGCGGAGACCATGCGGGAGAAGGGCTTCGCCGGTTCCCTGACCCTGATCGGCGACGAACCGTACGAACCGTACGACCGCCCGCCGCTGTCCAAGCAGGTCCTGCTCGGCAAGGGCGACGCGGAGCACACCGCGCTGCCCCGACGCCGCGCCATCGACGCCGAATGGCGTCTGGGCGTGGCGGCGAGCGGGCTCGACATGGCGGCCCGCAAGGTCCTCCTCGCCGATGGCGAGGAGGTGCCCTACGACCGCCTGCTGATCGCCACCGGTGTGCGGGCCCGGGCCTGGCCCAACGAGGCCGAGCGCGAGCTCGACGGGGTCTTCACGCTGCGCACCCGCGAGGACGGCGCCGCGCTGGCCCGGAGCCTGAACGCCGGACCGCGCCGGGTCCTGGTCATCGGCGCCGGATTCACCGGCTCCGAGATCGCCTCCGCCTGCCGCGAACGCGGGCTGGAGGTGACCGTCGCCGAGCGCGGTGACGCCCCGCTGGTGGGCGCCCTGGGCGGGGTCATCGGCGCCGTCGCCGCCGAACTCCACCGGGAGAACGGCGTCGACCTGCGGACCGGGATCATGGTCACCGGCCTGGAGGGCGACGCCACGGGACGGGTCCGCGCCGCGCACCTGTCCGACGGCACCACGCTGGAGTGCGACGTGGTCGTCGCCTCGCTCGGAGCCCAGCGCAACACCGAGTGGCTGACGGGCTCCGGCCTCGGGGCGGGCCCGCGCGGCATCGCCTGCGACGCCGGCTGCCGGGCCTTCGACATCCGCGGCATCGTCACCGACGACGTCTACGTGGCGGGCGACGTGGCCCGTTCCCCGCACGCACTGTTCGGCTACCAGTTCCTGTCGCTGGAGCACTGGGGCAACGCCGTGGCGCAGGCCGACACCGCCGCGCACAACATGCTCAGCGAGAGCACCGACCGCCGGCCGCACCTGTGGGTGCCGGCGTTCTGGTCCTCCCAGTTCGGGGTGAACATCAAGTCCGTCGGCGTGCCCTCCATGGGCACGGAGATCATGATCACCCAGGGTTCGCGGGCCGAGCGCCGCTTCACCGGGGTCTACGGCTACCAGGGCCGGGTCATCGGCGCGGTCACCTTCGACAACTCGCGGTGGCTGCAGTTCTACGAGCAGCAGATCGAGGCCACCGCGCCCTTCCCTCCCCCGTTCACCACGGTCGACCGGCGCTCCGACGGGCAGCGGCCGATCCCCGCGGACTTCCCCGACCCGTCCGTCCCCACGCACGGGCCGACCATCACCCTCAGCGGGTACTCGCCGGCCGACCGCCGGATCACCTTCACCCCCGCCGGGCACTGACCCGCACGCCCCCGGAGGACCCGCAATGAGCCACGGCATCCTGAGCCAGATCCTGGACTACGCCAACCGCGCGAACCCGTACCCGCTGTACGAGGAACTGCGCAAGACGCCCGTCTTCCACGACGGGACCGGGCCGTACGTCATCAGCACCTACTACGACATCCAGAGCCTGCTGCACGACCCGCGGCTGAGCTCCGACTCCCGCAACCTGGCCGCGACGGCCGGGGACCCGCTGGCCGAGGACGGCGGGGAGGAGGCGACGGCGCTGCCGCCGAGCTTCCTGAAGCTGGACCCCCCGGAGCACGACCGGCTGCGCCGGATGACCAACCGGCCCTTCGGCCCGCCGCACTCCCCGCGCCGCGTCGACGGGATGCGGGACGGGCTGCGGGACATCGTCACCGGGCTCATCGACAACCTCGGCGACACCGAGGGGATCGACCTGGTCGACCAGTTCGCCTACCCGTTCCCGGTGACGATGATCTGCCAGCTGCTGGGCGTTCCGCGCGAGGACGAGGCCCGCTTCCACGTCTGGGCCGACACGCTGGCGGCCAGCCTGGACCCCGATCCGGACTCCGATCCCGCCGAACGGCAGCGCAGCACCCACGACTCCCGGATGGAGCTGGGCATGTACCTGGCCGGGCTGATCGAGGAGCGGCGCAAGAAGCCGGGCGACGACATGCTCTCCCAGCTGGCCGTGGGGCACGGGCCGGACGACTCCATGTCCACGATGGAGCTGCTCAGCACGGCGGCCCTGCTGCTGATCGCCGGCCACGAGACCACGGTCAACCTGATCACCAACGGGATGCTGACGCTGCTGCGCAACCCGGACGTGCTGGCGCAGTTGCGGCAGGACTCCCGGCTGGCCGTGCCCCTGGTGGAGGAGCTGCTGCGGTTCGAGCCGCCGGTGCAGCTGCTGCCGCAGCGCACCCCGCTCGTGGACATCGAGGTCCGCGGGACCACCATCCCCAAGGGGTCCTCGATGTGGCTGATCCTGGCCTCGGGCAATCGGGACCCCGGCCGCTTCAAGGACCCGGACCGCTTCGACCCGCACCGCAAGGACATCCAGCACCTGGGCCTGGGCAGCGGCATCCACAGCTGCTTCGGCGCTCCGCTGGCCAGGCTGGAGGCACAGCTCGCGCTGAGCGAGCTGGCCCGGCGGCTGGAGAACCCGCGCCTCCTGGAGGATCCGCCGCCCTACCGGCAGAACGCGGTCCTGCGCGGGCCCCGGCACCTGCGGATCGCCTGCGACGGGATCCGCCCCGCCTGACCGGACCGGACCTGCCGGGACCGGACCCGCCCGGGGCGAGGCCGGCTACCAGCCGAACCGGCGGTCGGCCTCGCGCTCGAACTCCTCGAAGGTGAGCACGTCGTCGCCGTCCCGGTTGGCCTGGTCGAAGAGGGCCGAGGAGGCGTCGACGTCGCCCACGCCCCAGAACGGCAGGACGCCTTCGGCGGCGAGGGTGGGGCCCTTGGTCCGCAGCGCCGAGATCACCTCGACACGGGTCAGGACGCCGTCGCTGTTCAGGTCGAGTGCGTCGAAGAGCCTGCGGGCCTTCTCGCTCATGACGTGGTCCTTTCCTCGGGAGACGACCGGAGGCGGAGGTCCGCCGGACCGACAGCCTATGACCCGCCCTCCCGCCGCCCCCCAACCGCGTGCGCCTCGCCAACCCCCGACCCCTGCAAGCGGTAACCTCGCCCGAATGACGGCACTTTCACACCACAGCAACGGTCACGTCGAGCAGCCCGGGCGGGACGGGGGCACCGCGACCGCCGAGGCTGACCCCAATGCCATCGGACCGGTGCAGACCTCGTACGCCCCCGATCGCGACGGGGATCCCGATCCCGGTGAGATCGTCTGGACCTGGGTCCCCTACGAGGAGAACGACGGCCGGGGCAAGGACCGCCCCGTGCTGGTCGTGGCGCGCGAGTCGGGCGGCACGCTCCTGGCCGTGCAGCTGTCCAGCAAGCAGCACGACCACGACCGGGAGTGGGTCCCCATCGGCACCGGGCCCTGGGACAGTGCCGGCCGGGAGTCCTGGGTGGATGTGGACCGGGTGCTGCGCGTGCACGAGGCCGGCATGCGGCGCGAGGCGTGCGCGCTGGACCGGGGGCGGTTCCAGCTGGTCGTGGACCGGCTGCGCGAGCGCTACGGCTGGCGGTAGCCGCCCGGGCCGAGGCGCGGCCCCCGGGCCGAGGCGCGGCCCCAAGGCCGCGCCCGGGCCGTCGGCCTTCAGTCGAAGCGCACGCTGCGCGGGACGGCCGTCCCGAAGCGTGCCGACCGGCCGGGCCGCGTGACCAGCATGGACGGCCCCTCGCAGTCGCGTTCCGCGAAGAGGGAGGCCCGCGCGTTGGTGGCGTTCTCCGCCGACCTCGCGCCGCTCCGCAGCAGGAAGCACTCACCCTTCACGGGGTTCTCCAGGGCGAAATCGTCCTCGTTCACGTTGGTGTACCTGAACTCGCCCCCGGCCGCTTCCCCTCGGCTTCTCCTTGATGCCACCGGCTGACGCCACCGGTGGTCAGGTCCGGTCAAGGCCAGTGTCGAGTTGGTCCGGGGCGCACCCCAGGGCTCGGCGCGGGCGTTACACGGATGCGGGGGGCGGGAGCGGGGGCGCTGCGAGGCAGGTCGCGAGCGACCTGCGCCCTCCTATGCGCCCCCTGCGCGCCCCGCGCTCCCATCTCACATGAGGTCCGCCAGGACCCGTTCGAACGTTTCCCGCGTGTCCGGCCTGCGGTCGAGGACTCCGAACACCACGCGTTCGAACACGCCCGCGAACCGGCTGGCCAGCAGCCCCCGGAAGGCCTCGGCCACCTGCGCCGGGTCGTTCTGGAAGACCCCACACCCCCACGCGCCCAGTACCAGCCCCTGGTATCCGTGCAGCGCGGCCACCCGCAGCACCAGCTCCGCCCGCCGCGCGAGGGCGGCGGGGATCTCGGGCACCCGGTGCGGCTCCTGGCGGCGGATCGTGCCCGCGTTCGGGGCCGGGGAGGTGAGGAAGCCCGCGCGGAAGGGGGTGTCCGTCAGGTCGCCGCGGTCGTCGCGGAAGACGGGGACCCCGGGCGAGTGAATCACCCGGTCGGTGTAGAAGGTGCTGACCTCGGCGCGGTGGACCTCGTAGTACTCCGGGGCCTCCAGGAGGGTCTCGTAGAGGGCCGAGGCCCGGCAGAGCGCCTCCTCCTGCGCCTTGGCCCCGCGGACGTACCCGCCCCCGGGATTGCGGGCCGAGGCGAAGTTCAGGACGGCGACCGGGGAGGCCCCAGGGAGGTCCGCCGCGAGCCTGCGGGCCGCCTCCGTGCTGCTCTCGCCCGTGACCTCCACGACGGTCCTGCCGGTCCCCGATGGAACCTTTTCATCTGTAATGACCATGTTTGGTCCATATATCGTGGTTCCTGCCTTGGCCTCCGCCACGGCGGCGGCGAGCACCACCTGCCGCCCCGACCGCGCCCGGTACCCGCCGGACGCCACGATTTCCGCGTTCTCCCGCGCGATCTCGCGCAGCCTGCTGCTCATGCCGTGATCCTCGGCGTTCCGGGTGGGCGGCGGCAAGGGAGTTTGTGCCCCGAGGGACGGGTAGGCACGGTGATGTCACAGTCGACGACGCGAGACGAGGGCCCCGTCATGCCCCAGGTACCACCCCGCCTGACCGAGTCCGGCGCCGAGGACCTGATCCACGGCATCTGTTTCAAGACCGGCCCGCCCCGCCTGCTAGGGGCGGAGCTCGAATGGCTGGTGTTCGACGCCGAGCACCCCGCCCTGCCCGTGTCCCACGAGCGGCTGGCCGACGCGCACGGGGCGGCCCGCGCGCTGCCCCTGGGATCCCGCGTCACCGTCGAGCCCGGGGGCCAGCTGGAGCTGAGCTCGGCGCCCGCCACCTCGCTCACCGGGTGCGTGGACGGCCTCCAGGCCGACCTGGCCGCCGTACGCCGCGCCCTGCGCGACCGGGGCCTCGTGCTGCGCGGCCTGGGCCAGGACCCGCGCCGGCCGCAGCGCCGGATGCTGGCCAGCCCGCGCTACGACGCGATGGAGACCTACTTCGACCGCACCGGTCCCGCCGGCCGCGCCATGATGCGCTCCTCCGCTTCCGTGCAGGTGTGCGTGGACTCCGGGCACGAGGAGCCGGGCCCGCTCGGCCACGGCCGCCGGTGGCGCCTGGCCCACCTGCTCGGCGCCGTACTGGTCGCCGCCTTCGCCAACTCGCCCGCGCACGAAGGGCCGTACGCCGGCTGGCGGTGTGCCCGCCAGGGCATCTGGAGCGACATCGACACCCGCCGCTCCCTCGCCCCGGCGCTGGACGCGGAGCCGCGCGGCGCGTGGACCCGGCAGGCGCTGGACACCGAGGTGATGTGCGTACGGACGCCCGGGGAGGGCGTGCCCTGGGCGGTGCCGCGCGGGTTGACCTTCCGCGACTGGGTGCGCTCCGGGGGCGGCCCGCGGCCGCCCACCGCGGAGGATCTGGACTACCACCTGACCACGCTCTTCCCGCCGGTCCGGCCTCGCGGGCATCTGGAGCTGCGGATGATCGACGCCCAGCCCGGCGACGACGGCTGGGTCATCCCGGTGGCCGTGGTCCACGCGCTGTTCGACGACCCGGAGGCCGCGGAGACCGCGTACCGGGTGGCGAAGGGACTGGCCGACACCTACGGGGCGCAGCCCGCGCCCCGCAATCCGCTGTGGCGAACCGCCGCGCGGGACGGCCTGTCCGATCCCGAGCTTCGGGCCGCCGCCCGGGCCTGCTTCCGGGCCGCGACCGAGGCGCTGCCCCGGCTGGGCGCCGGAACCGTCGTCCGGGACGCGGTGGCGGAGTTCACCGACCGCCACGTGGCGCGCGGGCGATGTCCCGCCGACGAACGGAGCGGTCAGCACGCGCACGATCCGTGGTCGCTGCCGGCCGGTGAGGAGGCGCGCTCATGACCGCCGGACCGGAGCAGATGCGCGAGCGGGCCGCCGTCGCGCTGACCGCGGCGCGGGTCCGCACGGCGGGGCTCACCGACCCCGTGTCCGACGGGGACCTCACCGCCCAGCACTCCCCCCTGATGTCGCCGCTGGTCTGGGACCTCGCACACATCGGGAACATGGAAGAGCTCTGGCTGCTGCGCAACGTGGCCGGCCGCGAGTCCATGCACCCCGAGATGGACCCGCTGTACGACGCTTTCGAGCATCCCCGTGCGGAGCGCCCGAAGTTGCCGCTGCTGGGCCCGGACGAGGCCCGCCGGTACGCGGCCGAGGTGCGCGGCAGGGTCTTCGACCTGCTGGATCGCACCCCGCTGGAGGGCACGGCCCTGCTGGACGGCGGTTACGTCTTCGGGATGATCGCGCAGCACGAACAGCAGCACGACGAGACGATGTTGATCACCCATCAGTTGCGGCAGGGCGCTGCGGTGCTGGCCGCCCCGGATCCGGATCCCCCGCGGGGTGCGCCGCCGGCCGCGGCCGAAGTCCTCGTACCCGGCGGTCCGTTCACGATGGGCACCTCCGCCGAGCCGTGGTCGCTGGACAACGAGCGGCCCGCGCACGTCCGGGAGGCGGAGGCCTTCTGGATCGACACGGCGCCGGTGGCCAACGCCGCGTACCAGGAGTTCATGGCGGACGGCGGCTACCGCGAGGAGCGCTGGTGGGCGGCGGCGGGCTGGGCGGAGATCCGGCGGCACGGGATCGAGGCCCCGCTGTTCTGGCACCGCGAGGGCGCCACGTGGCTGCGCCGCCGCTTCGGGGTCACCGAGCCGGTGCCCGGGGACGAGCCGGTGCTGCACGTCAGCTGGTACGAGGCCGACGCGTACGCCCGGTGGGCGGGCCGGCGGCTGCCCACCGAGGCGGAGTGGGAGAAGGCCGCCCGGCACGATCCGGCGACGGGTCGCTCCACCCGCTACCCGTGGGGTGACGCGGACCCGACCCCGGCGCACGCCAATCTGGGCCAACGCCATCTGCGGCCGGCCCGCGCGGGCAGCTATCCGGACGGGGCCTCCCCGCTCGGGGTGCGCCAGTTGATCGGTGACGTGTGGGAGTGGACGTCCTCGGACTTCCTCCCCTATCCCGGTTTCCGGCCGTTCCCGTACCGCGAGTACTCCGAGGTGTTCTTCGGCCCGGAGCACAAGGTGCTGCGCGGCGGCTCCTTCGCCGTGGACCCGGTGGCCTGCCGGGGCACCTTCCGCAACTGGGACCTCCCGGTGCGCCGGCAGATCTTCTCCGGCTTCCGCACGGCGCGTGACGCCGGGGCAGCGGGTGCTGCCTGATGTGCCGTCATCTTGCTTATCTGGGGCCGCCGGTGAGCCTCGGACGACTGCTCAGCGACCCCGAGCACTCCCTCGTGCACCAGTCCTTCGCGCCCCGCCGGCAGCGGCACGGCACGGTCAACGCCGACGGTTTCGGCATCGGCTGGTACGCGGAGGGCGATCCGGTGCCCGCCCGCTACCGCCGGGCCGGGCCGATCTGGGGCGACCTGGCCTTCACCGATCTCGCCCGGGTGGTGCGCAGCGGGGCCGTGCTGGCCGCCGTACGGGACGCCACGCGGGCCGGGGCGGACGGGGAGGCGGCGGCCGCGCCGTTCGCGGAGGGGCCGTGGCTGTTCAGCCACAACGGGATGCTCCGGGACTGGCCGGACGCGGTGGCCTCGGTCGCCGCGGCCTCGCTGCCGCCCCGGGAGCTGCTCTCGCTGGCCGCCCGCACGGACTCGGCCCTGATCTGGGCGCTGGTCCTGCGCCGGCTGCGCGAGGGGGACGGTCTCGGCGAGGCGCTGGCCGGGCCGGTGCGGGAGCTGGTGGAGGCCGCGCCCGGATCCCGGCTGAACCTGCTGCTGACGGACGGCCGGGCGATCGCGGCGACGGCCTGGGGGGACTCCCTGTGGTATCTGGCTGATACCGCCGTGCCGCGCACGGTGGTGGCGTCGGAGCCCTATGACGACGATCCGCGCTGGTGCGAGGTGCCCGAGGGGACCCTGCTGACCGCCACGCGGACTCGGATCGACCTCGTCTCCCTGAAGGAGACTCCCACCGGCGCCCCGTACCGAGGGGCCCCGCAGCAAGGAGACGAAGGCCCGTGAACGACTTCCGGCTGACCCGCACGCTCGACGAGCACGCCGCCGACGCGGCGCTGCGCGAGGATGTGCTGAAGGGGCTGACCCGGTCCCCGAAGACGCTGCCGCCCAAGTGGTTCTACGACGCCCGCGGCAGTGAACTCTTCGAGGAGATCACCCGGTTGCCCGAGTACTACCCGACGCGCGCCGAGCGGGAGATCCTGCTGGAGCGGGCCCAGGAGATCGCCTCGGTGAGCGGTGCCCGCACCTTGGTGGAGCTGGGGTCCGGTTCCTCGGAGAAGACCCGGCACCTGATCGAGGCGCTGCCCGCGCTGGACACGTACGTACCGGTGGACGTGAGCGAGAGCGCGTTGACCGGGGCGGCCGAGGCGCTGCTCGCCGAGCATCCGGGGCTGCGGGTGCACGCGCTGCTGGCCGATTTCACGAAGCCGATGCGGCTGCCGGAGTCCCCCGGGCCCCGGCTGGTGGTGTTCCTGGGCGGCACGATCGGGAATCTGCTGCCCGCGGAGCGGGCGGTGTTCCTGGCGGACGTACGGGCGATGCTGTCGCCCGGGGACGCGCTGCTGATGGGGACGGACCTGGTGAAGGACGAGGCCGTGCTGGTGGCGGCCTACGACGACGTACAGGGGGTGACGGCAGAGTTCAACAAGAACGTACTGGCCGTGATCGACCGGGAGTTGGGCGGGGATTTCCACACCGCCGACTTCGCTCACGTGGCGGTGTGGAACCGGGAGCACGAGTGGATCGAGATGCGGTTGCGGGCCCGGACGCAGGTGCTGGTGAAGGTCCGGGCGCTGGATCTGGAGGTGCCCTTCGAGGCGGGTGAGGAGATCTTGACGGAGATCTCGGCGAAGTTCCGTCAGGAGGGGCTCCGCAGCGAGTTGGCGTCCGCGGGGCTCGAGCTGACCCACTGGTGGACGGATCGGGCACGTCGTTTCGCCCTGTCCCTGTCGGTGGCGGACGGCATCGGCACGGACGGCCGGCCGGCCGCGGACGGCGGGGACGGCACGGACGGCGCGGACGGCGCGGAGGGCACGGACGGCTGGGCGGGTACGCCGGGCAGTGACGGCCCCGCCGGCCGTGACACCGGACCGGACACCGGACCGGACACCGGCTCCGCGAGCACGGCGGCCTGAGCGGCTGCCGCGAGGTCCCGCCGGTCGGCGTACCGGCCCGGCGGGATCCGCGGCAGCAGCCGTACCTCGGCCCGCACCCCGCGGGCCCGCGCGATCCGCCACAGCGAGGCGGTCAGCGGATCGTCCCCGACGAAGGCGGGCGCCCCGGACGTGCTCCCGTCTTCCCGGAGGTAGGCGATCCGTACGGGCTGTACGGGCGCCCGCGCGTCCAGCGCGGCTTGGAACGCGGCCCGCCGGAAGGGGCCTTGGGCCCGCCCGCACCAGGTGGAGCCTTCCGGGTAGACGGTGACGCGGTCGCCCTCGAGCAGGGCGCGGGTGACGCTCCCGATGGTGGCGGGCAGGGCGCGGATCCGGTCCCGTTCGATGAACAGGGTTCCGGCCTGCCGGGAGAGCGGGCCCAGTACGGGCCAGTGGCGGATGTCGCTCTTGGCCAGCATCCGGGAGGGCAGGGCGGCCGCGACGAGCGGGATGTCGAGCCAGGAGATGTGGTTGGCGACGATCAGGCGGCCACCGCCCGGTCCGGCGCTGCCGTACACGGTGATGCGCAGGCCGAAGGCGCGCAGCAGTGCGGCCGCCCAGGCCCGTACCGCCGCGTGCCGGGGCCTTTCGGGCAGCAGGCGCAGCGGCGGGGCGCCCAGGATCCCGAGCAGGATCAGGGCGGTCGCGGCGGTGAGCCGCAGGACGGCGTGCGGCACGCTCGCGGTGCGCCCCTCGTGTTCGGCGCAGTCCGCGGGGGTGCAGGGCGAGGTCGGGAGCCAGGCGCTCATGCGCCCGGGGCCAGCGAGAGGAAGTGCTTGAGGTAGCGCGGGTTGGTGCGGCGCAGGGAGAGCAGGACGTAGAGGTCGGCGCAGCCGAACCCGGCGTCGAGGGCGGGTTCGCCGCAGACCCAGGCGCCCAGGCGCAGGTAGCCGCGCAGCAGCGGGGGCAGTTCCATGCGGCCGGGGAAGGTGATGCCCTCGGGGCTCCAGGGGAGGTGCGGGGTGACCCGGTACTCGGCGGGGGCGAGGCTGCGGGCGAGGACGTTCTCCCGGGTGGCGGCGGCGAGGACCCCGCCGTCGGCGAGCGGTATCGAGCAGCAGCCGGCGAGCCAGTTGTGGCCGGAGCGGTCCATGTACCGGGCGAGTCCGGCCCAGATGAGGGAGATGACGGCGCCGTTGCGGTGGTCGGGGTGGACGCAGGAGCGGCCGACCTCGACCAGGTCCGGGCGGATGGGGGCGAGGGCGGAGAGGTCGAACTCGCCCTCGGAGTAGAGGCGTCCGGCGACGGCGGCGCGCTCGGGGGGCAGCACCCGGTAGGTGCCGACGACCTGCTCGGTCTCCTCGTCCACGACGAGGAGGTGGTCGCAGTAGGCGTCGAAGGGATCGGAGTCGAGGCCCGGCTCGGGTCCGTCGAGGCGGGCGCCGAGCTCGCCGGCGAAGACCTGGTGGCGCAGCCGCTGGGCGGCGCGCACCTCGTCCTCGTCGCGGGCGAGGCGTACGGCGTAGCGGGGAGCGGGGGCGGTCTCCGGGGCCCCCGGTGGTTTACACGGAGCGGTTCGTCGGCAGCGTCGGATGTGTAGAAGGAACAGTTCCTGGGGGGCCCAGTGCTGGGCCGGGAGGAGGGCGCGGACGGCATGACGGCTCCGTTTCGGATGTCACGGGGTCCTGTCCCCAGGGATGGTGGGGGCCGCGGCCGGGGAGGGGCCGCCGGCAGGGTTGGCGCCGGGACCGCGAGAGCCGCGTACAGGACCAAGTCGGATCGGGGTGGATCAGGCTTGGAGCAGGTCCGGCGGCGGACAGCTCGTCGTCGTGACACGCATGTGGTCCACATGGCGGCGCTTGACGAGGAGAACGGTCATACGGTGAGCGTACGCCCGTACGACCCGCCACCAGAACGGGTGATTCGGCCTGGCCGGAGAGCGGCCCCCGGGGACCGGCTACGCTGGACCCGTGGCAGTCGTCGATGTATCCGAAGAGCTGAAGTCCCTCTCCTCGACCATGGGGTCGATCGAGGCCGTCCTGGACCTCGACAAGCTGAGGGCAGATATCGCCGTGCTCGAGGAGCAGGCCGCCGCGCCGTCCCTGTGGGACGACCCGGACGCCGCCCAGAAGATCACGAGCAAGCTTTCGCACCTCCAGGCCGAGGTCCGCAAGACCGAGAACCTGCGCGGGCGCATCGACGACCTCGCGGTGCTCTTCGAGCTCGCCGTGGAGATGGACGACGCGGACACCCTCGCCGAGGCGGAGACCGAGCTGGTCTCCGTGCGCAAGGCGCTGGACGAGATGGAGGTCCGCACCCTGCTCTCCGGCGAGTACGCCGAGCGCGAGGCGCTGGTCAACATCCGCGCCGAGGCCGGCGGCGTGGACGCCTCCGACTTCGCCGAGCGCCTGCAGCGCATGTACCTGCGCTGGGCCGAGCGCCACGGCTACCCGACCGAGATCTACGAGACCTCGTACGCGGAAGAGGCCGGCATCAAGTCGACCACCTTCGTGGTCAAGGCCCCGTACGCCTACGGCACCCTCTCCGTCGAGCAGGGCACCCACCGGCTCGTCCGGATTTCGCCCTTCGACAACCAGGGCCGCCGCCAGACCTCCTTCGCGGGCGTCGAGGTGCTGCCGGTCGTCGAGTCCAGCGACCACGTCGAGATCGACGAGGGCGAGCTGCGCGTGGACGTGTACCGCGCCTCGGGCCCCGGCGGCCAGGGCGTCAACACGACCGACTCCGCGGTGCGCATCACGCACCTGCCGACCGGCATCGTGGTCTCCTGCCAGAACGAGCGCTCGCAGATCCAGAACAAGGCCAGCGCGATGAACGTCCTCCAGGCCAAGCTGCTCGAGCGGCGCCGCCAGGAGGAGAAGGACAGGATGGACGCCCTCAAGGACGGCGGAAGCTCCTGGGGCAACCAGATGCGCTCCTACGTCCTGCACCCGTACCAGATGGTCAAGGACCTGCGGACGGAGTTCGAGGTCGGCAACCCGCAGGCGGTGCTCGACGGCGAGATCGACGGCTTCCTCGAGGCCGGCATCCGCTGGCGCAAGCAGCAGGAGCAGACCGCGTAAGCACGTGAGCGCGTAGAGCGCGGAAAGGGCCCGGACACCTCAAGGTGTCCGGGCCCTTTCCGCGCTCGATCGGGCTGCGCTTGATCGGGTACGTGGCGGCTGAGGAGCTACGCCGTCTGCTGGGCCACCAGTGCCAGCGCGGCCACCAGGATCACGAGCAGTGCGACGAGCGCCACCGGGTTCAGGCCGCCGGAAAAGGGGCCCTCCTGCTGGAGGCGCTGTCGGTTCGCCCGGCACACCGGGCAGCGGCCCTGGTTCACGGGCGCGGCGCAGTTCGCGCACACGAGCCGGTCATATGTCATGCGCTCCTCCTTCCGTCCCCTCGGGTACAACGGCAGCGGGAACGACTCCGTTCCCCTACCACTGTGCCAGCTCCGGCGACATTAGGCGCGGCCCGTCCGGGCAATCGCGGTCGTGCACGCCGGGGACCAGGGGATATATCGGGCAACTCCGGACGCCGGGTCCACACCCCGCGCCTGTTCGCGTATGGTCACGCTCACCTACTCCCGGCGACCGTGGTGCACCCGTGATCCGATTCGACAACGTCTCCAAGTCCTACCCGAAGCAGAGCCGTCCCGCACTCAGAGATGTCTCCCTGGACATCGCGAAGGGCGAGTTCGTCTTCCTGGTCGGCTCCTCCGGCTCCGGCAAGTCCACCTTCATGCGGCTCATCCTGCGCGAGGAGCGGGCGAGCCACGGCCAGGTGCACGTCCTGGGCAAGGACCTCGCCAAGCTCTCCAACTGGAAGGTCCCGCAGATGCGGCGCCAGCTGGGGTGCGTGTTCCAGGACTTCCGGCTCCTGCCCAACAAGTCGGTGGCCGACAACGTGGCCTTCGCCCAAGAGGTCATCGGCCGGCCGCGCGGCGAGATCAAGAAGGCCGTTCCCCAGGTCCTCGAGCTCGTCGGCCTCGGCGGCAAGGAGGACCGGATGCCCGGCGAGCTCTCCGGTGGTGAGCAGCAGCGCGTGGCCATCGCCCGCGCCTTCGTCAACAGGCCCGCGCTGCTGATCGCGGACGAGCCCACGGGCAACCTGGACCCCCAGACCTCCGTCGGGATCATGAAGCTGCTGGACCGGATCAACCGGACCGGCACCACCGTGATCATGGCGACCCACGACCAGCAGATCGTCGACCAGATGCGCAAGCGCGTCATCGAACTCGAGCTGGGCCGTCTCGTCCGCGACCAGTCGCGCGGCGTCTACGGCTACCAGCACTGAAAGGCTCCTGAGACGCGATGCGCGCCCAGTTCGTCATGTCGGAGATCGGGGTCGGTCTCCGCCGCAATCTGACCATGACCTTCGCGGTCATCATCTCCGTATCCCTGTCGCTGGCCCTGTTCGGCGGCTCCCTGCTCATGCGCGACCAGGTGAGCAAGATGAAGGGCTACTGGTACGACAAGGTCAATGTCTCGATCTACCTCTGCAACAAGAACGACGCCGAGGCCACCGGCGGCGCCTCCTGCTCCAAGGGCGCGGTGACGCCCGAGCAGAAGACGGCCCTGGAGACCGAGCTCAAGGGAATGGACCTCGTCGAGAACGTTTCGTACGAGTCCTCCGACGAGGCCTTCAAGCACTACAAGGAGCAGTTCGGGCACACCGCCCTGGCCGCCTCCATCACCCCGGACCAGATGCCCGAGTCCTTCCGGGTGAAGCTCAAGCAGCCCGAGAAGTACAAGGTCATCACGACCTCCTTCTCCGGACGTGACGGAGTCCAGTCGGTCGAGGACCAGCGCACCGTGCTGGACAACCTCTTCAGACTCCTCGGCTACCTCAACATCGCCGCCCTCGGCATCATGCTGATCATGCTCATCGTGGCGCTGCTGCTGATCGTCAACACGGTGCGCGTCTCCGCCTTCAGCCGGCGGCGCGAGACCGGGATCATGCGGCTGGTGGGCGCGTCCAGCTTCTACATCCAGGTGCCGTTCATCATGGAGGCCGCCTTCGCGGGCCTCATCGGCGCCCTCCTCGCCTGCGGCATGCTCGGCGCCGGCCAGTACTTCGTGATCGACCACGGCGCCGCGCTCCGCGACAAGATGGAGCTCATCAACTTCATCGGCTGGGACTCGGTCCTGACCAAGCTGCCGCTGGTGCTCGTCATCGGGGTGCTCATGCCCTCGCTGGCCGCCTTCGTGGCGCTGCGCAAGTACCTGAAGGTGTGACAAGCGACCCGTGAGCGGTCCGGCCGACCAGCCGTACCCGCCGCGGGTCCTGTCCTAGACTCGGCGCCATGCCGGGCTTGCCGAGTGTTCCCGCCTTCTGTCCACGGCCCCGCGACATGCGTCGCGGGGCCGTTTTGACGTTGGCCTTCCTCGCGGCCGTCGGCGCCGGTGCGTGCACCGGCAGTTGGGACTCCGGCCACGGGGAATCCGCGTCCTCCCTCCTGGCGGCCCGTACGGGCCCCGCCGTGCCCCCGCCGCGCCCGCCGGCGGACCGCGAGGCGGGCACCGCTGACCGGGACGCGGTGACCCGCGCGGCCGCCGAGGCCGTCGCCGAGGGCAAGTCGGGCAAGAAGGCCGCCGAGGACGTCGTCAGCCGCAGCGGGGACCGCTGGGGCACCGTGTACGACCAGAGCGAGTACGAGGCCTTCGCCGACGAGCTCGACGGCCACTGGACCGGCGTCGGCCTGTGGGCCGCCAGGCTGCGCGACGGCCGCGTGGAGATCGACCGGGTCCAGCCCGGCGGTCCCGCCGCCCGGGCCGGGCTGCGCGCCGGGGACCGGCTGCTGAGCATCGACGGGCAGGGCGTGAGCGGGCTGCGGGTCGGCGAGGTGGTGGCCCTGCTGCGCGGCGCCGCCGGCACCCCCGTGGTGCTGCACCTGACCCGCGACGGAGCCGATCTCACCGTGACCGTGCGGCGCGAGGAGCTGCGCACGGATCCGGTGACCGTACGGGAGCTGCCGGGCGGCATCACGGTCATCAAGGTCGCCTCCTTCACCCGGGGCTCCGGCGAGCGCGTACGGTCCGCCGTCCGCGCCGCCCCGGCCGGCGGCGGGGTCATGCTCGACCTGCGCGGCAACACGGGCGGGCTGGTCACCGAGGCGGTGACGGCCGCCTCCGCCTTCCTGGACGGCGGGCTCGTGGCGACGTACGACGTGCGCGGCGCCCAGCACGCCCTCTACGCGTCCCCGGGCGGGGACACGGACCGGCCGCTGGTGGCGCTGATCGACGGCGGCACGATGAGCGCGGCCGAGCTGGTCACCGGTGCCCTCCAGGACCGGGGCCGCGCGGTGGCGGTCGGCACCCGCACCTTCGGCAAGGGCTCGGTGCAGATGCCGACGGAGCTCCCGGACGGGTCGGTGGCGGAACTGACGGTGGGCACGTACCGCACCCCGGCGGGCCGCAGCCTCGACGGCGGGGGCATCACGCCCGACCTTTCGGCGGCGGACGGGGTCGAGGATCGGGCCCGAACGGTATTGAGTGGCCTCGGGGTGGGTCCGTAGTGCGAAAATGACCGCACTATGGCTAAGGAAACAGGGCGCAAGCTGATCGCCCAGAACAAGAAGGCGCGGCACGACTACACGATCATCGACACCTACGAGTGCGGTCTCGTGCTCACCGGTACCGAGGTCAAGTCCCTGCGCCAGGGCCGTGCCTCGCTGGTGGACGGCTTCGTGTCGGTGGAGAGCGGCGAGGCGTGGCTCTACAACGTCCACGTGCCGGAGTACAGCCAGGGCACCTGGACCAACCACAGCGCGCGGCGCAAGCGCAAGCTGCTCCTGCACCGCGAGGAGATCGACAAGCTGGAGTCGAAGACGGGGGAGACGGGCAACACGATCGTGCCGCTCGCCCTGTACTTCAAGGACGGCCGGGCGAAGATCGAGATCGCGCTGGCGAGGGGCAAGAAGGAGTACGACAAGCGCCAGTCCCTGCGGGAGAAGCAGGACACGCGCGAGACGAACCGGGTGATCTCGGCCGTGAAGCGCAAGGAGCGCGCCCAGCTTTAATCTCCTGGCACGCGGAGGTCCACTTCGCGTACCATGGCGTCAGCACCACGCGCTTGCGGGTGGTGCCGGTCGGTCGGAACGCATGGAGAGCGCCGGCTCGATCTCACAACTGAAGAGTGTGAAACATGGGGATGATCGGTTTCGACAGCGGATGTTGATGTAGGGGAAGCGAGCCGAGAAAGCGGCAATGATCTCGTTAACCATATGTCGCAAACAATAATCGCCAACTCCAAGAGCGATAACTCCCGCTTCACCCTCGCTGCCTAATAACAGTGAGCTGAAGCCTCTGTGAGGAGCGTCAGCCCGGAAGTGGTCCCGGTCCGGATCCTGGCGTCAATTAGGGATCTAAACCTCTAACCCCGGTCACGGGGGCTAGGGGGAAACCAAACAGTGACTGAGCCCGTCGGAGACTTGTCCGTGTGATCTCCGGGGCTGAGAAAAGCGCAGCGGAATGCGCTCGGAGAAGCCCTACTTCTGCACCGTTGGACGCGGGTTCGATTCCCGCCATCTCCACAACCCCCATGTTGGGCAAAGGCCCCGCGGCCATCAGGCTGCGGGGCCTTTGTCGTGCCCGAAGCCCCCCCCGTGGGCGAACCGGGTGTCCCGCCCATGCCGGAGAGGACCCCGCGGGCCCTCCGTGAGGCCATCGCCTTCATGGCCCGCTGGTGGGGCGAGTACGCCATCGCTTCACCTTCGTCCCCCGGGTCCAAGGCCCTCAGGGTCAGTAGTGGTAGCGGGCCTTGAGGATCTTCACTTCCTTGTCGTCCGCCCGGTAGACGAGCCGGTGTTCGTCATCGATCCGGCGGGACCAGTAGCCCGACAGCTCGCCCTTCAGGGGTTCGGGTTTGCCGATCCCGCCGAACGGGTCGCGCTGGATTTCGCCGATCAGGCGGGTGATCCTGCGGGCCATCTTCCGGTCGGAGGAGAGCCAGAAGAGGAAGTCGTCCCAGGCCGCGGGGTCGAAGTGGACGCCCCTCACTCCTCGCCCCCGGCCATCTCCCTCAGCTCGTCCAGTGTCCTGGTGACGGTGATGGCACCCTCGCGGTCGCGGGCGACCGCTTCCATCAGGCGCTTCGCGTTCTCCGGAGACCGGAGCAGGTAGACGGTCTCCTGCCAGGAGTCGTAGTCGTCGGCGGCCATGAGGACGGCGTCGCCGCCCTTGGAGGTGATGCGCACCGGAGTGTGGTCCGTGTTGACGCGCTCGATGAGCGGGAACAGGGTCGCTCTGGCCTCGCTGGCGCTTATGGACATGGCGTCACTCCATTCTCGAAGGTACCGATCTACCGTACCAGTCTTGTACCGAAAACCGGTACCAGTCTTGTCCCGGCAAGGAGGAAGGCCAGCAGGGCCGCCGCGGCCGGCAGGGCGTACGGGGCGGTCGTGCCGAGGTGGTCGATCGCGGATCCGGCGGCCGCCGAGCCGACCGCGATGCCCGCGAAGATCGCGGTGACGGCCAGGGTCATCCCCTCGTTCAGCCGGCCCGGCGGGGTCACCGCGTGGACCCGGGACATGGCCGTGACCATGACCGGGGCCGTGGCCGTGCCGGCGGCCAGCAGGGCCGCGGCGAGGCCGGGCACCGAACCCGCGGCCGCCGCCGCCCACGGCAGCGCCATCGCCCCGGCCAGGACGGCCAGGCAGACCGGGAGCCCGCGCGGGCGCAGGGTGCCGTACAGCAGGCCGGCCGCGCAGGAGCCCGCCGCCTGGAGGGCGAGGACCGGGCCCGAGAGCGCGCCGAGGCCGTGGGCGCCGAGGTGGGCGACCGAGGTGATCTCCATCGAGCCGAACATGGTGCCGAGCACGAAGAACAGGGGCAGGAGACGGCCCAGGGCCCGCAGTGGAGACCGGCCGCGGACCGCGGGCGCCGGCGGGGGCTCCGTGGCCCGGTGGGCGGTGAAGACCAGCATGCCGGTGAGGAGCAGCACGGCGCCCGCGAGCGTGCCCGCCTCGGGGAAGACGGCCGTGCACAGGAACGCGGCGGCCACCGGCCCGAGCATGTACGCCAGCTCGTCCGCGGCCTGTTCGAAGGACATCGCGGTGTGGTGCGCGGCCGGTTCGCCCTTCAGCAGGTGCGTCCAGCGGGCGCGGGACATGCCGCCGATGTTGGGGGTGGTCGCGGTGGCGGCGTAGGAGGCGAAGAGGGTCCAGGCCGGGGCCCCGGTACGGACGCACGCGACGAGGGAGAGCGAGCCGAGGACCGCGATCAGGGTGGCGGGTACGGCGACACGGGCCTGCCCGTGCCGGTCCACCAGCCGGGCCGTCCAGGGCGCCACGAGCGCGGTGGCCGCCAGGCCGGCCGCCACGACCGCCCCGGCCAGGGCGTACGAGCCGCGCTGGCCCGCGATCATCATGACGGCGCTGATGCCGAACATGCCCATGGGCAGCCGGGCGATCAGGTTCCCGGTGGTGAAGCCGCGGGTGCCGGGGAGCGCGAACAGCCGCCGGTACGGGCCTGCGGCGCGGGCCGGCCGCGCCGCCGGGGCAGAGGGGGAAGCGGAGGGGGAGGCTGAGGCTGAGGCGAGGACCAGCGTGCTGCCGGTGACGGCCATCAGGGGGGCCGGGCGAGACCGGGTGCGGGGTGGGCGGGCACTGACCGGTACGGTCATGCGTTGCACGACCAACGGCAGTGTCCGAAATGCATGATCGAAAATGCGATCCACCCCGCGCCACCTGGAGGCACCCGCCATGGCGGTTCCCGAGACGACCGACGAGCAGCGCGCCGAGCAGATACTCGACGTGTTCGACATCGCGTTCGGTGAGCTGATCACCGCCGACCCGACCGCCTTCCAGGTCAAGTTCCGGAAGATGGCCGCCTCCGCGTTCGCCTTCTACCGGGGCACGGCCTGCCTCTTCTACGCCGACCTGGAGCGCGAGCGGCACGGCGGCCCGTACCTGGACGAGCGCACCGGCCGGGTGTGGATCCACGGCGATCTGCACGCCGAGAACTTCGGCACCTACATGGACTCGAACGGCCGTCTGGTCTTCAACGTCAACGATTTCGACGAGGCGTACGTCGGCCCGTTCACCTGGGACCTCAAGCGGTTCGCGGCCTCCGTCGCGCTGATCGGCTACACCAAGGCCCTCAGCGACGAGCAGATCAGCGAGCTGGTGCGGACGTACGCGGCCGCCTACCGCGAGCGCATCCACGCGCTCGCCACCGGCGCCAAGAACGAGGAGGTCCCCTCCTTCACCCTGGACACCGCCGACGGCCCGCTGCTGGACGCCCTGCGCGACGCCCGCCGGCGCACCCGCTTCTCGCTCCTCGACTCGATGACCGAGATCCGCGATTTCGAGCGCCGCTTCTCCCCCGGCCCCGGGACCATCGAGCTGGACGCGGCCACCCGCTACAAGGTGCTCGCCGCCTTCGACGGCTACCTGGAGACCCTCCCCGACGAGTCCCTGGTCCGCCCGGACTCCTACCGGGTCAAGGACGTGGTGGGCCGCCGGGGCGTGGGGATCGGCTCGGCGGGCCTGCCCTCGTACAACATCCTGCTGGAGGGGCACAGCGACGCCCTGGAGAACGACGTCGTGATCTACCTCAAGCAGGCGCAGACCCCGGCCGTGTCCCGGCACGTCACCGACCGGGCGGTGCGGGACTACTTCCGGCACGAGGGGCACCGCACGGTGATCTCGCAGCGCGCCCTCCAGGCGCACGCCGATCCGTGGCTGGGCTGGACCGAGCTGGACGGGGCGGGGCAGCTGGTGGCGGAGGTCTCCCCGTACGCGGTGGACCTGGACTGGTCCGACCTGGACGACCCGGAGGAGATCGCGGCCGTGGTCGCGGACCTCGGCCGGGCCACGGCGACGATGCACGGCGCGGCGGACGAGCAGCAGAGCGGCCAGACACTGGTCCCCTTCTCCACCGAGCGGGCCATCGACGCGGCCATCGCCGCGGACGAGGAGGGCTTCGCCCGGCTGCTGGTGGACTTCGCCCACGCCTACGGGGCCCGGGCGCGCGCCGACCACCAGATCTTCGTGGACCTCTTCCGCAACGGGCGGATCACTCCGTAGGACCGTGCGCCGGGCGGCGGGTACCGGACGGGGGGCGGGTACCGGACGGGGGGTGAAAGCCGCGATCCCTCCCGAAAGGCGCGTTCCGCGCCCCTTTCGGGACCTGCGCCCCGTCCTCACAGGGACTCGTGGCACACTCGCGGCGATGGACATATCCGGGGTGGGACCACGAGGGCTGCGGGCCGCGCTGTTCAGCGCGTTCGTCGTGCTGCTCTCGGCCGGCTCGCACGTCCTGATGTCCCGGACCCCGCTGCCGCCCGCCCTGGTGGGCGGGGCCTTCGCCGCCGTGTTCGCGATCGCCTACGCCCTGGCGGGGCGCGAGCGGGGCCTCGGCCCCATCGCCGGCCTGCTCGTACCGCTGGAGCTGGCCGCCGACACCGTCTTCACCTCCGGCCAGCACCTCTGCTACGGGCCCGCCGGCGGGCCCGTCTCGGGCCCGCTGCGCGCCATGGGCCTCGCCGACCTGTGCGGCGGCTCGCCCCTGGGCGGTCCGCTGGCCGAGGCGGGCGGGGCCGCCGCCGACCCGGGAGCGCTCCTGGCCGCGCCCGGACCGTGGACGCCCTGGCTGCTGCTGGGCGCGCACGTAGGCGTCGGGCTGGTCGCCTCGGTGTGGCTGCGGCACGGGGAGCGGGCACTGGGACGACTGCTGGACGCGGCCGCCGCCTGCGCCTTCCGGCCGCTGCGGCTGGCCTCGGCCAAAGTGGTGGCGGCCTTCGGCCCGACTCCGCGGCGGGCCCTGCGGCCGACGCCCGCGGGCACCGCGGCCCGTACGCGCTTCCCGGCACATTCCGTGGGACGGCGGGGACCTCCCCGCGTACACGGCGCGCTCGCCCGCGCCTGACGTACGCATGGCAGTCCGCCCTTCCATCCGGCTTCGCTCCGAAGCCACACCCCACGGAGATCACCATGAGCGCACGCAACAGCCAGGCGAACAAGGCGGCGGCCCGCGAGAAGCTGCGCGCCGAGCGCGAGAAGCAGGCCAAGCAGGCCAGGGCCCGCCGCCAGGTGTTCGTCGCGGCCGGCGTCGCGGCCGCCCTCGCCCTCGTCGGAGGCGTCGGCTACCTGGTCGTGCAGGCGAACAAGCCCGGCGAGTGGGACAAGGCCGCGGACGCGGCCCTGGTCGCGCCGAAGAACACCTCGGGCGAGAACGGCACGACCGTGATCGTCGGCAAGGCGGACGCCAAGAAGACGCTGGAGCTGTACGAGGACTCGCGCTGCCCGGTCTGCGCGACCTTCGAGCAGGCCATCGGCCCGCAGGTCAAGAAGGACCTCGACGCCGGCAAGTACAAGATCCAGTACATCGGCGCCACCTTCATCGACAAGGGCATCCCGGGCAGCGGCTCGAAGAACGCCCTGAGCGCGCTGGGCGCGGCCCTCAACGTCAGCCCCGAGGCCTTCCTGGAGTACAAGACGGCCCTCTACTCCGCGGCGAACCACCCGGAGGAGAAGGACGACAAGTTCGGCAAGGACGCCTACCTGCTGACGGTCGCGGACCAGGTCCCGGCACTCAAGGACAACGCCGAGTTCAAGAAGGCCGTCGAGGACGGCACGTACAACCGGTGGGCCCTGGAGATGTCCAAGACCTTCGACAAGAGCGGTGTCACGGGCACGCCCACCCTGAAGATCGACGGCAAGAAGATCGACCCGCTGCCGCAGACCCCCGAGGCGTTCACGACGGCCGTCGACAAGGCGCTGGCCGGCTGACGCTCCACCGGCCGGAGCCCCGCTGACCGAGGCTCCACCACCGGCCCGGAACGACCGGTCCACCGCGCGGGCGGGCGAACTCCCAGAGTTCGCCCGCCTGTTGCTTTCACAGGGCTTCTCCACCGGCTGTACCCGTCGGTAATATGACCATCCGTGACCAGTCAACTCTCCTCTTCCGCACCGGATTCGGCGTCCGCGCCGAACCCCCGCCGCCGCACCGTCGTGCTGGCCGCGGCGGCCACCGCCGCCCTCGCCCCGATGACCGCGCTGGCCGCCGGCCCGGCCCGCGCGGCCGCGGGCGCCGGCGCCCCCTCCTTCGCGCACGGCGTCGCCTCGGGCGACCCGCTGCCCGACGGGATCCTGCTGTGGACCCGTGTCACCCCGGTCCCCGGGGCCGTGCCGGGCTCCGGCGCGGGGCCCGCCCTCCAGGTGGGCTGGGAGATCGCCGAGGACAAGGCCTTCTCCCGGGTCGTCGCCGGCGGCTCCGTCGCCACGAGTGCCGCCCGCGACCACACCGTCAAGGCCGACGTGCGCGGGCTGCGGCCGCAGACGGCGTACTGGTACCGGTTCAGCGCCGGCGGGTCGCTCTCCCCGGTCGGGCGGACCCGCACCGCTCCCGCCGACGGGACGACCACCCCCGGGGTCCGCTTCGGCGTGGTCTCCTGCGCCAACTGGGAGTCGGGCTACTTCTCGGCGTACCGGCACCTGGCCGCGCGGGCCGACCTGGACGCGGTCCTGCACCTGGGCGACTACCTCTACGAGTACAAGACCGGCGGCTACCCCGAGCCGAAGTACGTCGTACGGCAGCACGAGCCGGCGCACGAGATCCTGACCCTGGCCGACTACCGCACGCGCCACGGCAAGTACAAGACGGACCCCGACCTCCAGGCCCTGCACCAGGCCCACCCGGTCATCGCGATCTGGGACGACCACGAGATCGCCAACGACAGCTGGGCCGGCGGCGCCGAGAACCACGACCCGGCCACCGAGGGCGACTTCGCCGCCCGCGCGGCGGCCGCCCGCCAGGCGTACTTCGAGTGGATGCCGGTCCGCACCTCCACCGAGGGCACCGTCTACCGCAGGCTGCGCTTCGGCACCCTCGCCGACCTGCACCTGCTGGACCTGCGCAGCTTCCGCTCGCAGCAGGCCGGCATCGGCAGCGGCGCGGTGGACGACCCGGAGCGCACGATCACCGGCCGGGCGCAGCTGGACTGGCTGAAGGCGGGGCTGGCGGGCTCGCAGGCCACCTGGAAGCTGGTGGGCACCTCGGTGATGATCTCGCCGGTGGCCTTCGGCTCCCTGCCCGCGCACCTGCTGGAGCCGCTCGCCGAGCTGCTCGGCCTGCCCAAGGGCGGGCTCGCGGTCAACGTGGACCAGTGGGACGGCTACACGGACGACCGCCGCGAGCTGCTGGGCCACCTGACGGACCGGGGCGTGCGCAACACCGTCTTCCTGACCGGCGACATCCACATGGCGTGGGCCAACGACGTCCCGGTGGCGGCGGCCACCTACCCGTGGTCGCGGTCGGCGGGCGTGGAGTTCGTGGTGACGTCGGTGACCTCCGACAACATAGACGACCTCCTGCACGTCCCGGCGGACACCGTCTCGCTGGTCGCCGAGACGGCGATCAAGGCGGCCAACCGGCACGTGAAGTGGCTGGACATGGACGCCCACGGATACGGCGTGCTGGACGTGACGGCCGAGCGGTCGCAGATGGACTACTACACGATCTCCGACAAGCGGCGCCAGGACGCCACGGCCGCCTGGCAGCGCTCGTACCGGACGCTGAACGGAACGCAGAAGGTGGAGCGGGCGGACCAGCCCGTCCGCTGACCCATGCGGGCCCGACACTGACATACCGTCAAATCTCTTGTCCGAAGGGGCGTCTGGTGCAGACCAGGCGCCCTTTCGGCGTCAGAAGCAACAAATATTTAACGCAAGACCCTTGACCTGTACGCGTCATCAACCCATAAGCTTCGCGCCATCCGAAGTGATCTTCGGCCTGAAAGCCCCCACCGAGACCCCACCTCGAGGAGCACACGTGCGCGCAGTTGCCCGCATATCCCCCCTTCTTCGCCGTCGCCTGATGAGTACGGCCGTCCTGGCCGGAACCCTGGCCTTCACCCCGCTCGCCGCCGCCAAGACCGGCGCCGAGGTGTGCGCCGAGGAGTCCGCCGGAGCGGCCAACGCCCGCGTGGCGCGGCCGAAGGACCAGCACGCGGCCGAGCCGAACGAGGTCACCGAGGCCCAGTCCAAGGCCATGGACGCCGACCTCCAGGCGAAGCTGGCGAAGACCTCGAAGGAGCCGCGCAGCCTGCGCGTCGCCGAGGCCGTGACGAGCATCCCCGTGTACTTCCACGTCATCCACTCCGGCACCACCGGAAAGCTGACGTCCACCGACATCACCAAGCAGCTCGCGGTCCTCAACGCGGCCTACGGCGGCCAGGGCACCGGGAACGCCAACACGAACTACCAGTTCACCCTGGCGGCGACCGACTACACGGACAACGCCTCCTGGTACAACCTGGCTTCCGGCTCCACGGCCGAGAAGAACATGAAGAACACCCTGCGCCAGGGTGGTGCGGGCGCCCTGAACTTCTACACCGCGAACCTCTCCGGCGGACTGCTGGGCTGGGCCACCTTCCCCAGCTCCTACGCCTCCCAGCCCAAGATGGACGGCGTGGTCGTCCTCGACACCTCGCTGCCCGGCGGCTCCGCCGCCAACTACAACGAGGGCGACACCGCGACCCACGAGGTCGGCCACTGGCTCGGGCTCTACCACACCTTCCAGGGCGGCTGTAACGGCAGCGGCGACTCCGTCTCCGACACCCCGGCCGAGAAGAGCGCGGCCTTCGAGTGCCCGACCGGGCGCGACAGCTGCGCCGCCAAGGCGGGCGTCGACCCGATCCACAACTTCATGGACTACACGTACGACTCCTGCATGTACCAGTTCACCGCGGGCCAGGTGACCCGCATGAAGAGCATGTGGACGGCGTACCGCGCCTGACGTCCGGCGCACGCGTGACGGGCCCGCAAGAGGCCCGCACGACGATGGGGCCCCCGCGCTCGCGGGGGCCCCATCCGTGCGTTCCCCCGGGCTACAGGCCGTCGAGGAAGCCGAGGGCGACGGTCCAGGCGTGCTCGGCGGCCTCGGCGTCGTAGTCGTCCAGCCCCGGGTCGGTGAACAGGTGCCCGGCCCCCGGGTAGGTGTGGACCTCCACGTCCGCCCCGGCCTTCCGCATGCCCAGGTACCAGGCGGTCAGCCAGTCGTGCGGCTCGAAGGGGTCCGGATCCGCGATGTGCAGCTGCACCGGCAGGTCGTCGATGAAGAGGCCGTCCTCCAGGTCGGCCGTCCCGTGCAGGAGCAGCAGCCCGCGGGCCTTCGCGTCGGCGAGCGCCAGGTGCTGGGCGAGCGAGCCGCCGAAGGAGAAGCCGGCGTAGACCAGCCCCTGGTCGGAGTGGGGGGCCGCAGCCAGTACCGCGCGCTTGAGCAGCTCGTCACGGCCGATCCCGTCCCGGTGGGCCATGCCCTCCTCGACGGTCTCGAAGGTGCGTCCCTCGAAGAGGTCCGGCACCTGGACCTCGTGCCCGGCGGCGCGCAGCCGGTCGGCCGCCTCCCGCACCGCGGGCCGCAGCCCGTAGGTCGAATGGAAAAGCATGATGTTCATGCCTCCATCGTGCCAGCTCCCCCGGACCCCGTCCGGCTACGGTTGGCGTCCATGGACACGGACTCGCTCCTGCGCCCGGTCGCGGCGGTCGCCGGCACCCTGGCCCTCACCCTGATCGCGGGATGGCTGCTCGACCTGCTCCTGCGCCGGGCCGACGCCCGGCACAGCGAGACCCCGCTGTGGGGCCTGCTGCGCCGCTGCCGCCCTCCGTTCCAGGTGGTCCTGGCGGCCTCGCTGCTCCAGGGCCTGCGCCACCGCGCGGACGGCTGGGGCCACGCGCTGACCCTGGTCCTGATCGCCTCGGCCGCGTGGCTGCTGGTGCGCGTCACGACGGCGATCGTGGACTCCGTCTACGCCCGCTACGCGGCCGACACCCCCGACGACGCCCGCGTCCGCCGGGTCCGCACCCAGGTCACGCTGATCCAGCGGGTGGTCACGGCGGTGGTGATCGTGGTGGCGATCGGGGCGCTGCTGCTCACGTTCCCCGAGATGCGGACGGTCGGCACCTCGATGCTGGCCTCGGCGGGCGTCCTCGGCATCGTGGTGGGCATCGCGGCCCAGTCCGCCCTGGGCAACCTCTTCGCCGGACTCCAGATCGCCTTCGGCGACACCGTCCGGATCGGCGACACGGTGGTCGTCGACAAGGAATGGGGCACGGTGGAGGAGATCACCCTCACGTTCCTCACCGTCCGCACCTGGGACGAGCGCCGCATCACGATGCCGGTGTCGTACTTCACGGGCAAGCCCTACGAGAACTGGTCGCGCGGCGGCGCGCAGATGACGGGCACCGTGTTCTGGCACCTGGACCACAGCGCCCCGGTGGACCTGATGCGCGAGCAGCTCCAACGGATCCTGAAGGACGTCCCGGAATGGGACGGCCGCACGGGCTCCCTCGCCGTCACGGACACCACGCCGCACACGATCCACGTCCGCGCGGTGGTCACGGCGAAGGACGCCGACGACGTGTGGACCGTGCGCTGCGCGGTCCGCGAGCGCCTGATCACCTGGCTGGTGACCCACCATCCGTACGCCCTCCCCCACATCGCCACCACGGAGGCGGCGCCCCCACCGGACGGATCCGGCCCCACCGGCGATTGAGGCGCGGGGGCCGGGGCGGAGCCCGGGACGGGTCCGGGGGCGGAGCCCGGGGAACGGCGCCCGAGCCACCCGCCCCCTGCCCACACCCGCCCGCGAGGCCCGCCGCGCCGGCGCGGGCGACCCGGCGGGCGAGGCCGCCGACCATCTCGGGGCTCCGGTGCGCTGAGGCCGGGGGGCGCCGGGGGCCGGCGGGGGCCGGCCCGTGGGCCCAGGGCTCAGGTGCGGTCGATGAAGACGCTCGTCGACTTCACCCGCGCGGTCGCCCGCGCCCCGACCTCCAGGCCGAGTTCCTCCACCGCTTCACGGGTCAGCAGCGACACGATGCGGTGCGGACCGGCCTGGATCTCCACCTGCGCGTCGACCGTGCCCAGCTTCACGCCGGTAACGATGCCGGGGAAGGCATTGCGCGCCGAGGTGTGCGGGGCCTCCTCGTTCTCGGCGCCCTCCTGCGCGGCTTCCACGCAGAACGCGGCCAGGTCCGGCCCGTCCACCATCCGCCGCGTGCCCTCCCGGCGCGTGGGGAACCGCTCCGCGTCGGCCCACCGCCGTGCCGTGTCGACGCTGACGCCCAGCAGCCGCGCCGCCTGGCCGATCGTGTAGGACTCCATGCCGGAAGCCTATGTCCTGGCCCCCGCGCCGCCGCAGCCGGCAGCCGGCCCGCGCCGCAGAGGGACGCCGCCGGCCCGCGCAGGCCGCCCGGTCACAGCACTAGTGCTGTGGCCGGAAGGGTTTGCCGGGTCGCGGTGTCCGGTGCGGTGCATCTCCCCCAGCTACCGCCGGGAGGGGCCCCCGGGCGGAGGACCACGCCTCGTACTGGACGTACCGGCGCGGTCCGACAACGCGGCGAGGTGCCGTGCCGGGCGCCGCGACCCGGTGAACCTTTCCGGTCACAGCACTAGCGCAGTGCGGCCGCCGCAGCTCGGGCGACGGCCTCCGCCAGCGTCGACAGCGCGGGCGAGTCCAGCTTCCACTGCTGCCAGTACAGCGGCACGTCCAGGCTCCGCCCCGGCGCGATCAGCACCAGCTTCCCGGCCTCCAGCAGCGGCCCGGCCTGGGCCTCCGGCACCATCGCCCAGCCCAGCCCGGCAACGGCCGCGTCACAGAAACCCTCCGACGTCGGCACGTGGTGGCGGACCCGCGAGGCCCCGGCCGCCGGGTCCCCCGTCACCATCCGGACGAAGCCGTCCTGGATCAGGTCCCGCCGGTCGAAGACGACGACCGGTGCCTGCCGCAGGTCCCGCTCCACCTCGCCCCGCAGGTGCCGGGCGGCGAACTCCGGACTCGCCACCGGCAGGTACCGCGCGAGCCCCAGCCGGCGGACCGTGCACCCCGCCACCGGTTCCGGCTGCGAGGTCACCGCCGCCATCACGCGCCCGTCCCGCAGCAACGCGGTCGCGTGCCCCTCGTCCTCGCGGTGCAGGTCGAAGCAGACCGGCGGGTCCTGCGGCACCCCCGTCAGCGCGGGCAGGAACCACGTGGCGAGCGAGTCCGCGTTGACGGCGATCGGCAGGCGCACCGGCCCCAAGCCCTCCGCCATGCCGAGCTCGGCGCGCGCGTCGCGCTCGAGGCGGGCCAGCTGGCGCGCGAAGCGGACGACGACCTCGCCGGACTCGGTCGCCCGTACCGGTTTGGTCCGCATCAGCAACACCCGGCCGGTCCGCTGCTCCAGCGCCTTGACGCGCTGGCTCACGGCGGACGGGGTCACGTGCAGGGCGGCCGCCGCCGCGTCGAAGGTGCCCTCGTCGATCACCGCGAGCAGGGTCCTTACCTGGTCCACGGGCAGCTCATCCATCACGATCGCTAATGCTACGTAAGAATCTTTAGCTGTACTGCTCGACCCGCCGCTGCTTACGGTCGAGGACATGACCCACGGCATCATCCCGGCGGCCCTCGCGGGCTTCGGCACCGGACTCTCCCTCATCGTCGCCATCGGCGCCCAGAACGCCTTCGTCCTGCGCCAGGGCGTGCGCCGCCACTCGGTCCTCGCCGTGGTCGCCATCTGCGCGCTCTCCGACGCGGCCCTCATCGCCCTCGGCGTGGCGGGGGTCGGCGCGTTCGTCACCGCCTGGCCACCCGCCCTCACCCTGGTCGGACTCGTCGGCGGCGCCTTCCTGATCGGCTACGGGGCCCTCGCCGCCCGCCGCGTACTGCGCCCCGCTCCCGGCGCGGCGCTCGGCGCCGAGGACTCCGGTACGGGAACGGGAACGGAACCGGGCGCGGCCCCCGGCACCGGCACCGGCACGGGTTCCGCCGCCGCCCGCCGCGCCGTGCTGACCTGCCTGGCCATGACCTGGCTCAACCCGCACGTGTACCTCGACACCGTGCTCCTCCTCGGCTCCCTCGCCGCCGACCGGGGCGACCTGCGCTGGGCGTTCGGCATCGGAGCCTGCCTGGCGAGCCTCACCTGGTTCGGGGCGCTCGGCTACGGCGCCCGGCTGCTCAGCGGCCTGCTCGCCCGGCCCTCGGCGTGGCGGGTGCTGGACGGGCTCGTCGCCGCGACCATGGTCACGATGGGCGGCCTGCTCCTCGCCCGGGCCTGAGGCCGTCCGCCACCCGCCACCCGCCACCGGTCCGCCCCATGAACACTCCCCAAGTGGGTACGGATCACCGCGCTTTGCACTCCGCACCCCGTACCCCGCACCTCCAGGAGCCATCCCGTGCCGGATCCTTCCCCCTACACCGACTCGGTCCGCGCCTACTACGCCGCCCAGTCCGCCCCCCTCATGGCCGCCACCGGGGTCGTACTGGACCCGCACGGGCGGGTCCTCGTACTGACCACCTCGTACAAGAAGGAGCTGGAGCTGCCGGGCGGGAACGTGGAGGACACCGAGACCCCGGAGGAGGGGCTCGCCCGCGAGCTGAAGGAGGAGTTGGACCTGAGCGTGCCGGTCGGGCGGCTGCTCGCCGTGGACTCCCGCCCGCCGGGACCGCTCGGCCGCTCCCTCGTGATCCACGTCCACCTCGTCGGACCGCTCACGTCCGCCGAGGCCACCGCGCTCTCCTTCCCGGACGGCGAGATCACCGAGGCCCGCTGGCTCACCCCGGAAGAGGCCTACGAGACCCTGCACCCCCGCAAGGCGTCCCGCCTGCGCGCCGCCCTGGCGGCCCTGTACGCCGGCTCCCTCGCGCACCTGATCGAAGGCGTCCCCCAACCCGGCTCCCCGGCCGGCCTGGACCCGGCGCGCCGGGCCGAACTGGAACACACCGGCGGCTTCGACCCGGCCGGCCACCGGGCCGCCCGCCCCAAGGCCCTCACGGCGGCGAGCGTGCTGTTCACCGACACCGCGGGCGGGGTGCTGCTGGTGCAGCCCGCGTACGGGAATCCGGACCACTGGCACCTGCCGGGCGGCGGCGTCGACAGCGACCTCGGCGAGATCCCGCGCGCCGCGGCCCGGCGGGAGGTGCTCGAGGAACTCGGCCTGGACCTCGCCCCGGGCCGCCTGCTCGCCGTCAACTGGTCCCACCGGCCCGGGTATCCGGCCCGCGTCCGCTTCCTCTACGACGGCGGCACCCTCGACGCCGCCGCGCTCGACCGGATCAGGCTGCCCGAGGCGGAACTCCTGCGGTGGCGGGCGGTCTCCCCGGCCGATCTGCGCCGGTTCGTCAAAGGCGCCCTGCGCCGCCAGATCAAGGCGAGCCTCAGGGCCCGCGCCTCGGACACGGGGCCCCTGGAACTCCACGCGGGCCGCCCCGTCCCGGTCACCTGACCTCCTCCGCCTCCCCCGGCCGCGGCACTCCCGGCCGGCTCAGGGCCAGCATGTGCCGGACCTTGCGCCGCACCTGCGGATCCGGCTCCGCGACGGCGCGGGCGCCGACCAGGGCGTCCCCCTCCTCGTCTCCGGCGCGGACCACCCACCAGCGCAGCGCCGCGAACCTGACCTCGGGCGCCGGGTCGGCCTCCGCGCACCGGCGCAGCAGCGCGTGCACGTCCGGATGCCCGGCCCAGCGCCGGCCGAGCGTCCTGACGGCCTCGGCGCGGGTGCGCTCCTCGGGAT
Source organism: Streptomyces sp. ICC1 (assembly GCF_003287935.1). Lineage (GTDB taxonomy): Bacteria > Actinomycetota > Actinomycetes > Streptomycetales > Streptomycetaceae > Streptomyces > Streptomyces tritrimontium. The sequence goes on from NZ_CP030287.1 coordinate 7,777,011, forward strand.
GGCCCGCGACCGCGCGCGCCAGCACCTCGCGTACGTCGTCCCGGTGCGCCCAGTGACCGCCCAGGGCGGTCAGTACGGTGCCCTGGCAGGGGTGCGAGGTGTCGGAGGCGACGCCCCGCACGAACTCCCCGACGTCCGGACGGTCGGTCCACCGCTTCGTCAGCACCTTCAGGGCCGCGCCGGCGACGAGCAGGTCGTCGGCGGCGCCGGCCGCCACCCGCATCAGGACGGCCCGTACGTCCTCGTGGTCGGGCCAGTGGTCCTCCAGCACGTCGAGCACCGTCGAGCAGGTGGTGCGGTCGGGGTGGTCGGCGGCGGTGAGGAGCAGCTCGTGTACGTCCCGCCGGCCGGGCCAGTGCTCCGCCAGACCGCACAGGACGGTCGCGTAGGTGTACGCGTCGGGCTCGTCGGCGCAGACCCGGACCAGCAGGTCGCGGACCTCCGGCCGGGCGGCCCAGTGCCGGGCCAGGGCACGCAGGGCCCCTTGTCTGACGTCTTCTTGTCCGACGTCCTCATGTCCGACGTCCTCATGTCCGGCGGCGGATGCCGTGCAGCAGCCGGTCAGGACCTCGCGGACCTCGTCGTCCCCCGGGTAGCAGTCGCCCATGACCTGCACGGCGGTGAGGCGCACCCCGGGGTCGGGGTCCTCGCCGGCCCGCCGCAGGACGGCCTCCCGTACGCCCTCGTGGCCCGGCCAGTGCTCGCCCAGCTCGCGCAGCGCGGTCGAGCGCGCCTCGGGCCAGGGGTCCGCGGCGGCGGCACGCAGCAGTGCCTCGCGGACGGTGGTGTGGCCCGGCCCGTGTCTGCCCAACGCCCCCAGGGCCGCGGTGCGGACGTCGGAGTGCGGGGAGTCCGCGGCCCGCCCGATCAGGAGCTCGCGGACGGCGGCGTTGCCCGGCACCTGGCGGCCGAGGTTCCACACGGCGGCCCGGGACAGGTCCGGTGCGCCGTCGTCGGCCGCGCTCCGCGTGAGGAAGCCGAGGACGTCCGGGTGTCCGCAGGCGTACCGCGCGAGCGTCTGGAGCGCCTCGCTCCGGGTGTTCCCCTCCGGGTCCTCACGGGCCCGTCGGATGAGGAGGGCGCGAACGGACGCGTCACCGGACCAGCGCCGGCCGAGGAGCCGCAGCGCGTCGCTGCGGGCGAACTGGTGGTCGTCTCCGGTGGCGGCGCCCATGACGAGGTCCCTGACGGCTTCGTCGTCCGGCCGTCCCGCGGCGAGGGCTTCGAGAGCGGTGGACCGGCCGTGGTGGTCGGGATCCTCGGCCGCGCGGCCGGCGAGGAAGGCGCGGACGTCCTCGCGGTCCGCCCACAGCTCGCCGAGCACCTCCAGGGCCATGAAGCCGAGCCCGCCGTCCGGATTCTCCGAGGCCTCGCGGACGACCAGCGCGCGGACCTCGTCGTCGGGCCGGCGGCGGCCGAGCGCGTAGAGGAGGAGCGTCCGGTCGATGCTGTGAAAGCTGCCGCGGGCGAGGGGGATCAACTCGTCCTCGTCGAGCCGGAGATGGAAGGCCAGCAGACCGGCCGGCTCGCCGCTCACCGAGAACTGGCCGCTCAGCCGGTACCAGCGCAGGTAGCGCGCGCGGGCCGCCGAGTACCGGCCGAACGAGCCCAGCGCGGACGCCCCTTCGTCGAGCAGCCACGGGCCCTTGGAGCCGCGTACGTCCAGGACCGTGGTCACGGCGTCGACGACGGCGACGCTGCGGTCCGCGGGCACCCCGCGCCCGCCGGTCTCCGCCAGTGCCCGCAGGGCCAGTACGACATGGCTCGCGTCGTCCGGGTCGGTGCGCCGGGCGTGGAGGCCGAGGAGCCGGTCGATGGCGGCCGTCGCGTCCTGCGCACCCAACTGCCCGATGAGCAGGAGCAGTACCTCGTGCCACGCCGGATGGGCGACCCGGGCGGCGACGACCTGCTCGATCAGCTCCTCGGGCGTCCATTCCGCTTCCTCCCGGTAGCGGTGGGCGATGTCGGCCGCCGCCAGGTGTTCGAGGAACGCCCGGTGGACGAAGCCGTAGACGTCGCCGCCGTAGCGGGACAGGATGAAGTTGCGTTCGTGCAGCTGCGTGACCATGGCCCGGGCGGCGGAGGCGGCGTGCGGGGGCGCCACCCCGTACTGGTCCTCCAGGTGGTCGCGGAAGAACCGTTCGAGGTCGCGCGCGCGGATGTGGTTGCCCGCGATGCCGCCGCGGCCTTCCTGCAGGGTGCGGGCCAGCCGGCGCAACAGGGCCAGGCGCTCTTCGGCCCCCAGTGCGTCCAGCGCCTCGGCGACGGGCGGGACCAGCGGCGTCTTGAGGAACTTGGCCGCCTGGTCCCACTGTTCGACGAGGACGGCGACGGCGTGCTCGTAGACGCCCCGCCGGTTGCCCGGAAGGGGGCCGCGGGCTCCGATGATCACGAGGATGGTCAGCAGGAGCGGATTGCCCGCCATCTCCCGCAGCGGCCGCGAGTCCTCCACCCCCGAGGTGAGCCGCTCCGCCAGTTCGGCGGCCCGTGCCGGGTCGCCCGGGCAGGCGTGGCGGTACCAGCGGCGGACGAACGCGTCGATCCGCTCCTGGTCCAGGTCCTGCAGGGTGAAGTGCGAGAAGTGCGCGCGCTCCAGGGTGCCGCGGCGGTAACCGATGATCCGCGAGGTCACCACGATCCGTGCCGACGGCCGGTGTGCGGCGAAGGCGGCGATGCGCCGGGCGGTCTCCTCCCGCGCCTTGGGGTCGCACACCTCGTCGAGGCCGTCGAAGACCACCAGGGCCCGCCCCTCGGACAGCAGCCGCTCCCGGACGGGGCCGGGGACCGAGAGCCCGAAGTCCTGGTGCTGCCGGTCGAGGAACTCCTCGAAGCCGCCGTGGCGCCAGGGGTCGTCGGCGTACCGGCGGAGCTCCACCACGAGCGGGACCCGCCCCGCCAACGCGCCCAAGGGGCCGTCGGGGACCTCGGGTCCACCGGCGGTCAGCGCGAGGACGAGATGGCGGACCAGGGTGGACTTGCCCGCCCCGGGGTCTCCCAGCAGGACCGTCCGACCGCCCGAAGGCCCGGCGAGCACCTCCAGCACGTGCTCTTCGGGACGTTCCAGGTAGGAGTTCCGCAGCCGCTCGATGTCGGCCCGCTCCACCCCCGGCGGCAGCAGGTCCTCCTCGGGGAGCTCCCCGGACGACGCCAGTCGTCTCCGCAGCTCCCGGGGCAGCTCGAGCGGGGGCGGGTCCGCCCGCACGGAGGGCGCGACGAACACCTCGGACAGCGGGACCGCGAGGTGCCTTTCCTTCGGAGGCGCGAGGACATCCAGGTCCAGGCCCCCGTACTCCTGGGCGAAGCGGCGCGCGTAGTCCGCCACGGCCCGCGTCACGGCCTGTTCGGGGGGCGGTTCGGGCCGGGGTGGCTCCCGGTGGACGACGACCGTCGTGTTCCTGTTCCTGATGACCGTGTTGCCGTCACCGGTGATCACGTCCTGCGCGTTCCCGCCGACGGCCGCGGCCCGTTCGGCCTCGGCCCGCACCCCGGGAGCGGTCGGCCCGGCGGGTGGGGTCGGCCCGGCGGGTTCGGTCGGCCCGGTCCCGGTCAAGGGGCCTCCAGACGGTACGGAGCACAGCGTTCTGCGAACGCTAGCCGGGGATCCGGGGTTCGGGCCCCACTTCGGCGGAAGTACGCCGGGCGGGGCGGCCCGGTGGAAGGATGACCGTATGACGAGGCGTGCGAGGACCATCGTGTGGGGCGTCGCGGTACTGGGCGGCCTGGCGGCCGCGGGGCTCGGAGCCCTGGTGATCGCGGGCGACTTGGAGAAGGCCGACAAGGTCGCGAGCATCGTCGGGGCCGTCATCGGCCTGGTCGGCCTGGTCCTCTCCGTCGCCTCCCTCCAACGCGCCCAGTCTCCGACGCAGACCCCGACTCCGACCCCGACCCCGGCTCCGGCTCCGGCTCCGGCCGAGGCCCCGGCCGGCGGGATCGTCACGGCGGAGGGCGCCCGGTCCGTGGCCGTCGGCGGACACGCCGGCCGCATCGTCACCGGCGACCGGACCTCCCTGACCACACCCCCGTCCCGGGCGAGGAGCTCGCGGGCGTCGGGCTCGGTGAGGGTCAGCACCTCGTGGTCGGCTACGCCGGCGAGCAGGCGGGACAGCTGTGCGGCAGCCCCGCTCTCGTCGATGTCCTCGTACTCGGGCACCTGGCCGACCACGGCGTTGGCCCGCCGCCACTGCCCGTACCGCACGGCTTCGGCGACGGCCTTGACGGCCCGCTCGGCGGCCGGGTAGGCGGGGATCCCGGAGGCGGCACCCGGGGCGTCGGGCGCGGCTCCGCCGGGCGCGGCTCCGCCGGGCGCGGCTCCGCCGTCCGGACCGCCCGAGCCGGGCTCCGGCCGGAGCGGCGCCCGGCCGCTCGCGGACGCCAGGGCCGCCAGGGCCGTCGCGGCCGTGGGCACCGTCGCGGGCTCCGCGGCCTCCGGGGGCGTCCCGGCAGTCCCAGCGGTCCCGGCGGTCCCAGTGGTCCCGGCCGCCCGATGCGTGCCGGCCGCCCCCTGCGTCGCGGCCGCCGGGGCCGTCGCGGCCGAGAGCGCCTCGGCCAGGGCGCCCAGCTCGACGTGGACCACGGCCACCGGCTTGCCGGGGTGCCGCGCCACCGCCTCCCGCAGCGCGTCCGCGAGATCGTCCGCCAGCGCCTGCTCGCTCACCCACGGGATCGCCGTGACGATCACCGCGTCGCAGTCCGGCGAGGCCAGCGCCGCGCTGACGGCCGCGCGGAAGTCCTCGGGCGAGGCCGCCGTCGTCAGGTCCAGCGGCGCGAGCGGCCGCAGCCCCTCCGTCAGGCAGGCGTCGTAGGTGAGCACCCCGAGCGACTCGGAGTTGCCGAGGATCGCCACCCGGGGGCCGGCCGGCACCGGCTGCGAGGCCAGCAGCAGGCCGACGTCCACCAGCTCCGTCACGGTGTCGACCCTGATCACGCCCGCCTGCCGCAGCAGCGCGGAGACCGTCGCGTCGGGCAGCCGGGTACCGGGGACCAGATGGCCGGCGGGGCTGTGGCGGCCGCCCCTGGCGACGACCACCGGCTTGACGGCGGCCGTGCGCCGGGCGATCCGGGTGAACTTCCTCGGGTTGCCCAGGGTCTCCAGGTACATCAGGGCGACATCGGTCGCGTCGTCGTCGTACCAGTACTGGAGGATGTCGTTGCCCGAGACGTCCGCCCGGTTGCCGGCCGAGACGAAGGAGGACAGCCCCTCCCCGCGCCGCAGCAGTCCGGAGAGCAGCGCGATGCCGATCGCCCCGGACTGGGTGAACAGGCCGACCCGTCCGCGCGCGGGCGCGGGAGCCGGTGCGAGCGAGGCGTTCAGCTCCACCTCCGGCGCGGTGTTGATCACCCCGAAGGCGTTCGGCCCGATCAGGCGCATCCCGTACGAGCGCACCTGCCGCACCAGTTCGCGCTGGCGGGCCAGGCCCTCGGCCCCGCTCTCCCCGTATCCGGCGGACAGCACCACCAGGCCCTGCACCCCGTGTTCGCCGCAGGCGGCCACCGCCTCCGGGACGCGGTCCGCCGGGACCGCGACCACCGCGAGGTCGACCGGGGCGCCGATGTCGCCGACCGAGCGGTAGGCCCGTACGCCGTCCAGCAGGTCCCCCTCGATGCCGGGGGCGCGGGCCTCGTTGACGGCGTAGAGGTGTCCGTGGAAGCCGCTGTCCCGCAGGTTGCGCAGGGCGGCCGCGCCCACTCCCCCGCCGGAGCGGCTGACTCCGATCACCGCCACCGATCCCGGGGCGAGCAGCCGCTGCACGGAGCGGGCCTCGGCGCGCTGTTCGCGGGCGCGCTGGACGGCGAGGGACTCGGCGGTGGGCTCGAGGTCGAGGGTGAGGTGGACCGAGCCGTCCTCGAAGCTGCGCTTCTGCTGGTAGCCGACGTCCGTGAACACCTTGATCATCTTGGTGTTGGCGGGCAGCACTTCGGCGATGAAGCGGCGGATCCCGCGCTCGCGGGCCACAGCGCCGATGTGTTCGAGCAGGGCGGAGGCGACCCCGCGCCCCTGGTGGGCGTCCTGGACGAGGAAGGCGACCTCGGCCTCGTCGGAGGGACCGGTGGCCGGGCGGCCGTCGGAGCCGATCCGGTCGAAGCGGACGGTGGCGATGAACTCCCCGCCGATCGTCGCGGCGAGGCCGACCCGGTCCACGTAGTCGTGGTGCGTGAAGCGGTGCACGTCGCGGTCGGAGAGCCGGGGGTAGGGGGCGAAGAAGCGGTAGTACTTCGACTCGTCCGAGACCTGCTCGTAGAAGCTGACCAGCCGGCCCGCGTCGTCGGTGGTGATGGGCCGGATCCGGGCGGTTCCGCCGTCGCGCAGGACGACGTCCGCCTCCCAGTGGTCCGGGTACGAGGGGTCCGACTCCGTGGTCATGGGGCCACCTTAAGGCGCGAACGGTTCAAGTGGCCCGGGCGCGGCGCATCGGGCAAGCTGGCGCGAATCAGTGCAAGCTGGGATAGGTCGAACGGCGGGCGGATTCGGGCCGAAGGTCGGTCCGACCATTCCGGACGTCGTGAGAGACTGGTCTAGACAACCGTAAGAACCTGAAGGGCATCACCATGGCAGAGCGCCGCGTCAACGTCGGCTGGGCCGAGGGCCTGCACGCTCGTCCCGCCTCGATCTTCGTCCGTGCGACGACCGCTTCCGGCGTCCCGGTGACCATCGCGAAGGCCGGCGGCGAACCCGTCAACGCCGCCTCCATGCTGGCGGTCCTGGGCCTCGGCGCCCAGGGCGGCGAGGAGATCGTCCTCTCGTCCGACGCCGAGGGCTCCGAGGCCGCGCTGGACCGCCTCGCGAAGCTGGTCGCCGAGGGTCTCGAGCAGCTCCCCGAGACCGTCTGACCCCTTCGGGTTCGACCCGCAGGACCTCGCACCGCGAAGCCGTTGCCCCCGACCCCGGTCGGGAGCAGCGGCTTCGGCGTTTTTCGCCCGGCGGACTTCGATTCCGGCGGTCGGCCCGCGGAAATGAATTCCCTGGAACACCGCGCCATTGCGCACGGAATTCCCGGCGCCGAATCGGGCGATGCCGCCAGGATATCCAACCTTTGTATACGGCGAATGTTAAAGCGAGCCGCTCGCCGTGTTTACGGCAGGTTGCAAAGTCCTCACGCGTATGCGGTGCGCCCCGGCCGCCCGGTCCGCGTGGAGCGCGGTCAGCGCCCGGGCCCGCTCGGCGTCGCCCCGGGCCACCGCGTCCACGATCGCGCCGTGCTCCGCCCAGGACTCCACGGGCCGCGCCGGGGCCTCCACCACGTACATCCAGGCCACCTTGTGGCGCATCTGGGTGAGCAGCGAGATCAGCCCGGGGCTGCCGGACGCCTGGGCGAGCGTCTCGTGGAACCAACCCCCCAGCGAGCGCAGATCCTCCCCCTGGCCCCTCCTGGCCCGCTCCTGGCCCAGTCTGACCAGGCCGCGCAGCACCTTGAGGTGGGCCTCGCTGCGCCGCCGGGCCGCCCGGGCGGCGGCGAGGGGTTCCAGCAGCATCCGCAGCTCCAGGAGGTCGGCGGCCTCCTGCTCGGTCGGCTCGGCCACGCAGGCGCCGGCGTGCCTGCGGGTGGTCACGAACCCCTCGGACTCCAGCGTGCGCAGCGCCTCGCGCACCGGGACGCGCGAGACTCCGTACCGGCGGGCCAGCACCTCCTCGGTCAGCCGGCCCCCGGGGCCGAACACCCCGGAGACGATGTCGTCGCGGATTGCTGTGCATACCGTGTGCGCGGGAATTCGCAAGACCGGACCTCCGCCTATTTCGTATGACTGTGCGCGCTGCGACTCTATTGCAACACACGATAATTTCCGAGGGCGGCCGGTAATGCGAAACATTCACACAACGCGAAGGCCCCGGCTCGGGAGAGCCGGGGCCTTCGCGGAAGAAGTGCGGTGCGGGGCGGTGTCCGTCAGACGGTGACGCCGTGGGAGCGCAGGTAGGTGATCGGGTCGATGTCCGAGCCGTAGTCGGCACCGGTGCGGGCCTCGAAGTGCAGGTGCGCGCCGCTGGAGTTGCCGCTGTTGCCCGACAGGCCGATCTGCTGGCCCGGGGCGACCTGCTGGCCCACGGAGACGCTGAGCTTCAGCATGTGGCCGTACTGGGTGTAGGTGCCGTCCGCGTGCTTGATGACGACGTTGTTGCCGTACGCGCCGCCCCAGCCCGCCTCGACCACGGTGCCCAGGCCCACGGCGTGGACCGCGGTGCCGGAGTCGGCGTGGAAGTCGATGCCGGTGTGGCTGCCGGAGGACCACATGCCGCCGCTCGCGTGCCACTGGGTGCTGACGTAGGAGCCGTCGATCGGGGAGACGAAGGTGTTGAGGCGCTTGCGCTCCTCCTCGCGGGCGGCGCGCTCCGCGGCCTCGCGCTCGGCCTTGGCCTGGGCTTCGGCCTTCGCCTTGGCCTCGGCGGCCCGCTGCTTCGCGTCGGCTTCCGCCTTCGCCTTGGCGGCGGCGGCTTCCGCGGCGCGCTGCTGGGAGTCGGCCTGGGCCTGGATCTCGCCCGCGAGCTCGTCGGCCACGACGATGGTGTTCAGGCCGGTGTCCTCGAGCGAGGGGGCCTTGTCCGCGGCGAACGCGGGACCGGCCAGGGAGCCGACGACGCCGGTGGCGGCGAGGGCGGCTATGCCGGCGTAGCCGGCGGTCTTGCGGCTCATACGACTGGAACCACGGTGCTTGCCGGCGGCACGACTGCCATACGCCATGAAGGGGCTGATCCTTTCCTTCCCTCTCGCCTACCGGGTTAGCTGACGGGTTCGGAGCAGGAAGGTCTCCTACGGGCCTCCTCTTGCGAGGGGGTCCGATTCACCCCAGGGACACATGTGGGTCCCCGGCTCCCCAGGCTCGCGCCTGACGGGGACTCGGCGATCGCTGTCCGGTGCCGCGGACGCGGCGGGTACAACTGACGGACAGCACGGACGACGCTAGGCGGATCATCAGTCAATCGCCAAACAGACGCGCCTTTTTGTTGCGTACGCCACACCACATACAAGCAACCACGCGACTAAACAGGCAAAAGGGACTCCGGCGGACAAGCCGCCGGAGTCCCCTGGATCGCCCGTCAGTTGGAAACGACCGTCACCTCACCGATCCCCAGGGCCCGTACGGGCTCCTCGATCTGCGAGGCGTCGCCCACCAGGACCGTGACCAGCCGGTTCACCGGGAAGGCGCTGACGACCGCCGAAGTGGCCTCCACCGTCCCGGTCTCGGCGAGCCGCGCGTACAACTGCGCCTGGTAGTCGTCCGGGAGCTCCTGCTCGACCTGGTCGGCGAGCGTGCCCGCGACAGAGGCGGCCGTCTCGAACTTCAGCGGGGCCACGCCCACCAAGTTCTGCACCGCCACATCCCGTTCGGCGTCGGTCAGACCGCCCTCCGCGAGGGTCCGCAGCACCTTCCACAGGTCGTCCAGCGCCGGGCCGGTGTTCGGGGTGTCCACCGAGCCGCTGATGGCGAGCATCGAGGCGCCCTTGCCGTCGGCGGTGGAGCGCAGCACCTGTCCGAAGGCGCGCACGCCGTAGGTGTACCCCTTCTCCTCGCGCAGCACCTTGTCCAGGCGGGAGGTCAGGGTGCCGCCCAGGCAGTACGTGCCGAGCACCTGGGGCGCCCAGACCCGGTCGTGGCGGTCCGGACCGATGCGCCCGATCAGCAGCTGCGTCTGGACGGCGCCGGGCCGGTCCACGATGACCACGCGGCCGGTGTCGTCGGCGGTGATCGGCGGGACCGGGCGCGGCTCGGCGGTGTCGCCGGTCCAGTTGCCCAGGGTGTCGGCCAGGACGGCGTCCAGGTCGATGCCGGTCAGGTCGCCGACGACCACCGCGGTGGCGGTCGCGGGGCGCACGTGGGCCTCGAAGAAGGCGCGTACGGCCGCGGAGTCGATGCGGGCGACCGTCTCCTCGGTGCCCTGGCGCGGGCGGGACATCCGCAGCGAGGCCGGGAACAGCTCCTTCGAGAGCTGCTTGGCGGCACGGCGCTGCGGGTTGGCGCTCTCGTGCGGGATCTCGTCGAGCCGGTTGCGCACCAGGCGGTCGACCTCGTCGTCCGCGAAGGCGGGCGCGCGCAGCGCTTCGGCGAGCAGGCCCAGCGCCTTGTGCAGCCGGGAGGCCGGGACCTCCAGGGAGACCCGCAGGCCCGGGTGGTCGGCGTGCGCGTCGAGGGTGGCTCCGCAGCGCTCCAGCTCGGCCGCGAACTCCTCGGCGGAGTGCTTGTCGGTGCCTTCGGACAGGGCGCGGGTCATGATGGTGGCCACGCCGTCGAGGCCCTCGGGCTCCGCGTCCAGCGGGGCGGCGAGGTTGATCTCGACCGCCACCACCTGCTGGCCGGGGCGGTGGCAGCGCAGCAGGGTCAGGCCGTTGGCCAGTACCCCGCGCTCGGGGGCCGGGAAGGCCCACGGCTGCGGCTCGCCGGCCTCGGGGCGCGGGTGGAAGGTCATCGTGACGGCTGCGGTGTCGCTCACTGCTCCGCCCCCTCGTTCTCGTCGCTCGCGTGGGTTTCTTCCGTGTCGTCGGCTGCGTTGGCTTCGAGCGGCTCGTACACGAGCACCGCGCGGTTGTCCGGGCGCAGTCGGGCCGCGGCCACGGCCTGCACCTCCTCGGCGGTGACGTCGAGGACGCGCTGGACGGCGGTCAGCGCCAGCTGCGGGTCGCCGAACAGCACCGCGAAGCGGCACAGTTCGTCGGCGCGGCCGGACACCGTGCTCAGCCGGTCCAGCCATTCGCGCTCCAGCTGGGCCTGGGCGCGCTCCATCTCCTCGGCCGTCGGGCCCTCGGCGGCGAACCGCGCGAGCTCCTCGTCGACGGCGGCCTCGATGGCGGGCACCTCGACCCCGCTGGAGGTCTTGACGTCCAGCCAGCCCAGCGACGGCGCGCCGGCCAGCCGCAGCATGCCGAAGCCGGCCGCGACGGCGGTCTGGTCGCGGCGTACCAGGCGGTTGTGCAGGCGGGAGGACTCCCCGCTGCCCAGCACGGTCAGCGCCACGTCGGCGGCGTCGCATTCGCGGGTGCCGTCGTGCGGGAGCCGGTAGGCCGCCATCAGCGCGCGGGCCGGAACCTCCTCGACGATCTCCTCGCGCAGCTGCTCGCCCATGGTCTCGGGGAGCGAGCCGTCGCGCGGCGGCTGCTTGCCGTCGTGGCCGGGGATGGTGCCGAAGTACTTCTCGACCCAGGCGAGCGTCTTCTCGGGGTCGATGTCGCCGACGACCGACAGCACCGCGTTGTTGGGCGCGTAGTACGTACGGAAGAAGGCGCGCGCGTCCTCCAGGGACGCGGCGTCCAGGTCGGCCATGGAGCCGATCGGGGTGTGGTGGTACGGGTGGCCGTCCGGGTACGCGAGGGCGGTCAGCTTCTCGAAGGCCGTACCGTACGGGACGTTGTCGTAGCGCTGGCGGCGCTCGTTCTTGACGACGTCGCGCTGGTTCTCCATGGACTCGTCGTCCAGGGCGGCCAACAGCGAGCCCATCCGGTCCGCCTCCAGCCACAGCGCGAGCTCCAGCTGGTGGGTCGGCATCGTCTCGAAGTAGTTGGTGCGCTCGAAGCTGGTGGTGCCGTTGAGGGAGCCGCCGGCCCCCTGGACCAGCTCGAAGTGCCCGTTGCCGGAGACGTTCTGCGAGCCCTGGAACATCAGGTGCTCGAAGAGGTGAGCCAGGCCGGTGCGTCCCTTGACTTCGTGGCGCGAGCCGACGTCGTACCAGAGGCAGACCGCGGCGACCGGGGTCAGGTGGTCCTCGGACAGCACCACGCGCAGGCCGTTGGCCAGCCGGTGCTCGGTCGCTGTGAGGCCGCCGGAGCCGGCCTGGGCTGTGGCCGTGTGACCCATGGGCATGTGGTCCCTTCGATCGCGATGCAGAGATTCCTGTCAGACCTGCCACTGTATGCAAGCGTGTCGGGAGCTGGAGAAGTTCCCGGCCCACTCCTGGGTCGGAGTCGGCGTTGTCGGTGCCTCGGGCCACAATGGTCCGCGTCACCCCACTGTCCGAAACCCGGCCCGATCCCGCCAGCACCCCCGCACCACCCCCAGCACTCGCCGCCGAAACCCGCAGGTTCTTCCACAGACGCCAACGTCAACCACACATCGTCCGCGGCTACTTCGGCGGCCCACACGTCCGCTACGTCCTGGACGAGAACCCTTTGAGTTTCTGATCAATAGGAGGAACGCGCCCAGACATGCCTCGACGGCGAAAGCGCCCCAGGCGAACACCGCGAAGTTGGGGATGATCACATGCTCGACCAGCCACGCCCACGGGGCGAAGACCTCGTTGTCGACCCCTTTGAGGGTCCAGCCGTACAGGTCCTGCGGGGGGTCGGACTTGTTCCCGAAGTCCGGCGGGTGTTTCCAGGAAAGGTTCTGGATCCACAGCAGGCCGACCGCGACCCGGCACACGGCCAGGAGCACACGCGAGAGCCGGGACGAGCCCAGTGGCTCCATGGCGGGGGGCGAAGACCGGATGGTGGGGGCCATGCTGAACGACCTCTGATCATGCTCCACGAGCGTGAGGAATCATCTGCCGTACTTCAATCCACTCACGCCGCCCCGGGCACGGCAAGCCGCAGGGCCTTACGAAGCGCGAACGGCAGGGGCGTCAGTACGCAACACTTCGGGGAACCGGTGACGTCCCGGCGCGCACCCGGACAGCAGGGCGCTGCTGCGCCTAGCGTTCACGGTCATGCGTGTACTTGTCACCGGAGGCGCGGGCTTCATCGGCTCGCACGTCGTCACCACGCTCGCCGCCCGCGGCCACGACCCCGTCGTACTCGACGCCCTGCTGCCCTCGGCCCATCCGACCGCCACGCCGCCACCCGCTGCGGCCGCGGACTGGATTCACGCGGATGTACGGGACCGGATGGTGCTTGCCCGGGCGCTGCACGGCGTGGACGCGGTCTGCCATCAGGCGGCCATGGTGGGCCTGGGCAAGGACTTCGCCGACGCGCCCGCCTATGTGAGCTGCAACGACTTCGGGACTGCCGTGCTGCTGGCCTCCATGGCGGAAGCCGGGGTCCGCTCGCTGGTCCTCGCGGGATCGGGGGTCGTCTACGGGGAAGGCCGCTACGACTGCCCCCGGCACGGGCAAGTACACCCCGGGCCACGCGCGGCAGCGGATCTCGATGCCGGGCGCTTCGAACCCACCTGCCGGGACTGCGGCGCCGAGCTGGTACCCGGACTGGTGGACGAGGACGCGCCACCGGATCCGCGCAATGTGTACGCCACGACCAAACTCGCCCAGGAGCATCTGGCCGCCGCCTGGGCGCGGGCGACCGGCGGACGGGCCGTGTCGCTGCGCTACCACAATGTGTACGGACCGGGGATGCCGCGCGACACCCCGTACGCGGGCGTGGCGTCTTTCTTCCGGTCGGCGCTCGCCCGGGGCGAGGCGCCGAGGGTCTTCGAGGACGGCGGGCAACGGCGGGACTTCGTACACGTCCGGGATGTGACCTCGGCCAACGTGCTGGCGCTGGAGGCCCTCGCCGGCCGGCAGCCGGGCGTGCTGAGCGCGTTCAACACCGGGAGCGGGGAACCGCACACCGTCGGGGAAATGGCGCAGGCGCTTGCCCTGGCTTACGGCGGCCCGGAGCCGGTGGTCACGGGCGAGTACCGGCTGGGGGATGTACGGCACATCACCGCGTCCTCGCAGCGCCTGAACCGTGAGCTGGGCTGGCGGGCGGAGACCGGCTTCGCCGAGGGAATGACGGAGTTCGCACGCAGCGGGCTGCGCGGGGCGTGATCCCCACAGCGCGAGGGCCTGGTCTCCTCCATGAGCGCGGCAGGAGTGGTCGAGACAAGGACGGCTGCGGCAGAAGTGGGCCCTGGACTGCTCCTCGGTGGCCACATCTCCATCCGATGTCCCGAATATTCGGTTTTGGTGGGTACGGTGAGGATGTGACCGATCTGGATGCGACGACGGTGGATGTCGTCCTGCCTTGTCTGGACGAAGAGCGTGCCCTGCCCTGGGTGCTGGAACGGATCCCGGCCGGTTGGCGGGCGATCGTCGTCGACAACGGCTCCAGCGACGGCTCTGGCGCTGTCGCCCGCGCGCTGGGCGCAACAGTGGTGTATCAGCCGGAGCTGGGGTTCGGCGCCGCCTGCCATGCGGGGCTGCTGGCGGCGGAGGCTGAGTTCGTCTGCTTCTGCGACTGTGACGCCTCTCTGGACCCCGGGCTGCTTCCCGCCTTCGTGCAAGAAGTCGCGGACGGAAAGGCAGACCTGGTGCTGGGGCGGCGCCGCCCGCAGGCACGTGGGGTCTGGCCCGTTCATGCGCGGGCCGCGAATCTGGCCCTGTCCCGGCTGGTGCGCCGACGCACCGGACTGCGGCTGCACGACCTGGGGCCCATGCGCGCCACCCGGCGTGAGCCGCTGCTGGGCCTCGGCCTCACCGACCGGCGCAGCGGCTACCCGCTCCAGATGGTCGTCTGCGCGGCCGACGCGGGCTGGCATGTCAGCGAAATCGACATCCCCTATCTGCCGCGGGCCGGTAAGTCCAAGGTCACCGGGACCTGGCGTGGCACCTGGCACGCGGTGCACGACATGCGCGCGGTGCTCTCGGAGCCTGCGCTGCCGCTCCCGGACCGTGGGGTGGCTACGCGGTGACCACGCTACTCATCCTTGCCAAGGAACCGGTGCCCGGGCGGGTGAAGACCCGGCTCACTCCGACGTACACGCCCCAGGAGGCGGCGCTCCTGGCTGAGGCGATGCTTGCCGATTCCCTGGAAGCCATGCTCGCGGCCCCTGCCGAGCGGCGTGTGCTGGTCCTCGACGGCACGCCTGGGGCGTGGCTGCCGCCTGGTATCGAGGTCGTGCCACAGGGGCGGGGCCGGCTGGACGAACGGCTGGCCGCGGCCTTCGGGGTGTGCACTGGTCCGGCCGTGCTCATCGGCATGGACACCCCGCAGGTCACCCCGGCCGTCCTGGCGCCCGCGCTGGCCGAGGACGCCTGGCAGGGCTGCGACGCCTGGTTCGGCCCGGCACTGGACGGAGGCTTCTGGGCCCTGGGGCTGGCCGAGCCCGATCCCGCAATGCTGCGCGGGGTGCCGATGACCCTGCCCGATACCGGCGCCCTGGAGCGGCGCCGGCTCACCAGGGCGGGGCTCACGGTGCGCGACCTGCCGGTGCTGCAGGACGTCGACACCGCCGCCGACGCACGGGCGGTGGCGGCCGCTGCCCCGCACACCCGCTTCGCCGCGGCCCTGGCCCGGTTGGCACAGGCCGGGGCGGGATGACCGCCGGCGTCCTGCCGTGCCCCTGTGCGGTACGTGAGCCGGTCCGCGGATCTGCTCCTCATGATCCGCCACGGCCCTTCGCAGCTGCCGGCCGGTCGATGGGCTTGTGCGGACTTCTCGCAATCTGTTCGAGAAGGACGGCGGCTGCGAACCTGTGATCAACCCGCCTACCGTCCGCACCGCAACCCTGCTGGCTTCCCTGACCGCTGTCCTCGTGCTGACCATCCGCAAGGACGGCTACCACTCCGATCCCGCCGGGCTGTCCTGGTGGTACGCGGCGTGCTGGCTCCTCTTCGCCGCCGCAGTGTGGTCGCTGCGCAAGGCGCCCCTCCGGCACGCCGTGGCCCTGGTTCTCGCGGGCGGCATCGCGGTGGCCGCCACCGGCCTGGCCGCACCCCCGCGGACCAGCACCGACGCCTACCGCTACGCCTGGGACGGCCGGGTGCAGGCGGCCGGGATCTCTCCGTACGACCACACTCCAGCCGACCCGGAACTGGCCGGGCTGCGCGACAGCTGGCTCTTCCCCACTGGCTCCGCGTGCGAGAAACCGGACCGGGCGCGCATCCCCGCACCCGCCGGTGAGACCCACTGCACCCGCATCAACCGGCCGCAGGTCCACACCATCTACCCGCCCGTCGCCGAGGGCTACTTCCTGCTCGTCCACACGATCTCGCCGGACGGCGCCCGGCACAAACCACTCCAGACCGGCGGGATGCTGCTTTCCCTCGGCGCCACGGCCGCCCTGCTGCTCGTGCTGCGCCGACGCGGAAATATCCGGTGGGCCGCGTACTGGGCCTGGTGCCCAGCCGTCCCCGTCGAGGCGGTCAACAACGCGCACGCCGATGTTCTCGGGGTACTGCTGACCGTCCTCGGGCTCAGTGTCGTCGTCCGGCACCGGATCGCGGGCGGCACCCTGCTCGGTGCGGCCGTCGCGACCAAACTGCTCCCCGCCGTGGTGCTACCCGGTGCCCTCTCGGGAGTACGGCGGGTCCGGGACGCGGCGGCCGTACTCCTCCCCGCCGCCGCGGTGCTCGCCCTCGTCTACCTGCCATACGCCCTCCTGTCCGAGGGCTCGGTCCTCGGCTACCTCGGCGGCTACATCGAGGAGGAGGGCTACGACGACACCTCCTCCGGCAGCAACCGATACGCACTGCTGCGCCTGCTCCTGCCCGACTCCTGGGCCCTGCCCGCCCTGGCCGTCGGGATGCTGGCCGTCGTGTGGCACGTCCTGCGGCGCGGCGATCCCGAACGCCCCTGGAGCGGAGCCCTGCTGGTCACCGGCACGGCGTTCCTTCTGTTGACACCGGGCTACTCCTGGTACGCAATGCTGCTCATCGCCCTGGTCGCGCTGGACGGCCGCTGGGAGTGGCTCGGCATCGCGGTGGCGGGAGCCGCCACGTACGTCACCCGCCGGGCCTTCGACGATCCGTACACCGTGGGGACCACCGCGTACGCCATCGCGGCGGCCGCCGTACTCACCGGATGGGCGTTGCGGCGCACCCGGCGGACCACCGCCGTCGGCGCGAAGCCCACGCCGGCCTCCACACGCCCACCCGACAGATGAACACTGCCCGCGGCACCGGTTCCTGTGTCTGCCCGGACGGAGACGGCCTCGAGGGGGCTCAAGGGCGGCGCTCAGGGGCCAGAGTCCTTGCCGGCGCCGGTGGTCCCATGGCGCGACTTGAGGCGGTGAAGGGCCAGGGCAACGATGAGCAGCACTCCGAAGGCGGCGGCCACCGCCGGAACGCCGATACGGTCCAGGTTGTCCGCGATCCAACGCTGGGCCGTGCCCGCTGTGTCGATCACGGGATCGCTGGCATTCCCGCCGCGCAGGATCCGGATCTCGTACCAGCCGTAGTACGCCACGTAGGCGCCGACCAGGAGCAGCAGGCCGCCGCCGAGGCGTGAGGCGACCGAGCCGAGGCGGCGGAGCCGGCCCACGCGGGCGGTGCGGGTCAGTGCCACCGAGAGTGCGGCGGCGCCGACGATCACGCCCATGCCGGCGGCGTAGGCCGCGAACAGCACGACACCCTCGAATGCCGATCCGCTGCGGAAGGCGGAGACGACGATGGCCAGGAACGGGGCGATGGTGCAGCCAAGCGAAGCGATCGCATAGGCAGCGCCGAACAGAGCCATCGACGGCACGGACCGGGTCACGGTGGGCGCACGGCGGAGTTTGGGAAGCAGCGCGGGCAAGTCGCGGCCGGCCAGCAGCCAGCCGCCGACGAGGACCAGCAGCAGGCCGAAGACGATCGTGAACCAGGGCAGATGCTGCTGCACCTGCCCAGCTACTGGAGCGACGGCGAGCCCGAACAGAGCGAAGACGCCGGCGAACCCGGCGGTCATGGCAGCCGTCGCGGCCAGCGCGCGGCCTACCGCCGCCATTCGGGTGGGCGAGTCGTCGCCCAGCACGAGCAGCGAAAGGTAGGCGGGCAGCAGGGCGAACCCGCACGGGTTCACCGCAGCGAGCATGCCCGCCGTCAGGGCGAGGGCGAGAGGAAGGTCAGACATAGCAGTCAGCCGACAAGCTTGCCGACCTTGTCGGCCAGCCCTTCACCCCTGGGCAGGACACCGGTGAAGACGCTCTTGCCGTCCTTGTCGAGCACGACGTACGTGCTCTGCTCGGTGATCTTGAACTTCTTCCAGATGTCTCCGGCCTCGTCCGACAGGTTTGGGAAGGTGCCGACCTTCGCTGAGGCGACGAAGTCCTTCATGGCGGCCTGCTTGTCCAGCCCGGCCACCCCGACAACGCTGGCCTTCCCCTCGAATTCCGCGGCGACCTTCGCCGTCTCCGGCCCCTGGGCCTTGCACTTAGGGCACCACGGGGCCCAGAACCACAGCACGACGGGCTTACCGGCCAGCGTCGCGCCGTCGAACGGCTTCCCATCGATGGTTGTCCCGGTGAAGCGCAGCGACTCGGGCACCGTCGGCGAAGCGGTGGACCCGCTGTCCGTCGAGGCGGGCGCGGTGCTTGTGGTGGAGCCGTCCGTGCCCGCGTCAGCGGTGGAGGTGGCGCCGGAGCCACACCCCACGGTGAGCAGGGCAGCAGCCATGACGACCGGGAGGAACGAGCGGGCGCGCATGTCAGCTCCGTAAGGTTCGGGTATTGACTCTGAATGTAGATCGTCCGACCCGGCGGGTGTGACCGCCGGATGCTTACGGTTCGGTGACATCAGCCCGCACCGGCTACCTCAAAGACCTCGCGGTGGGACCAGAGGGACCTCAACACGGTCACCGAAACCGCCGGGACCGGCAGCATCACCAACATCCTCAACGGACGGCCAGGACCGCTTGTGAGGTGGCCGACGGACAGTCCACTCGGTCGTGGTAGGCGCGGGCCGCTGCCGTGTCGCGGTATGGCTCAAGGCGGCGTTCGAAATCCCGGACGTACTCCACCGCCCGCACTGACCGCATCTCTATCGCCAGCTGCGCGGCCTCCGCCCCAGGGCACACGCCTGATCCAGTTCTCCCAGGCCGCGGCGGGCAGAGGCGAGCACGATCCGGCAGATAAGGCGGCCGCGGGCGTAACTGGGTGCCCGCAGATGCAGGGAGCGTTGCGCGTGCTGGGCGCAGGCGCGGTACTGGTGGAGATCCCGGTGGCAGTGCGCGAATTCGCCGGCGAGCTGGCCTTCGTCGCGAAGCGTGCCCAGTGCGGTACGTCGTTCCCTGGTCGGGCCGCGCTCAGCGCGCGCTCTGCCCGTACGAACGACGCCGTGCAGGCCCGGGCCTCGCCGAGCGCCGCGTGCCCGCGGGCTTCGGCGGAATGCGGCATGGCCTGAACAGCGGGCGGCCTGCCGGAGCCGACGCCCTGCTGGGCGACCCGGGCGCGCTGTACCGCCTCGCGGCCGTGGCCGAGGTAGACGGCCTGGCGGCTCATGGTGACCAGCACGTAGGCGCCGTAAGCCCGGTCGCCTGCGCGAGGCGCAGCGCCTGGACGAAGTACCGCTGGGCGAGCCCGTGGGCGGCGATATCGTACGCGGTCCAGCCCGCCAGGCGGGTCAGATCGGCCGCGGCGGCGAACAGCCGTCGTCCTGGCGCCTCGCCGTAGGTGCCGCGCAGCATCGGCTCGGCCTCGTGGACCAGATAGCTCACCAACGCCTGCCGTGCGTGCCCGCCCCCATAGGCGTGGTCGAGGGTGCGGAAGAGCTCGCCGACCGAGCGCAGAGCCGCGATGTCCGCGGTGGTGACCCGTCGGCCGAGTCCCCGGTCGATCTGCCGCTGCATGGGGACGGCGGACTTCCCTCGCGCGGGGTAACGGAGTCCTGCGGGCGTGGCCGGATCTCCGCGGCTCACGCGCTCGTCGGCCAGGCCGATCAACCAGTCCCGGCTGGGCACCACAAGCCCGGCAGGGATGAAGGCGATCTTCCCCACCGCGGCGTTGCTGTCCGAGTCCTTGCGCCACAAACCGCTCGCAATCTCGACGGCCTGCTCCGGAGTCGCCGCGAACTCCAGACCCGAATACACGGGGGCACACGCGTCGAAGCCCAGAGCCTGGGCCGACAGGCGCCGACCCAGGCGCCTGGTGAACACCTCAACAATCAGGGCGGAGGTGGCCCCGCGTGGCTGTTGTCCACGCAGCCACCGGGTGACTGAGGTCTTGTCGTACCGCAGATCCAGACCGTGCTCGCGGCCTATTGATCAGAAACTCAAAGGGTTCTCGTCCAGGACGTAGCGGACGTGTGGGCCGCCGAAGTAGCCGCGGACGATGTGTGGTTGACGTTGGCGTCTGTGGAAGAACCTGCGGGTTTCGGCGGCGAAGGCCGCCGCCAGCGTCAGAGGTGGAAAAGGCCAAGCCCTCCGCCGACTCCGTCCGGGCCGTCCGCGAGGTCCTCGCCCGGGGCGGCGCCCCCGAGGCCCTCGCCCCGCAGGCAGCCGCCGCGCTCGGCGAGGACGCCGCCGCGCAGCTCGCCGAGTCCCCCTGGCGGCTGCTGGCCGTCGCGGGGGTCCGCCCGACCCAGGCCGACGGTTTCGCCCGCGCCCTCCGCGGCGCCGAGGAGACCGGCCCCGGGGACGAGCGGCGGGCCGCCGCCCTGGTGGGCTGGCTGCTCGCCCAGGCCACCGCCAAGGGGCACACCGTGCTCGACGCCACCACGCTGGAATCGGCGCTCGCCCAGTACGGCGTGCCCGACCCCGCCGAGGCGCTGGAGGCGGCCGTCGGCGACGGAGCCGTGCTCGCCTTCGAGGAGCCGGTCGGGCCTCCTGGCCGGGAGTACGCCGAGGACGAGGAGCAGCCGGTGCGGATCCTGGTGGGTCTGGAGGGCTCCGCCATGGCCGAGGAGAGCCTCGCCGAGGGCCTGGCCCGCCTCGCCGACACCTTCACGGACCCCGCCGACTGGGAGAAGGCCGCCACCGGCACCGGCGCCGAGCTGATCCGCGCCGCCGCCGGGCACGGCCTGGTCACCCACACGGGCGGCGAGGCCGCCCGCGCGGAACCCCGCGCACTCCTCGCGGCCGCCCGCGAGTTCGGCCTGCGGGCCTGCCTCGCCGCGCACGCCCCGGCCGAGGGCGCCGTCACCGTGGCGGGCCTGCTCGCCGGCGCCGAGGGCCCGGGCCGGGACGCGGACGGGCAGTTCGCCCTGGACCTGCTCATCGTCCTGGACGCCCCGCAACTGGACGTGGAGACGGCCGCCGCGCTGGTGGAGTCCGTCCCCGACGGAGCCCGCCTGGTGCTGTCCGGCGACCCCGCCGTGCTCGGCTCCGCCGGCCCCGGCCGGGTCTTCGCCGACGTGCTCGCGGCCGGGGCCTTCCCCGGGCTCGTCTCCCGCGTCCCGGACCCCGGCCCGATCGGCGAGCTGGTCTCCGGGGTGGGTGTCGGGGAGCTGCACCAGGTCGAGGCCCCCGGCAAGGAGGTCGTCATCGTCCCGGTACGCGACGCCGGGGAGGCCGTGCACCGCACCGTGCAGCTGGTGGCCGAGTCGGTCCCCCGCGCTTTCGGGATCCCGGCGGACGCGGTCCAGGTGATCACCCCGGGCCACGGCGGCTCGGCGGGCACCCGCGCGCTCAACGCGGCCCTCAAGGAGCGGCTGAACCCGGGCCCTGGCCGCTTCGGCGGCTTCGACCCCGGCGACCGGGTGGTCCACGTGCCCTCCCCCGGGCGGGCGTTGGCGGCCCGGGTGGTGTCGGCCGACGCGCAGGGGCTGCACCTGGACACGGCCGCGGGCGCGGACGCGCGGATCGTCGTACCCAAGGAGCTGGTGGAGTCGCAGGTGCGGCACGGCTGGGCCGTGACGGCGCACCAGGCCGTCGGGGCGCACTGGCCCGCGGTGGTCGTCGTCCTGCCCGGTGACGCGGTCAGCGCCCTGTCCCGGGACTGGGTGTACACGGCCTTCGGGCGGGCCGAGCGGCACCTCTCGGTGGTGCACGGGGTGGACCAGGCCCTGCCGCGCGCGGTCGCGGAGGCGCCCGCGAAGCCCCGTACGACCCGGCTGACGGCCCTGCTGCGGGCGCTCGTGGCCTCGGCGCGGGAGCCGGAGCAGGCCTGATGTGACGCGCCGCGGCCCCCGTCCCGGGTGGGACGGGGGCCGCGGTGCTTCGCGCGCGGGGGCCGGGGTCAGGCCGGGGCCAGGCCCGGCTCCGCCGCCTCGTCCTCGGCGTCCTCCGTGTCCTCGGAATACTGGTCCTCGTCGAAGACGGAGCTGACGTCGAACCGGTGCATCACGTCCTGCGGATCGATGTGGGTGAAGGGCGAACCCAGCCACTCCCCCGGTTCCGCGACGTCCTCCGAGGCCGCGATCCAGAGCGTGGAATCGCCCTCCTCCAGCCCGAAGTCCTTGGCACGGGAGGCGATCTCGTCCGGCTCGTACTCGCCGAAGAGCACGCCGAGCGCCTCCGCGGTACCTCCGTCGTGGCCGAGTTCGGCTTCGCGGTCGTGCGCGACGACGCGTTCGGCCTGGGCGATCAGGCGCGCCGGTTCGACGACCGCGTAGTCGCGGCGGATGAGCACGCTGAAGGCGGCGGGCTCGGCGGGCCCGGTGTACGGGAGCCCGTCCTCGGGAGTGGGGATCTCGAAGGGGGTGACCTCGTCGTGGCGGTCGTAGAGGAGCTCGTCGTAGACCTCGGCGGCGGCGGCGAGTTCGTTGAACGCCGCGTAGACGTCCGGATCATCGTCCCCGATCCTGCTCTCGACCGCGGCGAGGTGACGGTCGAGCGCGGCCTTGACCGCCTCGGCGGCGGCGCGTACCTCGGCAACAGTGGGCAGAGCGGCATCAGACATAGTGCAGACGCTATCCGTAGCAGGGCTCTGCCCGCACAATAGATGCGATGCCGGAATACGAATTTGTCGACTTGTACGTGCCTCGCGGGGTTCCGCGCCAGGAAACGACCCGCTTGTTGACCGATCATGCCGAGTACGGGCATTGGGAGCTCGACCGGCTGACCCTGCTTCGGGACGGCAGTCGCCGCGTGCGACTGCGCCGCCGGATCATCCGTCAGGTCCGCGCGACCTGGTGACGCGGCTCCCGAGGGCGGGGGCCGCGTCCTGCCGGGCATGCGCGTGAACGGCCGTCAGGCGGCGTTGCGCGCCCGGCGGTAGAGCATGGCGCCGGCCAGCAGCATGCCCGCGGCCAGGGGCACCCCGGCGGTGAGGGTGTCGCCGGCGCCGGTCGCCGCGAGGGACGATGCCCCCTGGCCCGTCCCCTGGCCCGTCCCCTGGCCGGGGGTCGAACCGGTGCCCGGGGCGGGGTGCGTCACCGGGGTCACCGACCCGGTGCCGGGGCCCGCGCCGGGGCCGGTGGGCGTACCTGGCTGCCCGGTGCCGGGCGTACCGGGATTGCCGTGGCCACCCGGCCCGCCAGGGTTGCCCTGGTCACCGGGACCGCCCGGGTTCCCGTGGTCGCCGGGGCCGCCCGGATTGCCGTGGTCGCCCGGACCGCCCGGGTTCCCGTGGTCGCCGGGGCCGCCCGGGTTCCCGTGGTCGCCCGGACCGCCCGGGTTCCCGTGGTCACCGGGACCGCCCGGATTGCCGTGGTCGCCCGGGTTGCCGGGGCCGCCGGGGTGGTTCGGTCCTTCGTGGTCGTCGCACGGCTCGTCCGGGTGGACCGGGTGCTCGGGGTGCCGCGGGTGGCCCTTTCGGGCCGAGAGGTTCGCGCAGCGGTTGCCGAAGGCCGGGTTGAGGGCCCCCACCACCGTCACCGTGTTCCCGCAGGCGTTCGCCGGCGCGTCCACGGGAGCCTGGAGGCTGTTCCCGGACAGCAGTCCCGGTGAGTGCGCGGCGCGGCCGGAGGCGGCGGAATCCGCGTGTGCGTATCCCCCTCCCAAGGCGAGCAGGCCCCCCGCGGCCGCCATGGTGATCAGGGTCTTCCCGCCGGTGACCTGTACCTGTCGTCGCATCTGTACTTCGTCCCCTGGTGTGTCCGTCGTGCACGTGCACGCTTGGTCGGCGCACTGGCCGCACAGGCTCCCCCGCCTGGTACGCCGAAAGATCGTCATCGGGCCCGGAAAGCCCGGGGGCCCCGGAGCGCTGGAATGCGCTCCGGGGCCCAGGACTTCAGAAACTTCAGGCGTTGACGCAGGTGTTGCCGAAAGCCGGGTTCAGCAGGCCGATCACGGAGATCGAGTTGCCACAGACGTTCACGGGAACGTGAACGGGAACCTGGATGACGTTGCCGGACGCGACACCGGGCGAACCGATGGCCGCACCCTGGGCACCCGCGTCGGCGACAGCCAGACCCGCACCCGCGAGAACCAGACCACCGGTGACAGCCGCAGCGGCGGCAACCTTCTTGAGCATTGTTCCTCCTAGTAGGCAAGCGCGGTCCCAGCCGCGGACCGCACCACCTGTAACGAGGAGGGATCACCGGGGCTACGAGCCTATGAGCGCATTCACTCTTCTCAGTGGAATCCGCACACCTTCCCGATTCCGAGGCGTTAGAGCTTCCCCCGTTCTTCCGGGGAGCTGCTCAGGACTCGTCGATGAACCGGTCGAGCACCCGCACGCCGAACTTCAGACCCTCCACGGGCACCCGCTCGTCCACGCCGTGGAACATCCCGGCGAAGTCCAGCTCCGGCGGCAGCTGCAGCGGCGCGAAGCCGAAGCAGCGGATGCCGAGGTCGTCGAAGGACTTGGCGTCCGTACCGCCGGAGAGCATGTACGGGACCGCGCGCGCGATCGGGTCGTGCGCCTTCAGGGCTGTCTGCATGGCGTCCACGAGCTTCCCGTCGAAGTCCGTCTCGAGCGCCTTGTCCGCGTGGACGTCCTCCCGCTGCACGCGCGGGCCGAGGATCCGGTCGAGGTCGGCGAAGAACTCGTCCTCGTAGCCCGGCAGGAAGCGGCCGTCCACGTGGGCGGTGGCCTGCCCGGGGATGACGTTGACCTTGTAGCCGGCGCCGAGCATCGTCGGGGCGGCCGAGTTGCGCAGGGTCGCGCCGACCATCTTGGCGATGCCGCCGAGCTTGGCGAGCGTGGCGTCCATGTCGTCCGGGTCGAGCGGGGTGCCCAGCGCGTCCGAGAGCTCGTCCAGGAAGCTCCGCACGGTCTTGGTGACGCGTACGGGCCACTTGTGGCGGCCCAGGCGCCCCACGGCCTCGCAGAGCTCCGTGATGGCGTTGTCGTTGTTGGTCATGGAGCCGTGGCCGGCGGTGCCCTCGACCGTGAGCCGCATCCAGTGCATGCCCTTCTGGGCGGTCTCCACCAGGTACAGCCGCAGGTTCTCGTTGACGGTGAAGGAGAAGCCGCCGACCTCGCCGATCGCCTCGGTGACGCCCTCGAAGAGCCCGGGGTGCTTGTCGACGAGGTGCCGGGCGCCGTAGATGCCGCCCGCCTCCTCGTCGGCGAGGAAGGCCAGCACGATGTCGCGCGGGGGCTTGCGGCCGCTGCGCATGCGGTCGCGCACGACGGCCAGCGTCATCGCGTCCATGTCCTTCATGTCGACCGCGCCGCGGCCCCAGACGCAGCCGTCGGCGATCTCGCCGGCGAACGGGTCGTAGGTCCAGTCGGCGGCATTGGCCGGAACCACGTCGGTGTGCCCGTGGATCAGCAGGGCGGGCCGCGAGGGGTCCTCGCCCTCGATCCGCGCGACCGTCGAGGCGCGCCCCTTGTGCGATTCGAAGATCTGCGGCTCCAGCCCGACCTCGGCGAGCTGCTCGGCGACCCACTCGGCCGCCTTGCGCTCGCCCGGACCGGAGTGGTCCCCGTAGTTGCTGGTGTCGATCCGGATGAGGTCCCGGCAGAGGTCCACGACCTCGTCCTCGCCGGAGACGGTCCTGCCCGCGCCCGATTCGCTCACGCTGCTTCCTCCCACTGATCAGTTCCGAACTGACTCCATCCTCCCGCCCCGGGCCGCTTCGCCCAAGGGCGATCCCCGGCCGTCGGGGGGTGTGATCGAGGACCCCGGAATGTTTGGTAATGTTTTCCACGTCGGAACGGCCCGCGAGGGACGCGAGACAGACACCTTGTCCGGGTGGCGGAATGGCAGACGCGCTAGCTTGAGGTGCTAGTGCCCTTTATCGGGCGTGGGGGTTCAAGTCCCCCCTCGGACACCAGCGAGAACCCCACTTCACGTGGGGTTTTCTGCGTTTGGGGCAACCGCGCGGCGGATCGCGCGCGGCCGGGCCGGGATATTCTGGGCCGGTGAATGAGAATCTTCCCCCTTGTCCGAAATGTTCCTGCGAGTACACCTACGAGATGAACGCGCTCGTGGTGTGTCCCGAGTGCGGCCACGAGTGGGTGCCCGCCGAGGCGGGCACGGGCGGCGCCGAGGACACCGGGGAGCGGGTCGTGAAGGACGCCGTGGGCAACGTGCTGGCCGACGGCGACACGGTGACCGTCACCAAGGCGCTCAAGGTCAAGGGCAACCCCTCGGGGATCAAGGCCGGCACCAAGGTGCGCAACATCCGGATCGTCGACGGGGTCGACGGGCACGACATCGACTGCAAGATCGACGGCTTCGGGGCCATGCAGCTGAAGTCGAGCGTGGTCAAGAAGGCCTGACCGGGATCGTGAACGCCGAGAGGGACCCCGCCGCGGCGGGGTCCCTCTCGGCGTTCACGATCCCGGTCCCGGTCAGTCCCCGGGGGTGGACTCCGCCGCCTGGTCGAGGCGGAAGGCCTCGTTGCCGAGCCCGATGCGGGCATGTACCTCGGGTCGGGTGGAGCGCAGGACCAGCCCGTACACCAGGCCCACGACGACGGCCGCGGCGATGATGCCGGGCAGCGCCCAGCTGAGCGCGGAGCCCTCCTCTGCGCCGACCAGGACACCGAAGTCCCTGACGGTGTAGACGGCGATGGCGAGCAGCGCGACGCCGGCGAGACCGGCCGCGACCAGCCGCCAGACCTGGGCGCCGGCGGTGCCGCGGCGGACGAAGAAGGCGATGACCGCGAAGGAGGCGGTGGCCATGAGGAGGGTCACGCCGAGGGCGCCGACGCTGCCCATCCAGGTGAACAGGTGCAGGACGGGCGCGGTGGGGTCGCCGACCGGCATGTCGTCGGTGAAGGCGAAGGCCAGGACGACCACGACGGAGACGACGGTCTGCAGGAGCGAGCCGGTGGCGGGGGCTCCGGTGCCCGCGTTGGTGCGGCCGAAGGCGGCCGGGAGCAGGCCCTCGCGGCCCATGGCGAAGGCGTAGCGGGAGACGACGTTGTGGAAGCTGAGCATCGCCGCGAACATGCCGGACACGAAGAGGACGTGCAGGACGTCGGTGAAGGTGGTGCCCAGGCGGCTCTCGGTGAGCTGGAAGAGCAGTCCGGGTCCGGCCTCCGCGGAGGCCTTGACCACCTCGCCGGGGCCGGTGGCGACGGTGAGGGCCCAGGCGCTGAGGGCGAAGAAGAGGGCGACGAAGCCGACGGCGAGGAACATCACCCGGGAGACGACGATGTGCGGCTTGCTGGTCTCCTCCGCGTACACCGGGGACTGCTCGAAGCCGACGAAGGCGGCGATGCAGAAGCACAGGGCGGTGCCGAGGCCCGCGCCGGTGAGGGTCTCGGGGTTGAAGGCGTGCAGCGAGAGGCCTTCGGGGCCGGGCTTGCCGAGGGCCGCGAGGTCGAAGACGACGACGAGGAGGACCTCGATGATCAGCAGGACGCCGAGCACCTTGGCATTGAGGTCGATCTTCAGCCAGCCGAGGCCGCCGGTCAGGGCGACGGCGGCCAGCGCCGGTATCCACCAGGCGAGTTCGGTGTCGAGGTAGGTGGCGAAGAGGCCGGAGATCTCGAAGCCGAGGATGCCGTAGACGCCGACCTGCATGGCGCTGTAGGCGACGAGGGCGACGAGCGAGGCACCGGCGCCCGCGGTGGGGCCGAGCCCGCGCGCGATGTACGCGTAGAAGGCTCCGGCGTTGTGGACGTGCCGGCTCATCTCGGCGTAGCCGATGCTGAAGAGCGCGAGGACGGCGCCGAGGATGACGAACAGCAGGGGCTGGCCGACGATGCCCATGACCCCGAAGGTGGTGGGCATGACGCCGGCGACGACCATCAGGGGGGCGCTCGCGGCGAGTACGGAGAGCAGCAGGCCGGCGGTGCCGAGGCGGTCGGCGCGCAGGGCGCGGTCCTGGCCCTTGTAGGATCGGGCGTCGGCCGGCCCCGCCGCGACCCGCCCCCAGTAGCGCCAGCACCGCGTATTCGGTGCTCTCCGCCTCCGCACGTTCCTCCTATACACATCTCCGCGCCCACGAGACTACTCATAACATCGCATGCCTACCACCGACGCCGCAGACAAGCCGCCCTCGGCCGGCTGACCCCCGTCGAATACGAGACCGTCATGACCACGTCGGCTCTTCAGGCCGCGTGACTGAACCTGTCACCCAACGCTGCATCAGACCCACACGTACGCTGTCGCTCGTCGCATGAAACCCGGTGTCCACTCCCCGGGATCAACCTCATCTCGCGGCTGGCCGGCCGCGCAGCCACACACTTGACCTTCACCACCCGCCTGCGCTTTCTATCTGTATCGCCAGCCACACGAGCGGTGCCGCTGCCAGAACGATCAGCACCAGACAGCACGGTACCTGGGACGGCCCCTTGAGTGGCTCGGCTGCTACCTGCGGGGCCACTCGGCGCACGTCGTCGGCGTGATACCACATCTTGCCGGCATAGCCCGTAGTGGTCATCCAGCTCTCCGTATGGGTCCGCACTCCATGGGCCAGCGCATTCACATACACCGAGCCAGTACCGACGCCCGGCCACAAGGTGCTCACCTGGCGCTCCGTCAGCCAGCCGTCCCCCTCGTCCGCCATATTCCGCCCTTCCCCCAGCAGCCGGTGACACGACATCATGAACTGTCCCATAGCCAGGCGTAGTTAGCCCCCCCATCGTTCCCCGGGGTTCCGACGCGGCGATATCCGCTTCCCGGGCCCCGAACGCCTGGCGCGAGCGGGTTGGCCCTCGTCATCGAGAACGGGCGGTCAGGGTCCGACCGCCGCCCTACCCCCGAATCACGGCGCCGGGGCGTGAGCACCGTCAGTGCAGTCAACAAGCCAGCCGTGCGCGCTACGGCTCTCCGGGGGCAAGCCCCCTGTGTGTCCCCTGCCGTGCCGCGCGCGCCGAGGCTTTTCGCGTCTGAGCGGTCCTGTTCCTGGCGGCGGCGGGCAGTCGCGGCTCGGACGACGACGCCCGACGTGGTCTGGAAGCCAAGTGGCACGACAGCGTCGAGGTGGTCCATTGCTTCGCCAACCTGGAGAGGATCTCCTGCCCGCGGTGCGGCACGGAACTCGCACCTGACTGGTGGGGTGATGCCGTCTCGCAGTGCTATGACGAGGGCTTTTCGACCCTGATGGTGACGGTTCCCTGCTGCGACGTTGAGACGTCGCTTAACGAGCTGGTGTACGACTGGCCGATGGGGTTCGCGCGGTTCAGGATCGAGGTTTTGTATCCGAACCGGGCTTGGCTGACTGACGGGGAGCTGGCCTCTCTCGCGGGTGCTCTCGGACATCCCCTGCGACAGATTCTCATCCATATCTAGTGCTGTGGCCGGAAAGGTTTGCCGGGGCGCGGTGTCCGGTGCGGTGCATCGCAAGGCGGAGGACCACGCCTCGTACTGGACGTACCGGTCTGGTCCGACAACGCGGCGAGGTGCCGTGCCGGGCGCCGCGACCCGGTGGACCTCTCCGGTCACAGCACTAGACGCCGTCACGCGCGCTGCGCCTCGCGCCACGCACTCCCCTCTCATCCCCGCGCCGGCTCCGAGGCCCACCGGGCCAGTTCCGCGCAGCGAATCCCGCCGCCGGGGTGCCACTCCATGACCGGGCCGGCTGTGTCCCCGTGCTCCTCGCACCAGGACATCAGGACCAGGCCCCCGCAGTCGTGACGCTCGCACCGGCACCCCTTCCCCGGAACTGCGTACGGCACCCCGTGTCGGGTCACACCGCCCGCCGGCTTTACGGACGAGGCGGTGCCCCGCAGGCCGGCGGGCCAAGCCAGCGTCACCCGCAGGCCGCCCGACCCCGACCGGAACCGTTCGATCACCCGCACCTCCCCCAGTACCGCCAACGGGCCCGTGCCCGGAGCGGTCAGCCGGCTCACCGATACCCCGAACTCCCCGGCCGCCAGCTCGGCCAGCTCGTCAGCGTCGGCGTCCGTCAACCAGCCGGACAACTGGTTCCTCCTCCTCGGCGTCCTCGGACAGGACCAGCCGCGCGGGTGACCGCTGCGGCGGTCGGCCACCTGGTCCGCGCCGGTCTCCTGGTCTACCTCGGCGGGGACGTCGACTTCCCCGACGTCCACCCGGACCAGGTGGCCGCCCTCGCGCGCCGCCGGGGCCTGCCCGCCCTCCTCGACCAGCACGTGCCCCTGGGCCCGGACCAGGCCGCGGTACGCCTCGGCGTTCGCAGGAGCGACTTTGACGCCGCCGTGAAGCTCGGGTTCCTTTCTCCGGTGTCCTCGGTGGAGATCGACTACAAGCGGCAGGGCGGCGTCACCACGGTGCCGCTGTACTCCACCTTCCCTGTTGAATCGGCTTGTTGAAGCCGATCTGGCGGGGTGGTGTGTGGGTTTCTGCGCGGCATCTCCCGAGCGTGCTCTTGGCGGGCCCAGGCACGCGCGTTTCTGTCATGCTTGCGTCATGCCCGAACCGGAAAACGCAGGTGGTGCGACTGCACCCGCAGCACGGCGCAAGAGGCTGATCGCGTCCCTGATCTCGCTTGCGGCAGTGGGAATCGGCACCGTCCACGTCGTCAGGCCCGATGTGGAAATTGACGGCACCACCCTGGCGCTCGCCGCCATCGCGGTGGTGCCGTGGCTGGGTGACCTCTTCGAGAGCATTGAACTTCCCGGCGGCACCAAGCTCCAGTACCACACGCTGCAAGAGCGTATTGACGCAACGGAGCAGCGCACGGAAGAAATCCGGCAAGCAGCCGACGACGCAGCCAGGCAGGCTCGGGTCGCCTTGGTGACCTCGGGAAGCGAGAACATGGCAGGCGGCTCAGCGATGGAGAAGGTGGTGGAGCTCGCACGCGAGTTCACCAAGTTGCGGCGGACTGAACCATCCAGTCCTGGACGGACCTACCGTCAGGAGCAGATCTTCGCCGAGCTGGTGAGGCTCACCCCGCAGCTGGCCGATTTGGACGTGAGTGCAGCGCTCGGCTCGGACGACGGCGGGACGCGCCTGACCGGATACGCGCGCCTGTACGCGAGGCCGGGGCCGCAGTACCTCAGGGCACTGGTGGAGGCGGCCGTCGAGGAGAACCTGCCCTTCAACCAGTACTGGGCCTTCCACACGGTCGGCGCGATGATCGACACCATCGGTGCAGGCCGAATCGAGCTGGCGACAGCCCGCCAACTCCGCTCGTGTATTTCACGGGTGCCAGAAAACAGCGACCGCGCCCGGGCGCTGCGCGCCGCCCTCACGAGACTGGACGATGACCCAGCCTGAGTAGGTGCGCTGAGCCCCGGCCATACGCCAGGGGTGAACTCCACCTCCATGCCACCGCAGCCAGCCGCAGTGGCCGCGCCTGCGCCACCTCGCAACGGCCGCGCGGCCCACTCCGGCGATCCGGCACCACAGTGCGGGGCTGCCAGCAGTGGCAGCCCCGCACTGCATCAGCGAATGACCGAGGACCCCGACAGCGCGGGGACGGGTCCGCGGACTCCAGTCCAGCCGCTACGGGGCGGGGGCGAACTCCACGTCGGTGCCACCGCAGCCGGCCGCGATGTCCAGCAGACGGTCACGCTCCAGCTCGTCCACCGCCAGCCCCCAGCGCAGCTTCGTCGCGGTCCACTCCGCGCCGTAGCGGCACAGCACCTCCCCCGACGGCGACGGCGACGGCGGGAGCCACTCGGCCGGGTCCTGATCCGCCTTGCTCCGGTTCGAGCGGGCCGTCACCGCGACCAGCGAAGCAAGCTGCCCCTGGTCGTTCGCGTACGCCTCGCGCCTCTGCGGCGTCCACGAACTGGCGCCAGCTGGCGGGAAGCGCTATCCGAACCGTGCGGTATTCCCGGCTCCGGGGCACCTGTCATCAGGCTCGGGCTGACGCCTGGTGCCGTCGCGGCGCCACATGTACCGACACGCCACATCAAGGTAACCCATCTCCTCGTCCTGGAAGCCGGGCCGCGGCGGACCCAGACGATCTGCGCCTTCCACGCACCGCTCGTCCTCGTGGAGTGCAAGACCGTGCACGGCAACATGCTGAACCCGGCGCTCCGGGTGATGGAGGAGAGCCGCCATGGCATTGGTGACGGCGGGATCGCCGTTCATGATCTCGCCGGTCTTGCGGCAGGCCGCGATCCGTACGTCCGTGTCAGCGTCAGCCATCCGTGCCAGGAGTACCTCACGAGCTTCGTCGGTCAAGGACCTGGGCGGCGGCCACGCACATCCCGCGTGTGCCTCGCGCGCCTCAACCACATCAACGCTCCAGGCGCCGGCGTCGAAGACTTCCGCGAACGCGCCCTCGCTCTGGTCCCACCTATCGACAACCACGGCAACGCCAGCACGTGACGGGCCGATGAGCAGAACCATCGTCGAGGTCCGATTTCACAACCTCCGCGTTGTTCGGACGGATGATGTGGGGCGGCAACAGCTCACGGTTTAATCAGCTGAGCGATCGCGATAGTCCTGAGTCGGATGGCGCTCAAGGGAACAGAGGGGGATGGTTTCCAGGCCAGCCCCTGTTGTTCGAGGCTCCTTCTCCTGGCAACCCAGGCAACTGGGCTGAAATCTATGCAGTGCTATGAGACTCTATGGCAATGATTCCTCGTAGGACTCAGGTCTTTGCGATCTTTGCGGTAGCCTTTCTTTCAGCACTTCTGGTCCTGGTGTTCAAACTCATCGACAACCGCGCACAGGCCTTCAGTGCAGCGTCGGTGCTGATTTCCGGAATTGCACTGACTGGCGTTGTAGTCTCGCTCACGTTTCAAGCGCTGCAGACAAAGGCTGCCAGAGATGAACGGGACAGGTCCACCCATAGACAGATGATCTATCTAACGATGGGAGATCGCGCCCTGGCAGAGTGCCTGGAACCGCCAAACACTCCCATGCCATTCGAGCGGTACCGGCAAATCATGTTTGCCAATCTGATCATGGGTAGATGGTACGCTGCGCATCAACTGGGGGACGTGGATGATTCCACACTCAAGTACACCCTTGAGCGGCATTTTCGCGGCGAAATAGGAAGAGCACATTGGGAATATGGCAGCCACGACTGGCTTCGCGGCGCCATAGGAGGGCAACAGCGAAAAGCTGCGGCGTTCGCCGCCATAGTCGAGGGATGCTACCAAGCCGCTGTCAATGCAGGACCTGCAGTGCCGACAGCTGACTACTTCACCGACGAGGGCACCGACTTGGCCCCTCAGAACTCATAGCAGATGACAGTCGGCCGGAATGACGCATGCCGAGCCCTGTGGGCGAACTGGGCGGTCACAGCTGTTCGCTTCGCCCCGCATCAGCGTATCCGCCCTGTAAACCGCGCATGCCTATTCCCTGCACCCGCCAGCCCCAGCAGCGCTTCGTGCTCCGCCTCGTCCGCGGCCAGTCCCCAGCGCAGCTTCGTTGCCACCCACTCCGCGGCGTACTGGCGGTGGTAGCCCCGGCGGGCGGAAGCCACTGCGCCGGGTTCCCCCGCCTTGCTCCGGTTCGACTTCGCGGGGACCGCGATCAGGGTCAGCTGGGACGCCTGGTCATTCGGTACGCCTCCCGACGGACGGCGTCCCAGGCGTAGCCGCCAGCTGGCGCGGAGCGCTATTCGGAAGACGCGGTATCCGGCGGGTGGCACGCTGTCCCCGCCGCACCATGCGGGTGCCGACAGAACACCGAGCCCGCCCGCAGGCAACGCTCATCCCTCGCTCTGTCCCGAGCTGGAGCCGATCTTCAGCGAGTTGAGCAGCGGGAGACCGCCGGCTGCCTGGTGCTTGGTGCTTGGCTGGGCGGGATGAGGAGTGGCCGATCCTCGCCCTCCGCTTCCCTTGGCCCAGCCGCTGACCTCACGTGCCTCTGTGCTCGGTCCCCCCACCGCGACAGCAGCCGCAGCCCGACCGGCTCCGCTCAGGCGCAGGCCTTGCTCCCCGGCGAGCCGCCGCATCGCCCCGGGGGGTGCCCCTATGTCTTTGGTCAAGGAAAACGGGGGTGCGTTGGGTCGGTGAGCCGGGCAGCATGGCGGGGTGGCTGATCTGCTGTGGGATGACGTGAGTTCCTTCTTCGACCCGGACTTGATGGGGTCGTTGCCGGACGTGCGTGTCCCCGATGCCTCGGTGGAGGACTGGCAGGCGGTCCTCGATCTTGTCGTGGAGAAGGGCTGGAAGTACCAGTACTCCGAGGGAGAGACGGTGCTTCCGGTGCCCCGGGCGGAGGCCGTGCTGTCCCGTCCGGCGGATGCCGAGTGCCCGGACCTGCGGGTCTGGCCGGCTGCCGATGTGTTGGCGATCTTCCGTTTTCATGCCGACGATGAAGTCGACTTCGACGTCGATCTGCGGGAGTTGCAGGGCCAGGATCGACTTGATGTGTTCTGCGGCTTCCTTCGGGAGATCGGGCGGCGGCTGGGTAAGCCTGTACTGATGGACCCGGAAGGCGGCTATGGCCATCCGGTGCTCGGCTTCGATGTCGAGGCCGATCGAGTCGTTCTCCTCGCAGACCCGCAGGTCAGGTGACTGAGGCAGACGGCTGCGGTTCATAGAAGGTTCCGTCGCGGAGCATGGCGAAGAGGACGTCGGCTCGTCGTCGGGCGAGGCAGAGCAGGGCCTGGGTGTGGTGCTTGCCCTGGTTGATCTTCTTGTCGTAGTAAGTCCGCGATGCCGGGTCGCCCAGGGCGGCGAAGGCGGAGAGGAAGAAGGCCCGTTTGAGCTGCTTGTTTCCTCTGCGGGAGGGTTGTTCGCCGCGGATCGAGGATCCTGAATTGCGGGTCGCGGGTGCGAGTCCGGCGTAGGCGGCGAGGTGGCCGGCGGTCGGGAAGGTGCTGCCGTCGCCGACCTCGATCAGGATTCTGGCTCCGGTCCTGACGCCGACTCCCGGCATCGACCTCAGGACCCTCGAAAGAGGGTGAGCCTCCAGGAGCTCCTCGATCCGCCCGGCCAACAGGTTCCGCTGGTCAAGGACAGCGGTCAGGGACCCGGCCAGGCTCGGGACGATCAGCGCGGCCGCCTCGGTCCCCGGAACGGTCACGGTCTGCTCGTCCAGAGCGGTGAAGATCTCCTCGACCAGTCGCTCGGCCATCCTCGGCGCCTTCGGCCGTAACAACGTCACCAGCCGCCGCCGTCCGGCCTTGCGGATCTGGGCCGGCGACCCGAACCGCTCCAGCAGGGCCAGGACGGCCGGATGTTGCAGCCGAGGCCCCAGCACCCGCTCGAGCGACGGATGGATCTGGGTCAGCAGGCCGTGCAGCCGGTTCGCGACCCGGGTTGCTTCGCCGGCCAGGTCGTCGTCGAACCCGACGATCATCTCCAGCTCGGCGATCGTCTCGTCCTCGCCGTCGATCGCCCGCAGGGTGTGAGGCATCGCGCGGGCAGCGTCCGCGATGATGAACGCGTCCTTCGCATCCGTCTTGGCCTCACCGGGGTAGAGGTCGGCGATCCGCCGCATCGTCAGGCCCGGAAGGTAGGCCACGGGGCAGTCCATGTCCCTCGCAACGGCCAGCGGCAGGGCCCCGATCGAGGCTGGCTGGTCGACCACGACCAGCACTGTTCCGTGCTTGGCCTTCAGCTTGGAGAAGAGTTCGCGGAGCTTCGGTTCGGTGTTGGGCAGGCGTTTGTCGAAGGCCTTCTTGCCGGTCGGTGTGACGGCGGTGGCGTGGTGTTCGCCCTTGCCGACGTCCAGGCCGAGGAAGACGTCGATGTCGCCGGTGTCGATCACGTGCAGGCCCCTCCGCTCACGCTTTCGTCCGGCCTTGCCTCGGCACCGAGCTGCCACATCCACGTTACGGAGAGCTCTTCCGGCTCGGGTGAAGCCGGTGCTCAAGCCCCTCATCAGCGGTCCGTCGATGCCTCCGGGCCCGGTGACACCACCCCCCTGAGGTGTCCCCCGGAGTGTGGACACGGGGGTCATGCTGCGAGTGTGAGTTTACGTCCTCGCTGGTGTTGCCGTTCGAATTCGGCGGGTGAGAGGTAGCCGAGGGCGCTATGGCGCCGGCGGGTGTTTGCCGCCAGGACCACCAGCGAGGTCAGAGCCGCCCATTTCACGGTGAATCGGGTGTGGTCGCCGAACTCGACCTTCGCCATGCCGACGAGGACGTAGACGGCCGGAACCAGCGGGCTCGACATGTGCGGCCTAGAACTGCAGGGACTTGGTCTGGAGGTACTCGGCGAGGCCGTGCGGGCCCAGCTCGCGGCCCACACCCGACTTCTTGTACCCGCCGAAGGGTGCGAGCGGGTTGAAGCGGCCGCCGTTGATGTCCACCTGGCCGGTGTCCATCAGGCGGGCGAAGGCCACGGCCGTCTCCTCGTCCGCCGCCCAGACGGCCCCGCCCAGCCCGTAGTCGGTGCCGTTCGCGATGGTCAGGGCCTCGTCCTGGTCCGCGTACGGAAGGATCGAGAGCACCGGGCCGAAGATCTCCTCCTGGGCGATGGTCATCTCGGGCGTGACGTCGGCGAAGACGGTCGGGGCGATGAAGTACCCCTGCGCGTGCGGCGCCTCGGGCCCGCCCGCGACGAGGCGCGCGCCCTCCTCCACGCCCTTGGTGATGAAGCCGCGCACGCGGTCGCGCTGCTTGGCGCTGACGACCGGGCCGAGGCGGGTGCCCGGGTCGAGCGGGTCGCCGGAGGCGTACTTGGCGGCGGCCGCGGCGGCGAGGGAGACCGCCTCCTCGTACTGGTCCCGGTGGACGAGCATGCGGGTGAGCGCGTTGCAGCTCTGGCCGGCGTTGTTCATGACGTGACCCACGCCTGCCGCGACGGCCTTGGCCAGGTCGGCTCCGGGCAGGATGACATTGGCCGATTTGCCGCCCAGTTCGAGGGCGACCCGCTTGACGGCGGCGCCGGCCGTGGCGCCGATCTGCTTGCCGACGGCGGTGGACCCGGTGAAGGAGACGAGGTCGACCCCTTCGTGGGCGGCCAGCGCCTGGCCGGCGACCAGGCCGGTGCCGGTCACCAGGTTGAAGACTCCGGCCGGGATCCCCGCCTCGTGCACGGCTTCGGCGAAGAGCTGTGCGGTCAGCGGGGTGTCCTCGGCCGGCTTGAGGACGATGGTGCAACCTGCGGCGAGGGCGGGCGCCACCTTGGCAACGATCTGGTGCAGCGGGTAGTTCCAGGGCGTGATCGCCCCGACCACGCCGACCGGCTCGAGCAGCACGGTCGAGTTCCCGATCCGCTCTTCGAAGGCGTACGAGGCCCCGAGCTCGGCGAACGAGGAGGCCACCGCGACCGGCGCCCCGACGTGGACCATCTCCGAGAAGCCCAGCGGCGATCCCAACTCGGCGGTGATCGTCTCGGCCAGCTCGCCCTTGCGGGCGATCAGCACGTCGCGCAGCGCCCCGATGAGGGCGGCGCGCTCGGCCGGGGGCGTGGCCGCCCAGGCCGGGAAGGCCGCGCGGGCCGCGCGTACGGCCGCGTCCACGTCTTCCGCCGTACCGGACGGGACCGAGGCGAGGAGCCGCTCGTCGGCCGGGTTGAGCACCTCTATCCGGTCGCTGCCGAGGGCGGCCCGCCACTCGCCGCCGATGTACATCCCGTCGTGGGCCTTCATGGCATTCCTCCCGAGCACGCACGAGCGCGTAGACCTGACGTCGCCAACACCCTACAAACTAGCGTCGGTAGTTTTGCGGGCGCCAGAGGCGGAGGGGGTCAGATGATGCCGAAAAGCATCCCTGCCGCCAGGACCACCAGCGAGGTCAGAGCCGCCCATTTCACGGTGAATCGGGTGTGGTCGCCGAACTCGACCTTCGCCATGCCGACGAGGACGTAGACGGCCGGAACCAGCGGGCTCGACATGTGCAGGGCCTGGCCGACCAGGGAGGCGCGGGCGATCTCGAGCGGGGACACCCCGTGGGCGGCGCCCGCTTCGGCGAGGACGGGCAGGACGCCGAAGTAGAAGCCGTCGTTGGACATGAAGTAGGTGAGGGGCAGGCTCAGCAGGCCGGTGACGAGGGCCATGTGCGGGCCCATGCCCTCGGGGATGGCCCCGACGAGCCAGTCGGCCATGTGCTTGACCATGCCGGTGCCGGTGAGGACGCCGGTGA
Organism: Streptomyces sp. ICC1; assembly: GCF_003287935.1. Classification (GTDB taxonomy): domain Bacteria; phylum Actinomycetota; class Actinomycetes; order Streptomycetales; family Streptomycetaceae; genus Streptomyces; species Streptomyces tritrimontium. Next base: position 7,814,707 of record NZ_CP030287.1, read on the forward strand.
AGACGGCGGCGGCGAAGACCATGCCGGCGACGTTCAGGACGTTGTCGGCGTGGGCGGCGATCCGGGCCTTCTGGTCCGGCATGTGGGGGAAGTTGACGGTGAGGGCGAGGGCGGCGCCGAGGAGGAACAGCACCGGGATGGGGAGCAGCTCCATGATCATGGCGGTCAGCAGGGTGACGGTGAGGCCCGCGTTGAACCAGTAGAGGCGGGGGCGCAGGGTCGCGCGGTGCGGGTCGAGGCCCTGGAGGCCGTCCTCCTCGGGGGCGCCGCCCGCGGCGGTGCCGGAGGACTCGGAGGCCCCGGAGGACGGGGCAGACGGGACGGACGGGGTACGTGCGCTCCCGCCGGCCGGGGTGCCGCCGGTGGCGGAGACCAGGACCTCCTCGGCCGGGTCCGCGTCGCCGGGGAGCGTCAGCAGCCCGATGCGGCGGCGCTCCTTGAGGCCGAGGACGTAGGCGAGGACGAAGACGAAGAGGAGGCCCGCCGCGAGCGCGGGGATCATCGGGACGAAGATGTCGGAGGCGTCCAGCTTGAGGGCGGTGGCGGCACGGGCCGTGGGGCCGCCCCAGGGCAGGGTGTTCATGACGCCGTTGGCGGTGGCCGCGACCCCCGTCATCACCACCAGGCTCATGCCGAGCCGCTTGTACAGCGGGTACATGGCCGAGACGGTGATCATGAAGGTGGTCGAGCCGTCACCGTCGAGCGAGACGATGGCGGCGAGGACCGCGGTGCCGACCACGACGCGCATCGGGTCGGCCTTGCAGAAGCGCAGGATCCCGCGCACGACCGGGTCGAAGAGGCCGACGTCGATCATCACGCCGAAGTAGACGATGGCGAACATCAGCATGGCGGCGGTCGGCGCGAGCTTGCCGACCCCGTCGATGACGTAGCCGCCGAGCTGCGCGCCCTGTCCGGCGAACACGCAGAAGAGCGCGGGGATGAGGACGAGCGCCGCGATGGGCGACATTTTCTTCAGCATGATCAGGACCAGGAAGGTCGCGATCATGGCGAAGCCGAGGAAGGTCAGCATGTGGGGGAACCTAGGTGCCGCCTCCCGGGGCCAACAAGACGTCCGCGCGTGAGCAATACGAGCAAAACCCCAGCTCAGAGGATGGGTGTCAGTTCCACGGGGAAACCGTTGAGCACGGCCGTGCCGGAGAGCGGGTCGAGGCGGGTGCCGTCGAGGAGCTGGTTGACGTTGACTCCGGGCGCGGCCGCGGCCACCGAGAGGCGGGTGCCGGCGCGGTCGTGACCCCAGCCGTGCGGGAGGCTGACGACCCCAGTCCGGACGGCGTCGGTGACTTCGACGGGGACCTCCAGACTGCCGCCGTCCGAGCTGACCTTGGCCGGCGCCCCGTCGGTGAGCCCGAGCCGGGCGGCGTCGTCGGGGTGGACCTGGAGGGTGCAGCGGTTGGAACCTCCCACCAGGGCCGGGACGTTGTGCAACCAGCTGTTGTTGGACCTCAGGTGGCGGCGGCCCACGAGCACCAGGGCGGCGGGGCGGTCGGCGAGCGCCGCGCGCAGCCGGGGAAGCTCGGCCGCGATCGGGTCCGGCAGCAGCTCGATCCTGCCGCTGCGCGTCTTCAGCAGACCCGGGAGCCGGGGCCGCAGCGGGCCCAGGTCGATGCCGTGCGGGCGCGCGAGCAGCTCCTCCAGGCTGAGGCCGGGTCCCGGCGCGCCGTCGGGCAGGGCCGCGCCGGCCTCCGTACCGCCGCCGGCCTCCGTACCGCCGCCGGAAGCGGTGCCGGCGGCGGAAGCGGTACCGGCGGCGATGCGGGCAACGGTGTCGGCGTGGCCAGTGGCGGCGGCGGTGTCGGCCGCGGGGGCGGCGGCAGCTGCGCTCCGGCGGGTGTCCTCGGTGCTGTCCGGCCGGGTGGCCGCGGGCAGGGCGGATTCCGCGCCGAACCGGTCCCCGTACGGGCCGAGGCGCAGCATCAGGTCGAGGCGGCGCTCGGGGCCGCGGGCCCCGCAGAGCAGCCCGGCGAGGCGTGCCGGGTCCTGCCCGTGCAGCGGGGAGCACGGGTCGGCGCTCTCCCGGGCGAGGGTGGCCTGGATCGCCAGGTCGTCCACGGCCGCCGGGTCGGCTCCGTGCATGCCGGAGACGGCCAGGACGAGGCGCGCGTGGATCTCGCACTCGTCCATGCGGCCCTCTTCGAGCGGGACGGCCCGCGGCGAGTAGCGGACCTGGTTGTGGATGGCGAAGGTGTTGAAGGAGAAGTCGAAGTGGGCGCTCTGCGAGGACGGCGGCGGGGGCAGGACGACGTGCGCGTGGCGTGAGGTCTCGTTCAGGTACGGGTCGACGCTGACCATGAAGTCGAGCCCGGCCAGGGCCTCGTCGAGCCGCCGGCCGTCGGGGGCGGACAGCACGGGGTTCGCCGCGATGGAGACGACGGCACGGATCCGCCCCTCCCCCGGGGTCTCGATCTCCTCCGCCAGAGCGGCCATGGGGAGCTCGGCCTTGGCCTCGGGGTGGCCGCTGACCCGGCTGTGCCAGCGGCCGAGGCGGAAGCCCTTGCCGGGGCCGGCCGGCCGGGGTGCGCGGTCGGTCGCGGACAGCGGGAACAGGGCTCCGCCCGGACGGTCGAGATTGCCGGTCAGGACGTTCAGCACGTCGACCAGCCAGCTGGCGAGCGTGCCGTACGCCGTCGTGCTGCTGCCGATCCGCCCGTAGACGGCGGCGGTCGGCGCGGCCGCGAGGTCGCGGGCGAGGGCGCGGATCTCTTCGGCCGTGAGGTCGCAGGCGGGGGCAACGGCCTCAGGAGTGAAACTACCGAGCGCTTCGGCGAGTTCCCCGATCCCCTCGGTGAGTTCCGCGAGCGCCCCGAGGCCCGTCTTCTCCTCGGCGAGCAGGGTGTGGGCCAGGGCGGCGAGCAGCAGCGCGTCGCTCCCGGGGCGCGGCGCGAGGTGCCGGTCGGCGAGTTTGGCGGTGCGGGTTCGGCGCGGGTCGACGACGACGAGGGTCCCGCCCCGGGCTCGCAGCGCCTTGAGCCGGCCGGGGAAGTCGGGGGCGGTGCACAGGGAGCCGTTGGACTCGACCGGATTGGCCCCGAGGAGCAGCAGGAAGTCGGTGCGGTCGAGGTCGGGGACGGCAATGGCGAAGGGATCGCCGAAGAGCAGCCCGCTGGAGACGTGTTTGGGCATCTGGTCGAGGGTGCTGGCGGTGAAGAGGTTGCGGGTGCCCAGCGCCTTGAGGAGCAGCGGCGGATAGAGGTGGCCGGCCATGGTGTGGGCGTTGGGGTTGCCGAGGACGACGCCGACCGACTGGGCCCCGTACTCCCCCACGAGGGCGGGGACGGCGGCGGCGATGGCCTCGAACGCCTCCTCCCAGGTGGCTTCCTGAAGCCGTCCGTCGCGCCGCACGAGGGGGCCGCGGAGGCGGTCGGGATCGGCGTCGAGTGCTCCGAAGGCGGCGCCCTTGGGGCAGATGAAGCCGCGGCTGAACACGTCGTCGCGGTCGCCTCGGGCGCCGGTGACCGTGGTGCCTTCGATGGTGAGGGTGAGGCCGCAAGTGGCTTCACAGAGGGGACAGACGCGCAGGGCGGTGCGGGGCATGGGCCCTCCAGGGGCGGCAGGCTGCGGCACGGGGGCGCGGCTGGTGCGGCCGCGCGGGCGGCACCGAGCATACCGACCGGTAGGGACGCTGGGGAGGGGTCGACGGTACCCGGTCGGCGGCACCGCGCCGGCGGCACCCGGCCGCCGGAGGGGTGCGTCAGTCCAGGACGCGGGCGAGGTAGGCGTGCATCATCGCGCGGGTCTCGGCGACGATGCCGGGGTCGCCGGCCGGGTCGTTGCGGAAGGCGAGCTTGGTCAGCGCGTCGGTGGCCTCGACCGCGACCAGGACGGCCCGTTCCAGGACGGGGTCCGGGGTGAGGGCGAGGTGGCCGGCGAGGAGCGCGGTGAGGCGGACGGCGACGAGGTGGTTGGGGTCGGAGGCCGGCCCCTCGGAAGGCGGCGCGGGCACCCCGAAGTCGACGAGGGCGAAGCCGGGAACGCTGCGCTTCATGACGAGGTACTCGTCCAGCACCACGTCCACGACCGGCCGCCACTCGGTGGCCCGGAGGTCGGCGAGCCGCTCTTCGATGGCGTCGGCGTAGGTGTCGAGGTTGCGGTGGGCGAGGGCGATGGCCATGGCCCGCTTGTTGCCGAAGAACCGGTAGACCGAGCCGATGGGCACGCCGGCCCGCAGGGCGACGGCCCGGGTGCTGAGGTTCTCGTACCCGGTCTCGTCCAGGAGTTCGGCACAGGCGTCGAGGATCCGGGCGAGCCGGTCGGCGCTGCGCTGCTGGATCGGCGTGCGGCGCAGGGGGTGGGCTGGGGACACGGGGTCCATCATGCCGCTCCTTGGTTCACAGGTCTGCGGCGGCACCGGTCCGCCGCGTCAGTTCAGCAGCAGGCTGAGGCCCCCGACGGTGTAGGTGATCATCAGCGCGAGCAGCGGCAGTTGCCCGGCGACGGCTTTCGCAGGCGGGAAGAGGCGTACGGAGCGGTCGTGCGCGGCGATGACTCCGAGCACGTGGCCGGTGACGACGGCGAGGACCTGGAGGGCGGCAAGGCCTCCGGGGCCCAGTGGTGGCAAGGGTTCCGGGGCGTTGTCAGTGCCGAGTGCCATGCTCACTGTGCGTGGTCCTTCGACTACCAGGAGGGAGAAGTAGTGGGCGATGAGATAGCCGAGCGCGATCGGTACGAGTGAGTGCGCGAAGGCGGTCAGCGGGCCGGGGTGCGGGCCGCAGACGAGGCGGGTGGCCGCCGCGCAGAGGCAGTAGAGGGCGGCGACGAGGGCGATGGAGCCGAGGAGTCCGAGGGTGGCCGCGGTCGTGCGGCCGAGGGGGGAGGTCTGGATCGCGTTGATCCACGAGGGGTTGTCGGAGAAGCCGTCGTAGGCGGTGGAGCCGAGCAGGACGCAGACGGTGGCGACGAGTCCGGGCCGCTCGGGCGTCGCGTCGAGTCCGTGAAAGGGGTTGCGCAGGACGAGGCGGCCGTCGTCGCGGCGGCCGAGGGGGGAGAGCCGGGCCAGGAGGGCGGAGTAGGCCTCGAAGGCGTCTCCGTCGGCGAACCAGCGCTCGCCGTAGCGGGCGGCGAACAGGAGTTGGACGGTCGCGTAGCCGGCCAGCGCGAGCAGGAGGGTGGTGGTGGAAGCGGGATCGGGAGAGACGAGCTCGAGCCAGGTGAAGGCGAACAGTCCGGCGGCGGCCGGCCATTGTCCGAGCCGCGCGGGGAGCGGGCGGGCCTGGCGGGGCCACCGCCGGGCGAGCGGGCGGTACAGCGCGCGGAGCGGGTTGAGGAGGCGCCAGACGGGGCCGAGAAGGAGGGAGGCGGGCACGAGGCCGACCCAGAGGAGTACGTAGACGGCGCCGGGAGCGGGGTTGCGGGCGGGGTCGTCGGGACCGAAGAGGAGGTGCAGGAGTACGGCGAGCGCGGCGGCCAGGCCGAGCCCGCGCAGGGCGGTGCGGGTGGCCGGCGCGTCGGCCACCCGCTGGAGCCCGGCGGGCAGGGCGATGCCGGAGCGGTCGCCGCGGAAGCGGGAGGCGGACCAGAGGAGTCCGAGGGCGAGGAAGGAGACGAAGAGGGCGGTGAAGGCGCCGGCGAACGCGTAGAAGGGAGAGATGGGCAGGTCGTGCTGGGATCCGATGCCGTGCGCGAGCTGGGCGAGTGGATCGGCCGGGTGGAGGACCACGCCCTGGCCGGGTCCGCCGCCGAGCGGCTCGTACGGGGCCGCGCCCGGCGCGAGCGGCGGCGGTACGGCCGGCCAGGCCGGCGGCGGCGCTGCCACGGCCGGGTTCACCGCCGTGCGCTCGGGGCGGGGGCCCCGGGGGTTCCTCGCGACCCGCACGACGTCCTCGCGGAACTCCTGGGGATAAGGCTTGGGCACAGCGACATCCTTCCCACCTGCCATGCAAGGCAAGCCAGTTCAGATGTCACCCGATCGTGCGGCAGACCCCCCCTTCGTGCCGTACTCGTCGGAGATCGAGATGGAGAGGTGCACGCTGCACATCTGGCCGGGGGTGGCGCCGGGGTAGTCGAGCCTGATTCCCGGTGACTCGTCCGGGTACGTATCGAACACCCACGTCGCCGGACCGGTGTGAAACGCGGAAGGGGCCTGCCCGCAGCCATGCCCAGGCTCCGGCACGTTCTCCAGTTCCGCAGAACCGTCCGCCCGGACCGTCAGGCGTCCGCCACTTGAGGCTGACCAGACCCCTTCCACGTCATTGACGGCGAGCGGCGGACCGCTGCGGTCCTCGGTCAGGTCGACAGGGAAACTGGTCAGCGCCGCGATGACACAGCCTCCGGCAGCAACCGACAACCAGACAAATCGCCGCGGCAGATCAGTCACTGACATCCTCATCTCAAGCAGGTGCCCTGGGCATTCCCCGGCACTCCTCAATCATGATCCAGACGTTAATCAGATGGAACCCTGCTTGGAGGGACGGGCCCAGCCGGGAACAGGGTGGGTCATGTAGCCCTGGCGCAGCCCGTGGTCATGAAGCGTGATCGTCGAGCCGTCCGGGCCCAGCACCCCACTGACACGAAACCGGCACGTCGCACAACGTTGAGGGATGCGGCCGGGGTTGTGATGACGGACAGGTACCGTTTGGCCATGGATCCTTCGGGGGCGAACACTACTGACAACGAGAACACCGGGCGGGCGGCGGTCATCCAGTACTTCGGCTTCGCGATCGCCGTCGCGGCCGAAGGCGTCGGCCTCGTGGTTCCTCCCGACGAGACGACGCCGTAGGGATGAACCAGCGAATAGAACTGCACCTGGCCGGCGCACGACTGAACCTCCACAGGGAGCGGTGGCTCGCAGAGGGCTTGTCCGTATCGCCCACCCTGTGGCGACATCAAGCGGGTTCACACGCACCCGCCGAGCGCGGGCCGCTCACGGCCCCCGACGGCCTGGCTGTACGGATCACAGGACCGGACTGGGGCGTGGTCCTGTCCGTCGAGCTGCAGCCCGACGGGACGGCAGGTCTGACGTACCACGCACCCCTCGGGTGGGTGGAGGAGCGCATGGGTGTCCGCTCTCTCGAAGCATGGGACGCACTGCTGGACAACGCCGTCCGGCGCGCTTGCGGCCTGAAGGTGCAGCACGCCCACTTGCTTGCCGCCAGCTGCACCACGGGCTGGCTCGACTGGTTCCACGGCGAGTTGTGGCTACTGCCGGACTCCCTGGTTCGCATTCGCAGCGGATTCGCCGACACCGTCGTGAACTCCATCAGTCCCGGCGTACGGGAACACACCGCCACCAGTGTGATCGGCTACGACCCGGCGGCCGTCCTAGGGGGCACCGCACCAACAAGGTCATTCCCTTCGACGGCATCGCGCACGCCAGCCTGCACCGCGGTCTCACCACGTCCAGCCTTGCCGTGACGATGACGGACGGCACCCGCCACAAACTGCTGTGGCTGTCCTCCGAACCAGCCCGCCGCGTACTGACGGACCGGCTGCTGCCCGTACTCGGGTCCCGCCTGACCCGGTGATCGGAGTGTGCCTCAAGATCACGGAACTACAGCCTGCCTGGCTACGGCCGGTGTCACGGTCTAGGTGTACTGCCTCGGGAGGTTGTGGACGGGTGATGGAGGTCTCGGTTGAGGGGTCTTGAACGGGTGAGGGCCTTCCGGGTTCGGTGTGGATTGCGACGTCTACACCGACCAGAAAGGCCCTCGTGGTCCACCGTAATGCACCCCTGACCGAGACCGGACGGCTGCGTCTGGCCCGCTGCGTGGTCGAGGACGGCTGGCCGCTTCGCCGGGCCGCCGAGCGTTTCCAGGTCTCACCGACCACCGCTCAGCGGTGGGCCGCCCGCTACCGCAAGCTCGGCGAGGCCGGAATGCCCGACCACTCCTCCCGCCCGCATCACAGCCCGAAGCGGACCCCCACCCGCACCGAACGGCGGATCATCAAGGTCCGCCTCCTGCGGCGCTGGGGCCCCGCCCGCATCGCCCACCTGCTGCGACTGGTGCCCTCGACCGTGCACCGGGTCCTGGTCCGCTACCGCATGGCCCGTCTCACTCACCTGGACCGGGCCACCGGACGTGTCATCCGCCGCTACGAACGCGAGCGCCCGGGCGAACTCGTGCACGTCGACATCAAGAAGCTGGGCAACATCCCCGACGGCGGCGGCCACAAGACCCGCGGACGACAGGACGGCCGCAAGAAACGTGGTGCCGGCTACAGCTACATCCACACCGCCGTCGATGACCACTCCCGCCTGGCCTACAGCGAGATCCTGGCCGACGAGAAGAAGGAAACCGCCACCGCTTTCTGGGCCCGTGCCCAGACCTACTTCACCTCGTGCGGCATCACCGTCGAGCGCGTCCTGACCGACAACGGTTCCTGCTACAAGTCGTACGCCTGGCGCGACCTGCTGGCGGCGGCCGGGATCGCCCACAAACGAACCCGGCCCTACCGGCCCCAGACCAACGGCAAGGTCGAACGCCTCAACCGCACCCTGCTGGACGAGTGGGCCTACGCCCGCCCCTACCGGTCAGAGACTGAACGCCGGGCAGCGTTCCCGCAGTGGCTGCACACCTACAATCACCACCGCGGACACACCGCGCTCGCAGGCAAACCACCCGCCAGCCGCATCCCCAACCTCACAGGGCAATACATCTAGGCCGGAACCGTCCTCAAACCGCGGAGGGCTTTCCCGCTCGATGGGGCAGGACCGCACAGGCCGGTACTTTCCCCCGGCGCCGGCAGGGTTGATGTGGGTCAAGACCGCAGAAGAGAGCGACGGGGAGACGAGCTACGAGCTTGGCCGGGTACCGGGCAGCCAGGCACCGATGGAGTACACCGAACTCGTGTTCCCTGCCATCACACCGCAGGTCCGTGGGCCCATCTCACAGCCGCATTACGCTCTCCCCGCCGTACGTGCTGCTGCCGAACCCGACCCGCTCAAAGCAGCTCTCAATGCGGTCTGGGATGCGCTGAACACGTACGGAGAGCACTACCTGAAGTTGCTGGGTGAGATCCGGTCGATCTGGGGCGGGCGGATATCCGTACCGGATGCAAAGACACGGCCTGCTGATCTGGGCCGACGAGTGCGGAGCGGACGAGGGAGCGTAGCGATGGTCAACTACCGGGTGAGGTGGGTACGCGCGCGCGACGGCAAGGCCATGGTGTCCGCGGTGAGCTACGACCAGCCCAGCGCCGAGCACCGCAAGGCAGATCTCGAGGCCGAGGGCGCCACGGACATCAAGATCGTGAAGGTGCGGGCCGGCGAGTAGGGCCGCCCGATTCGCGTGCACCCGGCCGTTTCCACGGCACACGCGGGCGTTGAATGCGAACAGCCCCCTCGACCTGGTGGTCGAGGGGGCTGTTGCGTTGGTAGCGGGGACAGGATTTGAACCTGCGACCTCTGGGTTATGAGCCCAGCGAGCTACCGAGCTGCTCCACCCCGCGTCGGTGAACACCACCCTACGGCACTGGCCCCACTCCGAAGCTGATTCCAAACAGTTGACCTGCGGCTTCGGGGTTCAGAAACAGCTTGCAAGGACCACCAGCGACTAGGGTCTGCTCGACATCGACGAGACCGCGGCCCGCGGCCCGCGAGGACCGACCCGTACGGCGCCGGGCCGGTGGATACTCGGGGCATGACTGTCTCCAACCCCGGTCTCGACGACGCCGTGCTGTACAGGCTGAAATTCGCCCGCCGGCTTCCCCCGAGCCTGTCTGCGCTGACCGGGCCCGTCCACGGAGTCATCGAGCTTCCCCTACACGTGGCCTGGTCCGGGCTGCGCGCCTTCGACCTCGACCAGCCCCGCCAGCGCATGGGCCTCTACCGCACCGTCCTGGCCGAAGGCACCCGCGAGGACCTGTGCCGCTTCCTGAACGCAGAGCTACTCGCCAGCCTGTGGCCGGTCCTGCGGACCCTGGCCGGACCGAGCGTGCGGGGCGTGTGGGAGGAAGCCTTCCCCCAGCTCCGGGAGAAGACCGCGGCGTGAAGATGCCCGACTTGCATGCGCGGCTGCTCGCCGACGTGCTCGCGCTTGGATCCCCCTACCCCCTGGTCCTGACCGGCGGCTACGCGGACAGGCGCACGTGTGAGCGTTCACGTTTTTCCCCATCGGGTGGTTTGAGCTTCATGTAATTCCTCATCCCGACTTCTCCTAATTGGCCATGGGTACGACGGAGTTCGGGATCGAGGGACCTGGTCATCGCGGAGGCGCATGGGCGGCCCTGGGCCTGTGGTTCGGAAGGCCGATGGTCAGCCCGGATGGCAAGGAGAACGTTCGTCGTGGTCGACATCACCGAGATCTATGTCCACTGGTACGCGGGCCGCTCGAAGAGCGAGCTGGCCGCGTCGCTGGGGGTGGACCGCAAGACGATCAGGAAGTACCTGGAGCCGGCGGAGGCGTCCGGGATCACGCCGGGCGGACCGCCGATGAGGGAAGCCGACTGGGCCAAGCTGATCAAGAGCTGGTTCCCCGAACTCGGCGACCGGCGGCTGCGGCAGATCACCTGGCCCGACATCGACCAGCACCGCGACTACATCAAGAACCTGCTGGGGACGGTGACCGTCTCCACGATCCACCAGCGGCTCCGGGACGAGCACAAGCTGGACGTGTCGATCTCCTCGTTCCGCCGGTGGGTGCACGCCACGCTGCCCGATGAGACGGCAAGGTCCCAGGTCACGGTCTTGCGGGATGACGTCGAGCCGGGATCGGAGGCTCAGATCGACTACGGTCACCTGGGCCAGTGGACCAATCCGAAGACCGGTAAGCGCCACCGGATCTGGGCCTTCGTGATGGTGCTGCCGTGCTCGCGGCACATGTTCGTCCGCCCGGTCCTCTACCTGCACCAGCACGCTTGGACCGAGGCCCACGTCGCCGCATTCCGCTACTTCGGGGGCGTCCCGCGCCGACTGGTGCCGGACAACCTGCGGACGGGGGTCGACAAGCCTGATCTCTACGATCCGAAGATCAACAAGGCATATGCTGAGCTCGCCACCCACTACGGGGCCTTGGTCGATCCTGCCCGTGCTGCCCGGCCCAAGGACAAGCCGCGGGTCGAGCGGCCGATGCCCTACATCCGGGACTCGTTCTGGCGGGGGCGGGAGTTCACCTCGATCGAGCACATGCAGGCCGAGGCTGTGACCTGGAGCCAGAAGGTGGCTGGCCGACGGCAGTGCCGGCCGTTGCAGGGAGCCGCACCGATGGCGGTGTTCGAGGCCGTCGAAGCCGAGACCCTGCTGCCGCTGCCGCCCACGCCGTTCGTGCTGGCCCGCTGGTCGACGGCGGTGGTCGGGCCGGACATCCACGTCAAGGTCGGCCGCACCCTCTACTCGGTGCCCTGGAAACTGATCGGCCGCAGGGTCGACGTCCGCTCGACCGCCACGATGGTGCAGGTCTTCCTCGACGGCGACCTGGTCAAGACCCACGTGGCACTTGAGCAGGGCAAACGCACCGACAGGACCGACTACCCGCCGGAGAAGATCGCCTTCCAGATGCGCACGCCGATCTGGTGCCGGACCCAGGCATCCGAGGTCGGGGACGCCTGCCGGACCGTCGTCGACCAGCTGCTGGAGGTCAACGCTCTCTACCGGCTCCGCGCCGCCCAGGGAATCCTCGGCCTGAAGAAGAAGTACGGCGACGCGAGGCTGGAGGCCGCCTGCGCGAGGGCCATCACGGTCGGAGATCCGTCCTACCGCACCATCAAGGGCATCCTGATCGCCGGCACCGAGACCGATCCGGAGCCCGAATCCAGCGGGGACGCGGGAGCCGCGGCCTTCCTCCACGGGCCCAAGCGGCTCTTCGCCTCCGTCGCCCCGTCCGAGACGGCGGACGAGCTCCACGACGACCAGGTCCACGGCGAAGCTGAGGGAAGCATCTGATGAGCGTGATGGACTCTGCCCTGCGTGAGTCGCTGAAGTCGCTGCGGCTCTCAGGAATGCTGGAAACCCTCGATGCCCGCCTGGCCCAGGCTCACGGCGGCGAACTCGGGCACCTCGATTTCCTCCAGGTCCTCTGCCAGGACGAGATCACCCGCCGCGAGACCGTCACCTTCCAACGGCGCCTGACCCGGGCGAAGTTCGAGCAGCAGGTCACCCTGGAGGAGTTCGACTTCACCGCTTCCTCAAAGCTGCCGGCCGCCCAGATCCGCGACCTCGGGGCCCTTCGCTGGCTCCACTCCGGCGAGTCGGTCATCCTCTTCGGCCCGGTCGGAGTCGGCAAGACACACGTCGCCCAGGCCCTCGGCCACCTCGCCGTCCGCCAGAGCGCCCACGTCCGGTTCGCCAAGACCAGCCGGATCCTCGCGGACCTCGCCGGCGGCCACGCGGACCGCACCTGGGACAAGCGGATCCGTGAACTGGTACGGCCCGACGTGCTCATCCTCGACGACTTCGCCATGCGCCAGCTCGGAGCGTCGTCGCCGAGTCGCTGCTGGACCGGCTGATCAACACCAGCCACCAGGTCATCATGAACGGCCCCAGCTACCGCCCGAACAAGCGACCCAAGAACCCCACCGACAAGCCGGCCAAACCCACGATCACCTAGGCGGTTTCGTTTGGATCATCTGGCAGACCAGAGGACGATGCCCGCGACTTGGCAGCAGCTGGCCACCAGGCAACCAATCGGGCGGCCATCGCTTCCGGCCGCAGGCCCAGAGGGTCGAGACCGAAGTGATCCTCCAGTTCGTGCCGCAGGAATACACCGATCTCGGTCTGGTTGGCGCCACCGTGGAGCCGCTGGAGCAGAGGCGCGAGCATGCAGTCGTACTCGTCCTGCACATCGTCGGCGACGCCTATCGGATCCCACTCATTGAGTAGATGCCGCAGGGCGTTCTCGGTGACGTCGGTTCCAGGTCGCATCGTTCCAGGGTGCCACCCAGGAACCGTCGTCACCACTGGCCCCCACCGTGATCCAAACGAAACCGCCCAGCTAGGACCACCTCCCGGACGGCTGGCCGACGATGATGTCGGTCCGGGGTGAGATCGTTTCCCGCATGGCCGACACAGAGGAAGCAGAAACCGACGTTGAGCACGCCGTCATCGTCCGCTATCGACTGGCCGATGACGGCCTTGGCAGACCCAGCCAACGGGAGGTCGTCCTTCAAGCCCAGTCCCTCCTGAACGAGGCGATCGAGCAAGCCGATGTCGGCGAGTTCGACGGAAACGAATACGGAGGCGGCGAGGTTGTCCTCTATGCCTACGGACCGGACGCCGATGCACTCTTCACCGTCATGGCACCCATCCTGCATGGCCTGCCGTTCCGGCCAGCACACGCCGTCTTGCGCTACGGCTCCGTTGATGACCCATCGGCTGCCGAACATCGCATCGACCTCTGACGAGACGAGTCGCCAGTCCCAGCCCCGGACGGGCACCTGGGGAATTACGTGAACTTCCCCCTGGGGAATTACGCGAACGTCCACAGCCCTCGACCTACGTCGGCACCAGCCCGGAAGCCTCGTACGGCTCGCGCCGTATCTCCACGAGCGGACCGCCGGGCGGATCGGCTCCCTCGCCCGCCTCATCCGCCAGGCTGCTCTCACGGCTCTGACAGACGGCACCGAACGCATCGCCAAAGCCACCCTCGACCACATCCGCCTGGACCACCTCGCCGAACAACACCACGCTGGTCGCCTGCGCGCTGCGCATCGAGCGGGCGGCCCTGCGCAGCGGCCGCGAGCGGGGCGCGCCCGAGCGGTACGAGGTCCTGCGCACCGGCATGGGCCCGCGCGCGGCCGAGCGCGCCGTCGGCCGGGCGCTCGCCGGTCCGGAGCTGCGCGGGGCCGCCGTGCTGGCCACCGGATTCTGCGCCGGGCTGCTGCCCGGCATGAGCCCCGGCGACCTGATCGTCGCCGAGGAGACCCGGGACCCGCGCGGCACGGTCGCCTGCGCCGGTACCGCCCTGCTCGCCGAGGCGCTGGCCCGGGCCCTGCCCGACCGGACCGTGCACCTCGGCGCACTGACCGGATCCGACCACGTCGTCCGGGGCCAGGAGCGCGCGCAGCTGCGCGCCACCGGTGCCATCGGGGTCGACATGGAGTCCGCGGCCACCTTGTGGACCGCGACCCGGGGCGGGACCGTTGCCGACGGTGCGGAGCGCCCGGTTGCGGCCGTCCGGGTGATCGTGGACGCTCCGGAGCATGAGCTCGTCCGCATCGGCACCGTTCGGGGGGGAATATCAGCCTTTCGCGTACTGCGTGCCGTACTGCCCGCGTTTTATGACTGGCACCGTTCTTTGCTGCTCCCCAGGAGGTGAGCCAGATGGCAATGCCACTGCGACAGACCATCAGGGTCGGGACGTATCTTCTCGAACAGAAGCTGCGCAAGCGTGAGAAGTTCCCGCTGATCGTCGAACTGGAACCCCTCTACGCCTGCAACCTCGCCTGTGAGGGGTGCGGCAAGATCCAGCACCCGGCCGGCGTGCTCAAGCAGCGCATGCCCGTGGCGCAGGCCGTCGGGGCCGTGCTCGAATCCGGCGCGCCGATGGTGTCCATCGCGGGCGGCGAGCCCTTGATGCACCCGCAGATCGACGAGATCGTGCGCCAGTTGGTGGCGAAGCGGAAGTACGTCTTCCTCTGCACCAACGCGATGCTGCTCCGGAAGAAGATCGAGAAGTTCACGCCGTCCCCCTACTTCGCCTTCGCCGTGCACATCGACGGACTGCGCGAGCGCCACGACGAGTCGGTGGCGAAGGAGGGCGTCTTCGACGAGGCGGTCGCCGCCATCAAGGAGGCGAAGAGCCGCGGGTTCCGCGTGACGACGAACTCCACCTTCTTCAACACGGACACCCCGCAGACGATCATCGAGGTGCTCAACTACCTCAATGACGACCTGCAGGTGGACGAGATGATGATCTCGCCCGCCTACGCCTACGAAAAGGCACCCGACCAGGAGCACTTCCTGGGCGTGGAACAGACCCGGGAACTCTTCAAGAAGGCCTTCTCGGGCGGCAACCGCAGGCGCTGGCGCCTCAACCACTCCCCGCTCTTCCTGGACTTCCTGGAAGGCAAGGTGGATTTCCCGTGCACCGCCTGGGCCATTCCGAACTACTCGCTCTTCGGCTGGCAGCGCCCCTGCTATCTGATGAGCGACGGATACGTGCCCTCGTACCGGGAGCTGATCAACGACACCGACTGGAGCAAGTACGGCCGCGGCAAGGACCCGCGCTGCGCGAACTGCATGGCGCACTGCGGGTACGAGCCCACCGCGGTCCTCGCCACCATGGGGTCGCTGAAGGAGTCGCTGCGCGCGGTCCGCGAGACCATGGGCGGGAACCGGGACAAGTCGGCATGAGCGCGGGCCACGCGCGCCGGGCGGGGGAGGCGGCCGCGGCAGGCGGGGCGTCGGCCGCGGCGGGCGGATCGGGCGGGCGCGGCCGGGGCAAGGGCTTCGACCTCGGCGCCCTGCTGGCCGAACGCGGCGCGGAGCGGTACGAGCTGCACGCCCGCCACCTCAACCACCAGCTGCCCCGGATGCTGCACACCATCGGCTTCGACAAGGTCTACGAGCGGGCCCAGGGGGCCCACTTCTGGGACGCCGAGGGCAACGACTACCTCGACATGCTGGCCGGGTTCGGGGTGATGGGCCTCGGCCGCCACCACCCGGTGGTCAAACAGGCCCTGCACGACGTCCTGGACGCCCAGCTCGCCGACCTCACCCGCTTCGACTGCCAGCCGCTGCCCGGGCTGCTGGCGGAGAAGCTGCTCGCCCACAGCCCGCACCTGGACCGGGTCTTCTTCGGCAACAGCGGCACCGAGGCGGTGGAGACGGCCCTGAAGTTCGCCCGGTACGCCACCGGGCGGCCCAGGGTCCTCTACTGCGACCACGCCTTCCACGGGCTCACCACCGGCTCGCTGTCGGTCAACGGCGAAGCCGGCTTCCGGGACGGCTTCGCCCCGCTGCTCCCCGACACCGGGATCGCGCTCGGCGACCTGGCCGCCCTGGAGCGGGAGCTGAAGAAGGGCGACGTGGCGGCCTTCGTCGTCGAGCCGATCCAGGGCAAGGGGGTGCTCGCCGCCCCGCCCGGCTTCCTGGCTGCCGCGCAGGAGCTGCTGCACCGGCACAAGGCGCTGCTGATCGCGGACGAGGTGCAGACCGGCCTCGGACGGACCGGGGACTTCTACGCCTACCAGCACGAGGCCGGGGTGGAACCCGACCTGGTGTGCGTGGCCAAGGCCCTCTCGGGCGGCTACGTCCCGGTCGGCGCGACCCTGGGCAAGGACTGGATCTTCAAGAAGGTCTACTCGTCCATGGACCGGGTGCTCGTCCACTCCGCGAGCTTCGGTTCCAACGCGCAGGCGATGGCGGCCGGACTCGCGGTGCTCTGCGTCATGGAGGACGAGGGGGTGGTGGCCAACGCCCGCGCGATGGGCGACCTGCTGCGCGGCCGCCTCGCCGGGCTGGTCGACGAGTACGAGCTGCTGCACGAGGTACGGGGACGCGGGCTGATGATCGGCATCGAGTTCGGCCGGCCGTCCTCGCTGGGGCTGCGGAGCCGGTGGACCATGCTGCAGGCGGCCCGCAAGGGGCTGTTCGCGCAGATGGTCGTGGTGCCGCTGCTGCAGAAGCACCGGATCCTCACGCAGGTCTCGGGCGACCACCTCGAAGTCATCAAGCTGATCCCGCCGCTGATCGTGGACGAGGCGGACGTCGACCGGTTCGTCGGCGCCTTCCGCGAGGTCATGGACGAGGCGCACGGTGGCGGCGCGCTGATGTGGGACTTCGGCAGGACGCTGGTCAAGCAGGCGGTCGCCAACCGCTGAGCGGACGGGCGGGGCGGGCCGCCGGGTCTTCGGACCCGGCGGCCCGCCCCGCGCCGTGTGTGCCGTGTTGTGCCGCGCGAGGTCAGTCCAGCAGCCGGTCGCGCAGCCGGCCGAGGGTCTCGGGTGCGAGCCCGAGCCCCTCGCCGAGGTAGCGCTCCGCCCCGCCCCACTCCTCGTCGATCGTCTCGAAGGCCGCGGTCAGGTACGGGGCGCGGGCGTCGAAGAGCGGGGCGAGCAGCTCCGCCACCTCGGCGGTGCGGGGCTGGGCCGCCTCGCTGCCCCGGCGGACCCGGTAGCGGTTGTGCGGGGCGTTGGACTCCAGGTAGTCCGCGACGATCGCCTCGCGCCCGACGCCCAGCGCGAGCAGGGTGACCGCGATCGACAGGCCGGCCCGGTCCTTGCCGGCCGCGCAGTGCATGAGGGCGGGGACGCTGTCCTCGGCGAGGGCGTGGACGACCCGGCTGTGCTCGGCGGTGCGGGTCTTGATGATCGTGCGGTACGAACGGGACATCCGCGCGACGGCCTTGCCCTCACCCAGGATCTCGCGGAGCTGGGCGAGGTCCCCGTCGCGGACCATCGTCCAGAACTCCCGGCCGTCCGCCGGGTCAGACAGCGGGATGTTGATGTTCCGCACGCCGGGAAGCTCCACGTCCGGGCCCTCCAGCGCGTGGTCGGCGTCGTTGCGGAAGTCGAAGACGGTGTGCAGCCCGAGCGAAGCGAGGAACTGTGCATCGGTTTCGGTGGCATGCGCCAGATGTCCGCTTCGGAACAGTCGTCCCGTCTTGACCCTCCGTCCGTCCGTGGTCGGCAGCCCGCCCACGTCGCGGAAGTTGCGTACGCCGGCCAGGGTCGGCCCCGCGTGGGGGGTCTGGGATATCCGCTGGGTCACAGGGGTCCTCCGTGTCGTCGTCGCTGGTGTCCGAATTACGCTACTTGTGGCCAACTTGCCATGGCGAGCGCCGAGATCGGACACGTCCCGTGAGCCAGATCATACGGTGACGGTGAGTGCCTGATCGCGAATGCCGAATTGCCTAGCCGGAGCGGTCGTTGAAGGTGCGGAATGGACGGAGGGTGACCAGAATTCCGGCGCACCGTCATCTTCAAGATTCTGTTGGGGAATTCAAGACTTGTTCCGTGCGGCCGGACTCGATTACGTTCGCGATCGATCCGGACGGACCGCCTAATCCTGCCGCCGACCGGAAACCGCATCCGACTATTCACGCGCGCGGCAGGAGCGGGGGAACCAGGTAAGCCGCTGTTCCGGATCTCCGTCGAGATCTTTACAACGGGACAGCTCGGGGTGAAGCCGTACATGTGCTGTTCGCCGGCACGTGGGCGGCCGGACATCTCCAGTCCGAACCCGACAGCTCACCTCGCAGGCGTCGGAGAGGAAATTCGCCATGCCTGGAACGGGTAAGCACCGCCGTCCGAAGTCCCGCTCGATATCCCGTGGTTTCGCCGCCGCCGGCACCGGTGGCGCGGCCCTCGCGCTTCCGCTGCTCGGGGCGGCCGGCGCCCACGCGGCCGGCGCCCCGGCCGCCGCACCCGCCACCGCACCTGCCACCGCGCCGGCCTCGGCGCCGCAGGTCCCGGCCTCGCTCCAGGCCGCGCCCGCCACTGCGCAGGCCGCCCCCACCGTCTACACCGTGGTGCCCGGGGACCACCTCTCCAAGATCGCCGAGAGCCGGCACCTCAGCGGTGGCTGGGAGCAGCTCTACGCCGACAACCGGGCTGCCGTCGGGTCCGACCCGTCGCTGATCCACCCGGGCCTCAAGCTGACGCTCGGCGCGAAGGGCACGGCCGAGGCCGCTCCGAGCCGGGCGGCCGCTCCGGCCGCGCCGGCCGCGCCGGCCGAGCAGTCCGCCGACTCCTCCGAGTCCGCCGAAGACGCGTCCGGTTCCGGCGGCGCCGAGGCCCCGGCGGCGCCCGCACGCAAGGCGCCCGCACCCAAGGCCCCCGCCAAGCAGCAGCAGGCCGCCCCCGCTTCGGCCGGGTTCGTCTCCCCGGTCAGCGGCGGCGCCTCCACCGCGTACAAGGTCGCCGGGTCCATGTGGTCCAGCGGCTACCACACCGGCGTCGACTTCTCCGCGAGCACCGGCAGCACCGTGAAGGCGGTCGGGGCGGGCACCGTCGTCTCCGCCGGCTGGGGCGGCGCGTACGGCAACGAGGTCGTCATCCGGCACGCCGACGGCAAGTACAGCCAGTACGCGCACCTCTCCCAGCTCAACGTCTCGTCCGGCCAGAGCGTCAGCGCCGGGCAGACCGTCGGCCTCTCCGGCGCCACGGGCAACGTGACCGGCCCGCACCTCCACTTCGAGATCCGCACCGGTCCCTCGTACGGCTCGGACATCGACCCGCTGGCCTACCTGCGGTCGAAGGGCGTCAGCATCTGACTCCGTCCGGCGCCGCGACCCGGTGGGCCTTCCCGGTCGCAGCACTAGACTGCCCGTCCGCTCACGGGACGGGGTGCACGGCATGGCGGTCACGGCAAGGGAGCTCAACCGCTCCACCCTCGCACGGCAGTTGCTGCTCGGGCGCGAGGCGCTCGGTGTCACCGACGGGGTCCGGCGGGTGGTCGCGCTGCAGGCGCAGCAGGCCGCCTCGCCGTACCTCG
Source organism: Streptomyces sp. ICC1 (assembly GCF_003287935.1). Classification (GTDB taxonomy): domain Bacteria; phylum Actinomycetota; class Actinomycetes; order Streptomycetales; family Streptomycetaceae; genus Streptomyces; species Streptomyces tritrimontium. The sequence continues at coordinate 7,834,031 of NZ_CP030287.1, forward strand.
CGCTGTGGAACCGGCTCGCGGACTTCGATCCGGCCGCTCTCGACGCCGCGTTCACCGGCCGCGAGATCGTCAAGTCGACCCTGATGCGGATCACCCTGCACGCCGTGCACGCCGACGACTTCCCCGCCTTCCGCGAGGCGGTGCAGCCGGGGGTGCGGGCGGCGCGGCTGGGCAGCCGGTTCACGGCGTCGGGGCTGAGTGCCGAGGACGCCGACGAGCTGGTGCCGCGGCTGCTGGCCTTCGCCGACCGGCCCCGTACGGCCGCGGAGTGCGAGCGGTGGCTGGAACAGCGGCTGGGCGAGCCGCCGCAGCCCGGAGCCTGGTGGGGACTTCGGCAGTACGCGCCGCTGCTGCACGCGCCCACCGCGCACCCGTGGTCCTTCGGCGAGCGGCCGTCGTACGTCGCGTCCCGGTACGGGACGACGCGGGCGGTCCCCGCCGATCCCGAGGCCTCCGCGCAGTCCCTGCGGGCGCTCGTCGTGCGCTACCTGGAGGGCTTCGGGCCCGCCTCGGTGGCGGACGTGGCGCAGTTCGCGCTGGTCCAGCGGGGCAGGGTCAGGCAGGCGCTGCGGGAAGCCGAGCTCTCCCACGGCCTGCGGCGGCTGGAGGGGCCGGGCGGCGAGGAGCTCTTCGACGTCCCCGGCGCGCCGCTGCCGGACGGGGACACGCCGGCGCCGCCCCGGCTGATGGCCATGTGGGACAGCATCCTGCTCGCGTACTCCGACCGGGGCCGGGTCATCCCGCCGCAGTACCGGAGCCTCGTCACCCGGGTGAACGGGGACACGCTGGCGACCCTGCTGGTCGACGGGTACGTGGCCGGGGTGTGGCGCCCGGCGCCCGGGGGAGTGGAGGTCACCGCCTTCCACCCGCTGCCGGAGGAGGTCTGGGAGGCGCTCGCGGCCGAGGCCCGGTCGCTGACGGCCTTCCTCGCCGACCGGGATCCGGAGGTCTACCGGCGGTACGGCCACTGGTGGAGCAAGCTGCCGAGCGCCGGAACCCGGCTGCTCGTCTGACGCCGGCGGGGCCGGGACCGGAGGGGGGTCCCGGTCCCGCCGGCACCGTTCTCCTATTCCCCACCTGACGGGTGGTGAAGATCACGGTCCGTAAGACCGTGGCTACGGTCGCGTAGGTGGCGGGTCGGGGTGAAGGATGTGGTCCCGTGGCAGCGACGACGACGACACTCAAGACCATCGGCTCGTACGCGGCGATCGGGGACAGCTTCACCGAGGGCATCGGGGACCCGGGACCCGGGGAAACGTTTCTCGGCTGGGCGGACCGGCTGGCCGTACTCCTGGCCGATCAGCGCGACGAGCACGACTTCCGGTACGCGAACCTGGCCGTGCGCGGCCGCCTCCTGGACCAGATCGTGGCCGAGCAGGTCCCCCGGGCCAAGGAGCTCGAACCGGACCTGGTCACCTTCTGCGCGGGCGGCAACGACATCATCCGGCCCGGCAGCGACCCGGACGACGTGGCCGAGCGGTACGAGGCCGCCGTGCGCGACCTCACCCGCTCGGTGGGCCGGGTCATGATCACCACGGGCTTCGACACGCGGGACGTGCCGGTCCTCAAGCACATCCGGGGCAAGATCGCGACCTTCAGCGCGCACGTCCACTCCATCGCCGACCGGTACGACTGCCCGGTGCTCGACCTCTGGTCGCTGAAGTCCGTACAGGACCGGCGGGCCTGGGACGCCGACCGGCTGCACCTGTCGCCCGAGGGGCACACGCGCGTCGCGCTGCGGGCCGCGCAGGTGCTCGGCATGGAGGTGCCCGCCGACCCCGACCAGCCGTGGCCGCCGCTGCGGCCGCGCGGATCGGTGGACGTGACCCGGGACAACATCCAGTGGGCGCGCGAGTACCTGGTGCCGTGGATCGGACGGCGGCTGCGCGGGGAGTCCTCCGGCGACCACGTCGAGGCGAAGCGGCCGGACCTGCTGCCGCTGTAGGACCCGGCCGGACCCGGCCGTACGGGGGGGGTTGGGGCGGGCCGGCGCATGCTGAGTACGACGGAGCCGGTCAGGACGGTGACGATGACGGCCAGGCTGACCGGTGAGGGGATCTCCGGGATGCTGGGGCTGATCAATTTATGGGATGCCTGGAGGATGAGCTTGACGCCGATGAAGGCGAGGATGATCGCGAGACCCCTGTTCAGGTAGTGGAACCGGTCCAGGAGGCCGGCGAGCATGAAGTAGAGGGCCCGCAGGCCGAGGATCGCGAACGCGTTGCTGGTGTAGACGATGAACGCGTCGTCGCTGACCGCGAGGACGGCGGGAACGCTGTCCACGGCGAAGATCAGGTCGGCGGCCTCGATCGCGGCGACCACCGCGAGGAGCGGGGTGGCCATGCGCGTGCCGGCTTCCTTGACGAAGAATTTCGCTCCGGCGTATTCGTCTCGGACGGGGATGATCTTGCGGAGCATCCGCACGGCGAAGCTCTTGCCCGGGTCGAAGCTGTCCTGCTCGTCCTTGAGGAGCTTGTAGGTGCTGTAGAAGAGGACTGCGGCGAAGGCGAAGAGCACCGCGGTAAAGCGGCTGACCACGGCGACGCCGAGGGAGAGGAAGACCCCGCGGAAGACGAGGGCGCCGATGACGCCGAAGAACAGCACGCGGTGCTGGTAGGCGCGGGGGACCTTGAAGTAGGCGAAGATCACGGCGAAGACGAAGAGGTTGTCGACCGACAGGCTCTTCTCCAGCAGCCAGGCCGTCGTGTACTCCGTGCCCGCCGTCGTGCCGAGGACGAGGAAGACGACCGCGCCGAAGATCAGGGCGAGGCTCACCCACAGGCCGCTCCATGCGGCGGCCTCCTTGAACCCGATGACGTGCGCGGTGCGGTGGGCCAGCAAATCGACCGCCAGCGACACCACCACTGTCGCGGCGAACGCCCCCCACAGCCAGAGCGGGACATCAAGCACGTCGGGAACCCTCACGATGGCCCGCGCGGAGTACGCCGGCCCCTATACGCGAGTGTGCGGCATTTCGCCCCCTGACGCACGGCCGAGCGGTCTGTGAGCCGCAGGTCCCGCACCGGCCCGCCGGGGCATGGCCCGGGCCGATCGCTGAGGCCAGGCGGCTCGCCGAGAACGTGCGCAACGAGCGTTCTCATGGGGCGGGAGACCGGTCGCACCGCCCTGCGCGGGAACCTCCCCCTGCTCGTCAGCGGGGACCTGTCCACCGAACCTCCGATGCCTGTGTCCATCCGCATCACCCCCGGGCCGGGAACGCCCCGCTGCGCCGCCGTGATCGACGGTATGGAGATCCTGATGTCCCCACGCTCCTCCTGAACCGGGAGGGCGTGACTCGGTACACCGGGTGCGGGCCGCGGGCCACGGGCTCCGATGGTCAGGATGACGATGATGCAGGTGCTCGCTGTCTCGCTGATACCGGGCAGGGGTTCCTTCCCTCCGGAAGACAGCGGCGCAGCGGTCCGTCACCGTGGCCGGCGCTGCCGGGTGTGGTCAGAGGCGGGAGGCGATGGCGGGCAGGAGGTCCTTGAAGGTGCGGCCGTCGGCCGGCTCCCCGATCGCGGACATGTTCCAGCCTCCGCCGGAGCGGTGGACCTTGGCCATCACCTGCGCGGTGTATTTGCCGCCTCCGGAGAGGGTGTAGCGGGCCAGTTCCTGGCCGTTGCTCTCGTCGACGAGGCGGCAGAAGGCGTTCTCCACCTCGGCGAAGGTCTGCCCGGTGAAGGAGTTGACGGTGAAGACGATCTGGTCGACGTGCACCGGTACTCGCTGGAGGTCCACGAGGATGGACTCGTCGTCGCCGCCCTGGCCGGCGCCGCCGACGAGGTTGTCCCCGGTGTGGCGGACGGAGCCGTCCTTGCTGACCAGTTGTTGGAAGAAGGCCACGTCCACCGGCTCCTTCCCGGCGAAGAGGACGGCCGAGGCGTCGAGGTCGATCTCCCGGGCGGTCAACCTGGCGAGGAATCCCTTGCGCGGGGCGGCCTGCCAGCCGAGCCCCATCCGTACGACGCTCAATGCCCCGCCGCCGCTCTTCTCGAGGGCTTGGCGGTGCGACCCGGCGGAATGCCGTGGCGAGGAGTCGAGCCCGACGCGCGAGCGGAGGCGATGGCGAGAGTCGTGATGGCCGCCGCCGCCCGGTCGGCACTCGTCGACGCGTCCGCGAGGGGCTGCTGGATTCCGGCCGTATCCGGGGTGCAGTCGGGAGCGGGGTGAACAGTACCGACCGTCGCGCTTTCGGGCGGGCCGAAGGTGCGGCCCGCCCGCATGCATGCGTCGGCGCGTCAGATGCATTCCTGCCCTGCTCGCGGTCCTCGGCTCCTGCACGGCAACGGCCTGGCGGCACCGCCGGGTCCGCCGTCGCAGCGTCCGGGCCCTTGCCGGGCTGCCCGCCACCGCGGTGGCGGTCGTGCGCGACGACGCGCCGTACGCGTACGCGCTGCCCGGCGGGCGCCGGGAGCGCATCGTGGTGACCACCGGGATGCTCGCCGCGTTGGCCTCGTGCGAACGCCGGGCCCTGTTCGCGCACGAGCGCGCTCATCTGTCCGGCCGCCACCACCGGTTCCTGCTGACGGTCCGGCTCGCCGCCCGGGCCAACCCCTTCCTGCGCCCCCTGTACTCGGCGGTGCCGTACACCGCCGAGCGGTGGGCTGACGAGGATGCGGCCGCCGCTGTCGGGAGCCGGCGCACCGTCGCCGTCGCCATCGGCAAGGCGGCCCTCATAAGTCGCGGCACCCCCCTCGCCACGCTCGCGGGATTCGCCGCCGCCGGGCCGGTACCGCGCCGGGTCGCCGCCCTGTTGGGGCCGGCCCCCGCGGGAGACGACTGGCCTCCGGTCTTCACCGCGGTCGGCCTGGCAGCATGGGGAGCGGCAACGGGCGCGGCTGTCTCCGCCCTGTCCTCGGCGAACTCCGCCGTCACGCTCTTCTTCATCCTCCACGCTGCCACCCCGTTGTAAGGCGAGCCGTGCCGGTACGGCACCGGCCGGAAGCGGTACGCTTCGCGGCCGCGGTTTACCGCAGGGCGGCGAGGTGTACGCGATCGTCCATTTCTTCTTCGCCTTGGCGATCTCCTGTATGACGCTGACCTTGCCGAAGGCGAAGGCGAAGCCGGCGGTCAGCGTGTCGAGGTTTTCGTCGAAGCGCCGCTGCAGGTCCGTGGAGCCGAAGTTCCGCAGCACCTCGTCGGTGGCGATCAGCTGTGCGACTCGCCGGCGTTCGGAAGGTTCGATCGTGCCGTCTGCTGCTGCGGCCATGTCGCCCACGATGAGACCGCGAGGCCCGCGGCGCCGCCCCCGACGGCGGCGCCTGAAGGCGCTCCCCCGCCCGCCTGCGACACCTCCGGACGCTCTGTACGGGGAACTGCCGGACCATGGCCTGGAGCCTGCCCTCCCACCGCCGACCGGTTGCGCGGCCGGCAGGCGCGGAAGAGGTCAGTGGACGCCGAGGAAGATGCCGCCCGGGGTGCTCAGATCGTCGTTGTACAGGTGGAACGCCCGGATGGACTTGGTGACTTCCTGCTGGGAGATGAAGGCGTCGCGGTCCAGGTCCAGCCGTTGGAAGACAATCGGGGCGTCTTCGGGGGAGATCCCCCAGAGGCCCAGATACCTGACGAACTCGTCCCGGCTGATCTTCTTGTCCCCGTCGAAGTCCACGACATTGAATACGGCACGCGCGATGTCATCCAGCAGATGGGATCCGTTCGCGCCGAAGCCCGCAGCCCGGTTCGCCGCGACGAACTCGTCGAGGGACAGACGCTCCTGGCCCGGCGTCGCCTGCTGCAGCAGTCCCAGCCACTGTGACCAGTACGCCCGCTCCAGTGAACTGATCTTGGGGTCATTCCTGGCCAGCCCGTAACCGGTCGCGTACCTGTCCACGATCCGCTCGTGGTCACCCCACCCGACGAATCCGTCCTCGTCGGCGTCCAAGGCCACGAACAACCTTCGCAGCCTGCGGGCGATCGGATCAGTGATGGCCATGCGTCAAGTCCTTCCTGAAGGGAGACCGGTGCGGCGTGACGCCGACTCTCCCTCATTGTGACCGTATGTGCGGGATGCCCACAGCGGGCCTCCTCGGCTACGGCACCGACCGCCCACCCCCGAATGGGGGGGCTGCCGGTCGCGGACGGCCGCGACTACGTCGTGAGCTCTCGGGCAGAGGTCACGAGCACGGTTCGCCGTGGTGCGGCTGGGGAGGGGCTGAGCACTGGTGTGCCGTCCCCTCCCGCCTTCAACCCCGCACAGCTCAGCCGAGCAACGCCATGGCCGTGCGGTCGTGCTGTGTGAAGCAGCCGCTCCGGCTGCGGTGCGATGCCGGGTACTCCCGGCCGGCCGTGGGTGTCTCCGCATCTGTCAGGAGAGCCATGAGTTCGGTGCGGGCGCGGGCCACGCGGAGCGGACCGTGCCGACGGGACAGCCGATGGCTTCGGCCGCGTCGGCGTAGGGCAGGCCGAGGAGTTGGGTGAGGACGAAGGCGTCCCGGCGTTCGGCAGGGATCGTTGCCAGGAGCTCGGCCTGGTCGTTCCGTTCCGCTACGGCCAGCGGCGTACCGCCGGAGGAGGACACCTGGTCCACGGTCGCCGTAAGGGCGGGAGGGACCTCGCCGCCGTGTTCGCGCACCCAGGCCGCGACGGCCGTGGCCGCTCCCTTGCGCGGCTTGCGACCGTCGGGCAGGTCGACGCCCGACATCCGGGTGGTGGCGGTGAACGGGACCCACTCGGCGCCGGCCACGACCCGCTCGGTCAACTGGTATTCGTGATAGCCGAATTCGATGATCGATCGGCCTTCGGGCGTCTCGTCGGCGAGAGGACAGCAGGGCGGCCCGCGCCAGTCGCTCGATCGATGTGCCCCCGACCGGGAGGAGGGAGCTGGCCCGACGGTTGCCGTAGGTGATGGTGCCCGTCTTGTCGAGGAGCAGGGTGTTGACGTCGCCCGCGGCCTCGACGGCCCGCCCGGACATGGCCAGGACGTTGCGCTGGACGAGCCGGTCCATCCCGGCGATGCCGATCGCGGAGAGCAGCGCGCCGATCGTCGTCGGGATCAGGCACACGAGGAGTGAGACCAGGACGATGCCGGTGACACCGTCGGCGGTGAGGGCCGCGGTGTCGTGCGCGGCGGCCATGGCGTCCTTGGAGAAGATCGCCATGGGCTGGAGCGTGACGGCCGCGACCAGGAAGACGAAGGTCAGCCTGACCAGGAGCAGGTTGAGCGCCAGCTCGTTGGGGTCTTCTGCCGGTTGGTGCCCTCTACCAGGGAGATCATCCGGTCCAGGAAACTGGCCCCGGGCTCCTGGGTGATCCTTACGGCGAGCTGGTCGGAGAGCACGCCGGTGCCGCCGGTGACCGCGCTGCGGTCGCCGCCCGACTCGCGGATGACCGGGGCGGATTCACCGATGATCGCGGACTCGTCGACGCTCGCCGCGCCCTCGATCACATCGCCCGTCACCGGGAATCAGCTCCCCGGCCGGTACGAACACGCTGTCACCGCGCCGGAGTTCACCGGCCGATACGGTCTCCTCGATGTACGAGCCCGCCCGCGCGCCCGGCTCCCAGCCGGTCAGCCGGCGTGCGCTGGTCTGCTGCCGCGTGCGGGGCAGGGTGTCCGCCTGCGCCTTGCCACGGCTCTCGGTCACGGCCTCGGCGAGGTTGCCGAAGACCACGGTCAGCCAGAGCCACGCGGTGATCAGCCACCCGAAGAGGGTGGGGTGGAAGGCGGCGATGCCGGTGGTGAGCGCGGCGCCCATCTCGGGGACGAACATGACCGGTTCCGGAACAGGGTCACCGGGCTGAGCTTGCGCAGCGCCTACGGGAGCGCGCGCCACAACTGCTTCGGGTCGAGCATCCCGGCGCCGATCCGACGGGGCCGGTCGCTTCCGGGAGGTGGTGCGTGACGGACGGGGGCGGGGCCGACCGCGGTGGAGGCGGCCATCAGAACTTCTCCGGCTCGATCAGGGCGATGACCAGATAGGCCAGCAGGGCGACGGCCACGACCAGGCCGACAGTGTTTCGACGGTCATCGAGACCTCGTCCTCACAGGGGGAAACAGGGGCAATGTGGATCTTCAGGGCAGCTCCAGGCCGCGCGCACGCGTGCCTGGGGCCGTCCTCCGCCGGGCTGCCATCCGGCGGAGGACAGAAGAGGGCCGGCGGCCCTACAGGCCGATGTCCCGGCGGTTCATGTCGTCCATGGATTCACGGCGTACGAGCATCCGCGCGGAGCCGTCCCGGACCGCGATCACGGGCGGGCGGCCGACCAGGTTGTAGCCGGAGGCCATGGACAGGTGGTACGCGCCGGCGGCCGGTACCGCGATGAGGTCTCCGGGTCGCACGTCGCCGGGCAGCGCGACATCCTCCGCCACGACGTCGCCGGCCTCGCAGTGCCGGCCCACCACCGTGACCAGGGCGGGCAGGGCCGTCGAGGCGCGGCCGATCAGCCGGGGCGCGTACCGGACCCCGTACAGGGCCGGCCGGGGGTTGTCGCTCATGCCGCCGTCGACGGCGACGAACGTCCGCCCCGAGGTCTCCTTGACCGTGAGGACCCGGTAGACGGCGACTCCGGCGGGGCCTACGAGCGCCCGCCCGGGCTCGATGGTCAGGCGCGGTACGGGCAGCTTCGCGTGGGCGCAGCCGTCCGCCAGCTCGGCCAGGACCCGGTTGGCGAGGGTGGTGAGGTCGAGGCTGTCCTCGCCGGGGCGGTAGGCGATGCCGTGGCCGCCGCCGATGTTCAACTGGGGCGGTTCCAGGTCGTGGTGGTCCCGTATTTGGGTCATCAGGCCGACCATCCGGCGTACGGCGGCGACGTACGGCTTGACCGAGGTGATCTGGGAGCCGATGTGGCAGTGCAGTCCCACGAGTTCGAGACGGGGCTGGGCGAGGACCCTGGCGATGGCGTGCTGGGCGGAGCCGTCCGTGATCGAGAGGCCGAACTTCTGGTCCTCCGTACCGGTGCGGATCTTGGTGTGACCGCCGGCCGCGATGCCGGGCACGACCCGGATCATGACCTGCTGGCGTTCGCCTTCGGGCACGATGTCGGCCAGTCGGGCGATCTCCGAGGTGCTGTCGAGGACGATGCGGCCGACGCCGAGCCGGACGGCGGTGTACAGGTCCTCGGGGCTCTTGGCGTTGCCGTGCAGCACGATCCGCTCGGCGGGGAAGCCCGCGGTCATGGCGAGGCCCAGCTCGCCGGCGGAGCAGACGTCCAGGCCCAGGCCCTCGTCCTCGACCCAGCGGGCCATGGCCCGGCAGAGGAACGCCTTGGCCGCGTAGATGACGTCCGCGTCCGGGAAGGCCGTGCGGTAGGCGCGGCAGCGGTCGCGGACCTCGCCCTCGTCCAGGACGTACAGGGGGGTGCCGAACCGATCGGCCGCTTCGGTGAGGGAGATCCCGGCGACGGTGACGTCGCCTCCGGCGGCCGGGCGGGCCGAGGCGGGCCAGACGGAGAGCCCCTCGGCGGCGTCGGGGGCCGGTATCGGATCCGAGGTCCGGACCGGGGAGGAAGGGAAAGTGACAGACATGGAGGGCCCTCAGCCGATCAGGAGGTTCATGCAGGAGACGACCGCCGCGGCCCCGGTCACGCGCAGGACACCGACGTGCTGCGGATCCCAGTCGCGCCAGGCCGGAAGCGGCTTGGCGGCGAGGGCGGGGACGGGGGCAAGGACGCCAGCGTCAACCGCGCCTACGCGCTGCGCACCGTACGGGCCCCCCTCACCGTCGACGGCGCCCGTACGGCCACCGAAGCCGCCCTGGCGGCCCCCGGAGCCCGCCCCACCGCCATCGTCTGCGACGACGACATCCTCGCCGCCGGAGCCTGCAAGGCCGCCCGCCGCCTCGGCCTGCGCGTCCCCGACGACCTCTCCGTCACCGGCTTCGACGACCTCGCCCTCGCCACCGCCGTCGAACCCGAACTCACCACCGTCCGGCTCCCCGCCGAACGCGTCGGAGAGCAGGGCATGACCGCCCTCCTCGCCGCCCTCGAAGGCACCCCCTGGGCCGCCGACGACATCCCCGTCGAACTCGTCGTCCGCGACTCCACCGGCCCCGCCCCGACCCCCTGACCCCGGGAACGCGAAAGCGCCCCCGGCCGGAAGGCCGGGGGCGCTCACACCGCACTGCGGACCGTCTCTACTCGGCTTCCTCTTCGGGAGCCTCGTCGTTCGACACGGCATCCGCCTGGGCGGCCGCCGGAACGTCCGCCTCCAGCAGCCGCGACAGCTGCCGGCCCCGGATCCGCTTGAACTTGCGCTGCTGGGCCCGCGTACGGTCCAGCACCGCCACCTCCAGCCGCTCGTGCGGAATCGCCTTGTCCGTGCCGTTCGCCTGGCTGGACAGCGCCTGCACCGCCAGCTTCAGCGCCTCGGACAGGGTCATCCCGTCCTGGTGCCGCTGGTCGAGGAAGGTGCTGATCTGCTCGGCGTTGCCGCCGACCGCCACCGAACCGTGCTCGTCCACGATCGAACCGTCGTGCGGCAGCCGGTAGATCTGGTCCCCGGCCGCCGTCGCGCCAACCTCGGCCACGACCAGCTCCACCTCGTACGGCTTCTCACCGGCGCTGGAGAAGATCGTTCCCAGCGTCTGCGCGTAGACGTTCGCCAGCCCACGGGCCGTCACGTCATCGCGGTCGTAGGTGTATCCGCGCAGATCGGCGTAGCGCACGCCGCCGATCCGCAGGTTCTCGTACTCGTTGTACTTGCCGGCGGCCGCGAAGCCGATCCGGTCGTAGATCTCGCTGAACTTGTGCAGCGCGCGGGACGGGTTCTCGCCGACGAACACGATGCCGTCGGCGTACTGGATCACAACAAGGCTGCGACCGCGGGCGATGCCCTTGCGGGCGTATTCCGCCCGGTCGGCCATGGCCTGCTGGGGTGAGACGTAGAACGGAGTCGACACCGGCTGTCCGTCCCTTTCTTCTGGGCTCCTACGGGGCGACGGATGGTCAGAGCAGGGCGGCGCGCGGGCCGTCGGGCTGCTCCAGCCGACGGTTCGTGATCTTGCGGGCCAGCTCCGAGGACTCCTCGTCGGTCAGCCGGCGGAATCCCTCTTCGGTCATGACGGTGACGATGGGGTAGATGTGGCGGTAGAGGTCCGGGCCGCCGGTGGCCGAGTCGTCGTCGGCGGCGTCGTACAGCGCCTGGACGACGAGCGTCGTGGCCTCCTCCTCCGTCAGCTTCGAGTGGTACAGCTTCTTCATGGAGCCGCGCGCGAAGATCGAGCCGGAACCGGTCGCGGCGTAGCCGTGCTCCTCGGAGCGGCCGCCGGTCACGTCGTAGGAGAAGATCCGGCCCTTCTCCTTGCCCTCGTCCCACCCGGCGAAGAGCGGTACGACGGCCAGCCCCTGCATCGCCATGCCCAGATTGCTCCGGATCATGGTCGACAGCCGGTTCGCCTTGCCTTCGAGGCTGAGGGTCGCCCCCTCCACCTTCTCGAAGTGCTCCAGCTCCAGCTGGAACAGCTTCACCATCTCCACGGCCAGGCCGGCGGTGCCGGCGATGCCCACGGCGGAGTACTCGTCGGCCGGGAACACCTTCTCGATGTCCCGCTGCGCGATCATGTTCCCCATGGTCGCCCGCCGGTCACCGGCGAGCACGACCCCGCCGGGGAAGGTGGCGGCCACGATGGTCGTCCCGTGCGGCGCCTCGATGACCCCGTCGGGCAGCTTCCGGTTGCCCGGGAGCATCTCGGGCCGGTGCGCGCCCAAGAAGTCCATGAAGGACGACGACCCCGGCGTCAGGAAGGCTGCCGGTAGACGCCCTGTGCTACGAGTGTTGGGTTCCACAGGTTTCCTTCCAGATATGAGACGACCCTACGAGCTGCGTCGGGATCGTCTCCCAACTTGCCGATGGCCGTGTTGCAGTTGAAGCAAAGTACGCCTCGGACCCTACCCGTGGTGTGGCAATGATCCACATGAACGGCTGGGCTCTTTTTGCAGATCAAGCAGATGCCGCCCTGCGCCGCGATCATCTCGTCTCGCTGGGCCTCCGTCATGCCGTACGAGCGCTTGAGATGCCCCGCCCGACCCTGTACGGCCCGGCAAGCCTTGCAGCGAGTGGACTCGCCATCAGACGCTGTTGCGTTCTTATGCCACTCGCCGTGCGGCTTCACCTCGCCACACTGCCTGCAGAGCTTCCACCCCGCCGGCACGTCCACGTGCTCTCTGACTGCCTTGCCTTTGGCTGCCTGACGGCGGCGATAGTGCTCGGCACTGTAGGCCGCCACGCATTCCCGGCATCTGGGCTGAAGCCCATCGCTCCGATTGCGATCCGAGGCGAATCCGCTCAGTGGTATGTCACGGGCACACCCGCGACACCACTTCGTTCCATTGAACATGGAGCACACACTGGCGGATTCGCCTTAGATTCGAAGGCTATTCGCCGCCTTTTTGTACGAAACTCCGAACGAAGTCCTCGGCATTCTCCTCGAGTACATCGTCAATCTCGTCAAGTACGGAGTCGACGTCGTCGGAGAGCTTTTCCTGGCGCTCCTTGAGGTCGGTCGATTCTTCGACCGCCGCCTCCTCGACCTCCTCGGTCGAGCGCTGCGCCTTCTCCTGTCCGCCGCCGGTGTCCTTGGTCGCCATGTCTACCTCACCCCGCTCGGTTCGCACGCTCACGTCGAGAGACCCCGGGAATTCGGGATCCCTCAAGATCAGACCCTACGTCGGACCCTACAAGGAGGGCCCGACATTCGCCCCGCACTTTGACAACGTGCAGGTGTCCTCATGATTCCCTCGGCGGGGGCCTTTCAGCCCCCGCCGAGGGATCGGAAAGGGGGCTCAGCGGCCCGACAGCACCCGTACCAGGTCCTCCGCCGTCCGACAGCGGTCCAGGAGCTCCTTCACATGGGCCCGCGTGCCCCGCAGGGGCTCCAGGGTCGGGACCCGCTGGAGGGAGTCGTGGCCCGGCAGGTCGAAGATCACCGAGTCCCAGGAGGCCGCGGCCACGTCGTCCGCGTACTGCTCCAGGCACCGGCCCCGGAAGTACGCCCGGGTGTCCTCCGGCGGCTTGCTCTGCGCGCGCTCCACGGCCGGCTCCTCCAGCAGCCGCTTCATCTTGCCGCGGGCCACCAGGCGGTTGTACAGCCCCTTCTCGGGCCGTACGTCGGAGTACTGCAGGTCCACGAGGTGGAGCCGGGCGGCGTCCCACTCGAGGCCGTCGCGCCGCCGGTAGCCCTCCAGGATCTCCCGCTTCGCGATCCAGTCGAGCTCTCCCGACAGGCTCATCGGGTCGGTCTCGAGCCGGCCCAGTACGTCCTCCCAGCGGGCCAGCACGTCCTTGGTCTGCTCGTCCGCGTCGGAGCCGAAACGCTCCTCCACGTACTTCCTGGCCAGCTCGTAGTACTCCATCTGGAGCTGTACGGCGGTCAGCGTCCGCCCGCTGCGCAGCGTGATCAGGTACTGCAGGTCGGGGTCGTGGGAGACGTGGTGCAGGGTGCGCACGGGCTGGTCCACGGCGAGGTCGACGTTGATGTAGCCGTCTTCGATCATGGACAGGACGAGTGCGGTCGTGCCGAGCTTGAGGTAGGTGGAGATCTCGGAGAGGTTGGCGTCGCCGATGATCACGTGGAGCCGGCGGTACTTCTCGGCGTCCGAGTGCGGTTCGTCGCGGGTGTTGATGATGGGGCGCTTGAGGGTGGTCTCGAGGCCGACCTCGACCTCGAAGTAGTCGGCGCGCTGGCTGATCTGGAAGCCGTGTTCGCGGCCGTCCTGGCCGATGCCGACGCGGCCGGCGCCGGTGACGACCTGGCGGGAGACGAAGAAGGGGGTGAGGTGGCGCACGATGTCCGAGAAGGGGGTTTCCCGCTTCATCAGGTAGTTCTCGTGCGTGCCGTAGGAGGCGCCCTTGTTGTCGGTGTTGTTCTTGTAGAGGTGGATGGGCTGGGCTCCGGGGAGCTGGGCGGCCCTGACTGCCGCCTCGGCCATGATCCGCTCGCCGGCCTTGTCCCAGAGGACGGCGTCGAGCGGGTTGGTGATCTCCGGGGAGCTGTACTCGGGGTGCGCGTGGTCGACGTAGAGCCGTGCGCCGTTGGTGAGGATGACGTTGGCGAGGCCGATGTCCTCGTCGGTGAGCTGGCTGTTGTCGGCGGCCTCGCGGGCGAGGTCGAAGCCGCGGGCGTCCCGCAGCGGGTTCTCCTCCTCGAAGTCCCAGCGGGCGCGTCGCGCCCGGTGCATCGCCGCCGCGTAGGCGTTGACGATCTGGGATGAGGTGAGCATGGCATTGGCGTTCGGGTGCCCCGGGACGGAGATCCCGTACTCCGTCTCGATCCCCATTACTCGCCGTACGGTCATGCGGCCCTCCTTGCCCGGCGGCGCTCCCGTTCGGGAGCGGCGCTCAAGTACCGCTGGTGCTCCGGTGCGTCGTGTGCGGTGCCCGTCCCCGCACTGCGCGACCTGCGGTACGGATGAGCCTAGAACCACTCCGCGCCGGTGGGGAGATCATTTCGGTCATTGAATTCGACCGGTCACCGGCTGAAAAGAGCAGTCGGTAAAGCAGTCGGCTGCGGGTGCCCTTGCGGGCTCCCGCAGCCGGCCCGCTTCGTCAGAGGTACTGACCGGTGTTGGCCACCGTGTCGATGGAGCGTCCGGTGTCCGCGCCTTGCTTTCCGGTGACGAGCGTGCGGATGAATACGATCCGCTCGCCCTTCTTTCCGGAGATTCGGGCCCAGTCGTCGGGGTTGGTGGTGTTGGGGAGGTCTTCGTTCTCCTTGAACTCGTCCACGCAAGCCTGGAGGAGGTGGGCGACGCGAAGGCCCTTCTGGTTGTGCTCGAGGAAGGCCTTGATGGCCATCTTCTTCGCACGGTCCACGATGTTCTGGATCATCGCGCCCGAGTTGAAGTCCTTGAAGTAGAGGACTTCCTTGTCACCGTTGGCGTACGTGACCTCGAGGAAGCGGTTCTCCTCGGTTTCGGCGTACATCTGCTCGACGACGGTCTGGATCATGCTGTGGACGGTTTCCGCCGTGGAGCCCTGGTGCTCGCCCAGGTCGTCCGTGTGCAGCGGGAGCGTGGCCTTGAGGTACTTCGCGAAGATGTCCTTCGCCGCCTCGGCTCCGGGGCGCTCGATCTTGATCTTCACGTCGAGCCGGCCGGGGCGCAGGATGGCCGGGTCGATCATGTCCTCGCGGTTGGAGGCGCCGATGACGATGACGTTCTCCAGGCCTTCCACGCCGTCGATCTCGGCGAGCAGCTGGGGGACGATGGTGTTCTCCACGTCCGAGCTGACTCCGGATCCGCGGGTGCGGAAGAGGGATTCCATCTCGTCGAAGAAGACGATGACGGGGGTGCCCTCGCTCGCCTTCTCCCTGGCACGTTGGAAGACGAGGCGGATGTGCCGCTCGGTCTCGCCGACGTACTTGTTGAGGAGTTCGGGGCCCTTGATGTTCAGGAAGTAGGACTTCCCGGTGGGCTGGCCGGTGACCTCGGCGACCTTCTTGGCAAGGGAGTTGGCGACGGCCTTGGCGATGAGCGTCTTGCCGCAGCCGGGGGGGCCGTAGAGCAGGATGCCCTTGGGGGGCCGCAGTTCGTGTTCCTTGAAGAGGTCGGGGTAGAGGTAGGGGAGCTCGACGGCGTCGCGGATCAGTTCGATCTGGTCGCCCAGGCCGCCGATCTTGTCGTAGTCGATGTCGGGGACCTCTTCGAGGACGAGGTCCTCGACCTCGCTCTTGGGAACGATCTCGTAGACGTAGCCGGAGCGGGGTTCGAGCAGCAGGGAGTCGCCGGGGCGGATGGTGACGTCCAGGAGCGGCTCGGCGAGCCTCACCACCCTTTCCTCGTCGGTGTGCCCGACCACCAGGGCGCGCTCGCCGTCCTCGAGGATCTCCTTGAGGGTGACGATGTCCCCGGCGCGCTCGAATTCCATGGCTTCGACCACGTTGAGGGCTTCGTTGAGCATGACCTCCTGGCCGCGCCGGAGGTCTTCCGGTTCGACGCTGGGGCTCACGTTCACTCGGAGCTTTCGGCCGCCGGTGAAGATGTCGACGGTTCCGTCTTCGTTCGCCTGCAGGAAGACTCCGAAGCCGGCCGGCGGCTGTGCGAGCCGGTCGACTTCTTCCTTGAGGGCCACGATCTGGTCGCGGGCCTCGCGCAGGGTATTGGCCAGACGCTCGTTCTGGGCGGAGACGCCTGCCAGGTTTGTCTGGAGCTCGACGATCCGCTCTTCGAGAATCCTCGTGTGTCGCGGAGAGTCGGCGAGCTTACGTCGCAGGACGGCGATTTCCTGCTCGAGATAGGCAACCTGGCCGGCGGGGTCCTCAGACCCTCGCCCGGGCCGGATGCCGTGGTTGATGTCGTCGTCGTGGGCTGCCACGGTCCTCACCTCCTCCAAGGGGAGCTGGACGCTTTCTGACCCTACCTGGGCTGGTGGTGATTGAAACCCCTAGATCACAAAGACGGTAGGGGTGTGTCCGATCTTCACCCTTGCGTACTCCCTCACGCCAAGGAAATACCCACCCATCAAACTCGGGAAGCGGCCGGTTGTAAGGTCGAAGTGTTCAACACCCGTCAGAGCTCGTGCGACTTGCCGCGGGTTGTGTCCGGGATGGATCACTCATCGCAGGGAACGGCAGGAGATATGACCGTGCAGCAGGAGGCAACCTCCGACCAGACCGGTGGCGTCGGCGAGGCCGGAGAGCCGCTCGAGGTCTGGATCGACCAGGACCTCTGCACCGGCGACGGCATCTGTGTGCAGTACGCGCCGGAGGTGTTCGAGCTGGACATCGACGGTCTGGCGTATGTGAAGGGCTCCGCCGACGAGCTGCTCGTGGAGGCGGGGGCGACCACTCCGGTTCCGCTGGTGCTGCTCCAGGACGTGGTCGATTCGGCCAAGGAATGTCCCGGCGACTGCATCCATGTAAGGCGCGTTTCGGACAGGGTCGAGGTCTTCGGTCCCGACGCGGAGTGACGGTTCAAACACCTGTGGCGGTCGAGTCCGTAAGCTCCTGGCGGAATTTTCCGCCGGTCCAGCGCCACTTGGCGAACTGTTTCGTGTCGGGGCTGTAGCGGGGGATCTCGGGCGAGGAGTAGCCGAGGAGCGTCGCGGTGACGACTCCGTCGCGCACGGTGAGGTCGGTGGCGGTCTGTCGGCGGCCGGCTTCGAGCAGGGTGGCGACGACGCGGGGGCCCGTGTTCTTGCCGGTGTCCCGGGTGAGTACGTAGATCGCGTGCGGCGGGGTGCCGGATCCGGCGTCGCAGCGGACGGCCGCCACGGTTTCGGGGCGGCCGTCGCCGTCGAGGTCGCCTTCGGCGGTGGCCGTGACGGCTTGTGGGGCGCCGTTGCAGTCGAGTGGGTAGGTGAGCGCTCCGGCGTCGGGGGCGGCCGCCTCGGGGCCCTTCGGGGGGGGTGCGGCCGGTGTGGCGGGGCCCGGCGGCGTGCCGGGGGAGGCAGGTGCGGTCGCGCCGGGCGTGGCCGTGGGGGACTCCGGGACGCAGATGACCTCGTCGCGCGGGGTGTAGTGCGTACGGAAGGTCTCCCGGCCGACCTCGTGGCCGCCGCGGACGAAGACGCGGTCGACGGAGACGTCGAAGCCCTCCAGCGGGGTCTGCGCCTCGCAGGTGGGGCCGGCGACCGTGCGCTTGCCCGGCGGCGTGACGAGGGTGCGCGGACCCTTGGTCGCGCGTACCTCGTCGTACTGCCTCGTTCCGAGCAGGGTGACCGTCACCGAGGTGGCGGTGGAGGAGGCGCGGACGATGACCGGGTGCCCGGAGTCGTTCTGCCAGCGCAGGTCCAGGGTGCCCCAGGCGACGGTGGCCTCGCGGCCTTCGGGGTACCGCTCGATGTAGAAGGAGTGGGCCCCGTGCTCGATCGGCTTCAGGCCCGCGAAGAACATGGCGTTGTACATGGTCGTCGCGACCGCGGAGACGCCGCCGCCGGGCGATTTCACGTACCGGCCGTCGTTGATCATGATGCCGTCGACGAAGCCGTTCTCCTCGGTCCGCTCGCCCACCGTCTGGTTGAAGCTCCAGATGTCGCCCTGCTGGACGACGGCGCCGTTGATCAGTTCCACGGCGCGCGCGATGTTGTGGGTGCGGTAGGGCGCGGCGGGATAGGCGACGGTGAAGGAGGAGAGGACCTGCTGCCCGACGGCTGCCTCGGCGGCTGCCTCGGCGGCTGTCTCGGGGGTGGCCCCGGCGGTGGCCCCGGCGGTGGCCGCGTGCCGCCCGGTCGCCCGGTCCCCGGTGGGCCCGCCCGCGGCGGCCGCGGTACCGGCGGACAGGCCGCCGAGGCCGAGCACGGCGGCGGTGCCCGCCGATATCAGGGCGATCCGCGTGGTGGCCGTACGGCCGTGGGCGCGTCGCATGTCTCTCCCTGTCGCTGAGGAATCCGAACCACACAAGTTTGGTCCAAATCGGACTAAAAGGGTGAGGAATGTGCCGGTTCTCACGAGCGTGTGGGGGAGCCGCCGGCCGGGACGGTCTACGGAACCGAGCGGATCCGGCGGACCAGCACCGATCCCGCGACCGCCAGGGCGCCCGCCAGCGCGTACAGCGCCGTGTACCCGCCGAGGTGGGTGACCACCGGGGCCGCGATCACCGGGGCCAGCACCTGCGGCAGCGCGTTGGCGATGTTGATGACGCCCAGGTCCCGCCCCCGGTCCTCCTCGGTCGGCAGCACGTCCGTGAGCAGGGCGAAGTCCACCGCCGTGTACACGCCGAAACCGAGGCCGAGGACGAGCGAGGCGACGACCGCGCCGGTCCAGGTCTGCCAGACGGCGAGCAGCAGGGTGGCCGCGGCGATGACCAGGCCCGACCGGATGACGTAGGACTTGCGGCGGCCGCTGCGGTCCGACCGGATGCCGCTGATCACCACCGTGGCGAGCAGGGTGAGCGCGTTGAGCGCGGTGAGGACCAGCACGCCGGTGTCCGCGTCGCCCTGGTAGCGCACCGCGTCGGTCAGGTAGTAGAGCAGGTACATCGTGCTGATGGAGTACGACAGGTTCATCAGGAACCGGGTGAGCCAGGCCCAGCCGAAGTCGGGATGGCGGCGCGGGTCGATCCAGAAGCCGGCGAGGAAGCCCCGCCACCGGAAGGGCGGCCGGTCGGCGGGGGCGAGCACCGAGTCCCGCCGCATCAGGACGTACGGCACGGCCGCCACCACCGAGAAGACCGCGCAGGCCAGGTAGCCGCCCGCGATCCCGCCCGCGACCGTGGCCAGCGCCGTGCCGATGAGGATGCCGACCACCTGGGAGACGCCGAGCCAGCCCCCGACCAGGCCGCGCCGCCGGACCGGCACCTGGTCGGGGACGGCCGCGGTGAGCGCCGCGAAGGCCGCGTTCAGGGCGAGCTGGACCAGGCACCAGCCCGCGATCACCACCGCGACGCTCTGCGCCGCGGCGAGGACCACCAGGCCGGCGGCCCCGCCCGCCACCCCGGTCACCACCCAGGGGATGCGCCGGCCCGCGCGCGCCGTCGTCCGGTCGGACAGCGCGCCGAAGACGGGGTTGGCGACCATCGAGACCGCCGCTCCCAGCCCCGTCACCAGGGCGAGCGTGGAGGCCTTGTGGTCGGGGGCGAGGTGCTCGGCCTGGCGTGCCAGGAGCAGTTGCAGCGGGCCGAACCAGCCCACCCAGACGCCGAGGTTGGCGAGGGACAGCGCGCCGACCCACCGGCCGCCGGGGGAGGCCGGGGCCTGCGCGTCCGGCGCGGCCTTCGCCCCGGCGGTCATCTGCCGCTCCTGATCAGGTCGCGGTACCAGGCGTACGACTCCTTGGGCGTGCGCGCCAGCGTCTCGTAGTCGACGTGGACGAGGCCGAACCGCTGCCGGTAGCCCTCCGCCCACTCGAAGTTGTCGAGGATCGACCAGATGAAGTAGCCGCGGACGTCGGCCCCTTCGGCCATCGCCCGGTGCAGGGCGCGCACGTGGCCCTCGTGGTAGGCGATCCGCCGCGCGTCCTCGATCCGGCCCGTGCCCGGGTCCGGCCCGTCGCCGTACGAGCAGCCGTTCTCCGTGATGTACAGCGGCGGGAGCCGGTCGCCGTAGCGCTCGCGCAGGGTGGCGAGCAGCTCGCGCAGCCCGTCCGGGACCACCGGCCAGTCGAAGTCGGTGCGCTCGTACCCCTCGATCTGCCGGATGCCGAAGGGGAGTCCGGAGGGGATCTCGATCCCGCCGAAGACGGAGGCGCCGGCCGGGGTCGGGGCGCCGACGAGCATCGGGTTGTAGTAGTTGACCCCGTACCAGTCCAGAGGGGCCGAGATCGTCTTGAGGTCCTCCGCCACCGGGCCGGGCAGGAGCGAGTCCAGTCCCTCCGGGTAGGCGCCGGTCAGGATCGGGTCGGCGAAGAGCCGGTTGGTGAGCGTGTCGTACAACTCGGCGGCGGCGCGGTCCTCTTCGCTCCCGGAGGCCGCCCAGACGGGGCTGTGCGAGGCGGCGATCCCGATCCGCCGGGCGCCCGCCGCGCGCAGGGCCTGCACGCCCAGCCCGTGGGCCAGCAACTGGTGGTGGGCGGCGGGCAGGGCGTCGAAGACGAGCTGCTTGCCGGGGGCGTGCTCGCCGAGGCCGTAGCCGAGGAGGGTGACCTCCGCGGGCTCGTTGATGGTGATCCACATGGGCACGCGGTCGGCGAGGCGCTCCGCGACCACCGAGGCGTACGCCGCGAACCGCTCGGCGGTGTCGCGCTCCAGCCAGCCCCCGCGCTCCTCCAGCGCGAGCGGGGTGTCCCAGTGGAACAGGGTGGGCACCGGGGCGATCCCCGCGGCGCACAGCTCGTCGACGAGCCGGTCGTAGAAGTCCAGCCCCGCCCGGTTGACGGGCCCGCGGCCGTCGGGCAGGACCCGGGACCAGGACACCGAGAACCGGTACGCGTCCACGCCGAGCCCGCCCATCAGGGCCACGTCCTCCCGGTAGCGGCGGTAGTGGTCGGTGGCGACCTCCGCGTGGGAGCCGTCCTTGACGTGCCCCGGCTCCCTGGTGAAGGCGTCCCAGGAGGAGGGGCCTCGGCCGTCGGCCGTGGGCGAGCCCTCGATCTGGAAGGCGGAGGCGGAGACCCCCCAGAGGAAACCGGCCGGGAACGGGGGTACGGGCGCTGTCATGCGGACTCGCTTCGGTCGGGGCGGTGCGGATCCCCAACACGGGTACGGGGAAGCGCTGTCGGGCGTGCTGCTCACGGCACTTTCGGGTTCCCGGACCCGCCCTGTCAATGGAAAGTGAACAATCCTCAACTTTTGCGGGGCGCGTCCGATCGCGAAGTGCGGCCGCCGCCCGGCCGCGAAGTCCGGCCGCCGCCCGGGTCAGCCCGCGGCGTCGAGCAGGGCCAGCTGCTCGGAGCCGGCCCGCTCCATCGCGGCGGCGAGCTCCCGCGCGCGGCCGTCGCCGCCGGAGGCGCGTTCGGCCGCGCAGAGCAGCACGGACTGCCGCAGGTGTGCGCGCAGGGAGGCGGTGAAGAGGCTGTCGAACTCCGGCCCGGACAGCGCCCCCGCCCTGCGCACGGTGTCCGAGCTGACCATGCCCGGCATGTCGTGCCCCTCGTGCGGGCGGGTGTCCGGCGCCGCGGACAGGGCCAGGAGCCCGCGCAGGCCGGCCAGTTCGCCCGCCTGCCGGTCCGCCGCCGCCGCGGCGAACCGGACCACGGCCGGATCCCCGGCCCGCGAGGGCGCCAGGCCGGTCAGCAGCCGGGCCCGCTCGTCCATCGGGATCATCAACTGGATCCAGGCGATGTCGGTGGCGTTGAAGGCCGCCGCCCGCGGCGGCCCCGCCACCGGCTGCGCGGTGCAGCCGGTGGCCAGGAGCGCCGCGAGCAGGGCCCACACGGGCCGCCGGGTCAGAACGTACCGGCGGAGTTGCACTTGGCGCTCTGTACGACGCAGTCCTTCACGCGCTGCCCCAGGGCCGCGTCGTCCCAGGCGTTGAAGAAGTCGCCGTGGATGGACGAGGCCATGCCCGAGGACAGCGAGAGGCCGTCAGGGCCGCCGCCCGTCGGATAGCCGATCACGAAGGAGACGGAGGGGATGGCCACGGGATAGGCGCCGGAGCACTTGCCGCCGACGGTCGTGAAGGACACGTGCGACGTGTGGTCGGGGCTGTCGAGGTGCTTGCCGTCCCAGCAGTCGGGGAAGACCAGCTGGTACACGAGCTTGGCGTTCGGCGCGCACACCGGCCAGTTGCCGTCCGAGCTGCGGCCGCTCTCGCCGCCCTCGCCCGCGCAGTAGAACTGGTTGACCGAGCCGGCCGGAGTGGGAACCTGCGACTTGGCGCTGCCGGCGATCATCCGGAACCCCTGGGGGAAGGGCACCGTCGCCGTGGGGTCGGGCAGCCGGGACCCGTAGTACACGATCATGCCCTCGGGTTCGACGGCACTGCCGTGCTCGTACAGGGTCGGGATCCAGTAGCTGGAGAGGTCCTTGGCGGGGGTGCAGCTCGTCGCGGTGTGCGAAGCCAGGGACTCGGCCGTGGTGAACGCGTCCGTGCTGCGGTTGCCGAAGAAGCTGTGCATGTGGGACGCGCCCGGCAGGCCGGGGGCCACGATCGGGTCGTCGGGCTTGGAATGGCTGTAGACGCAGGTGGCGTTGAACTCGGGGACCCGGACGGAGTTCGCCGGTACCGGCGCCGGAACCATCGCCCGGAACCCGGCCAGCTGGGTGTCCCACTTCGCCTGGTCGATCTTCACCCAGCCGGGCGAGGAACCGGCCGCGAACGAGAACCAGTTGACGTTCACGAAGTCCCCGGCCCCGCTGCTGCGCAGCACCGCGAACACCGTCTGGGAACCGGCGGGATGGGCGGCGGCATCGGCGGTCCGCGTGACCCAGCTCTGCCAGCCGCCGGTGGCGGCCATCTCGAACTGTGCGAGCAGCGGGCCCGCCGGGGACCCGGTGCGCAGCTCGACGGCGCCGGGACCGCCGACCGCGGAGGCCACCCGGGCCGAGACCGTCAGGGGGCCGGAGGCACCCAGGTCGACGTTGTCGAAGCGCATCCAGTCGCCGTTGGCGAGGTAGGCGGCGTTCTGGCCGCCGCCCGTGTCGCCCGTCGCCTCGAGCTGTACGCCGGACTGCGCCGCGTACGCCTCTGCCTGGACGAGGACGGTGTCGGCGGCCCGCGCGGGTGCGCTGGTCACCGTGGCGCCGAGGCTCGCGGCCAGCACGGTGGCCAGCGCGCCCGCGAGGAGGGCATGGAGGGGGAAGCGGGGTTTTCGCATCGAAGGTCCTTGCCTGCCGGTGGAGGGGGAAGGGGCTGCCCGGGGCCGGACAGCCCCGGTGGCTCACTGGTAGACGCGCACGTAGTCGACGAGCATCCGCGCGGGGAACGGCGTGGTGGCGTCGGTCGGGCCGGGCCAGTCACCGCCGACCGCGAGGTTGAGGATCATGTACGACGGGTGGTCGAAGACCCAGGGGCCGCGGGTGCGCTCCACCTGCTCCTTGTCGAGGGTGAAGACGGTCCGCCCGTCGAGGCTGTAGACGATCCCCTTGCTGTTCCAGTCGGCGGCCCAGACGTGGAAGTCGTCGGAGAAGTCGGCGTCCTGGGGCAGCCTGTACGGGCCGCCGATCCCGCCTCCGCCGTTGTAGGCGGGCGCGTGGACGGTGGAGTACGAGGTCTTCACGTCCTTGCCGAGGACCTCCATGATGTCGATCTCGCCGTTGTACGGCCACGGCCGGCCGGTCAGGAAGTCGCCCCCCATCATCCAGAACGCGGGCCACAGCCCGTTGCCCTTGGGCACCTTGATCCGGGCCTCGACGCGCCCGTAGGTGAACTGGAACGTCGCCCCGGTGTTCATCCGGGCCGAGGTGTACTGGCAGGTGGTGCTGCCGGTCAGCGGATCGGGCGGGCAGCCCTTGCCGGGCGTGGCCTCCTTCCGCGCCTCCATGACGAGGTGGCCGGCCCCGTCCGTCGCGGCGTTCTGGTGGTCGGTGTAGTACTCCAGCTCGCCGTTCTGCCCGGTGCCCGGGTCGGCCCTCCACTTGGCGGCGTCGGGCTTGCCCGCCACGGGACCGTCGAACTCGTCGCTCCACACCAGCCGCGGCGGGTTCGCGGGGTCCGGCGGGAGCGGCGGGGGAGTCACGGGCGCGCCTCCGGTGCCGTGGACCTGGAACTCCCACAGGGAGTAGCCGTACGGGGTGGCCCGCTCGGTGCCGTACATCCGCACGTACCGGCCCGTGCCGGAGACGGCCAGGGTCTGCTTGAAGCCGGTGCCCGCCGTCGTGGAGTACACCGGCGTCCAGGCGTTCCCGTCCGGGGAGACCTGGATCTGGAAGGACTTGGCGTAGGCCGGATCCCACTGGAGGACGACCTTGCGGATCTGCGCGGGCGCCCCGAGGTCGACGGATATCCAGCCCGGATCCGTCCAGCCCGTGGCGGGGCTCGTCGCCCAACGGGACGCCGGATCACGGTCGAAGGCCCTGGCCGGGGTGCACTCCCAGCAGTTCCCGTCGGCCTGCGAGGAGGAGGCCGCGCCCGCCTTGCCGTACGACAGGAGCACGTCCCCGCCACCGTCCCCGCCGCCGGGGGTGCCGAACACCTGGAACTCCCAGAGGGAGTAGCCGTATCCGGTGGCCCGCTGGGTTCCGTACATCCGCACGTGGCGGCCGGTCCCGGAGACGGTCAGGTGCTGGATGCCGCCGGGGCCGGCGGTCGTCCCGTAGACGGTGGTCCAGTGGGCCGCGTCGTCCGAGACCTGGATCTGGAACGCCTTCCCGTACGCGGCCTCCCAGTTGAGGGAGACCCGGCTGATCACCGCGGTGGCACCCAGGTCGACCTGGATCCACTGGGGGTCCGCGAAGGCGCTGGACCAGCGGGTGCCGGCGTTCCCGTCGACGGCGCTGCCGGGGCTGTGGCCGGGCTCGCTGCCCGACACGGTGACGGACTTGCCCTGCGACAGCAGGGTTTCGGCGGCGCGGGCGGGAGAGGCGGGGAGGCCGTCTCTTATCCTCATCTCCGAGACCACGAGACTAGCGGAGACGTTCCTCCACCGCCGAGTTGTACGCCGCCACCAGCGCCCGCCGGGCAACCCGTTCCACCGGCCGCAAAGCCTCCGCCCGCGCCGCCATCTCCGACGCGGCCACCGCCGCCCCGTGCCCCCGCTCGTTCGCCAGCGACACCATCAGGTCCACCCGCTGCGCCAGCGCCAGCACCCGTACCGCCCGCGCCGGATACCCCGGCGCCAGCGCGTCCCGCCCGGCCTCCGTCCGCGCCCGGTACGCGGACAGCGCCGCCTCCGCCACCGGCCCGGACCCCGCCACGTCCAGCCGGGTCAGTACCACCGCCGCCTCGCGCAGCGCCTCCGCCAGCTCCCGTTCCGCCTCGCCGAGCGACGGCACGTCCGCCGGCGGTGCCTCCCGTACCGGCAGGCAGTGCCAGGTCACCGAGACGTGGACGTCCCCGGCGGGTCCGGCCTCGTGGACCTCGGGCACCAGCCCCACCGCCGCGCCCACCGCCACGACCGCTTCCTCGGCGTCCAGCGCCCGCGCGTTGAACTCCGGCGGCCCGCTCAGTCCCAGCGGATGCCCCGGCGCGGGCAGCGCGATCCGCAGACCGCTCACCCCCAGGGCGCGCAGCCGGCCCAGCGCGAGCGTGAGCCCGACCGGTCCGGATTCCCCCGGCAGCCCCTCCACGCGGTGCACGGCGTCCTCGCCCACGATCGACAACACGGCCTCGTCGGGCGAGACGAGACCGGCCAGCAGAGCGTTCCCCCAGGCGGCGAGCCGCCCTGAACGTGGTTCGAAAAGCATCCCCCCACTTTACGGATCCGCCCTCCGACCCGGGCTGGCGCCCGCACCCCTCCCCGAGTGGCGTAGGTTTTCCCCTTGGGGCTGCGCCGACCGGTGGCGCACACACGCACCGAGACTGCAAGGGGAGACAACACGCTCATGAGCGATGTTCTGGAGCTGGTGGACGTATCCGTGGTCCGCGAGGGCCGGGCTCTGGTGGACCAGGTCTCCTGGTCGGTCAAGGAGGGGGAGCGCTGGGTGATCCTCGGCCCCAACGGCGCCGGGAAGACCACCCTGCTCAACGTCGCCTCCAGCTACCTCTTCCCCACCAAGGGCACCGCCACCATCCTCGGCAGCACCCTCGGCAAGGTGGACGTCTTCGAGCTGCGCCCCCGCATCGGCATCGCCGGCATCGCGATGGCCGACAAGCTCCCCAAGCGCCAGACCGTCCTGCAGACCGTCCTCACCGCCGCGTACGGCATGACGGCCACCTGGCAGGAGGAGTACGAGGACATCGACGAGCAGCGCGCCCGCGCCTTCCTCGACCGCCTCGGCATGACGGACTACCTCGACCGGAAGTTCGGCACCCTCTCCGAGGGCGAGCGCAAGCGCACCCTGATCGCCCGCGCCCTGATGACCGACCCCGAACTGCTGCTCCTCGACGAGCCGGCCGCCGGTCTGGACCTCGGCGGCCGCGAAGACCTCGTACGCCGCCTCGGACGGCTCGCCCGCGACCCGCTGGCACCCTCCATGATCATGGTCACGCACCACGTCGAGGAGATCGCGCCCGGGTTCACCCACGTCATGATGATCCGTCAGGGCAAGGTCGTCGCCGCCGGTCCCATCGACCTGGAGCTGACCTCCCGCAACCTCTCCCTCTGCTTCGGGCTGCCGCTCGTCGTCGAGCGCAACGAGAACGACCGTTGGGGCGCCCAGGGCCTGCCCCTGCGCTGAGCGGCCCGAGGCTTCCGCACCCTGTCCGGACCGCACCCACCCGACCTACCATGACCATGTGGACATCGACGCGTGGGTGTGGTGGCTCATCGGGGCGGTCGGACTGGGCATCCCCCTGGTCCTGACGGCGATGCCCGAGTTCGGCATGTTCGCCGCGGGAGCGGTGGCCGCCGCGATCACGGCGGCCCTCGGCGGGGGAGTGGTCGCCCAGGTCCTGGTCTTCGTGATCGTCTCGATCGCGCTCCTCGCGGTCGTCCGGCCGATCGCCAACCGGCACCGCAACCAGAAACCCCAGCACCGCAGCGGCATCGACGCGTTGAGGGGCCGCAGCGCCGTCGTCCTGGAACGGGTCGACGGCAGCGGCGGCGGGCGGATCAAGCTCGCCGGCGAAATCTGGTCGGCCCGCGCCCTCGACGCGGACAGCAGTTTCGAACCGGGCGAGTCCGTCGACGTGGTGGAGATCGACGGAGCGACCGCGGTCGTCATGTGACAAGCAGAGGACTCGCGGCCCCGGGGTCTGCGAGACTCCGCTGAACGGGGCAGCACAGACAGCCGGAAGGGCACGGGGAACCGCATGCAACCGATCATCATCGTCCTGATCATTCTGGTGGTTCTGGTCTTCATCGCACTGGTCAAGACGATCCAGGTGATCCCGCAGGCCAGCGCCGCCATCGTCGAGAGGTTCGGCCGCTACACCCGGACCCTCAACGCGGGCCTCAACATCGTCGTCCCGTTCATCGACTCGATCCGCAACCGGATCGACCTCCGCGAGCAGGTCGTCCCGTTCCCGCCGCAGCCGGTGATCACCCAGGACAACCTGGTCGTCAACATCGACACGGTCATCTACTACCAGGTGACCGACGCCCGCGCCGCGACGTACGAAGTGGCCAGCTACATCCAGGCCATCGAGCAGCTCACCGTCACCACGCTCCGCAACATCATCGGCGGCATGGACCTCGAGCGGACCCTGACCTCCCGCGAGGAGATCAACGCGGCCCTGCGCGGAGTCCTCGACGAGGCCACCGGCAAGTGGGGCATCCGCGTCAACCGCGTCGAGCTCAAGGCCATCGAGCCGCCGACTTCCATCCAGGACTCGATGGAGAAGCAGATGCGCGCCGACCGCGACAAGCGCGCCGCGATCCTCCAGGCCGAAGGTGTCCGCCAGTCCGAAATCCTGCGCGCCGAGGGCGAGAAGCAGTCCTCGATCCTGCGCGCCGAGGGTGACGCCAAGGCCGCCGCCCTGCGCGCCGAGGGCGAGGCGCAGGCCATCCGTACGGTCTTCGAGTCCATCCACGCCGGCGACGCCGACCAGAAGCTGCTCGCCTACCAGTACCTCCAGATGCTCCCGAAGCTCGCCGAGGGCGACGCCAACAAGCTCTGGATCGTCCCGAGCGAGATCGGCGACGCCCTCAAGGGCCTCTCCGGCGCCATGGGCAACTTCGGTCCGATGGGCCCGGGTTCGGGCTTCAACCCGGGCGGTTCCGGCAAGGACGCCGGCCCGGCGGCCGACAAGGCCGCCGCGGAGCGCCGCGAGCAGCCCCCCATCGACTGAACGGCCCGCTCCTGCTGCATGATCAGTGAGGCCCCTCGACCTTCATGGCGGGGAGGCGACTCACCCACGCAAAGGGGACGGCCTTGCCCTCCTTCTCGATGTCCCTCTGGGAAGCGCTCGCGGTCCTCGCCGCGGGCGTCGGCGCCGGAGCGATCAACACCATCGTCGGCTCCGGCACCCTGATCACCTTCCCGGTGCTGCTGGCCACCGGTCTGCCGCCGGTCACCGCCAACGTGTCCAACACCCTGGGCCTCGTGCCCGGTTCGCTCAGCGGAGCCTTCGGCTACCGCAAGGAGCTGCGCGGCCAGCGCGCCCGCGTCCTGCGGCTCGGCGCCGTCTCGCTCGTCGGCGGACTCGCGGGCGCCGTCCTGCTCCTGACCCTGCCGTCGGACTCCTTCGACACGATCGTGCCCGTCCTCATCGGACTGGCCCTCGTCCTCGTCGTCCTCCAGCCCCGCCTCGCCGCGATCCTGCGCAGGCGCCAGGAAGCGGCGGGCGGCGACCCGGGCCACCCGGACGGCGGACCGGCCCTGCTCACGGGGATGCTGCTCTCCAGCGCGTACGGAGGCTACTTCGGCGCCGCCCAGGGCGTGCTCTACCTCGGCCTCATGGGCCTGCTGCTCCGCGACGACATCCAGCGGATCAACGCGGTGAAGAACGTCGTCGCCGCGATGGTGAACGGCATCGCGGCCGTCTTCTTCCTCTTCGTCGCCGAGTTCGACTGGACGGCGGTCCTGCTCATCGCCGTCGGCTCCACCATCGGCGGCCAGATCGGGGCCAAGGTCGGCCGCCGCCTCCCGCCCACCGTCCTGCGCGGGGTCATCGTGACCGTCGGGATCATCGCGATCGTCCAACTGCTGCTCCGCTGAGCGACGTAGAAAACGTACGCCGCCCAGCGCGAGCGTCCAGCCGACAGGACGAACCGGCCCTACGCGATCACGCGCGGCCTAAGCGGAACGCTCCAGCCACTCCGGCAACACGTCCCGCCCGCCCACCCCCAGCGCGAGCAGCATGGCGTCCGCCGGAGAGGGCACGAAGGGCTTGCGCAGCAGGGGCATCCCGGCTTCCTCCGGAGTCCGGGCCGCCTTGCGGTGGTTGTCCTCGGAGCAGGAGGCCACCGTGTTCAGCCACGTGTCCCCGCCGCCCTGCGCCCGTGGCAGCACGTGGTCCACGGTCGTCGCGCGCTTCCCGCAGTACGCGCACCGGTGCTGGTCCCGGATCAACACCCCCCTCCGTGACCAGGGAGCATGTCTTCGGAAGGGCACCCGGACGTACCTGCAGAGTCTGATCACCCGCGGCATCGGAAGATCCATCGTGGCCGCGCGCACACGGAGCTCGGGATGCGACTGTTCGACCACGGCCTTGTCCTGGAGCACCAGGACGACAGCCCGGTTCAGGGTCACCGTCGACAGCGGCTCGAAGCTCGCGTTCAGCACCAGCGTGTCCCGCATCTCGCCCACCTCCCGTGTGCAGGCCCGCGACCACCCCGGCGGCAGGGCCCGCAACCACTCTGGCCGCGCGCGCCACGCGGGACAACGCAATAAAAATGCCCGGTCCTGGCCGTCTTTAGACCAGGACCGGGCAAACGCTCGGAGAACGAAAGGCGCGAGGATCAGCCCGCGGGAGCCTCGTACTCACCGATCAGCTGCGCCCGCCCCAGCGTGTGGAAGCGCAGATTGAATCCGATGGCGGCCGCCGACGCGTCGGCGCCGGGCCCCAGCTTCTCCGTATCCACCGCGTAGACGGTGAACACGTACCGGTGCCGCTCCCCGGCGGGAGGCGCCGCCCCGCCGAAGTCCTTGGTGCCGTAGTCGTTGCGCACGTGCACCGCCCCGGCCGGCAGCCCCTCGAACTTCCCGCTGCCCGCCCCGGCCGGCAGTCCGGTGACCGAGACCGGGAGATCGAAGAGCACCCAGTGCCAGAACCCGCTGCCCGTCGGGGCGTCCGGGTCGAAGCACGTCACGGCGAAGCTCCGCGTCCCCTCGGGGAAGCCCTCCCACCGCAGCTCGGGCGAGACGTTCCCGCCCGACAGCACCTGGGCGTCGCCCAGATCGGCCCCGGGCTCCAGGTCCGCGCTGCTCACGGCGAACTCGTGCACCGGGGGATGGAAATCGTGGGGGAGCGGCGCCCTGCTCTGCTCGGCCACTGCTGAACCTCCTGCTGAATCGCGTCTTCGCCTACCCGTGTCCAGGCCCGAGCCTAGATCCGCTCAGAGCCAGTTGCGCTGCGAACCCACCGAGGCGATCCACTGGTTCAGGTACGCCGCCCAGTCCGTCTCCTGGTACGACTGCAGCCCCACCTGGAAGCAGCGGTAGGTGTCGCTGCCCTCGCTGAACAGGCCCGGCTTCTTGTCCATCTCCAGGATGACGTCCATCTCGCGGCCGTCGGAGACGAAGGTCAGCTCGACCTGGTTCAGCCCCCGGTACTGGGACGGCGGGACGAACTCGATCTCCTGGTAGAAGGGCAGCGTCTGCCGCGTCCCGCGGATGTGCCCGCGCTCCATGTCCGCACTGCGGAAGGAGAAGCCCAGCTGCGCGAAGGCGTCGAGGATCGCCTGCTGCGCCGGCACCGGGTGCACGTTGATCGCGTCGAGGTCGCCGGCGTCCACCGCGCGCGCGATCTCCAGCTCCGTGCTGACCCCGATGTTCATCCCGTGCAGGTGGCGGCCGCCGAAGTGGGTGATCGGCGTCTCCCACGGGATCTCCAGCCCGAAGGGCACCACGTGCAGGGCGCCCGGCTGCACCTGGAACGCACCGCCGAGGCGCTGCTTGGTGAAGACCACGTCCTGCTTGTACTCCTGGTCGCCGCCCTCCACCTCCACCCGCGCCTGGAGCCCGACGGACAGCCCCTCGATCTGCTGCTCCACGGACCCGCCCTGGATCCGCACCTCGCCCTGGACGATCCCGCCCGGCACGACGTTCGGCTCGGTGATGACGGTGTCGACCGACGCACCGCCTGCACCCAGGCTCGCGAACAGCTTCCTGAACCCCATGCTCTGACTCCCCTTGAAGACGTGCTGTGAAGACGTGCTGGAAGACCTGCTCGCAGACGTGTGCGACCACGCGCAGGACTACCCCTACAAACGCGGAACCTTAGGCCCCGGTTGCAGCCGCGCCCAGTCCACTACGCTCGACCGGATGAGCGCGCGCCCCGACCGTACGCCCCTGCCCAGGACCTTCTTCGACCGCCCGGTCCTCACCGTGGCCCCGGACCTCCTGGGCCGCACCCTGGTCCGCCGCACCCCGGAAGGCCCGCTGGAACTGCGCATCACGGAGGTGGAGGCGTACGAGGGGGAGACGGACCCGGGCTCCCACGCCCACCGCGGCCGGACGGCGCGCAACGCGTCGATGTTCGGTCCACCCGGACACGCGTACGTCTACTTCATCTACGGCATGTGGTTCAGCCTCAACTTGGTGTGCGGCCCGCCCGGCCACGCGAGCGGGGTCCTGATCCGCGCGGGGGAGGTGACGCTGGGCGCCGAGCTGGCCCGTAAACGGCGGATTTCAGCCAGAAGTGACCGGGAACTGGCCAAAGGTCCGGCCCGTCTGGCCACCGCCCTCGATGTCGACCGCTCCCTCGACGGCGTCGACCTCTGCGCGGGCCCGGATGCACCCCTCTCCCTGCTCGCGGGCACGCGGACCGCGCCCGACCAGGTGAGCAACGGCCCCCGCACCGGAGTGGGCGGCGCCGGCGCGGCCCACCTCTACCGCTACTGGATCACCCACGACCCGACCGTGAGCCCGTACCGGGCCCACGCGCCGCGCCGCCGCCCGACTTGACTCGGCGTCGGCGGGCG
The DNA here is from genome assembly GCF_003287935.1 of Streptomyces sp. ICC1. GTDB lineage: Bacteria > Actinomycetota > Actinomycetes > Streptomycetales > Streptomycetaceae > Streptomyces > Streptomyces tritrimontium. The sequence goes on from NZ_CP030287.1 coordinate 7,865,905, forward strand.
CCTAACGTGGCCCGAGCCGCTTGAACGGGGCACTGCCATCAGCAGACCCCCAGAGCGACCAACCCACTACCTACGACTTACCCCTGGCGGGGTCTTATTCGGCATGTCCGAATTCGATTCCAAGCGGCCGATTATGAGCCGCAAGGGATAAGCGCTAATGTGGTGGAGCGCCGAAAGGCACAGACCCCCAACGGTCACCGAATTCAAATCCGAGAGTCGGAAACGACACGGAAATGATCTGGTAGAGTTGGAAACGAAGGAAGCGCCCGGAGGGCCTGGAAACAGGAACAAAGGAAGCGTCCGTTCCTTGAGAACTCAACAGCGTGCCAAAAATCAACGCCAAAAAGTTGATACCCCGTCCATTTCGGTGGATGAGGTTCCTTTGAAAAAGACCTGTGAGGTCGCGGTTCTGCCGGCCGCGCGCCGCTCCACCGGCTTCCCCGGTGCCACCGGCCCCGCCGCCTCCTCCACCCATTCCAGCTCGTCCAGCCATTCCCGACCGAGGAAGTGAAGTGATCGCATGAGTGTCAAGGACAGCAAGGGGCCCCAGGGAGGGGCAGGTCACAAACGCCGGCTCAAGCCCGCGCACAAAGCACTGGCCCTCGTGTCCGCCCTGGTCCTCGGCGGCGGCGCGGTCGTGATCGCCGCCCAGGGCGCGTCCGCCGGCCAGGACGCGCGCCGGGCACCCGTCACGGCCACCATCGACTGCCCCGACGTGGGGGAGCGGCTGCGCGAAGTGCCCGACCAGGCGCGGCCCGAGGTCGACCGGGAACTCGCCGGACTCGACACCCAGATCGCCGACGCCTACGGACGACTGGCCACCGGCCGGGCGCCGGCGGACGCACTGCTCGGGGAGCTGAAGGACCAGCGGGGCAAGACGATCACCAAGGTCTCCGACGCGATCGGGCGGGACGCCGCCCGCCCCGACGGCCTGGAGGAGCTGAGCGCCTGCACGATGCAGGAGGCGTCGGCCGCCGACGGAGACCTCGCCCGCAGCGGCGGAGGCGGCAGCTCGGAAGCCGCGGCGAAGGGCGGACCGGCGCGCTCGGACTTCGTCCCCATCGGCTCGGTGAAGCCGAACGTGCGCAAGCCCGCGGTCAAGCAGGGCGCGTCCAAGGGCTCCTTCGCCGTGGAGTGCGGCCGCAACGACGAGCGCCACCTCAACCCCGACAACGTCATCGTCGCCCCCGGGGTGAGCAACGGAGCCCACCACATGCACGACTACGTCGGCAACAAGACCACGGACGCCTTCTCCACCAACAACAGCCTGGCCGCCGCCAAGACCACCTGCACCAACGGCGACCAGTCCACCTACTACTGGCCCGTACTGCGGCTGCGCGACGGCAAGGCCGAGCAGGACGCGGCCGCGCCCGGCGGCGGGCAGGACGCCAACGTGGGGACCATCCTGCGGCCGAAGAAGGTCACGATCGAGTTCAAGGGCAGCCCCGTCTCCCGGGTCACCGCCATGCCCCGCTTCCTGCGGATCATCACCGGCGACGCCAAGGCCCTCACCAACGGCCCGGCCAACGCCAACGCCTCCTGGAGCTGCACCGGCTTCGAGAACCGTCAGCTGAAGGACAAGTACCCGATCTGCCCCAAGGGGAGCGACGTGGTCCGGACGTTCAACTTCCAGAGCTGCTGGGACGGGAAGAACACCGACAGCGCCAACCACCGCACCCACGTGGCCTTCGCGGGCCGCGACGGCTCCTGCCCGGCGGGCTTCAAGGCGGTCCCGCAGCTCGTGCAGCGGATCGTCTACACCGTGGCGCCCGGCGCGCGCTTCGCGGTGGACAGCTTCCCCGAACAGCTGCACAAGCCGGTGACGGACCACGGTGACTTCATCAACGTCATGTCGGACCGGCTGATGGCCGACGCGGTGCGCTGCGTCAACGGCGGGCGCGCCTGCCGCTGACGCGCGTGAAGGCGGTGCCGGTCCGAAGTCCCCTTCGGACCGGCACCGCCGTGCGCCGTGTCGTTCGTACGTGCCGTGCGCCGTGTTGTTCGTACGTGCCGTTCGTTCGTGCCGGGAAGCCGCGCCCGGGGGCTACAGGCCGTTCACGCGGGCGACGCGACCGTCGCCCAGGGCCGGACGGAGGTCGGCGCCACCGCGTGCCCGGCGGATCCCGCGGACCGGCCTGAGCCGTACCTGGGCCATCAACCGTCGGCTGCGCAGGGCCAGTTCGAGCTCGAAGCGGGTGCGCGGATCCCGCAGGCCGGGGCCGAAGAGCTTCTCCAGCTGGCGCATGCGGTAGCGGACCGTCTGGGGGTGCACGCTCAGCGCCTTCGCCGCCTCGGGCGCCCCGCCGCCCTCCAGCCAGGCCAGCAGGGTCACTTCGAGGCGTTCGCTCTGGCGCGGGGTCAGATCCGCCAGCGGACGCAGCCAGCGGGCGGCGAGCGCGTGCGCCAGCGGCTCGTCCTGGAGCAGCAGCAGGGTCGAGAGGTGGTCGTCGACGAAGAGGGCCCGCACCTCGGAGCCGGACCGGGTCGCGGTCGGGGCCGGGGTCAGCGACAGCAGGCGCAGGGCCCAGCGCAGTGAGGAGGCGGTGTCGCCGGGCGCCACCGGGTGGCCGACGACGGCGAGCCGGCCGCGCAGCGCGCAGTCCAGGGCGGTACGGGCCTCCGGATCCGGGGCGGGCACGAGGAGGCAGGGCTGGCCTGCGACCATCCCGCCGAGGCAGTCGTCCAGGAGGGCCGCGAGCTGCTGGGTCTCACCGGGTGAGGCCAGGACCACCGCCCGCACGGCGACGGGCAGGGGCCAGCCGGCCGCGTTCGCCAGCTCGGCGAGTGCCGGTCCGCGCAGCGGTGTCTCGCCCGTGAGCACGGCGAAGAGTTCGCGCCGGGCGCGTTCGCGGACCGAGCCGAACCGCTGGAGGGGAACGGCCTGCAGCGGGGGCAACTCACCGCCGCCGAAGGCCCCGGGGTTGCGGTCGTGGGAGTGGGGCCGGGTGTGGGCGTGTACGTGGGTGTCTGCATGGGTATGCGGTCGGGCGTGTTCGGTTTCCGCCTCGGCCTCGGCCTCGGACTTGGGGCGGATGCGGGCACCGCTGCGGGTTTCCACCCCGGCGCCGGGTACGGGTTCCGGGTCCGCGCAGGCGTCGGGCCGGTCCTCCCCGGCGCCCTCGCGGTAACCAAGGGCGGTGAGCAGCGCCGCCTCCATCTGCTGTCTGACCACCTCGTCGTCGACGTCCTCGACGAGCGCGGCGAATCCCGGGACGGTCTCCAACAGCTCCTCCACCATCTTCGCGGCCAGCGTGGGCAGTTCCTTGCGCAGGACGCGGGTCCACTCGCCGCGTGGGCGGGACCAGATGCGGTTCAGAAGTTCGCACATTGTTACCTCGTTCAAGCCGGGGTATGGCCTGCCCCGTGGGAGGGTGGCAAGCCTGCAGTCCCGCGGCATCGGCTCGATCGCCGTCGGGGAGGTGCGGCGGCGGATCAGGTGTCAACCCCGTCGCAACCGCACCACTGGAAGGGAATCTTCCGGGGATGTTCGATGCGATGGCTGTGCGAGGGCCAGAAATTATCACGTTTCGATAAATCCCGTGGAGGGCTTGCGAAGCTCCACGATGCTTCTGCCCTCCGGCCCCGCTCCCGGCCGGCCCGGTGGGCCAGGCGCCCATCTCCCGCCCGTCGAGGAGCGGTTGCGACGTCTACCCCCGGGCGCCGAGCGCGAGGTGGAAGTGCTCGGGCTCGGCCGTATGGGAGACCACATGCCCTTGCCCCAACCCCGCATGCCCCGCCGCTCGCACCGGGCGCGGCCTGCGAGAGACCGCACCCGCCGGCACGCCGGCGCGGCGCCCGCTGCCGCCGCCGGCCGGCGGGCCGTGCGGCGCCCGCCTCTGCTGTCCGCCGCCGGGGGACCGCATCCCCTGGCCCTGGGCGCCGCGGCCCTCGCGGCCCTGGCCTCCCTGTCCGTGGCGGCCCGGGCCGGCGCCCTGACCCGCCTGTGGGACTTCCTGGACTACGGGGCGGGCGTCCTCTCGCTCGTCTCCCTCACCGGCGCCGTCCTGTGGGGCCTGGCGGCCACGGACCGCACCCTGCTCGCCTCCGGGCACCGCCTCGTCGCCCAAGGGGTGCACCGCGGCCTCGCCGTCGCCGGGCTCGGCTTCCTCGTCCTCCACGTCTGGATCAAAGTCGCCCGCTCCCGGGTGGACGCCGTGGGCGTGGTCGTGCCCTTCGCGGACGGGCGGCAGCCGCTCCTCATCGGCCTCGGCAGCCTGGCGGGCTACCTCTTCGTCGCCGTGGCCGTCTCCGGCGCCGTCCGCAGCGCCTTCGCCACCCGGGGCCGCTCCCTGTGGTGGCGGGCCCTGCACATGGGCGCGTACCCCGCCTGGGGGGCGTCACTCGTGCACGGGCTCAAATCCGGCCGCTCCGCCAGCGGTTGGGTGACGGCCGCCTACGCACTGTGCCTGGTCGCCGTCGCGGGGGTGCTGGCGGTGCGGCTGCGCGCCCGGCTCCGCACGGAGTCGGCCGCGAAACCGCGTGCGAATCCGCGTGCGAACCCGCGCACGCAGTCGCGCACCGGGCCCGCCGGACCGCCCTCGGTGCCGCCGATGCCCTCCGTGCCGCCCCTCGCGCCCAGGGCGCCGGGAGCGGCGCCGCCGAGGAACCCGCTGCCCTTCGTACGCAGGCCCGCGGAATGGGCGGCGGAGCTGCTGACCGCGCGCCTGGCCCGGCAGCCCGGCCCCGGGGTGCCCGGACCCCGGGGTCCGGAACCGGCCGCGCAGGCACCCGCCGGCCGGTCCGCCGACTGGCCGCCGGACCCGTCCGCGCAGCTGCCGCCCGACTGGTCCGCCGAACCGCTCGACGGTGTGCGGGGCCGGCGGTGAGCGGCGTCGCGCATCCCGCGCTCGGCTGTGTGGGGCGGCCCCGGCTGCTGGCCGGACTCGACACCGCCGCCCGGCTCGACCGCGAAGGCCACCTCGGCGTGCACGGCGCGCTACCCCGCCATCCGGCCGAGGCACTGGTGGAACTCGCCGAGGACATAGCCCTCGGCGGGCGCGGGGGAGCGGGCTTCCCCTTCGCCCGCAAGCTCCGGGCCGTCACCCGCAACGCCCGCGGGCAGGACGGGCGTACCGCCGTCGTCGTCAACGGCTCGGAGGGGGAGCCGAGTTGTCTCAAGGACGCCGCGCTGCTGCTGTACGTACCGCACCTCGTGCTCGACGGGGCCCTGCTGGCCGCCGCCGCGCTCGGCGCCGAGGACGTGGTGGTCGGCGTCACGCGGTCGGACGTGGAGCGCTCCGTCGTCGAGGCCGTCGCCGAACGGGGCCCGGCGGGCCGCCGCGTGCGCGTCGTCCGGCTCCCCGAGCGCTTCGTCACCGGAGAGGGGACCGCCCTGGTCAACGGGCTCGAAGGCGGGCCCGCCCTGCCCTCCGGCCAGAAGGTCCGCACCAGCGAGCGGGGACTCGGCGGCCTGCCGACCCTGCTGTCCAACGCCGAGACCTACGCGCAGCTCGCGGTCGCCGCCCGACTGGGCGCGCCGGAGTACCGCACCGCGGGCCTGCCCACCGAGCCCGGCACGACCCTCCTGACGGTCGCGGGCGCGACCGTCGTCGAGGTGCCGATCGGCACTTCGCTGGCGTACGTACTGGACCTGTGCGGCACGGTGCCCGGACAGGGCGTGCTGGTCGGCGGCTACCACGGCCGGTGGCTGGACCCCGCGGCGGCGCGCGAGGCCCTGCTGTCCCGAGGGTCCCTGGCCGCGTACGACGCGGTGCTCGGCGCGGGCGCCGTGCTGCCGCTGCCCGAGGACACCTGCCCGGCGGGAGAGGTGGCCCGGGTCACCCGGTGGATGGCCCGGGAGTCGGCGGGCCAGTGCGGCCCCTGCGTACGGGGGCTCCCCTCGCTCGCCGACGCCGTGGAGCGGCTGGTGGCCGGCGGGGGCGGGGCCGCACTCGACGCCGTCCAGGCCAGGATGCGCGGGGTGCGCGGCCGGGGCGCGTGCTCCCACCCGGACGGCACGTCCTCGTTCGTGGCCTCCGCGCTCGCCGTCTTCCCGGAGGAGTTCCGCGACCACGCGCTGGGCAGCGGCTGCGGGCGCGGTGTGCTCGGAGCCCTGCCGCTGCCCAGCGACGAGAGCCCCGAACGGCTCGTCGTGGACTGGACGTTGTGCAAGGGCCACGGGCTGTGCGTGGACCTGCTGCCCGACGTCGTCCGGTTGGACGAGGACGGTTACCCGGCGCAGGGCGTCATGCCGGTGCCGGGGCCGCTGCGGCCCAAGGCGCTGAGAGCGGTGCGCCGTTGTCCCGCGCTCGCCCTGCGCATTCAGGAATGAGGGGGCGGGGATCCGGCGGTGAACGGCTGCCGCGGGGCCGAGTTCATCCTTTGGCGTGATCTGACAAATTCCCGGCGCTTCGAATTCGGAAGGCCCCGAAGGGCTTATGAATAACCGAACGGAAAGCGCGCCGCACCACATGCGCGCCGGGCAGAAACCGAAGGAGAGATCATGGGCAAGAAGCGTCGGGTGACCGCTGCGGCCGGATCGGTGATGACGGTGCTCCTGCTGGCGGCGGGATGCGGCGCCGGATCGGGCGGATCCGGCGGGGTGACCGCCGTCCGGCCCGCCGGGGCCGAGCAGGCCCTCGGTGACGGCTACGACTCGGGATACGGCTCCGCGGGCTCGGCGGACCCCGCGGCGGACCCCGCCGGGGAGGCCTCCGCGCCGGCGGGCCGGCTGGCGGTCCGGGAGATCGTCGGGGTCGGCAGCGCGGTCACCGACAGCGCCGGCGCCACCCTCTACCGCTTCGACAAGGACACGGCCCAGCCGCCCCGGTCGAACTGCGCCGCGGACTGCGCCACCCTCTGGCCCCCGGTGCCGGCGAACGACGCCCAGGCCGCGGCCGGCATCGACGCGGGGCTGCTGGGCGCGGTCGACCGGGCCGACGGCGTCCGCCAGCTCACGCTCGGCGGGTGGCCCGTGTACCGGTACGCGAAGGACACCCGGGCGGGCGAGGCGAAGGGCGAGGGCGTCGGCGGCACCTGGCACGCGGTGGCGGCCGACGGCAAGAAGGCGGCCGACAAGGCGAAGGAGAAGGCCGGCGGGGCGGGCGAGGAGCAGGCCGACGGGGAGCAGGCCGACGGGGCGGGCGGAAACGCGGAGGGCGGCGGGCTTTCCACGGCCGACGACGCGAAACTCGGAAAGATCCTGGTGAATTCCGAGGGGCGCACGCTCTACCGGTTCGACAAGGACAGCGCCTGGCCGATGAAATTCGGCTGCCTCGATGCCTGCCTGAACACCTGGAAACCCGCCGCCCCCGTGGAAAAGGACAAGGTGTCCGGAATTCCGGCCGGTCTCGTCGGATCGGTGAAGCGCCCCGACGGCAGCGAGCAGATGACGATCGACTGCTGGCCGGTCTACCTCTTCACCGGGGACACCGCACCGGGCCAGACCAACGGACACGGCAAGCAGGGCCTTTGGTTCGCGGTGGACGACGCGGGCAAGAAGGTCCCGGCGGCGGGCTGACCGGCCGTGGCAGCCAACCGGCCCGCGCCCTCCGTCGGCGCCCGCCATCTCGCGCCCTGCCTCGCCGTACTGCTGGCCTCGCTGCTCTGCGGAGGCTGCGGGGCGGGCGGGACGCGACGCGGCGGGTGGCGGACCGGCGGACGGTGGCTCCGCACGGGGGGGGTGCGCAGCTCGGCCTTCTCCGGCGGGCCGTCGGGCAGCGCCCGCGGCTCGGTGAACAGGGCCCGCGCGCCAGTGCGGTCGCGCGGATCCGGCAGGGGGGCCGGAGCGGTGAACACCGGGGCCGCGGGGGCGTCCGGTGTGTCCGGGGCCGGGGCCGGCGGGGCCGTGGCAGCGGCCCCCGGTGGCTGGACCGGCAGTGGTTGGTCGTGCTGGTTCGCCCCCGGACCGTCTTGAACCCAGGAGTACGGATGCAACGGCTCTCGACCCGGATCGCCCGGTTTTCCACGGCAAGGCCCCTGCTCGGTACCGCACTCGCGCTGACCGCCCTGATCGCCGCGGCGCTCCCGGCGGCCGCCTCCGCCGGATCCCAGATCGCCGGCCCGTCGGACGGCTCGACCCGCCCGGTGGTCTCCGTGGCGCAGGGCGCGCTGCGCGGCCGGGCCCACGACGGGGCGCAGGAGTTCCTCGGCGTTCCCTACGCCGCCGCGCCGGTCGGAGAGCTCCGGCTGCGCGCCCCCCGGCCGCCCGCGCGCTGGAACGGGGTGCGCGAAGCCACCGAACAGGCCCCCGCCTGCCTGCAGTTCTCGCCCTTCGGGCTGCGGGACCCGCGGGCGGTCAGCGAGGACTGCCTGTTCCTGGACGTGTACCGGCCCCGGGGGGCCCGCCCGGGGGCCCGGCTGCCGGTGGTCCTCTGGATGCACGGGGGTGCGTACAGCCAGGGCACCGGAACCCAGTTCGGCGGACGCACGATGGCGGAGCTGACCGGCAGCATCGTGATCAGCATCAACTACCGCCTCGGACAGCTCGGTTATCTGGGCCTTCCCGAACTGGCCCGCCAGGACGCCCCGCGCTCCGGCTCCTTCGGCCTGATGGACCAGATCCAGGCGCTGCGCTGGACTCGGGAGAACATCCGGGCCTTCGGCGGCGATCCGGGCAACGTCACGGTCTCCGGCCAGTCGGCGGGCAGCGGTTCGGTGTGCGGGCTGCTGGCCGCCCCGTCGGCGGCGGGACTGTTCCACCGGGCCGTGCTGCAGAGCGGGCCGTGCACGCTGCTGCGCACCCCGGACGCCGCGAAGGCCGAGTCCGAGGCCCGGGCGTTCGCGGCGGGCGCCGGCTGCGCCGATCCGGCCGCGGTCGTCGCGTGCCTGCGCGCCGCCTCCGGGCAGTCATTGGTGGACGCGGCCCGTACGCGGGCGACTTCGGGTCCCGCGTCGGGCGACGGGCTCCTCCCGAAGGATCCCGCCGCCGCGATCGCCGCCGGGAACTGGAACAAGGTGCCGGTCCTGATCGGCAGCAACCGCTCCGAGGCGCGGTTCTTCGTCGCGCTGACCCAGCCCGGGCTGACGGCCGAGCAGTACGCGGGGCAGGTCCTGGCGGGCTACGGAGCGGCCGGTCCGGAGGTCCTCGCCCGCTATCCGGTGGCCGCCCACGGATCCCCGTACCTGGCGCTGTCGGCCGTCATGACCGACTCGACGTTCGCCTGCGAGACCTCCTGGACGACGCAGCTGTTCGCTCGGCAAGTGCCCACCTTCGCCTACGAGTTCGACGACCCGGACTCGCCCACCCTGGCGGGTGCGCAGGTCCCGGGCCTGGACGAGTCGAACGCGCACAGCGCCGAGCTGGCCTATCTGCACGACTTCACCATGGGCGAGCGTCCCCTCACCCCCGTCCAGGTCGCGCTCGCGACGCGGATGAAGCGCTACTGGGGAGCCTTCGCCCGCCACGGGGTTCCCGCGGTTGCCGGCCAGACCCCCTGGCCCGCCGCCGGCCCGGGCGGCTCGGTCCTGAAGCTGGCTCCCGCGGGCGACCGGCTCGACCGGTCCTTCGCGGCGGAGCACCAGTGCACGTTCTGGCGCACCCAGCCTTCCCGGCCGTTCTGACGGGAGACGAGACGCGGTGACCGGCAGGGGTGATCCGCGCTCCCGTCAACACGGGGGTGCGGTTCCCATCCTTTGGTGATCACCGAAATGGCGGCGGCCCGGGGGGTGCCGCCACGCCGCCGGGTGCCCCGCGGACCACGGTTCCGAGGGGCGCCCGGCGGCTCACCGCCGTCCGCCGCGCGTGCGCCGGCGCGCAACGGCGGCGGATCGTGTCCCGCGCGGACTGCGGAGAATGCCAGCATGCCCGCTCAGGCAGCGGAACCAGGCGAAGCCGTTGCGCAGGCACGGAGGTGGGAACGTGACCGCTCAGACGGTGGACGAAGCGGACGGCGGGGCGTCCGCGGGGCCGTGGTTCGCGGACGCCGCCGACCCGCCGCGAGACGCCCGGCCGAGACCGCGCCGCACGGATCCGGAGCTGCTGCTGGCCGCGTCGGTCCTGCTGGCGGACGCCGCCCTCACGGCGAGACAGGCGGGCGCCGAGCTGACGAGCGCGCTGTCGAGCCCCCGGTCGGCGTGGCAGGCGCTGCGCCGACCGGCCTGGGCCCTGGGCGCGGCGGCGTCCTGCGTCAAGGCGTTGACCAGCCCCTCGGGTCTGGGCTTCGGGGCGAACGGCGGCCTGGCCGGTGAACTGGCCCGGATGGCGGGGAACCTGACGTACCGCCGCCCGGCCGCCGTGGCGATGGCCGTCGATGCCTTCGCCCTGCGGATCAGGGCGATCGCGGCCGAACACCCCAACCTGGACTCGCCCTTGGCCAGACGGCTGACGGACGCCATGGCCGCCGGGAACCGGCTGGAGGCGCTGCGCGCCATGTACGCGCTGATCGAGCACTCGGGGCTCACCCGCGCCCTGACCACCGTCAGCCCCGTGATCATGGAGCTCCTGGCCCTGCTCGGCCTGCTCGACGAGAACCCGGTCAACGACGACTTCTCCTGGGTGACGCTCGCCGGCGGGGTGCCGGCCACGGATCCGCTCTTCGGACTGCCCAGCACCCTGCTGAAGTACCTCAACCCCGGCCCGGGGCGGGCGGAGCGGACGGACGCGGACTCCATCCTGGCGAAGGTGCTGGCCGCCTCCCGCAACGACATCGTCAGCTACGTCAACGACATCGGGGCCCTGGGCAACCACGGACTGGTGCTGCTGCGCCGCGTCGCATGCGCTGACGGGGAGGTCCGCCACGTCCTGCTGCTGCCCGGAACGAGCTTCGCGCTGCTGAGCAACAGCACCCCGCAGGACCTGGTGGGCGCGTTCGACGGCCTGCTGCGCACCGATACGACCTACACCCGCGCCGCGCGGAAGCTGCTGCTCCGGGCCGGCGTGCCCACCGGCTCGCAGCTGATGATCGTCGGTCACAGCCTGGGCGGACTGACCGCGATGAACCTGGCGGCGGACGTGGAGGTCTGTGCCCGCTACCGGATCACGCACGTGGTCACGCTGGGTTCCCCGATCGACGGCAAGCGGCCCGCCGACCACACCACCCGGGTGATCAGCCTGGTCAACAACCACGACGTGATCCCGATGCTCGACGGACGCGGACCGGCGTCGCCCAACGAACTGCCCGACAACTGGGTCGAACTGGACTGGCTCGACGAGTCGTACGACTATCCGCTCTCCCACGCCCCGCAGGCCTACTCGGACACGCTGCGCGGCGCCATGGCGCACCACCGGGAGCGGGTCAACGAACTGATCGGCACCTATGACGGCGAGATCGTCGGCAACCAGCCCTACATGCTGCGCGACAAGTGACCCCGAGGGAGACCTTCCGATGCCCCCTGCCGACAGCACGGCGACGGCGATGCCGGTTCCGGTGACGGCGCCGCGACGGCCGGCGACGGCCTGGCCCTTGGAGAGCGCCGTGTTCAGCGCCGCCATGCTCGCCCAGCGCCTGCCGTGGACGGACGCCCCGGCCCGAGCACTGGGCCTGGACGCGCTGACCCGCGAGGGGGTGACCCGCTCGCTCCTCGCACACTTGCGGCGCACCCGCTCGGGGCGGCCGGTGCGGGTGACCACGCCGTTCGGGTCCTTCCTCGTGCCGCTGACCCCCGCCGACTCCGAGGCGCTCCTCGCCCGGGCCGACGAGGTGGGGGCGCTGGAGCCCGCCGTCGGGCTCACCCCGGGCGGGCACCGGTACGGGTTGTCCCCGCACGCGGTGCCCGAGGGCGGCATGGGCGCCCCCGGCGAGCGGTCGCCCGCCCTCGTGGCCCGGGTCGTGGACGAGGTGATCGGCGCCCGGCGCGGCGACGGCACTCTGCCGTGGCAGGTCTGGCACGAGGGCATGGCCCGGCTGGCCCGGCTCGTGGTGCTGGGCGAGGGGGCCGCCGAGGACACGCTGCTCGGCGAGATCACCTCCCGGGCGGCGGCCGCCACGGACCGCCTGGAACGCGAGACCTGGGGCCACGCCCTGCGGCGACGGCTGGTGCCCCACCTGGAGCGTCCGGACCCCGCTTCCCCGGCCGGCCGGCTGCTCGCGGCGCCCGCCGGAGCGGACCGGAGCACGGACCGGAGCACGGACCGGGGGCCGCACCGGAGCTCCGGTGCGGACGGCGTGGCCGGGGCCGTCGCGCACTTGCTGGCCCTGGTCTCCGAGGCCGCCTCCTCCACCGCCCTGCAGGCCCTGGCCCTGCGGACCGTGGACCCGGCGGCCTCTCCGGAAGAGGCCGTGGCCCGTGCGCTGCGGCTCTATCCGCCGGTCGCCGCCGCCGTGTACCGGGTACGGGCGCCGTTCGCCTGGGAGGACCTCGAGATCGGCGCCGGAACGGAGATCCTGTGTGCGCCGGGCTGGTCGGTGCTGCCGGGGGACCCCGCCCGCCCGGGAGCCTGGCCGTCCCCGCTGTGCGGAGCGCCCGGCGACTGCCCGGCGACGCGCTTCGCGGCGCTGGCCGCCGAGGAGGTCGTACGCGCGGTCACGGCGGCCGCCCGGCCCATGCTGATCTCACCGGTTCTGACGGCACGCCGGCTGCCCGCGACCCTGGACCCCCGGACCCTGCTCCTGGCCCTCGGGGAGCGCGCGGGCCGGCCGGGCGACGGGCGGGTGACGGTCGGCATGCCGGCGGCGGCCCCCGTCCCGGCCCGCGGCTGCACGCCCGCGTCGTACGGGGCCCTCGCGCGGGCGAGCGCCGAGCGGCTGGAGTCGCACGCGGACAGCCTCGCGGCCTGCGCCGAGACGGGAGGCTGGAGCGAGGACGAGGCGGGGGAGCGGTTCCGCACGGTCCTGCTCGACCACGCGCGGCGCTGCGTGACCGCGGCGGACGGCGTCCGGCGCGCCGCGAACCGGCTGTCGGACTGAACCGGCTGTCGAACTGAGGGCTGGGCCGGGGGCCGCGGGCGGGCGCGGCGCGGCTACCAGAAGGGCGTCGCGCGCCGGGGCCGCTCCCTGTCCACCAGGCCCTGCACCGCCTCCTGGGCCTGGGCGCACAGCAGCCGCGCCGCGGCCGACCGGGCGCCGAAGGACGCGGACCGGGCCGGCGCGGGGATCGGCTCGCCCACGGTGATCAGCCACTTCGCGGGCAGCGGGAAGAGGGCCGTGAGCGGGAAGCAGGGCAGGTCCAGCAGACGGGCGAGGGCGGGGAGCGCGCCGATCCGGGGGAGCGCCTCCTCGGCGCCGATGACGCTGACCGGGACGACGGGGGCGCCGGCCTTGACGGCGGTCACCGCGAAGCCCGGACTGAACGGCCGCAGCCGGTAGCGGCTGCGGAAGGGCTTTTCCAGACCGGCGATTCCCTCGGGAAAGACCCCCACGATTCCACCGGCGGTCAGCCGGTCCAGTCCGAGGGTCGGATCGAGTGGAATGGCTCCGTACTTCCGTGCGTACGAACCGATGACCGGAAATCGAAAGGTCAGCGGTGCGGCAGGCATGCACAGAGGCCGGTCCAAGTGGCGGGTGAGCGCTTTGTGGAGGATGAACGCGTCCAGTCCCCAGGCGCCCGAATGGTTCGCCACGACAACGGCGGGACCTTCCGCGGGAAGGTTCTCCAAGCCCGCGGTCTCCAGCCGGAAGTAGTCGTCCATCAGCCAGTCCAGCAGCCGGCCCCAAGCGTCCGCTCCCGCTTCGCCGAGCGCCTCCTTGGCGTACCGGAGCTCGGCTCCGCCGATTTCGATCGCGGCGGTCAGGCTTTCCGACACAAGTGGTCCCCGCTTTCGCATTTTGAATCATCGGGAAGGCATCAAAAGGCGGCCCTTTTTGAGTATGAACCCAGCCGTGATAGTTCTCTGGACCCGGGAACATACCGCATCGCAAATGAGGGCAGTCGTGACCACTTCAGCACCGGAATCCGTGATCGATCTGATCAGCGAAATCCTCGTCGAAACGTTCGAAATCCCCGCCGAGGAGGTGCGGGCCGACGCCCGGATGCGTGATCTGCTGACCGACTCGCTCATGGTGGTCGAGATGGCCATCGCCGTCCACGAGGCGCTGGGCTTCAAGGTCGACGAGGAGGAGCTGCGGGACACCACCCTCGCGGAGTTCGCCGCGGTCCTCGACGCGCGGCGGACCGAGCGTTGACGCGCGGCCCCGGGGCCGTCGTGACCGGCCTCGGCCTCGTCACGCCGGCCGGGTGCGGAGCGGAGGCCGTCTGGGCGGCCGTGTGCGAGGGCCGCACCACCTCGGCCGTCGATCCCGCGCTGGAGGGGCTGGCCCTCTCCCTCAGCTGCCGGGTGCCGGAGTTCGACCACCCGGTCCTGCGCGGGCGCGGCTCCGCCCACCTGGACCGGGTCGACCGACTGGGCCTCGTGGCCGTCGCGCAGGCGCTCGAGCACGCCGGCCTCGACCCCCTGGCGTGGGACGGCGACAGGGTCGCCGTGGTCACCGCCGGCGGCGCGGGCGGCGTGCTGACCCAGGACAGGGCCCTCGCGAGGATGGCCGAGCTCGGCCCCGAGTTCGTCTCGCCCTATTTCCTCACCGGCTATCTGTCGAACATGACGTGCGCCAACATCGCCCTGCGGTTCGGAGCGACCGGTCCGTCGCTGGCCACCTCCACCGCCTGCGCCTCCGGCACCACGGCCATCGGCCTCGCCCGCGACCTGCTGGCGACCGGGCAGTGTGACATCGCTCTGGTCTGCGGCGCCGAGGCGCCCATCACCCGGCTGCTGGCCACCGGCTTCACCCAACTCGGAGCCATGTCGGGCACCGGCGCACGCCCCTTCGACGCCACCCGCGACGGCTTCGTCATCGCCGAAGGCGCCGGCGCGCTGGTCCTGGAACGCCCCGAGCACGCCGCGGCCCGGCGAGCCCGGCCCCTCGCCCGGCTCATCGGCTACGCCGCCGCCACCGACGCCCACCACCTGGTGTCCCCGGACCCCGGCGGCCGCGGAGCCGAACGGGCCACCCGCCTCGCCCTCCCCGACGCCGGCATCGCCCCGCACGAGGTCGGCCACGTCAACGCGCACGGCACCTCCACGCGGCAGAACGACGCCGTGGAAGCCGCGCTCCTGCGCCGGGTGTTCCCCCAGCGGCCGCCCGTCACCTCCGCCAAGGGGACGCTCGGCCACACCCTCGGCGCGTGCGGGGTCATCGAGGCGGCACTCACCGTCCTCGCCCTGGACACGGACACCGTGCCGCCCACGGCCGGGCTGACCACCACCGACGCGGACATGGACATCGACGTGGTCGCGGGCACCGCCAGGAACCACGCGTCGTCGATCGCGGTCAGCAACTCCTTCGGGTTCGGCGGCCACAACGCCGTGGCCGTCCTCGCGCGCGCCTGAGCCCCGACACCCCGACTGCCCCGACACCCGCTGTAGCGTCCCCGGCGCGGCCGCCGGTCACCCCGGCCCTCCGGGTCCGCCCGGTCCGCCGCCGATCTCTTCGCAAGGCCGGACGACCCGTGAGGAACACCGAATGACCGATGTGCGGCCACCGCTCACACCGCGGGCCGTGCCCGAGCCCACTGCCCCGGAGGGGACCCCGGGGCCGGAGGGGACCGCGGGGCCGGAAGGGACCGCCGCCCCGGAGGGGACCGCGGGGCCGGTGGGTCTTCGTCTGCTGTGCGGCCTCGCCGCCAATCCGGCCCTGCCGTCCGGGCTCGTGGACCGGCTGATCGCCCTGAACGGCTCGGTGGACGATCCGCACGACGAGCTCCTCTACGACCTGAGCGAGCGGACGGACCTCTCCCCCGCCCAGGTCCGCGCGATCGCTGCCGCCGACGAGTTCGCCGCGGGCCGGATGGGGCGCGCGGGACTCCTCGACCCCGCCGACGTGGACCCGCTCGCCCGGCCGTCGGTGGCCCTGGCCATGCTCGACGAGGGCTTCGGGCCGCCCGAGTGGGCGCGGGCGCTCGCCACCCACCCCGAGCGCCAGGTCCGCCGGGACCTCGCTTCCCGGCCCGGCCTGCCGCTCGACGTGCAGGAGACCCTCGCCGCCGACCCGGACGTGGAAGTCGTCGCGGAGCTCGGCATCTGGACCACCGAACCGCAGCTCGCCGCCCGGCTCGCGACGCACCCGCACGCCGAGGTGCGGATGACGACCGCCCTCAACGAGGCGGTGCCCGGCTCCGTACTGGCGGCGCTGATCACGGGAGAGGAGCTCGCACCTGCTCTCGCCTGCCTGGTCTGCGACCAGGAGGAGATCCCCTTCACCCACGACCCCTACTGCCGGCGCCCGGACTGCGGCCTCTTCGCGAACGCCACCTGCACGGGCGTTCACGAGACGGCCGTGCACAACACCCTGGAACGGGCCGCGCGCAACCCCTCCACACCGCCCGCCACCGCGGCCACCCTCGCCGGCCACCCGTCGATGCTGATCCGCCGCGCCCTGGCCGAACGGTCCGACCTGCCGCAGGAGACGTACGCGCTGCTCGCCGCCGACCCGATGCCGGGCGTCCGTCGGGACGTCGCGGCGAACTCCGCTCTCGGGGCGCCGCTGATCCGCGAGCTCGCCGCGGGCCGCGAGGTGGAGCTGCTGAGGGCGCTGGCCCTCCAGCCGCTGGTGCCCCTCGACGTCCTGGCGGACCTGGCGCGCAGGGCCCGGCTCCGTCCGGATCCACTGCCCCGCATCGAGTCCGCCACCGCCACGGAGCTCGCGGAACTGGCCGCCTCCCCGCACCCGGCCGTACGCAAGCTCGCGGCCCGCAGCCGCGCCCTGCCGCCCGCGCTGCTCGACGCCCTGGCCGACGACCCCGACGCGGTGGTGGCCAACGCGGTCGCCCCGCACCCGGGCCTGTCCGAGGACCGGCTGCGCGCGATGGTCGCGCGGCACGGCGTACAGGTCCACGCGCAGGTGGCGGCCAACCCGGAAGCCCCGTCCGGCCTGTTGGAGGAGCTGGCCCGGCACGACCCGCCGGCGCTGCGGGCCTGGCGCGCGATCGCCGTGCACCCGAACGCGACGGAGGCGGCGCTGCTGCCGTGCCTGGCCGACCACAAGGCCGGCCCCAACGCGGCACGCCACCCGGCACTGTCCGGACCGGCCCTCGTGGGACTCCTCACCCACGCGTCCCCGGCCGTCGCCGAGGCCGCGGCGGCCAACCCCTCCCTCCCCCGGCCGGCGATGGAGGAGCTGATCGCGCGCGGACCGCGGCGGCGAAGTGGAGTAGGAGCGGAGCAGGCCCTGTCGGGCGTCAGGGGGCGGGGCGCAACGGCTGGTCCCCGAGCAGGGGCTCGACGGGCTCGCCGTTCTTGAGCGTGACCGGGATCCCCCCGGTGAGTTCCTGCAGGCGCGCCTTGAACTCCGCGGACCACGAGCCCTCCTGATTGGTGGTCACCTCCACCGACGAGCCGTGCCCGCCGGAGGTGCTGTAGACCGGGAAGTCCGCCTTCAGCGCGATGATCCTGGCCGCGGCGGCGTTGAGGGTCCGGTGGGAGTACGGGCTCACGTACACGTCCGCCCGGGCCGGGTCCGCGCCCGGATCCGCCGCGTGCGCCGCTTCGAGGAGGAGCCGGCCGCGGGCCGGATCGGTGACGCACAGGGCCACGCGCCCCGCCGGATGGTCGGTGATCTGCACGGAGTAGACGTCCGCGAAGGCGCCGCGGGCCTGGGCGCCGATGGCCTGGGAGAGGCGTGTGGCCTCGGGGGTGTTGGCCGGGGTGCCGTGGATCAGCGTCGGCGGCGCCTGCCGGACGGCGGAATCGGACTCGGGACACGGCGCGGCGCTCTCGGTGCGGACGGACACGCCGGGCCCGACCGGCTCGTTCCCGGTCACCTCGCCGCAGCCGGTGAGCAGCACGGCGGCGCCCAAGCACGCGAGCACGTACGGGGACACGGACCTGGCGGCGCCGCCCACGGCGAACGGCCCGCCTCCCGATGCGACGCCCGGGACTCTCCTCGTGGTGCGGTTCAACACGGTCTCCCCCTCGCGCTCCTGTGCCGGATCGGCTCCGCTGGGACGTACCGGCCGGTCCACCGGTTCCCCACACGGGCACCCCCCCGGGTGTGTGCGCGGGCGCCATGGCCAGGGCCCGCCGCCGGTTCCTAGGGTCGTCCGTGTCGGCCCGGCCGCACCGGTCCGGTCGGGGCCGGCGGCCCGGCGCCGGGCGAAGGAGCGTGCGATGGGTCTGGACAAGGAGGTCGCGACCGCGGCCGCGGCGGTGGCGGACATCCCCGCCGGGGCGTCGCTGGCGGTGGGCGGCTTCGGGCTGTGCGGGATTCCCGGCGTGCTGATCGGCGCGCTGCTGGAACGGACGGACGCGGTCGCCCTGGAGGTGGTGTCCAACAACTGCGGGGTCGACGACCGGGGGCTCGGGCTGCTGTTGCGCGAGGGCAGGATCGCCCGGATGACGAGCTCGTACGTGGGCGAGAACAAGGAGTTCGCCCGGCAGTACCTGAGCGGCGAGCTGGAGGTCGAACTGCTCCCGCAGGGCACGCTCGCCGAGCGGCTGCGGGCCGGCGGCGCGGGGATCCCGGCGTTCTACACGCCGGCCGGGGCCGGCACCCAGGTCGCGGAGGGCGGGCTGCCGTGGCGCTACCGGGCCGACGGGAGCGTCGCCGTGGCCTCGCCGCCCAAGGAGCTGCGCAGTTGGGCCGGCCGGGAGTACCTGCTGGAGGAGGGCATCACCACGGATTTCGCCCTGGTGCGGGCGGCGGCCGGGGACCGGCACGGCAACCTCGTCTTCCATGCCTCGGCGCGCAACTTCAACCCGCTGGCCGCGATGGCGGGCCGGATCACCATCGCCGAGGTGGAGGAGCTGGTCGAGCCCGGAGAGCTCGATCCGGACTCCGTGCACCTGCCGGGGATCTTCGTCCAGCGGGTGGTCCGGGTGGACCCCGGCGATCCGGCGGGCGAACGGCACATCGAGTGCCGCACGGTCCGCACGGTCCGCACCCTTCTCCCCGAACAGCAAGGCGGTGTTTGACACATGGCTCTGACACGTGGGCAGATGGCGGCCCGGGCCGCCCTCGAACTGGCGGACGGCACGTACGTGAACCTGGGGATCGGGCTGCCGACCCTGATCCCCGGCCACCTGCCGCCGGGGGTCGAGGTGGTGCTCCAGTCGGAGAACGGGATCCTCGGCGTGGGCCCGTACCCGACGGCCGACGAGGTGGATCCGGACCTGGTCAACGCGGGCAAGGAGACGGTCACGGTCCGGGCGGGGGCGTCCTTCTTCGATTCGGCGCTGTCCTTCACCATGATCCGCGGCGGGCACGTCGACGCCGCCGTGCTGGGCGCGATGCAGGTGTCCGCCTCGGGCGACCTCGCCAACTGGACGGTCCCCGGGAAGACGGTCAAGGGAATGGGCGGCGCGATGGACCGGGTGCACGGCGCGCGCAGGGTGATCGTGCTCATGGAGCACACGGCGAAGGACGGCACGCCCAAGCTCGTGGAGCGCTGTTCGCTGCCGCTGACCGGCCGGGGGGTCGTCCAGCGGGTGGTCACCGACCTGGCGGTCGTCGACGTCACCCCGGCGGGGTTCGTGCTGAGCGAGCTCGCGCCCGGGGTCTCGGTGGCCGAGGTCCGCGCGGCGACGGGTGCGGAGCTCGCGGTGCGCCCCGAACTGGTCGCAGCCGCCTGCAACTAGTGCTGTGACCGGGGAGGTCCACCGGGTCGCGGCGCCCGGCACACCTTTCCGGCCACAGCACCAGCAGGCGGCGGACGGCGCGCGCAACCCTTGTGGACCGGGCAACCCCCGGCCGGATTGTGGGGTTCCGGGACATGCCGTCGTGCGCGGTGCCGCTCCTACCGTGGCGGCACCGCGGGCCCCCGGCGACGGGCCCGCGCAGTGCCCGCCGCCCCAGGGAGCCGCCATGCCCGCCACGTCCGCCCCGGCCGTGGTGCTGGCGCTGCACGGCTGCACCCAGAACGCCCAGACCTACGCGGACAACTCCGGACTCACCGAACTCGCCGACCGCGAAGGCTTCCTGGTGGTCTTCGCGGAGACCACCTCCGCGAACAACCCCAACAAGGGCTTCAACTGGTTCCAGGCGGCCGACAACCGGCGCGGCCAGGGCGAGGCCGCCTCCCTGCGGCAGATGGCCGCCCGCGCCGCCTCCGCCTACGCCGCCGACCCCGCCCGCACCTTCGTCACCGGCCTGTCGGCCGGCGGCGCCATGACCTCGGCACTGCTCGCGGCCTACCCGGACGTGTTCACGGCGGGGGCGGTCATCGCCGGGCTCCCCCACGGCTGCGCCAAGGACACAGCCCGTACACGTGCATGAACCCCGGGGTGGACAAGTCCCCGGCCGGCTGGGCGCAGTCGGTCCGTGACGCGTACCCCGCGTGGAGCGGCCCCTGGCCCCGGGTCGCGATCTGGCACGGCGACGCGGACACCACCGTCGTTCCCCGCAACGCCGACGAACTGCGCGACCAGTGGACCGCGCTGCACGGGCTCTCCCAGACCCCGGCCCGGACCTCGGCCATCGGGCCCGACGCCACCCGCCACGAGGAGTACCTCGCCGGGGACGGCACGGTGGCCGTCGAGGTCGACCGGGTGCCCGGGATCGGGCACGGCACCCCCGTCGACCCGGGTTCCGGTCCCGAGCGGTGCGGCCGTACGGGGGCCGCGCACTTCCTCGCCTCGATCTGCTCCGGCCACTGGATCGCGAAGTTCTTCGGCCTGGGCGGCTCCGGCCCGGGCCCGGGCCCCGGCACCCCGCCCGCGCCCACCGGCCTGGCCGCCACCGCCGTCGGCGACACCGGCGTCACCCTCGCCTGGAACCCGGTGCCCGGCGCCGCCGGCTACGCGCTGCTGCGGGACGGTGCCCAGGTCGCCGCCCCGGCCGGGCCGCCCTACACGGACGGCGGGCTCGCCCCCGGTACGCGCCACACGTACGCCGTGGCGGCCGTCGACGGCTCGGGCGCGGCGGGTGCCGGCTCGGCGCCGGTCACGGTGAGCACGACCGGCGCGCCGGCGGTGTGCTGGACGGCGCACAACTACCAGCACGTGCGGGCGGGCCGGGCGACGACCGACGGGAGCCACGCCCACGCCAAGGGTTCGCGCCAGGACCTGGGCCTCTACAACGTCTTCGTCACGCACACCCTGAAGGAGGCGCCCGCGGGCCACTTCGTCATCGCCGACGCCGGCTGCCCCTAGGCCGTCTCTTTCGGATCTTGCCGGGCCCGCCATGGCGGCCGGCCCCACCGGGGCGGCCGCGAACATGGCGGGCGCAGCCGTGTCGGCGCCGGGGCGGCCGCCCTTAGCCTCCGGCCAGTCCCCCATCCCGCCGCCTTCCGGAGGTTCCTCGATGCCACCCGCCACCCGTTCCGCGACGACCCGTTCCGCGACGACCCGATGCGCGCCCCGCGCCAGAGCCGCCCCCGGCGCCGTCGCCGCCGCCGTCCTCGCCTCGGCCCTGCTGCCGGCCGCCGCGCCCCCGGGGGCCGCCGGGGCCGACGCGCACTGCGCCCGCCGCGCCCAACTTCGCGTACCGGGGGCCGCGCTCCAGCGGGCCGACTGCCTGGCGGAGCTGACGACCGCCGGGACGGTGGCCTCCGGGCACACCGACCCCGCCGACTGGGCCGGCCTCACCCCCAAGGACCTCGCCGTCCCCACGGGGGTGCCGGGCATCCAGATCGACGGCTACTTCCCCGACACCCCGGCCGCCACCGCGGCCCCGAACACCAACAACGGCTGGAACCACGACGCGCAGTTCGTGATCCGGCTGCCCGACCACTGGAACGGCGGGCTCGTCGTCGCCGGCTCCCCCGGCGTGCGCGAGCAGTACGCCAACGACCGTGCCATCGGCGACTGGGTGCTCTCGCGCGGCTACGCCTTCGCCGCCACCGACAAGGGCAACACCGGGACCGCGTTCCACCGGGACGGGCGGGCGCCCGGCGACGCGGTCGCCGAGTGGAACACCCGGGTCACCCAGCTCACCCGGGCCGCGCGGGCGGTGGTCGCGCAGCGCTACCACCGGGCCCCGTCCCGCACGCTCGCCACCGGCATGTCCAACGGCGGCTACCTGGTGCGCTGGCAGCTGGAGAACCATCCGGAGCTGTACGACGGCGGGGTCGACTGGGAGGGCACCCTGTGGCGGGCGGAGGGGCCGAACCTGCTGACCTTCCTGCCCCCGGCGCTGGCCGCCTACCCCCGCTACGCGGCCGGCGGGCCCGACGCCGGGGAGGCCCACGCGCGGATGCTGGCCGCCGGCTACCCGGCCGGCTCGGAGTTCCTGTGGCCCTTCCACCACGCGTACTACTGGGATCTCACCCAGCGGATCTACCGCGAGGAGTTCGATCCGGGCTTCGACGGCCCGGCCGAGGCCGGGACCCCCTTCTGCGCCCCCGGCACCCCCGCCTGCGACGCCGACTACGCCTACGCCGAGCGGCCCGCCGAGGTCCGCCGCGCGGTCGCGGGGACCGCGCTCACCGGCCGCATCGGCAAACCCCTGATCACCCTGCACGGCACCCTGGACGTCCTGCTCCCGATCAGCCGGGACTCCGACGTCTACGCCGACATGGTGCGGCGCGCCGGCCGGGGCGGGTTGCTGCGCTACTACCGCATCGAGGGCGGCACCCACGTGGACTCGCTCGTCGACGCGTTCCCCGACCGGCTGCGGCCCCTCACCCCCTGCCACCGCTCCGCCTTCACCGCGCTGGAGGACTGGATCGGGCGCGGTGTGCGGCCGCCGCTCGGCCACACCGTCCCCCGGGACCCGGCGGCCGATCCGGCGACCCTGCTGACCAGTTGCCCGCTCGGCGCCCGCTGACCAGATGGGGATAAGAGACAGGGGGGGGGCAGGCAGTGCGGGGCGGACGCGCGGTCAGAGGCCGGCGGGCACCGGACCCCTGTCGTGCCAGACGGTGCCGCGGCGCTCATGGGCGAACAGCTCTTCGACGGCGTGGGCGATCCGGGGGCCCACCTCGCGCTCCAGCAGGTACAGGCCCAGGTCGAGACCGGAGGTGACTCCGGCGCCGGTGACTAGGTCGCCGTCGTCGACGACCCGGGCGTTCACCGCGCGGGCCCCGGTGGCTTCGAGCATGTCCAGTCCCAGGTGGTGGGTGGTGGCGTGGCGGCCCTCCAGCAGGCCGGCCATGGCCAGGACGAGCGAGCCGCCGCACACCGCGCCGACCGTCACCTCCGGGTCGTCCATCGCCGCCTTCAGCAGCGCGGGCAGCTCGGTGCTCAGGGTGCGGCCCAGCAGTACGGGGATGAACTCGTCCTGCCGCCACTCCCCGGCCCCCGCGTCATGGTCGGGGACCTCTCCGGGCTCACCGACGCGGCCCGAGGCGCCGGGGACCAGGACCACGTCCGCGCGCCCCGGGTCGAGGACGGCGGTGGCGCGCAGCGTCAGGCCCCCGGTGCCGCTGACCACCTCGCGCGGTCCTTCGGCGGAGACCAGCTCCACGCTCACCGCCCCGCCGGAGGCGGTACCGCCGGCGTACAACACCTCGTAGGGGGCGATGACATCGAGCGGATCGAAGCCGTCGAACAGGACGATCTGGGCGCGCATGCGGGGTTCCTCCGAGTCCGGCGGGCCCGGTCCGCGCCGGGCTCGATCCCGACACTAAGCGGATGGCGCCCTCACCCCCAGTGGCATTGTCGACACCTTTCAACGGGATATCGCCAACGCCGCAGTACCGCCGCTGACCTGCGCAGATGATGCGTCCCGAGGCCCCTCGGACCACGCCTTGGCCTTGGCGGGCGGGTATCTTCTGGCCATGCACACTGTCGCGATCCTCGCGCTGGACCGGGTGATCCCCTTCGACCTGTCCACCCCGATCGAAGTCTTCGGCCGCACCCGTCTCCCGGACGGCCGCCCCGGTTACCGCATCCGCGTGTGCGCGCAGGAGCCGGAGATCGACGCGGGCACCTTCAGCCTGCGCGCGCCCTGGGGGTTGGAGGGGTTCGAGGGCGCGGACACGATCATCGTCCCGGGGACCGACGACCCCGAGGCGCCGCTCGCTCCCGCCGTCCGCGAGGCCCTGCGCGCGGCGGCGGAGCACGGTACGCGCATCGCCTCCATCTGCTCGGGCACCTTCCCGCTGGCCGCCACCGGGCTCCTGGACGGGCTGCGGGCCACCACCCACTGGATCGCGGCCGGCCTCCTCGCCGCCACGTACCCGGCCGTCGAGGTCGATCCGGACGTCCTGTACGTCGACAACGGGCAGATCCTCACCTCGGCCGGCGCCGCGGCGGGACTGGACCTGTGCCTGCACATGATCCGCCGCGACTACGGCTCGGCCGTCGCCGCCGACGCCGCCCGGCTGTCCGTCATGCCCCTGGAGCGCGAGGGCGGACAAGCGCAGTTCATCGTCCACGACCACGCGCCCACCCCTCAGGGCTCGACCCTCGAACCGCTGCTGGTCTGGCTGCGGGGCAACCTGGGCTCGGAGCTCACCCTCGCCGACATCGCCGCCGAGGCGGGGACCAGTACCCGGACCCTGATCCGACGCTTCCGCGATCAGACCGGATCCACGCCCCTCCAATGGCTCCACCGCGCCCGCGTCCGCCAGGCCCAGCACCTCCTGGAGACCACGCGCCACTCCGTCGAACGCATCGGCTCTCAAGTCGGCTTCGGCTCACCCACCGCGTTCCGCGACCGGTTCAAGAAGACCACCGGCGTCAGCCCCCACGCGTACCGCCGCACCTTCAGCTGACCCCGCGCCACCCTCATCGGTAGGCGATGCGGTCGAGTGAAATCGCGCCGGTCCTCGGCCCTGGAGATGAGCGCGAGGGCAGGAAGGACCAGCGAACGAGCGCAACGTTGGGGGCGTTGCTCGCGTCCTACGGCGAGGGCTGGCCCTAAGGGCTGTCCCGTAAACGATCTCCGGCGCCCAGGGGGCGTCTTGTCGATCACGTGTGGGACGTGCTGCGCACGGGGGAAGCGGACTTCCTGCTCTTTTCGCGGGCGGCAGCGGTGCCATGCGGATCGGGATGTACGGGCTTTGCGGAATCGAGTAGGCCGCCTACCGTTCGGCTGTGGGTAGCTCTTTTCAGACGATCGTCGACCTGGACGCCACCGCCCAGGACGGCGTCGCGCACGGGGGGCGGGTGGCGGCGTGGCTGGTGGGCGGGAGAATCGTGGGGCTGCCGGATTACGGTCCTGGGCCGCGGTGGGAGCGGGCGACCGGGTTCCGGGAAGCGAGCGGGAGCGATGGGCTCACCGTTGTCACTGGGCGGACGGTGTTCTTCTCGCCGCAGCAGGGCGGGCCGCCGGTCTGTCCGTACTGCGCGGTGGTGTTCGGGGATGGGCACCGTGAGGCGTTCTCGCCGGCAATGGACGAATGGTGGAACACCGGCTGGGCCGCAGTGCCCTGTCCGGCCTGCGGACGGGTGGTGCCGCTGGCCGCATGGGAGTGGGCTGGAGACGGGCTCGCCTTCGCCTACCTGGGGTTCGACTTCCGGAACGGGCCGGCGCTGCTGCCGGAGTTCGTTGCGGAGCTGGGCCGGGTGCTCGGGCACCGGACACGGTTCGTTCGGGGAAGGATCCAAGGGCTGGTCGCGCGGGGATCGCACGGCGACCCCGGCGCCGACAGCGTGCTCTGGCTGGTGCCCCCGAACCCGCGGTCCGACGGCCCCGGCGAGCCCTACCTGGGCTTCACCCGGGCGGCCTGCGAAGCCGTCGCGGCGCCCGGTTCGGTGTCACGGGACGAGCCTCGAAACGTACCGGGCGACGATGATCCAGTAGGGGACGGCCGTGGTCCCGGGACATCCTCAAGCCCGCCGTCCTGGTCTGAGCCGGCCCCGGCCGGTCCGTTCCCCCTTCTCCAGAAGGACTCCACCGTGCTCGTCGCCCGCTCCCTCGCCCTGTTCGCCGTTGCCGCGCTCTTCGAGATCGGCGGCGCCTGGCTGGTCTGGCAGGGCATCCGCGAGCACAAGGGCTGGATCTGGATCGGTGCCGGCGTCATCGCGCTGGGCGTGTACGGGGTCGTTGCCACGTTCCAGTCCGACGGCAGCTTCGGGCGGATCCTGGCTGCCTACGGCGGGATCTTCGTCGCCGGCTCCATCGCCTGGGGCATGGTCGCCGACGGCTACCGCCCCGACCGCTACGACGTCGTCGGCGCGCTGGTCTGCCTCGCCGGGATGGCGGTCATCATGTACGCCCCGCGCGGGAACTGAACACCAGGGTCACGGCCGGGCCGCGCCTCATGGGCACTGCACCGCGGAATCACCGCGGCCCGGTGCGCGCGGCCGCCCACCGGGCCGTCCGTGCCCGGACACCGCCGGGCCGCTGGCCTCGCGCGCCCGCCGTACGCCCGCGTCCGCGCAGGCCAGTAGACTCGTCGGCTGTGGTGGATACTCAGTACGAAGACCTGTTGCGCCTGGTGATGACCTCCGGGACGGCCAAAGCCGACCGGACGGGCACCGGCACCCGAAGTGTCTTCGGACACCAATTGCGCTACGACCTCTCGCAGGGGTTCCCGCTGGTCACCACCAAGAAGGTGCACCTCAAGTCGATCGTGTACGAGCTGCTGTGGTTCCTGCGCGGCGAATCGAACGTCGACTGGCTGCACGAGCACGGCGTCACCATCTGGGACGAGTGGGCCGACGCGGACGGCGAGCTCGGCCCGGTCTACGGGGTGCAGTGGCGCTCCTGGCCGACCCCGGATGGCAGCCACATCGACCAGATCAGCGAGGTCCTCGCCACCCTGCGCAGCGACCCGGACTCCCGCCGGATGATCGTCTCCGCCTGGAACGTCGCCGAGCTGTCCAAGATGGCGCTGGCGCCCTGCCACGCCTTCTTCCAGTTCTACGTCGCCGACGGCAAGCTCTCCTGCCAGCTGTACCAGCGCAGCGCGGACCTGTTCCTCGGCGTCCCGTTCAACATCGCCAGCTATGCCCTCCTCACGCACATGGTCGCGCAGCAGGCGGGCCTCGAGCCGGGTGACTTCATCTGGACCGGGGGCGACTGCCACATCTACGACAACCACGTCGAACAGGTGACCGAGCAGCTCTCGCGCACCCCGTTCGAGTTCCCCGAGCTGCGGCTGCGCCGGGCGGACTCGCTCTTCGACTACGCCTACTCCGATGTGGAGATCCTCGACTACCGCCACCACCCGGCGATCAAGGCTCCGGTCGCCGTATGAGCGTCGTGGCGAACTCCGGGCCGGACTCCGAGCCGGGTGCCGGGCCGGACGTCCGGCCGGACTCAAGGCTTGACGTCGGGCTGATCTGGGCCCAGACCCTCGACGGCGTGATCGGCGCGGACAACGGGATTCCGTGGCGGCTGCCCGAGGATATGGCGCACTTCAAGGCGACCACCCTCGGGCACCCGGTGGTGATGGGGCGCAAGACGTGGGATTCCCTTCCCGTGCGGTTCCGCCCCCTGGCCGGCCGGCGCAACATCGTGGTGACGCGCGATCCGCGGTGGGCTGCCGAGGGCGCGGAGCGCGCCGGATCCATCGCCGAGGCGCTGGGACTCGCGGCGGCCGGGTCCCCGGACGCGGCCGCCCGCGCGACGGTGTGGGTGATCGGCGGGGGTGAGGTCTACCGTGCCGCCCTGGCCCACGCCACGATGCTCTCGGTGACCGAGGTCGACTCCGCGGTGAAGGGCGACACCTACGCCCCGGCACCGGACGCGACGTGGAGCCTCGAGGAGGACGCCGACTGGCAGACCTCGACCGCGGGCCTCCGCTACCGCATCCTCAGGTACACCCGGTAGGAGCGGGTGGCGGACCGCGCGTCAGCGCATCTTCAGCTCCTGGCCGGGCGCGAGGGCCGCGGAGATGCGTTCGGCGATGGTCTGGGCAGAGTTGCCCTCGGGGCTCTTGGGGCCCTGCGTCACGTTCACCGAGATCGCGAGCTTCTTCGCCGGCAAGTAGGCCTGGATGGCCGCGTATCCGGAGAACGACGGGTTCGTCAGGATCCAGTCGTTGACCACGATCACGCCCAGCCCGAAGTGGTGGGCCTCGGTGTTGGTCAGGAGGCAGGCACTGGCGGGGCAGGAGGCCGTCGCGTGACCGAGGCCGATGGTGCCCGGATCGAGCTGCGTCTTGAAGGACTTCGCTGACAGCAGCTCCCCGGTCCCGATGGCACGAGCGGACCGGTCCAGATCGCAGATGTTCTGTACGAGGACGGCGCCGGGAGCGGTGGTCCACGAGGGGTTCCAGAAGGTGGACTCCTCGTAGGTGCCGCGCTCGGAGGTGAAGGCGTGCACCACGGGGTCGGGGATCTGAGGTGTGAACTGGTTGCTGGTCTCGCTCAGCCCGAGCGGTTCGAACACGCGCTCCGCGAGCAGCCGGTCCAGCGGGAGTCCGCTGATCTTCTCCAGGGCGGCGCCGAGGATCGCGAAGTTGGCGTGCGAATAGCTCCAGTTGGTCCCCGGCTCGTACAGGAGCGGCTTGGCCGTCGCGATGCCGATGACTTGCTCCGGCGTCCACTTGCGAAACGGCGCGGCCTCGAGCGCGGCGACGAAGGCGGGGTCCGTGACGTAGTCGTGCAGGCCCGACGTGGAGCTGCCGAGCATCCGCAGGGTGATCTCGGAGCCGTGCGGCACGTCCGGCAGCCAGCGGGACACGGGATCGTCGAGCGAGGCCTTGCCCTGGTCGACGAGCTGGAGCAGGACGGCGCCCATGTAGACGATGGCCACGGAGCCCGTGCGGAAGTGCATCGACGGTTCGGCCGGGACCCCCGTCATCGATTCCCCGAGAGCCGTGGTGAGCACGTCCCGGCCGTCGGAGGAGACCCGCAGGATCACCGAGTTCAGGCCGAACTCCTTCTGGGCCTGCTGGGCGATGGCCAGGACCTCACGTGCCTCGCCCTGCGCGGGGCCGGGCGAGTTGACGCAGGTTCCCGGGGCTGCGGCGGCCGGCTCCGCGCCCGCCGCCGTCCCGGCGGGAAGGGCCGCGCCCATCAGGCCGACGATGCACACCAAGACGGTACGGGTACGTCTCATTCCCCCAGTATGGGCAGGCCGGGTGCGCGGCGCACTTGGTGGGCGATCCGCAGGTCGGGGCCCCTGCCGTCGGCCCGTGCGGTCAGTGGCCGCGCGGTCAGTGGCCGTGCGGTCGTGGCCGTGCGGTCGTGGCTGTGCGGTCAGTGGCCGTCCGGTCAGGTGCGGGCCCGGAGGTCGAACCAGAACGCGTCCTCGGGCAGGCCTTCGTGGACCTGGGCCCGCAGCGCCCTGGGAATACCGAAGGCCTCGGCTTCACCGCGGTAGACGGCGACCAGCGTCCCCGGTCCCCGCCACCAGGTGTCGGCGAGGCCCGCCACCGACGCCACCGGCTCCAGGCCGCCGAGATCGAGGCCCTCCACGGCGTCCCCCGACAGCGTGGTGGTCCGGCGCGCCCACTGCCGGGCGTGGTGTGCGAGGGCCACGGACTCGACCCACCCCTCGACACCGGCGTGCAGGGGGACCCACCGGGCGCCGCGGATCCCGAACTCACCGTGCGGGCCGATCAGGAAGCTGAACGGGACGGAGGAACGCTGGTCCCCGGCCCAGAACCACCAGCCCGTCCCGGGCGACCCCTCGGGGGTGTCCGCGCCGAACACCAGGGGCCCGCCTTCGTACCAGGGCGCCGGAGGCAGGACGAGACCGCCCCAGCGGGCCTCGAACTCCGCCACCCGGTCGATGACTTCGGCCGGAACCCCGAGGTCCAGCCACTTCGCCCGGTACGGCTCCACCTGCCGGCGTTCCACCCGGACGCCGTGCCCGCTCAGGAAGCCGGCGGCCAGCTCGCTCAGCCCTTGCGACATGCCATCGGTCCCGTAGCCCATTCCGCCAGCCTAATCCGTGGTCCCGACAGGCCGTCAGGCCCCTGGTTTCGGTGCGCCGCGAGACAGGGTCGAGGTGCTCTCCTGGTGGTCGGAAATCGTTGCGAGACACGCCATGTCCGAGAACCTGCGCGAGGAGGTCGCCGCCTCGGGCGTGCGCGTGGTCACCATCGCCCCGGCGCCGTGGAGACCGAGCGCCTCTCCCACACCAGCGACGAGCGGATCAAGACCGACCACGGGGCCTGGAAGGAGTCCGCCGGCCGGGCCCCGTGGTCGGTCTTGATCCGCTCGTCGCTGGTGTGGGAGAGGCGCTCGGTCTCCACGGCGCCGTCAGATGTGTCTAGGGGCCGGCTACTCGTCCGGCCGCCCGCGCCGGCGCCGCCGGCCCCCTGCGCGGGGTTCGGCGCGGCCGGCGGAACCGCCCCGCCGGCGCCGCCCTGGCCGCCGGGGTCCCCGCCCGGCGGCGGGGCCGACGCGCCCGGCGTCACCTCGCCCGGGGTGCCGGAGGGGGACGCGCCGGGGCTCTGGCTCCCGCTGCCGGACACCGGGGCGGACACGGAGGCGGACGGCTCCCGTCCCGCCGTCGGCGCGTCGGACTGCCGGCCGCGGGGATCGATGTAGAGGACGGTGACGGCCACCGTCACCGTGAGCGTCACGGTGACCGCGAGCGGTACGGCGATGCCCGCCGGGACGCTCAGCCACTTCAGCCACTTCAGCCGGTTCCGCCTCGACCCGTCGGCCGCCGTCGGCGTCACCGCCACCGCGGGCAGGGCCGCACCGTCCGGCCGGGGCACGGTCGGCCCGGCCGGCGCGTCGAGCTCGCCGAGCGGCCGGCCGGCCGCC
The DNA here is from genome assembly GCF_003287935.1 of Streptomyces sp. ICC1. Taxonomy (GTDB): domain Bacteria; phylum Actinomycetota; class Actinomycetes; order Streptomycetales; family Streptomycetaceae; genus Streptomyces; species Streptomyces tritrimontium. The sequence goes on from NZ_CP030287.1 coordinate 7,896,266, forward strand.
GCACGCCGCGCCGCCGCGGCCATCACCGAGGCGTCGGCGTACCGCTCCTGCGGCTGCTTGGCCAGCGCCCTGGCGACGAAGGCGCGCACCGGCGCCGGGAACTCCTCGGGAAGGGCCGGCACCGGCTCGCGGATGTGCTTGAGCGCGATCTCGATGACCGACTCACCGGTGAACGGCGGCTCGCCGGTCAGCAGTTCGTAGCAGACCACGCCCGTGGAGTAGAGATCGGACGCCGCGACGGCGCCGAGCCCCTCCGCCTGCTCGGGCGCCATGTAGAGCGCTGTGCCGAGCACCGCGTGCGAGTCGGTGATCCCGATGCTGGCCGCACTGGAACGGGCGATGCCGAAGTCCGTGACCGTGACCCGGCCGTCGTCACCGAGCATCAGGTTCGACGGCTTGATGTCCCGGTGCGTCACGCCCTGCAGGTGGGCGGCGTGCAGCGCGTCCAGGGCCTGCCCGGCGATGTCCAGCACCTGCTCGGCGGGGAGCGGCCCGCTCTGCGCGCGGACCTCGTTGAGCGGCCGGCCCTCGACGAGCTCCATCACGATGTACGCGACCATCTCGCCGGACTCGATCCGGCTCTCGCCGTAGTCGTGGACGTCGACGATCCCGGGGTGGCTGAGCGAGGCGAGGACCATGGCCTCCCGGCGGAACCTCGCCGCGAACCCGATGTCGTCGAGCAGCGCCGGAAGCAGCACCTTCACCGCGACCTGCCGTCTGAGCACGCCGTCGTCGGCCCGCCAGACCTCGCCCATGCCGCCCCCGCCGATCCGCTCGGCCAGCGTGTAACGGTCCCCTAGTACCGTCCCCCGTCCCCACATGTGCGCCCCTTGCCGTCCCTGCTTGTTGGTGGTCAGCCAAAGTCGGTCGGGACGAGGGTACTTGGTGCCTGCACGGTCACCGGGTGGGCCCTGTCACACAGGCTGCCGCGCAGCCCGCCGCGCACGCCGGTGGCCGGCTGCCGCCGCCGCGACACCGCGCGGCCTCCTTACCGTTCCTTCCCGGCCACGCGCAAGCCTTCTGCAAGAAACTTCCGGACCGCCCACTAGACTGGCGGGTTGTTTGGTGCTGGACCGGAACAACCTGGGCAGACCCGGGCTCCGCCCGGCGACCCGGGACGTTTCCGGGACCGAGACGCGAGGGCCGATGGCAGCCACACCAGAGCACGGTGAACTCACTCTGCTCGACGACGGGACCGTGCCCGACGACGGGACCGTGCTCGAAGCGGCGGAGGGGTTCGAGGAGGCCGGCAAGTCCGCCCGGTTCTCCGCCGGGCCCGCCGCCCCGACGCGCACCCTCGTCGACATCTTCGAGGCCTCCGTACGGGCGTACCCCGACGACCTCGCCCTGGACGACGGCACCGAACAGCTGACCTACCGCGCGCTGGCCGCCGAGGTCGAGCGCCGCAAGCGCGCCCTCGCGGCCGCCGGAGTGGGGCTCGGCGACCGCGTCGGCGTCCGCGTGCCGTCCGGGACCAACGAGCTGTACGCGGGGATCCTCGCCGTCCTCGCCGCGGGCGCCGCCTACGTGCCCGTGGACGCCGAGGACCCGGACGAGCGGGCCGAGCTCGTCTTCGCCGAGGCCGGGGTGCGGGCGGTGCTGGGCGCGGGACAGCGCATCGCGGCCACCGGCCTCGCGGACGCCCCGAGATCCGCCGCGCGGCCCGGTCCCGGGCACGACGCGTGGATCATCTTCACCTCCGGCTCCACCGGCAAGCCCAAGGGCGTCGCCGTCAGCCACCGCAGCGCCGCCGCCTTCGTGGACGCCGAAGCCGCGCTGTTCCTCAGCGAGGAGCCGATCGGACCCGGGGACCGGGTCATGGCCGGACTGTCCGTCGCCTTCGACGCCTCCTGCGAGGAGATGTGGCTGGCCTGGCGCTACGGCGCCTGCCTCGTGCCCGTCCCGCGCTCCCAGGTGCGCAGCGGCGCCGACCTCGGCCCCTGGCTGGCGGAACAGGAGATCACCGTCGTCTCCACCGTGCCGACCCTGGCCGCGCTCTGGGAGCCCGAGACCCTCAACGAGGTCCGCCTGCTGATCTTCGGCGGCGAGGCCTGCCCGCCCGAGCTGACCCAGCGCCTGGTCACGGAGGGCCGCGAGGTCTGGAACACCTACGGACCCACCGAGGCCACCGTCGTCGCCTGCGCCGCCCTGCTGACCGGTGAGGAGCCGATCCGCATCGGGCTCCCGCTGAACGGCTGGGAGCTGGCCGTCGTCGACGAGTCCGGCGAGCCGGTGCCCATGGGCGGCAGCGGCCAGCTCGTGATCGGCGGCGTCGGCCTGGCCCGCTACCTGGACCCCGACAAGGACGCCGAGAAGTACGCCCCCCTGGAATCCCTCGGCTGGCAGCGCGCCTACCGCAGCGGCGACCTCGTCCGGGCCGAACCGGAGGGCCTGGTCTTCCTCGGCCGGGGCGACGAGCAGATCAAGCTCGGCGGCCGGCGGATCGAACTGGGCGAGGTCGACGCCGCGCTCCAGGCCCTGCCCGGCGTCGCCGGCGCGGCCGCCGCCGTCCGCACCGCGCGCAGCGGCAACCAGCTGCTCGTCGGCTACCTCGTCACCCAGGAGGGCTGGGACCACGCGGCGGCCGTGACCCGGCTGCGCGCCGAGCTGCCCGCGGCCCTCGTCCCGCTGCTCGCACCCGTGGACGAGCTGCCGACCCGCACCTCCGGGAAGGTGGACCGCAACGCACTGCCCTGGCCGCTGCCCGAACTGGAGACCACCGGCCCCGCCGAACAGCTGTACGGCACCGAGGCCTGGCTCGCCGAGCAGTGGAGCGAGACCCTCGGCGTGGCCGTCACCGCCGCCGCCGACGACTTCTTCGCCATCGGCGGCAGCAGCCTCGCCGCCGCCCAGCTCACCACCCGGCTGCGCACCCGCTACCCCAGCGCCGCCGTACTCGACATCTACCAGCAGCCCACCCTGCGCAAGCTGGCCCGGCACCTGGAGAAGTCCGCGCAGGACGACGGCGCGACCCGGACCGTGGTGCCCGTGCCGACGCGCGCCAAGGTGGTGCAGTCGCTGCTGCTGCTCCCGCTGTTCACGCTGATCGGCCTGCGCTGGACGGTGGCCCTGCTCGCGCTGGGCAACGTACTGCACTGGTCCGGGGCCTACCCGTGGGCGCCGGCCGCCTCCTGGTGGCTCGTCGCCGCCGGGGCGGCGCTGCTCTTCAGCCCGCCGGGCCGCCTCGCGATCGCCGCCGGCGGCGCACGCCTGCTGCTGCGCGGGGTCAAGGCCGGGCGCCACCCGCGCGGCGGAAGCGTGCACCTGAGGCTGTGGACCGCCGAGCGGCTCGCCGAGTACTCCGGCGCGACCTCGCTCACCGGCTCCTGGCTGGAGCGCTACGCGAGGGCCCTGGGCGCCAAGATCGGCCCCGAGGTGGACCTGCACTCGCTGCCCCCGGTCACCGGCATGCTCAAACTGGGACGCGGCTGCGCCGTGGAGTCCGAGGTGGACCTCTCCGGGCACTGGCTGGACGGCGACCACCTCGAGATCGGCCCGGTCAAGGTCGGCGCGGGCGCCGTGGTCGGCACCCGCAGCATCCTCTTCCCCGGCGCACGGGTCGGCAAGCGGGCCGAGGTGGCCCCCGGCTCCGCCGTGGTCGGGCAGATCCCCACCGGCCAGCGCTGGGCCGGAGCCCCCGCCGGCAAGCTCGGCAAGGCCAAGCGGAACTGGCCGGGGGAGCGCCCGCCGCGGCCGCTGCGCTGGCGCGCCGCGTACGGAGCGGCCGGCGCCTGCCTCACCGGCCTGCCCGTGCTCGCGGTCGTGCCCGCCCTGCTCGTGGCGGACCGGTTCGTGCCCGCCGGTGCCGGGCTCGCCCAGGCCCTGCGCGGAGCCCTGCTCGCGGTGGTGCCCGGGGCGCTCGCCTTCGGGTTCGCGTACGCCCTGCTCCTGCTGGTCTCGGTGCGCCTGCTCAGCCTCGGGCTGCGCACCGGAGTCCATCCGACGCACAGCCGGATCGGCTGGCAGGCCTGGACGGCCACCCAGCTCATGGACCTGTCCCGGGAGACGCTCTTCCCCCTGTACGCCGGGCTGATCACACCGGTGTGGCTCCGGCTGCTCGGCATGAAGATCGGCCGGGGTGCGGAGGTGTCCACCGTGCTCGCGCTGCCGAGCCTCACCACCGTGGGCGAAGGCGCGTTCCTGGCCGACGACACCCTGACCGCCCCCTACGAACTGGGCGGCGGCTGGATGCGCATCGGACACTCCGAGATCGGCCGCCGGGCCTTCCTCGGCAATTCGGGAATGACCGCGCCGGGCCGCAACGTCCCGGACGACGGGCTGGTCGGCGTCCTGTCGGCCACGCCGAAGAAGGCCAAGAAGGGCAGCTCGTACCTGGGCCTGCCGCCGGTGCGGCTGCCCCGCTCCGCCGCGGACGCCGACCAGAGCCGGACGTACGACCCTCCCGCGCACCTGCTGTGGGCGCGCGGCCTGGTCGAGCTGTGCCGCCTCGTCCCCGTCTTCTGCTCGGCCGCGCTGGCCGTCCTGACCGTGGCGGCGTTCTGCGCGCTCGCCGCCCCCGAAGCGCTGGGCCCCTGGGGGACCGCGCTGCTCTCCGGAGCGGTCCTGCTCGCCGCGGGCCTGGCCGCGTGCACGGTCTCCGTGGCCGCGAAGTGGCTGCTGGTCGGCCGCCACCGGACGGGGGAGCACCCGCTGTGGAGCGGGTTCGTCTGGCGCAACGAACTGGCCGACACCTTCGTCGAGGTCCTGGCCGTTCCGTGGCTGGCCGGATCCGTACCCGGCACGCCGCTGCTGTCGCTCTGGCTGCGCGCCCTCGGGGCCCGGATCGGGCGGGGCGTGTGGTGCGAGAGCTACTGGCTGCCGGAGACGGACCTGGTGGTGCTCGGCGACGCGGTCAGCGTGAACCGGGGCTGTGTACTGCAGACACACCTCTTCCACGACCGGATCTTGAGGACGGATACTGTGGTCCTCGGCGAGGGTGCCACCCTGGGCCCCGGCGGGATCGTCCTGCCCGGGAGCACGGTCGGGGCACGCAGCACACTGGGTCCCGCCTCACTCGTGATGGCCGGGGAATCCGTCCCCGCCGACAGCCGCTGGCTGGGCAATCCGATCGAGGCGTGGCGGTCCTGAAGGGCGTCCGCGCCACTGGGGGCCGTCCGCGCCGCGGCGCCCGCGAGGGCGGCGTCGGCACGTCGTACCAACACGCACAGCGCAGGGAGCGGAAGCGGCAGTGAGCGGCCAGAAGACAGCGGCATCGGACCCGTACTTTCCGGCCAACGGCGACCACCGTTACCGCGTGCACCGGTACGAACTCGCTCTGGAATACCGCCCGGGCCCCAACCGGCTGGCCGGGACGGCCCGGCTCAGCGCCATCGCCGGGCGGGCCGCGCTCGCCGAGTTCGACCTGAACCTCGCCGAGTTCAAAGTGGGCCGGATCCTGGTGAACGGCCGGGCCCCGCACTACACCCACCGGAGCGGCAAGCTCCGCATCCGGCCGGCCAAGCCGCTGCCCGCCGGCGCCGCCTTCACCGTGGAGGTGCACTGGGCGGGCAACCCCAAGCCGGTGCGCAGCCCCTGGGGCGGCCTCGGCTGGGAGGAGCTGACCGACGGGGCGCTCGTGGCCAGCCAGCCGGTCGGCGCACCCTCCTGGTACCCCTGCAACGACCGGCCCGCCGACAAGGCCTCGTACCACCTCTCGATCAACACGCCGTCCGCCTACACGGTCGTGGCCGGCGGCCGCCTGCTCACCAGGACGACCGGGGCCAGCACGACCACCTGGGTCTACGAGCAGTCCGCGCCGACCTCCAGCTACCTGGTCGGGCTGTCCATCGGCATGTACCAGACGGTGCTCCTCGGGGACCCCGGGCTCGGCGGCGTGCCGCAGAGCGCCCACGTCCCGGCGCACCTGCTGTCGCGGTTCTCCCGCGACTTCGCCCGGCAGCCCGCCATGATGCGGCTGTTCGAGGAGCTGTTCGGGCCCTATCCCTTCGGGGAGTACGCCGTCGTCGTCGCCGACGAGGAGCTGGACGTCCCGGTGGAGGCCCAGGGCCTCTCCCTGTTCGGCGCCAACCACGTGGACGGAGCGCGCGGCTCGGAGCGCCTGGTCGCCCACGAGCTGGCGCACCAGTGGTTCGGCAACAGCGTGACCATCGCGGACTGGCGGCACATCTGGCTCAACGAGGGCTTCGCCAAGTACGCCGAATGGCTCTGGTCGGAGCGCTCCGGCGGCCGCGGCGCGCACGAGCTGGCCGCCGCGGCGCACCGGCTGCTCGCCTCGCAGCCGCAGGACCTGCGGCTGGCGGACCCGGGCCGCAAGCTGATGTTCGACGACCGGCTGTACCAGCGCGGCGGCCTCGCCGTGCACGCGATCCGCTGCGCCCTGGGTGACGGAGCGTTCTTCCGGATGCTGCGCGACTGGGCCGCCGTGCACCGCCACGGAGTGGTGACCACCGCCGGCTTCACCGCCCACGCGGCCCGCTACGCGGCCGAGCCGCTGGACGACCTGTTCTCGGCGTGGCTGTACGAGAGCGCCCTCCCCCCGCTGCCCGCGTCGCCCGGCCGCCCGCCGGCGCCGGCGATGCCCGGATACCCGCCCACGAACGGCGGGTCCGCGGGCGGGGTCTGGCGCTAGTGCTGTGACCGGAAAGGTTCACCGGGTCGCGGCGCCCGGCACGGCACCTCGCCGCGTTGTCGGACCACCGAAGTACGTCCAGTACAAGCGGCGGCCCTCCGCCCGGGGGCCCCTCCCAGCGGTCCTTGGCGATCAGGCCTTCCTGGAGGCCGACGAGCGCGGTGGCGTGCGTCAGGTTGGGGAAGTAGCCGATGCGGACCTCGGAGGCCGAGAGCTTCTTGCCGCCGGCGGCGACCTCCTTGGCGGGAGCATCGTCCTTCTTCGCGTCGGAACCGTAACCGCAAGCGGTGAGCAGCAGGGGAAGCGCGGTGATGGCGGCGATGGTGCGCAGGGTGGTGAGCGGTCTGGCGGCAGACACGGAGGTGTCCTTTCACGGGATGTGGATCGGGGAAGTACGGAGAACGGGCTCGGCGAAGTCATCGGCATCCCCGACATCCGCTCCCGGCCGCGGGCGACGGGATCGCGGTCGCGGGTCGGGGTGCGGAGGGGCGGCGGACCTCAGGGGGCGGCCGGACCGTGCATCGCTCACCCGCGCCGGAAAGCGCGCGGGTGGTGAGGCGGGTCGAGGGGCGGCCGCCGGGCCGACGGTGAGCGGGGCGGCACAGCGGCGCCGGTGAAGCTCTGCGCCTGGGGCCGGCTTCTGGGGACGGCTTGCGACAGCCTCAGGCGGGCTGACAGATGGCGCTGGACGTACGGACCAGGTCGATGTGCCGGCGGGAGGTCAGGGATTGGTCCAGGCGTCCGGGGCGTGGGCCAGCTCGGACACGGCGGCCGGCAGGTCCGAGGACGCGACGTCGGCGAGCGACACGCCGTCGAGGATCTCGCGCACGTTGGCCCGCAGTGCGATCCACAGGGGGAGCAGGGCCTCGGCGGGACCGGTGTAGGACAGGTCCGGCGGGCGGACCCCGCGCACCGAGACGAGCGGTCCGTCCACGACGCGGATGACGTCCGCGATGCTGATGGACTGGGCGGGCTTGGCCAGCCGGTAGCCGCCGTTGCCGCCGCGCTGGCTCAGTACGAGACCGCCCCGGCGCATGTCGTTGAGGATGCCCTCGAGGAACTTGTGCGGGATGTCCTGCGCGTCGGCGATGGCTTCGGCCTTGACCGGGCCGTCGTCCTGCGACGCGGCAAGCTGCAGTGCGGCACGTACCGCGTAGTCCGCCCTGGCTGAAATCCGCATGGTGGCATTATCCCGCACCCGGAGTCGGCCCGCGTCCGGGCGCCCCGGGTCAGCGGAAGGTCGCGGCCATCGCCCGGTGGGAGCCGTTGATGTAGTGCTCGCCGATGGAGCGCAGTCGGTGTGCGGCGGGGTGGTGGGCCGTCAGGACGCGGGCGTTGCGCCAGAAGCGGTCCAGGCCGGGGGCGTCGGCGAGTTCCAGCACCCGCGCGGTGATGTGCAGGGCCGCCTTCGACGTCACGGTCTCGGCCGTGGCGACCAGCGCGGCGACGCCCGCGGGCTCCTCGTCGTCGAGCCGCGCACCCGTGTCCAGGGCCTGCGCCATCACCTCTGTGGCCCGGTCGACCATGGCGGTGGCCGTCTGGGCGGCAGAGGCGAGCTCCCCGTACGTCAGGAAGAGGTCCGGGTCCTCACCGGGCAGCCGGTACGCGCGCCCGCCCCTGCTGAGGTCGCGTGCTTCGGTGAGGGCGCCCTCGGCGATGCCGAGGCCGACGTGGCACAGGGCGAGCTGGAGCGCCGGCTCGGCGAGCGCGGTGAACGGGGCGGTCGACTCCTCGTCGTACGGCCGATGGTCCAGCACCTGCTCGGGCGTGACGGAGACCCGGTCGAGCACGACCTGCCCCGCGCCCGCGACGCGCTGCCCGAGGCGGTCGTGCGCGGGCTCGACGGTCACGCCCCGCGTACCGGGCGCGATGCGTACGACCAGGACGTCGCCGGTCGCGGCGCAGACGGCGTCCACCACCAGCTGGTCGGAAACGGCCGCGGCCGTGTCCACGAACCGGCGGCCGGTCAGCAGGTAGCCGGTGTTGCGGGGCCTCGGGGTGAGGCGCGGTCCGTCGGTGACGTCGTCGGGCGCGGGGGTGCGGATCGCGCCGGTCCACAGCCACTGCTCGCGCACCGACTCCTCTTCGAAGGCGGCCGGGTCCTGGTGGCTCCCGTAGAAGCGTCCGCTCCAGGCGTGGACGTAGTGGCGGGCGAGTACGTCGCCGATGGAGCTGTCCGCCGTGGCGATCTTCCGGATGACGGCGCATCCGGTGCGCCAGTCCGTCCCGCGGCCCGGCCCGGGCGGGGTGAGGGCTGCCAGCAGGCCGGCCTCGCGGATCCGGGCCAACTCGTCGGTCGGCGAATCGCCCGCCTGGTCACGGGCGATGGCGTCGGCGGCGAGGTCGTCCGCCACATCGCGCGCGGTCCGCAGGAGCGTGCGGCGCCGCTCGTCGGCGGGCCGGCGGCCGGCGGTGCTCGGTGTCGTCGGCACCGGCGTCACCGACAGGCCCGGGTGCGGGTGAGTGGCGCGGGGACCGGGCGGACGGCGGTGCCATGCGGGATGGCGGTGGTCATGTCGGATACTCCGGAACGTTGTCGGCGGGCGTCGGCGGGCGTCGGCGGGCGTCGGCCGGTGGTCACGGGTGAGGTGACGGGCACGGGCGGGGGTGCCGGTCGCATTCCCACCTTTCCCATCGGATTGATAGGGATACTCGCCCCAAGTGGCCCTCCGGGCAAGGGTGTGACCGCATGGTGGACGCTTCCGTCTTGGGATGAAAGATGACGGAGAGTCAAAAGGGTGTGCGACGACCCATTCAGGAGGGTTTGACCGCATTATCGGTACCGGTCGGTGCGTCAGCTTCGGTGAACATCCATCATTTCCTATCTTCTTAGTAGGGAAGTCTTGACGCGCGCCCGTCGCGCACCTCACGATGTGGCCATGTCCCCGTCGCAGCCGTTGTTGGTACGCCGCAGGCACGTTGACTTCCGTCGCGTAGCCAGCGCCGTCTGCCGACTCTTCTAGGGCTTCTTCGCAGGGCATTCCTCCGACGCGCACCGGCGTTCCGGTCGCGGTCCTCCTCCGTGTGCCGCGCTTCCCCGCACCCCGGCCCCTCTGTGCCGTGCGGGCCCGCCCGGTGTGTGCGGCGCGCCGGCCGTCCCGGTCGGCCCGTCACGGAGCCCCCCATGCCCCGTCGTGGCCGGACATCCGGCATCCGTACCCCACTCCGTGCAGCCGAAGGGGCTCATCGTGACCACCGCGCTTCCCGTTCCCGTACCCGCCCTGCGCCGTTCTCCGGCCCCCCGCCTCCAACTGGTCGGCGACCGCCTGCCCGGCTACCCCGCCGCCGGGACGGGCGACGGCCGCGTCGGGTACCTCGTGTTCCTGCCGGCGAACGTCGATCCGGTGGCCCTGATGAACGCGCACGGCATACGCCCGGAGGTCCAGCCCTTCGAGACCGGGCAGGCTCCGGCTCCCGCACCGGAACCCGAACCGGCCCTGCCGCTCGGGCCCGTCCGCTCCGACGACGCCATCCGGGTGGACCACGCCCGGCGGATGATCGAGGTCGACGGCCGTGAACTGGACCTGACCTACCTGGAGTTCAGCCTCCTGGCCCACCTCGTGAGCCACCCGTACACGGTGCACGCGCGGGAGGCCCTGATCTCCGGCATCTGGGGGTACGGGCACATCGGTGACGGCCGAACCGTCGACGTCCACGTGGCCCGGCTCCGCCGCAAGCTCGGTCCCGCCCACCGGGACCGCATCTCCACGGTGCGCCGGGTCGGCTACAAGTACGTGCCCGATCACCGGTGAGCGGAGCGGAAGTGCGCGAACGGCAGCAGGGCCCGGACCGCGCGTCGCGGTCCGGGCCCTGCTCCGTGCGGTGCCGCCCTGCGGCGGCTGTGCGTCAGCTCTGTGCGGCGTCGGCCGCGTCGCCCGCCTGCCCGGCGCCCTCGGCCGCGTCGGCCTTCTCGCGCATCTTGCGCACCAGCTCCGCCTTCTGGTCGGCGGCACCCTTGCGGTCGAGGTTGCGGTGCGGACCGTTGTTCTGCCGTTCGGCGCGGGACAGCCTCTTGCGCTGGCCGCCGCCCATGCCCACGGGGTTGTTGATGTTCTTGCTGACGGTCACGGGTTCTCCCGGAAATGATGTGAAGTGATCTACGGATTCATCGGTGGGGGACGGGCAGCGACGTCGAAGGACGTCAGGACGTCGAGGGACGTCAGCAGGAGCCCATCACGCTCTCACTCGTAAATCGGCGCCTGGAAGAACTGGAAGAACATGACAAAGACGTTACCCGGTTCCGTCGGCTCCGCACACCAACCCGTTCGCCGCCCCGGGATGATCTCTAGTGCTGTGGCCGGGAAGGTTTGCCGGGTCGTGGTGTCCGGTGCGGTGCATCGCAAGGCGGAGGACCACGCCTCGTACTGGCCGTACCGGTGTGGTCCGACAACGCGGCGAGGTGCCGTGCCGGGCGCCGCGACCCGGTGGACCTTTCCGGTCACAGCACTAGCTGGCCGGGGCGAGGTTCGTGTCGCGGGCGGCTTTCAGGGCTTGCGCGTGGAGCTCGGAGGCCTGGTCGCGGAGGCCTTCCATGCCCGGGGTGGTGGCGGCGAGGGTGAGTTCGCGCTCGATGACGGTGAGGTCGGCCTGCCAGACGTCGGCGAGGATGCGCCTGAGGTAGGGGGTGGAGTGGTCCCAGCCGTCGCGGGGGGTGCCGGGGCCGTAGCCGCCGCCGCGCACGGTGGCCAGTACGGCCGGCTTGCCCTCCAGGATCGGAGTGGGGCCGCCCGCTCCCGTGATGACGAGGTCGGCCCAGGTCTTGAAGTGCTGGGACACGCCGTAGTTGTACAGCGGGACGGCGAGCACCAGTGCGTCGGCGCCCGCGAGCTCCTCCGTGAGTGCGCCGGCCAGGGCGAGGGCTCCGCGCTGGGCGTCGGTGCGGGCGGGTTCGGGTGTGAACCCGGCCACGGTGGCCAGCGCCCAGGCGTCGGCCGGAAGGGGGTCGGTCCCCAGGTGGCGGCGTACGACCGGCTCGCCGGGGTGGGCGGCGGTCCATTCGGCTTCCACGACGTCGGCGATCTCGGCGCCGGCCGAGGTGTCGGGGAAGAGGCTGAAATCAAGACGCAGCAAGGTCATGGGTGTCTCCGCAGGTCAGCGGGATGCAGGTCCCGGATGGTCGGCCGGTGGTGGCTCCGTCAGCCAGCATAAACGGACTTTACCCCGTTTAGAAGTCCCGCTGTAGCGTGGACCTCGTGAATCGACCCGTCCTGCCAGTGGGAGCGCCCCGAGCCGAGCGCGCCGACGCCGTCCGCAACCGCGTGCTGCTGCTGTCCACCGCCCGCGAGATGATCGCCGAGCGCGGCGTGGAGAAGCTGACGATGGACGCCCTGGCCGAGCGGGCGGGCCTGGGCAAGGGGACGGTGTTCCGGAGGTTCGGCAGCCGCGCGGGCATCTTCCACGCCTTGCTGGACGACGCCGAACGCGCCCTCCAGGAGGAGGTGTTGTCGGGCCCCGAGCCGCTCGGGCCGGGGGCGGATCCGGTGGAGCGGCTGGTCGCCTACGGCCGGGCCCGGATCGCCTTCCAGCTGCGGCACCACGCCATCGCCCGGGCCGCTCTCGACGGCTCCCTGCCGGTACCGGCGGGAGAGCGCAGCATGTCGAGGATCCACATCCGCGTGCTCCTCGGCCAGGCTCCCCTCCCCGGCGCGGACCTCGACATGCTGGCGGTGCAGCTCACCGCCGCCCTCGAAGGCCCCTTCCTGCTGTACCTGGCGGCCGCCCGGGACGAGGAACCCACCGACCACGTCGACCGGATGGCCCGGGCCTGGCAGGACCTGGTCGAGCGCGTCTGTCGGGCCTGACCGGCCCCGGCGCACTGAAGGCGGCCCCCGGCCGGGCGGGTCCCCCGATCGGACCTGCGTGACAAGGGTGAAGCGGGGCACACGCGTGCCACCGCGCATCCCACCCCGGAGGCCGTAGATGTCCTTTGTGTCTGCCCAGACCGTTGTCCGCCTCGACGCGGAGCGGTGCCGTGTACCGCTCCGCGCCCGTTTCTCCTACGACGGCGAAGACCCGTACGTGGTCCAGGCGGTCTTCTTCGACGGGCCCACCGTCCTGGCCCGCTGGCACTTCGACCGGCAGATGCTGGCCGAGGGACTCCACACCCCGGTGGGTGAGGGGGACGTCGCCTTCAGCCCCCACCGGGCACCCGGCGGCGACGACGAACTCCGCGTCGCCCTGCGGGGCCCCAGTGCCGACGGCGAGCGGAACGCCGTCCTCTTCGTGGAGGCCCGCGCGCTCTCGGGCTTCCTGGAGCAGACGTACGCGATCACCGACGTAGGAGAGGAGTCCCTCGACCTCGACAGGCTCCTTGAGGAGTTCCTGGCCCGCTGACATCCACGACCGCGCCGGCGCCCGTACCCGCAGGTCAGCGGCCGATCGCCGCCGGGACTCAGGGTCGCCCCGACCGGGTTTGCGCCGCCCGGGGGAGGGTAGGCGCCGCATGGCGGGCGCCCTGCCGCCTCCAGCACCAGGAGGAGCGATGACCCGACGAGTCCACGAGGTCATGACGCGCAACCCCGTGACGGTCGACCAGCTGACCTCACTGGCAGAGGCCGCGCGCGTGATGCGCGACGCCGGAATCGGGGACGTACTGGTCGTCGACCAGGGCCGGCTCCGCGGCATCCTCACGGACCGCGACCTCGTCATCCGGGCCTTGGCCGAGGACCGTGATCCCGCCGAGACGACCGTGCGCGCGATATGCAGCACCGATCCGCTCACGGTCGGGCCCGACGACCTTGTCGACCAGGCCGTCGACCTCATGCGCCGGCACGCGCTGCGCCGCCTGCCGGTGCGCACCGAGAGCGGCGAGCTCGTCGGCATAGTCACCCTGGGCGACCTGGAAGTGGAACGGGATCCGGGCTCCCCGCTCGCCTCCATCGCGGCAGCGGCGGCGGAGTCGGAGTCGGAGGGGGGCGAGCGGTGAGGGGCGAGCGGTGAAAGCGGTGAGGGTCAGTCGACCTGCAGCTCGCCCATCCGGCTCCAGCCGGTCGCGCCCTCGATGGTGGTGCTGACGATCTCCGGCGTACGGGTGACCAGCGGGCGCATGGTCTCCAGCGCCGCACGGAAGTGGTCGGAGGTGACGTGCGCCTCCGCCGCGTCGTCCTGGAACGCCTCGACCAGGACGTAGGTGTCCGGCTCCTCCAGGCTCCGGGACCACTCGAACCACAGGTTGCCCGGTTCGGCGCGGGTGGCGTCGGTAAAGGCCGCGACCTTCCGGGGCCACTGCTCGACGTACTCGGGCTTGACGGGGAATTTGACCACAATGAAGATCATTCGGCCATTGTAGGCGCGGCCGCCGCACCGCTTCCCGGTCGCCGCCGCACCCTCCCCCAGACAGTGGAGCTTCGCCAGCGTCAGATGTTTCTAAGAGACAGTCCCCCTCCCTTCCCCTTCCTTCCCCTCCCTCCTCCTTCACGAAGGCGCCACCGATGAACGTTTCCCTGTACGTGAGGCACTCCCGCAAGGCCCGGGTCGCGGCCGCCCTCCTCTCCCTGGCCACCCTCGCGGCATGCGGCGGGCAGCCCGCCGGGACCGGCTCCGCGCCCACGACGAGCTTCACCGAGAACGGGGTCACCGTCACGCTCTCGATCTCCGACTGGCGTCCGCCACGGGCCACCCTGACCGCGCTCTTCACCCCCGAGGAGAAGGGGTTCCACCTCTACAGCACCGATCTGCCGGCCACCGGGATCGAGGGCGTGGGGCGGCCGACCGCGATGGACGTCACCGGCGTCCTGCGGGCGGACGGGAAGCTGACGGCCGCGGCGGACGTACTCACGATCAGCGTGCCCGGGGTCGAGGCCCCGGTCCCCGTGTACCCGGACGGCCCCGTCACCACCACACTGTCGATCCGCCTGGACGGCAACGGGGACGCGACCGTACTGCTCGGGTACGCGAGCTGCAGCTCCGAGGAGGGCTGCACCATTCCGGTCTCCGACCGCCCCGTCCACCTGCGCGTCACCGAAGAGGGCCCGGCCTTCGTCGGCCACTGAACGACCGTTCACCTAAGGTGTGCCCATGCCGAGCGTCTTGGTCGTCGAAGACGACCCCAGCATCCGCCAGTCACTCATCGAAGTCCTGGCGGAGCACGGGTATGCCGTGCGCAGCGCGGGCGACGGGTTCGGCGCACTGCGCGAGGTCACCCAGACGCCCCTCGACGCGGTGGTCCTCGACCTGGGGCTGCCCGATCTGGACGGAGGAGACGCACTGCGCATGATCCGGGGCATATCCTCCGTTCCCGTCCTGGTGGCCACCGCCCGCGACGACGAAGCGGAAATCATCCGGCTCCTCAACGCGGGCGCCGACGACTACCTGGTCAAACCCTTCTCCGGGGGCCAGCTCATCGCACGCCTCTCCGCGGTTCTGAGGCGCACCAGCCGCCTTCAGCCCGCCCATGCCGCGCACGCCGCCCCCGGATCGCGGCCGGCACAGGCCGCCGAACCGCTGCGCCCCACCACCGTGGGCGAGCTGGCGGTGGACCCCGGGGCGCGCACCGCCCACCTGTCCGGCCGCGAGCTCCGCCTCACCCGACGCGAGTTCGACCTGCTGGCCTTCCTCGCCCACCACACCGGCCAGGTCGTCTCCAAACGGCGGCTGCTGACCGAGGTCTGGCGGGAGCCGTACGTGGACGACCAGACCGTCGACGTGCACCTGTCCTCACTGCGCCGCAAGCTCGGCGAACGCGCCGCGGCCCCGCGCTACCTGCTCACCGTCCGCGGCGTCGGCATCAAGCTGGTGGCACCGCGGTGAGACGATCCCTGGCCGGAGTGGCGCTCGCCGTCACGTCCATGGTCGCCCTCTCCTTCCTCATACCGCTGGCCGCACTGGTGATGTCGCTCGTCAAGGAGCAGAGCGTCACCGCGGCCGAGCAGCGGGCCGCCGCGCTGGCCCCCGTACTGGCACTGACCACGGAGCCGTCCGCCCTGCGGGAGTCCGCCGCCAGCATGGACGCGGCCGAGTACGTGGTCGTGCACCTGCCGGACGCCCCGGCCCTCGGCGAATCCAAGTCTCCCGGGGCGCTGCTCGAACGGGCCCGGCAGGGCCGCGAGTCCATCTCCCAGCGCATTCCCGGCGGCTGGATCTGCCTGCAGCCGGTGGTGCTGCCCGGCGACCAGGTGGCCGTCATCGAGAACTTCGTCCCCGAACAGGAGCTGACCCGCGGGGTCAAGGCCTCCTGGGCGGTCATGCTCCTCCTCGCCGTGGGACTGGTCGGCGGTTCCGTACTGGTCGCCGACCGCCTCGGCGCGAAGGTCGTCAGGTCCTCCAAGAGGCTCGCCCACGCCTCCCAGGCCCTGGGCCAAGGAGACCTGGACGCCCGCGTGGACCCGATGGGCCCCAGGGAACTGCGGGAGGCGGCCGTGGCCTTCAACACCATGGCCCACCGGATGACCGAGCTGCTCGCCGTCGAACGCGAGCTGGTCGCCGACCTGTCCCACCGGTTGCGCACCCCGCTGACCGCCCTGCACCTGGCATCGGAACGCATGGCCGGCTCTCCGGAGTCGGCCAGGGTCGAGGCCGCCGTGTGCGCACTGGAAACGGAACTCCAGGCCATCATCACCGCGGCCCGCACACCGCTCGCCGTGGGCCCCATGGGCCAGGGCATGCTCGGCCCGGAAGCGGGCACGGCCCATCAGGCCACGGGCCCGGGACCGGCCGGACCCCGCTGCGAGGCGGCGGACGTCGTGCGCCGCCGGACCGCCTTCTGGGCGGTCCTGGCGGAGCAGCAGGACCGGCCCTGCTCCCTCGACCTCACCCAGGAGCCCGCGGCCGTCGGCCTCTGCGAAGACGACGTCGCCGCCGTGGTGGACGCGCTCATCGGCAACGTCTTCCGGCACACCCCGCCCGGCACCCCGTTCGGCGTCCGCGTCACCCGCACCGCCCAGGCGGTGGAACTGGTCGTGGAGGACGCGGGTCCGGGCATCCCCGAACCGGACCGGGCCCTGTCCCGGGGGAGCAGCAGCGGCTCCTCGGGGCTCGGCCTCGACATCGCGCGCAGGGCCGGGGCCGTCACCGGGGGATCGGTGCGCATCGCCCGCGGGCCGCGCGGCGGCGCGCAGATCACCGTGGTCTTCGGCCTCGCCGCACCCCTGCCGTCCGGACGCGGACCGCGCGCCTCCCGACGTCGTACGGGGCGGCCGCGCGCCCGGTGAAGGCCGGTGAAGGCCGGTGAGGGCCGGGGTGGGCCCGTGGCGGACCCGGGGTGGGCCCGCGCCGTCAGGCCGCCGGGGAGACCCCCGGCGCGACCTCGGGGAAGACCGGGGCGATCCCGAGGGCCGGCGCGATCGCCCGCCAGATCGTCGACTGGGCCGTGGCGATGTCGATCCGGGGGGCCTCCAGCAGCAGGCGGTTGCCCAGGCCGTCGCACAGGGCCAGCACCAGCGTGCTGACCTCGACGACGTCGCAGTCGGTGAACTCACCGGAACCGATGCCCCGTTCCACGACTCCGGCGACCCACGCGTGCAACTGGTCGTACAGGTCGACCGCGAGGTCCCGGGCCGCGCCGTCGCGCAGGGCGCGCACCCACAGCTCCTGCCAGAGCTTCCGGTCCTGGCGGAGCTCCGGATCGGTGGGCAGCATGCTCCGTACGATCCGGGCCAGGACGACGGCGGCCGGGCGCGAATCGTCGTCGCTGCCGGTGTCCGTGCCGGTCTTCGCGAAGGAGTGCGTCATCGCCTCGGCGAAGAGCTTCTCGCGGGTGTCGAAGTGGTAGTGGAGCAGGGCCTTCGAGACCCCGGCGTGCTCGGCGACCTTGCGCATGCTGACGTGCTCGAAGCCGATGTCGGCGATCACTTCGCACGCGGCCGTGAGGATTCGCTCACGCGTTTCGAGTGCGCGCTCGGCCTTGGTCACGTTGGCTGCTCCCCGTGTCGGCGCCCGTCGGACCGGGTGCGTGGGTTGGGTGGAAGGACCCCGGCGGCCCGGCCCGCCGGACCCCCCCATCCTCGCGCATGGGGCTCCCGGGTCGGGCGGTCAGGAGTAGGTGTGGAAACCCCGGCCGGTCGTGCGGCCGAGCAGGCCCGCGTCCACCATCCGGGCCAGCAGCGGCGGCGGGGCGTACAACGGCTCCCGGTACTCCGCGTACATCGACCGGGCGATCGCCTGGACGGTGTCCAGTCCGATGAGGTCGGCCAGGGCATGGCCGTCTACGTCGGCCAGTTCCTGTCGACGGGCACCTTCTGGAGCACGGAGCCCTGCCCCGGTCCCGAGCACGACAACCCGATCGGCTTCGGGCTCGCCGCCGGGGGCCAGGGTCTCCAGGAGGCGCCGGGGGCGGCGGCGCAGGCGGAGTCCCGCGTCCGGGGGGCCCTGCCCGAAGGAGTCGAACTGCCCTCGTCCGGAGCCTCCTTGCAGGCGGCGCAGTGCAACCGCCGGGGCCTGACCGCACTCGGCGAGTACGCGGTGCTGGGCATGACCAAGCGCAACATGATGCTGGAGATCGACCACATGAGCGTCAAGGCGGCCAACCAGGCGCTGCGGATGCTCGAATCCGAACGCTACTCCGGCGTGCTCTCCACCCACGGCTGGATGGACGACAACTGGACCGAGCGGGTCTACCGCCTGGGCGGCTTCGTCACCGGCCACATGTACGAGGCGCCCGCGTTCACCGCCGAGGCGCGCCGGCACGCCGCCCTGCGCGCCAAGTACGGCGCCGGGTACGGGATCGGCACCGACATGAACGGCTTCGCCTGGCTCCCCGGCCCCCGGGCCGCGGGCGCAGACCCCGTCCGCTACCCCTTCCGCAGCCCCGACGGCGGCTCGGTCCTCGACCGGCAGGTCACCGGCTCGCGCGTCTGGGACGTCAACACGGACGGCGGCGGCACCCACTACGGCCTCGTACCGGACTGGTCCGCGGCCACCGCCCCCACGCCGGACACCTGGCCTCCTCGCGCCCCCTGCCCGCCGGGTTCACCCACGAGGGGGTGTGGAAGGTGCTGAGGGACCCCGCGCCCGGCACGGTCCGGCTCTACGAGTGCAAGGCGGCCGACCACTCGCTGCTGACCGCCGACCCGGGGTGCGAGGGCCAACAGCCCCTCGGCGCGGTCGGATACGTGTACACCAAGGCGGTGCCGGGCTCGGTGCCCCTCTACCGGTGCTACGCACCTTCCGCATTCGACCACTTCGTCTCCAACAGGGCCGACTGTGAAGGGCCTTATGTGAGGGAGGGCCTGCTCGGCCACGTCATGCCGGTGGCCGCGCCGTAGCGGCACGACGCGAAGTGCCCCCGGCGCGTGCGACCCGGGGGCACCGTCGCGTTGATCCGAGGTCGGTCCAACGGACTCTTCGCGACCGGCCGGTCACGCAGGGGGCAGGCCCTGTTCGGACCAGACGGTCTTGCCTCCCGTGGTGTAGCGGCTGCCCCAGCGGTGCGAGAGCTGGGCGACGATGTACAGGCCGCGGCCGCCTTCCTCGGAGCTCCTCGCACGCCGCATCCTCGGCTGCGTGTTGCTGGAGTCCGAGACCTCGCACGTCAGGGTGTCCGCCCGGATCAGCCGGAGCCGGACCGGGCCGCCGGCGTGGCGAATGGCGTTGGTGACCAGCTCGCTGACGATGAGCTCCGTGCTGAAGGCGAGTTCGTCGAGGTCCCAAGCGGTCAGCTGCTCCAGGGCGAGACGGCGCGCGTCACCGACGATCGCCGGGTCGGCGTCGAGCCGCCATGTCGCGATGGAGTCGGCGTCCACCACCCGGGTACGGGCCAGCAGGAGGGTGACGTCGTCCCTCAGCCGGCCCGGCGGCAACCCCCGCACGATGTCATGGCGGGCCTCGCGCAGCGGCCGGCCGAGTACGTCCGCGCGCAGCAGGCGGTCCGCCAGGTCGCGCATGCCCTGGTCGATGTCCCCCTCTCCCCGTTCGATCAGGCCGTCGGTGTACAGGGCGAGGACGCTCCCCGGAGGCAGCTCGCGTTCGACCTGCTCGAAGGGCCAGCCACCGACCCCCAGGGGTGGGCCGGGGCTCAGCTCGACGTAC
This sequence comes from Streptomyces sp. ICC1, assembly GCF_003287935.1. Classification (GTDB taxonomy): domain Bacteria; phylum Actinomycetota; class Actinomycetes; order Streptomycetales; family Streptomycetaceae; genus Streptomyces; species Streptomyces tritrimontium. The sequence goes on from NZ_CP030287.1 coordinate 7,915,818, forward strand.
TCCACGGTCCCGTCCGGGCTGACCACGGCCGGGGGCGGGTGTCCGGCGCTCGCCATGACGCAGCTGCGGGAGACCGGGTCGTAGACGGCGTACAGGCAGGTGGCCCCGGCCGGTCCGCTGCGCGGCGCCGTGCCCGCGTCGCCGTCTTCCCAGTCGTCGCTCTCGGCCTCGGCGACGACCTGCAGGACCATGTCGTCCACGTGCGCCAGCAGTTCCTCGGGTTCCAGCTCCAGGTCCGCCATCGCGCGTACGGCGCTGCGCAGGCGTCCCATCATGGCCGTGGCGTGCAGTCCGTGGCCGGCGACGTCCCCGGCCACCAGGGCGACACGGGCCGAGGACAGGGGGATGACGTCGAACCAGTCGCCGCCCACGCCGCTGTCCGCGTCGGCGGGCAGGTAGAGGCCGGCGGCCTCCAGTGCGGGCGTTTCCGAGGTGGCCGGCGGCAGAAGGCTGCGCTGCAGGCCCACAGCGGTACGGCGTTCCCTGGTGTACCGCCGCGCGTTGTCCACGGCGACGGCCGCACGGGTGGCGATCTCCTCCAGAAGTGCCAGGTCGTCCTCGTCCAGCGGGGGAGCGTCCCCCGTGCGCCAGAGCGTGATCCTTCCGAACCTGATGCCGCGAGCGCACAGCGGCGCCGTCACCGCCGAACGCGCACCCGGGACAGCGGTGGCCCACTCCGGGGCGGCGTCGTTCCCGGGCCCCGCGGACGGGGTTCCGAGGCCGGTGATCAGCTCTCCCCGGCACTCCCGCGCCTCGGGAGCGGCCGGTTCGGTCCCGCCCGCCCCGGGCACGGTCGGGTACGGAACGGCCGCCGCGAGAGGATCCGTGAAGTGGGCCGTACCCGTACGCAGCACGTCCGCTTCCGCACCCGCGACGGCCATGCGGATCAAGGGCTGGGTGAGGTGACCGTCAGCGGCCGGTTCACCGCCGGTCAGCACGGTCTCCGCGAGATCCACCGCGGCGCAATCGGCGAACGCGGGCGCCAGGATCTTGACCAGGTCCTCGACGGTGCGCAGGACGGACAGCGAACCGCCCAGCGCTCCGGTCGCGCGGTACAGCAGGTCGAGGCGCCCCCGCGACCGCTCGTGGTCGGTGACGTCGGTGAACACCGTCGCCACACCCATCGGATGTCCGTCGGGTTCCTGCAGCCGGAACGCCTGGATGGTCACGACCCGGCCGCCCCTCGGGTCGTCCGTGGTGCGCGCGGTCGTGTTGAAGCCGATCAGGGGGTTCCCGCTGCGCAGGACTTCCCGCAGCCGGTCGTCGATGGTCCGGGCGTCCTCGGCCCACAGGAAGTCGGCCAGGCGCCGGCCCTTCAGCTCGACGGGCACCCCGGTGTACGGCAACAGGTGCGTGTTCGTGCGCAGCAGTCGCAGGTCGGCGTCGAAGACGGCCAGGCCCACTCGGCCCTGCAGGAACAGTTCATGCGTGAAGGCGTGGTCCTGGCGCCATTGGGCGACCAGCTCCAGGGGTGCGCCGAGCACGAGGCAGCGGGCCGCGTCCCCCCGCGTGCCGTCGTTCAGCGGGATGACGCGGAAGCCGAGCTCCAGCTCGCGTCCCGAACCGTGCCGCAGGGTGGCCCGGCCCCTCTGCACAGGAGCACCACCCATGTCGCACCCCACCCCCGCCGACCTGCTGCTCACCGGAGCCCGCATCCACACCGTGGACCCGGACCTCCCCGAGGCCGAGGCCCTCGCCGTGGCCGACGGGCGGATCGTCTGGGTGGGCCCGGACGCGGAGGCCGAGGCCTGGGCGGGCCCGGACACCGAGCGGATCGACGCGGGCGGCCGACTGGTGCTGCCGGGCTTCATCGACGCCCACAACCACGTCCGGCTCGGCTCCGACGACGCGTGCGTACAGCTCGCCGGGGTGCGGACCCTGGAGGCGATCCTCGACCGGATCGGCGAGTGGCGCGAAGCCAACCCGGACGCCGAGTGGATCGAGGCCGAGGCCTTCGACTACTCCGCGATCCCCGGCGGGCGCATGCCCACCGCCGCCGACCTGGACCCGGTCACCGGCGACGTCCCCGCGATCGTGCTCTCGTACGACGTGCACACGGCCTGGCTGAACACCGCGGCGATGCGCCGCCTCGGCGTCGCGAAGGACCGTACCGACCTGCCCTTCGGCACGGCGGCCGTCGACCCCGGCACCGGCGAGCCCACCGGATTCGTCAAGGACTTCGCCATCAAGGGCCTCTCTCAGCAGGGCCACCGCGCCCTGCGCGACCTGGGCGTGCCGTGGGCCTCGCCGGACCGCCAGTACGGCCGCCTCGCCAAGAGCCTCGACGACGCGATCGGCTTCGGCATCACCACCGTCGTGGAGCCGCAGAACTCCCTGGACGACCTGGAGCTGTACGACCGGGCGCGCGCCGAGGGCCGGCTGCGCTCGCGGATCGTGGCCGCCCTGTTCCACCCGCGCGGCACCACCGACGAGGACCTCGACGACTTCGAGGCGGCGGCCCGCGCGTACGCGGGGGACCGGCTGCGCGTGGGCCCCCTCAAGCTGTACATCGACGACGTGGTGGAGCCGCGCACGGCCGCGCTGCTGGAGCCGTACACCGGCTGCGGCTCGCACCGCGGCGAGACCTTCTATCCGGCGGAGGAGTTCGCGGAGCTCCTCGCGGCCCTGGACGCGCGCGGCTTCCAGTGCTTCGTCCACGCCACCGGCGACCGGGGCATCCGCACCGCCCTGGACGCGGTCGAGCACGCGCGGGCGGTCAACGGCCCGCGCGACGCCCGCCACCAGGTGGTGCACGTGGAGTGCCTGGACCCCGAGGACGTGCCGCGCTTCGCGCAGCTCGGAGTGGTGGCCTGCATGCAGCCCCGGCACTGCGCGCCGGAGATCGCCGGGCCGGGCCAGGACTGGGCGGAGAACGTGGGCGAGGAGCGCTGGCACAAGGCGTGGCCGATGCGGAGCCTCTCCGAGGCCGGGGCGGTGCTGGCCTTCTCCAGCGACTGGAACGTGGCCGAGATGGACCCGATGATCGGCATCTACACGGCGCTGACCCGGCGCTCGCTGGACGGCGGCGATCCGTGGCAGCCGGAGGAGACCGTGGACGCGGCGACGGCGGTGTACGGCTACACGATGGGCTCGGCCCACGCGAACTTCCTCGACGCCGAACGGGGTTCGCTCACGGTGGGCAAGGCGGCGGACTTCGTGGTCCTGTCCCGGGACATCCTCGCCGTGGCCCCGGAGCGGATCCCGGGCACGGTCGCCGAGGTGGTCGTCGTCGCGGGCGAGGTGGTGGCCGGCACGCAGGCCCACCTCCACGGCGCGTTCCGGGCGGCGGCCTGACGGGTGCCGCGGAGCCTGCCGGGGCGCGCGCCCCGACACGCTCCGGGTCAGCGCTGGGGCCAGTACCAGAGGGGCTCGTCCAGGGGGCCCTCGCGGCCCGCGACCTCCGTCTGGCCGAAGTCCTTGACCAGGGTGACCGTCCGCAGGTCCACCCGGTGGCGGCGGGCCCCCTCGGCCAGCGCGTCGGCCAGCGGGGCGGCGTGGGTGACCACCACGGTCTGGGTCTCCCGGCCCACCGTCAGGATCAGGTCGGACAGGGGCCCCAGCAGATCCGGGTGGAGGCTGGTCTCCGGTTCGTTCAGAACCATCAGGGCGGGCGGGCGCGGGGTCAGCAGGGCCGCCGTCCACAGCAGGTAGCGCAGGGTCCCGTCGGAGAGTTCCGCCGCGCCCAGCGGGCGCAGCAGTCCGTGCTGGTGGAGCTCCAGCTCGAAGCGGCCGTCCCGCTCCGCGATCGCGACCCGGCTGCCGGGGAAGGCCGCCTCGACGGCCTCGTCGAGCGCCGCGTGGTCGCCGATCTCCCGGATCGTCTGGAGCGCGGCCGGCAGGTCGCCGCCGTCGGCGGCGAGCACCGGCGTCCGGGTGCCGATGCGGGAGCCCCGGGCCGGCGCCCCGGCGTCCGTGCGGACGTGGTCGTAGAACCGCCAGGAGCGGATCAGCTCGCGCAGGGCGAGCAGGTCGGGGGCCAGCTGCGGGTCCGCGAGCTCGCTGAGCATGGAGTCGTACGGGCGCAGGACGCCCTGCGTGCGGTGCCAGCCGCCGTCGGCCGTCCGGGTCCGCACGGCCGGACCCGCGCGGTCCGAGAGCAGGGCGGCCGGGCGCAGGACCGGACCGGCCCAGGTGGACTCCCGTTTGATCTCGGGGTCCAGGCCGAAGAGCGAGCCGGGGACGGGTGCGGGATGGCCGAAGTCCACGGCGTACCCGAACTCGTCCCCGGCGAAGCCCAGCCGCAGGCTCACCGGTTCGGTGCGGACCGTCGGCTGGACGGCGTACCGCCCTTCCCGCACGGCCCGCCCGGTCTTCTCCGGCCCGGCCCACAGCGTGGACGGCAGGCCGCCCTCCCGGGCCAGCGCGGCGATCGCGCCGCCCCGCGCGGAGTCGGCGAGCAGCCGCAGGGAGCGGTACAGGCTGGACTTGCCCGTGCCGTTGGCACCCGTCACGACGGTGAGGCGGCCGAGGTCGACGATCAGCCTGCGCAGCGAGCGGTAGTTCTCGACGGCCAGTGTCGTGATCACGTGCTCACGCCTCCGGGTGCTCCTCGGGGGCGAGGAACCGGCCCATCGGGAGCACCTGGCGCCCCCAGGTGCTGGCCATGATCTGCCCGGCGAGCAGGTACGTGGCCCCGAGCGCGGCCAGCAGGCCGCTCCAGCCGGTGATCCGGTTCCAGACCACCGAGCCGGTGAACCCGCTGATCGTCATGCCGACGAACACCACCAGCACGCACGTGAAGGTGGACAGCAGCACCAGGTGGATCCGCCAGCTGCCGATCCACAGGACGAACACCACGAACACCCAGGGCAGCGTGAACAGCGCGCTGACGTCCCCGCGCAACGCCGGATCGGTGGCCGGCAGCACCCACTGGAGCAGCAGGGCCTTCGCCATCCAGAAGAGCCCGAAGCCGCCGAAGACGGTGGCGTGCCAGGTGTCGCCGCGCTGCGCCTGGAAGAGCCCGGCCAGCAGCTGGGCGAGCCCGCCGATGAAGAAGCCGACCAGTGGCAGCACCGAGTGGCTGAGCTTCTCCGGGAAGATGCCCGCGTCGATGCCGGTGGCGATGGTGGTGACCACGATGAAGCCGGTGAGGCCCAGCGCGCCCAGCTGCGCCTGCGCGCTGGGCTCCATCCGCTTGACGGAGACGGCCTGTTCGGCCGGGCCCTGCCGGTTGAGGTGGAGGGGGTTGTTCATCAGCGGGCCGCCCGCGCGGCGGAGCCGGAGACGTCCGGGTCCCCGGGGCCGTCCGACTCCCCGGGGCCGTCCGGCTCCCCGGGGCCGTCGGGGAGCCCGCTGCCCACCGCCGCCCCCGCCTTGCCCCTGCGGGAGACCGCGCAGGCCAGGGTGACGGCCGAGCCGAGCACCGCCCAGCCGCTCAGGACCAGCAGCGGCCCGGTGACGTCATTGCCCTTGAAGTACGCGATCGAGCGCGCGGCGTAAGTGCCCGCCCCCGGCGGCAGCCACGGGCCGATGGCCTTCCAGAACGGCGGCAGCAGCGGGTACGGGTAGGCGCCGCCCGCGCTCGGATTGCCGAGCACCACCACCAGCAGGATCGCCAGGCCGATGCCGACCACGCCCGCGAGGCCCTGGAAGGCCAGGGTGATCGCGCCGACCGCGAAGACGACGAGGGTGCCGAGCCCCCACAGGCCCAGGATGCTGCCCGGCAGCGCGCCCAGCACCGGGTCCGCGATGACCGCCCCGAGCAGTCCGGCCGCGATGGAGTACACCAGCAGCGCACCGAGCCGGATGACCGCGCGGTGGATGTTCGCGGGCCTGGCGCCGGCGCTGATCGCGAGGATCGCCGCGCACAGGTAGCCGCCCACGCACCAGCCGACCACCAGGTAGAAGGAGCTCAGGCCCCGGGCGTCGCCCTTGGCCGTCGGGGCCACGTCGACCACCCGGACCGTGCGCCCCTGGCCCGTCTCGACGAGCCCGACGATCTCCTCGAGGGCCTGCGACAGGGAGGCCCCGCCGCCGCTCGCGACCAGCAGCTTGTCCGTCTTGCCGGCCGGGTCGATGACCAGCGCGCCGTCCACGTCCCGGTTCTGGATCTGCCGCAGGGCCGTCGCCTCGTCCTTGACCGCGCGGGGATCGAGGGGCTTGCCGGGCAGCGCGGCGAGCTGCTTCGCGGACTGCTCGGCGACCGGCTGGACGGGCGCGGCCACGGCGATCGGGATCTCGCTGGGTTTCGGGTGGTGGAAGGCCCCGACGTACGAGGTGATGAAGGCGAGCTGGAGCGCGAGCACGCCCAGGACCAGCAGGGCTGCCCGGGTGGTCACGGCGTCCTTGATCTCGGCGAGGAACCCGCCGGACTGCCCTGAGTCTGCGTTCGTGGGCTGGGTCATGTCTCACACGCTCGGCGTACCGGCGGTGGCGCGCAGCAGGGGTGGGCCGAATGGATGACGCCGCCGCGGCCTTCCCCGGGGCCGGCCGGCGCCGAACCCGGCCCATCTTTTACCGACGCGTAACTTCCCTGTCTTGCTACTCGCCCGTAATTTGGCGGCTGCAGCACCCCTTGTGATCCGGATCACGGGATGAACCCCCACGTAATTCCCGCGCCATCCCCTCGTTACTCCCCTTGAGCCGCAAGGAGATCACACGATGCTGCCCTGGAGACGCCTGCTCCGCCCGCTGGCCGTCCTCACCCTGACCGCCGCCGCTCTCGTCGCCCCCACCGGCGCGGCCCAAGCCGCCTCGGCGCCGAGCAGCGGCTGGAACAACTGGTCCTGCAAACCGTCCGCCGCCCACCCCCGGCCCGTCGTCCTGGTCCACGGGACCTTCGGGAACTCCGTGGACAACTGGCTCGGCTTCGCGCCGTACCTCGTCCACCGGGGCTACTGCGTCTACTCCCTCGACTACGGGCAGCTGCCCGGCGTGCCGTTCTTCAACGGACTCGGCCCCATCGACAAGTCCGCCGGACAGCTCGACGTCTTCGTGGACCGGGTCCTCGCCGCCACCGGAGCCCCCAAGACCGACATCGTCGGCCACTCCCAGGGCGGCATGATGCCGCGCTACTACCTGAAGTTCCTCGGCGGCGCCGCCAAGGTCAACGCGCTGGTCGGGCTCGCCCCCGACAACCACGGGACGACCCTCCTCGGCCTGACCCGGCTCCTGCCGTACTTCCCCGGCGCGGGGGACCTGATCAGCTCCGCCACCCCCGGGCTCGCCGACCAGATCGCCGGCTCCGCCTTCCAGAACAAGCTGAACGCGGGCGGGGACACCGTCCCCGGCGTCAAGTACACGGTGATCGCCACCAGGTACGACGAGGTGGTCACCCCGTACCGGAGCCAGTTCCTCGACGGACCGGGCGTCCGCAACGTGCTGCTCCAGGACCTGTGCGCGGTGGACCTGTCGGAGCACGTGGCCATCGGGCTCACCGACCGGATCGCGTGGCACGAGGCGGTCAACGCCCTGGACCCGGCGCACGCCGAACGCACGACCTGCGCGTCGGTCTTCGACTGAGGTCTGACGACTGACGCCTGATGCCTGACGGCCGGCCCGACGGTTTCCCGTCGGGCCGGCCGTCGGCTTCCGGTACGTCCGGCAGCCGGTCAGCGCCGGTCAGCGGCCGTGGCGGCCCGGGGTCGCCCGGCGGCGGGCCAGCCCGAAGAGCACGGCCGCGCCGATGGCCAGGACCCCGGCCCCGCCGATCGCGATCGCGGGGGTGGCGCCGCTGGCGCCGGTCTCCGCGAGGTCGGTGCCGCCGGTCCCGCTTTGCGAGGGGATCGGGGACGGGGCGGACTGCCCGTTCGTCTTTGGGTCGTTGTCCCCGTGCCCGTTGTGTTCCACGGTGGACTTGGTGACGCCGTCGGCGATCTGCTGGTCGGTCGGGGCCTTGGCCAGCGGGCAGTCCTCGTCGGTGCCGGGGACTCCGGTGCCCGGCTTGTCCGCGGGGGCGGAGGGCTGCTTCGAGGGAGTGGTCCCGGGCTTCGTTCCGGGCTTCGTGCTCGGCTGGGCGCTGGGCTTGCCGTCCGTGCCGCCGGTGCCGGTGCCGGTGCCCGAGCCGCTCCCGCCGTTGTCCTTGCCGAAGACCACGTCCGAGCAGCTGTAGAAGGCCTCGGGGCTGTCCGAGCGCTGCCAGACGCTGTAGATCAGGTGCCGGCCGGTCTTGTTGGGGACGGTGCCGGAGAAGACGTAGTCACCGCTCTGCATGCCGGGGTCGGAGACCTTCACGAAGGGCGCCGGCTCCAGGTCGGACCACTTCAGCGGCTTCGTCGGGTCGTAGCCGTCCTTCGTCACGTACAGCTCGAAGGAGCCCTTGTGCGGCGCGGTGCCCTTGTAGCGGAAGGTGTGCGCGCCCGAGGCCATCGGGCTCGCCGGCCAGTCGGCGCGCGCCAGGTCCAGCCCCTTGTACTTGTCGTTGCCCGCCGAGCACAGCTGCCCGTCCGGGATCAGCGCCTTGCTCTGCCCGGCCGCGTTCGCGATGTTCACCGCGTTCCAGTCGTAGAACGCCTGCGCCCCGCTCGCCGCGACCGCGGCCTTGCACGCCGCCGACTTCGGGGCCTCCGGCCCCTCCGCGTAGCACGCCGCCACCCGGCTGACCGGGTCCGTCATCGACCCGTGGGCGGCCGCGGGGGCGGCGGCGTACGCGGCCACGGCGAGCGGGGCCAGCCCGATGGCGAAACGGCCGGCGATACGGGCGGCGGTACGGCGTGCGGGCATGGCGGATCTCCTCTGGGGCACGGCAGGGGCTGCGCCAGCGGGCCGAGGCAGTGCGGCGCCGCTCCCTCACGGGTTCGCGACGCCGCCTCCGGCCCTCCCTGGCCCGGTCTCTTATACACACCTTACGCTTGCGGTGTAGGCCCGTCCCGCGGTCCGCGTGTCCCAGGCGGCGAGGCGGTGGGCATGCACTCCCGTGTACCTGTTCGCAGAGGACGGCCGGGACCGCGCGGAGGGGGTGGCGGCGGTGTCAGCGGGGCGTGTCAGGATCGGATCATGAACCATGCCGTCCCGCTCCCGTCGGACCCCAGCCACTCCGAGGCCTACGCGGATTGGGCCCGCGCCCACGACCAGGGCGCGGAGGACGCCGCGCGCGGCCTGCTCGCCGACGTACGCGACCGGATCTCCCGCGCGTACCCGAAGGCAGGCCGCGCACTGGACGAGCTGTCCGGCCTCGCCCGCCCGCTCCCCCCGGCCCATCTGCCCTGGTACTGGGACACGGTGGCCCACCGGCTCGCCGCCTGGGACACGCGGACCGCGGGACGGGCCTACACCCTGGCCCGCACGGCGGAACGGGAGCACGACCTGCCCGTGGACCCGGCTTGGCGGCGGCGGAACGTCCTGCTCCTCGCCCGCTCCGGAGCCCTCCCCGTCAAGGAGTTGAGCGGACACCAGACCTGGTTGGCCGCCGAGTCGGAGCCGATCGCCGCGCACGAGGAGTTCGTACGGGTCCTCGCCGCGTGGGCGGCCTCGCCCGGCGAGCTCCCCGCCGACCTGGCCCGCCGGATCCGAGCCTCGGCGCGCGCCGCGGGCCTGGACGGCTCCGAAGAAGCCCGTGTGCTGGCGCGCACGGTCGGCGCCGCACGCGGGAAGGCGGTACCGGACACGCTGCTCGACGCGGTCGCCGCCCTCCTCGCCGACCACCCGCAGGACGACGACGTCCTCGCCGCCCTCCTCGACGTCTTCCCCGAGTCGAGGAACGACGCGGCCGCCTGGCTGCGCGTCCTGCTGCGCTCCGGCGCCGCCGACGCGGCCGCCGCCGGCCGCATCACGCCGGAGGGCGGCCCCGCCGCCTGGCTGGCCCGCTACACCCGCGCGTACTCCCACCACCGGGTGCCCTACGGCGGCGTGGCCCGACAGCCGATGCCGGAGGAACTGTTCGACCTGGTCACCCGGTTCGCGCCCCGGCTGCGCGCCGCCGACACCCCGGTCACCCTGCACGAGGACCGCTGGCGCTGGCCCGGGCTCGACGCGGACCTCCTCGACGTATGCCTCGCCGAGGGCATCGCCGTCGTCGACCCCGGCGAGAGCGTCCGGCTGAGCTTCTGGGGCGACGGCTCGCGCCGCGACCTCAAGGCCCTCGCCGCGGACCCGGTGTTCGGGCCCCGGCTGGAGGGCACCGTGCACGCCGGCCTGCGCGGCGGCGGCACCGCCATCACCCGGCTCCCGGAGAACCCGGGCATCGCCACCGAGGTGCACGCCCGCGTCGAGAGCCTGCTCGGAGCCCTGGCGGGCGGCGGCCTCGCCGCTGCCGACGAGGCCGTGGAGGAGTTGGCCGGCCTGCTGGACCGGCCCACGGCCACCGCCCTGGACGGCATCGAGGAGGCCCTCGCCGCCCTCGCCCCGGCCGGCCCGCTCGCCCGTGCGCTGCGCGGCGGCCTCCCCGAGGAACTGTGCTGGCCCGCCCTGGAGGAGGCACGCGCCGCGCTGGCGCCAGAGGAGGTCGCCGGGGTCACCTGCACCTGGCCCGTCCTGACCGTCTACGGCCGCTCGAAGGCCGTGGCGGTCGCCCCCGGCTCCGTCCGTGCCACCGCCGGGTTCACCCTGCCCGAGGACGCCGCGCACCACGTCGTCCACTACGCGGGAGGGCAGTTCCTGGTCAGCTGGTCCACCGACCCCGCCCACGCCTTCGGATCCCTGGCCTTCTGGTCCGACCGCCCCGAGGAGGTCTTCGTACCCGCCCGGACCTACGGTCTGCGACCGTACGGCGGCAGCATCCAGGGCGGCCTGGGCTACCAGTTCGAGACCCGGGACGGCAGCGGCCGCCACGACGGGGAGCGCGTCCTGCGCCCCGGCGGCCGGGAGGGCATCCACCACCACGACTTCCAGATGAGCGACGGCACGCGCTTCTGGAGCTCCGAGGTCTTCTCCGGATGCAAGGGCTGGGCGCGGGTGGACCCCGTGACGGGGGACCGAGCCGCCGACCACACCCTGCCCGAGTTCCACGGCTCCGCCGATCTGCCCCCGGGCACGGCCTTCTTCGGGGACCAGCTGACGCTCGCCGCCCTCCCGCCGGACGCCCCCGCATCCCTCCTGGGCCAGGACGGCGAGCTCACCGGCTGCCGGGTGCTGCACCGGACCCCGTACGCGGGCCCCTCACCGACCGAGTTCCTGCTCGAAGGCGTTGACGGCCGTCGCGCCCGCTACCGCAGCGGACGCCCGGGCCGCCGGCCCTGGGGCATCATCCGCCTGCCGCAGGGAGGCGAGGACGCCGTCCTGGCGGGTGAGACGGCCATCCGCTGCCACGCCGCGGAGCACAACTCGCTGCTCTGGGAGGCCGGCGGCTTCCCCGGCCCGGACGCCGCGCGGCGGGGCCGCCCCTCGGGCCACGGCGTGGGCCCGTTCCCGCCGCCCGCCTTCTGGCACTTCCTCACCCCGCGCCACGCGGCCTCCTCCGCGGCCCTGCGCGTGCTCGGGGGCGATACCGTACGGGCCATCCTCGACGCCGCCGTCCGGACCGGCGACCACGAAGCCCGCCGGGACGACGACACCCTCCGGGACGACGACACCCTCCGGGACCGCGTCGCCCGGCTGTTGCCCGGGGTGTCCGAACCCAGGGTGGTGGACGGCGTCGTACGGGCCGCGCGGCTCGCCGCCGACGTCCTGCGGCGCCGCGAGGAGCTCTCCCGCCGCGTCGGCATCATGCGCGCGGGCCCGGCGGTCGTACTGCGCCGCGCGATCCCGGACACCGCGCTCGCCCCCGCGCTGGGCGGACTGCTGCCGCAGATCCGGCCGTACGGCTCCTACCTACCGGGAGCGCACCCCGCGACCCTGACCGCCGTCGCGGCCGAGGGGCGCCACCTTCGCGGCGAGATCGACGAAGAGACCAGGCAGCTGGCCCTGCCGGCGACCCCGGCGCCATGGACCGCGCTGATCGGCTCCATCGACGCGGTGGCGTGGCGCACCGCCGTCCGCACCACCTCCGACGAGGACCGCACGGCCCTCACCGCCCTGCTGGAGACCTGGGCCGACCAGCCGTTCGCCGCACGCGGCGGGCGCTGGCGCACCGGGGCCGGCGGTCACGCAGGCACTCCCGCCGTGCGGCCCGCCGACGACGCGGCCGACGCCGCTACGAACGACGCCCCTGGGAACGACGCCGCTACGAACGACAACCCCGCGGCCGACGCCCCTGCGGACGACGCGGTCCGCACCGTCGACCGGGACGACGCGGGGCGACTGCCCCTGCTGCTGGACCTGTTGGCCCGGCGCGGGCCCCTCGCCCTGCCGTCCGAGGCGGTGGAGGCCTTCGCACGGCGTACGGGCGTCCGGCGGGCGATCGCCACCCTGGTGCTCGGCGGTCTGCCGCACCGCGCCGACCACGACGAGCACCTCAAGACGCTGAGGGCGGCCCCGTACAAGGCGAACAAGGCGATGGCCCGGGAGTACGACGGGCTGCGCCACCGTCTCGGCGACGGCGGCTGCCGGGCGGTGCTCGCCGCGGGCGTCCCGCAGGAGCCCTCCGAACTGTGGGAGCCGGACGGGATGACCGCGGCCGCCGAGCGGATGGCCGACGCGTGGGCAGGGCTCCTCGGCGCCACGGAGTACGTCGACGAGGACCTCGCCGCCGCCCTGGAAGCCGATCTCGGGCTGGGCTCCGGCTGGGCCCGCGCCCTGACGGGCGGCCCGGAAGCCGCCGGCCGGAGCGTGCCCGCGGCCGGCGGCATCCTGGTCGGCGCCGTGAACGGCGGGCTCTGCCTCCACCACGCCGAGGCCGACGGCAGCGCCGGGCGTCCGGTCTTCGTGCAGCACCCCGTGCACGCGGCCCCGGCGTCCGTCGTCGCCTGGGCACTGACCGAACTCCCGGCCGGCCATCCGGCGGCCGCCGCGGCCGCCTCGGTGCACACGGCCCTGCGGGCCCGGATGGACGACCCGCGGACCCTCATCCCGCTCGGCCGGCACCACGCCCTGGGCCGGGCCGTACCAGGAGACCCCGCCTTCACCCCGTACGAGGGCACCGTGCTGCCCTGCCCCCGGCCCCTGTACCGCGAGGACACCGTGGTCTCCACGGCCCACGACGACGGGCTGTTCGTGGTGTCGGTGCCCGGCCGCGACGTGTTCCTGCGGCCGGCCGCCCTCGCCGAACCCGCCAGGGCCGAGCGGGCCGAGCGACTGTGCGCGACCCTGGACCTGCCCGAGCTGCTGGCAGGGATCCGCCGGATCCAGGCGGTCCGCGGCGGGGCTCCGGACCGGATGTTCGCCCGCGCCGCCGACACCCCGGTCCTGCCCGGCGGCCACGAGCTCAACCCGGCCCTCAGCGTTCCGGAGCTGGTGGCCGAGGTGGGCGCCGTCCTCGGGGCGGGCGCCGACGCGGCCGCCCTGTACCTCCAACTGCTGGCGCTGGCCCGGCCCACCGACCAGAACGTGCGCCGCTGGAACGGCTGGACGGCGGCCCGGCACAAGGCGGCGCAGGCGGAACTGGTGGACGCGGGCGCGGTGGAGACCGGGCGCCGGGCCCGCGCCGGCCGGACGGCTTTCGTTCCCGGCCCGTGGACCGACCTCAAAGCCCCGCATCTGCCCCTGGAAACCGTCAAGCTCGGCCCCCACGGGGTCACCGTCGGACGTTCGGAGCCGGAGCTGCCGTTCCTGCGCCTGCTGTCCCCGGTCCCGCCGCACGAACTGTTCGCCGAAGCCTGGCACGCGGCCCGCCGGGGGACGGCCTCGTGACGGGACGGGACGGGACGGCGAGGCGCGCGGCGCGGCCACGGCGAGAGTCGACGGCTACGGTCGTCCCGATCGCCCTCCGGTCACCCGCAGTTCCCCACCTGTGAACACGCCCTCGAAACCGCCCCCATGGAATCGGGGCGAGGTCTGGTGGTAGCGCAGGTTCCCCGCGCTGATGTCCTCCAGGCGGTCGCAGTACTCGTCGGCTTCCGGTGTCAGGGCCCAGCGCGAGCGGAGCGCGACGTACTGCCGTTCCGTCTCCTCGATCGTCCCGACGAGTCTGTCCAGGGCTTCCTGAATGCCCAGGCCGTAGGCGTGTTGCAGCACCGAGACGGCCTGGACGTGCGCCTTCTTCCCGTTCCTGTCGTTCCACTCCTTCCGGAACGAGTACAGGTCGTTGACGAGGCAGCAGTGATGCGCCGTCAGCCGGTCGAGTTGGCCCCGCTCGGTCGATTCCCATTCGTCCGCGGAAAGGTTTCGCTCCAGCAGCGCGGGGATGGTCGCGGTGAACAGCGGGACACCGAAGTTGACGTGCCGGTACTCCAGGTACTCTCCCCACCCCATGCGGGGCGACCGGATCGCGTGGTCCTCCCGGTACTGCGCCTGCGCCATGTACGCGATGCGCCGCAGGAAGTACCGGGCCAGCGATTCCGGGAGCTTCTCGGCGATCGTCATGGCCGCCGTCAGGTTGTACCGGGGCAGTCCGTCGCCCCAGTCACCTGCGGTGAACACGTCGTCGGCGTGCGACTGCCGGAAGAGCAGTGTGACCGTGCGTTCCCACAGCCGTTCGGCGCTGCCGGCGCCGCTCGTCCCGTACAGGGCCTCTTGCTTGTTCTCCATGACCGTGTACAGCGCGTTGAAGCGGCACCAACGGGTCAGCAGGTCGGGATCCACGTCGGGGAAGCACAGCGCCGCCCACGTCGTGTAGTTGTCGGTCGGCACCGGCGCCGGCACGCGCGGGTCGTCGCTGAACAGCCCGAAGGCCCACGCGTTCGCGCCGGCGTCCATCTCGGCGGAGTGGTGCGGGTTGATGCGCCAGCGAAAGCCGGTGCGCACCGGGGGAATGGTGAACGTCTGGGTTCCCATGGCCTTCCTTCGTGGCGCTGACCTCCACCAGAAGATTCCCTGCGGGGCGCACGCCACACCCGTGACACGACCCTGCCCGCTCAGGATGCAGCGCGCACGGCTCGGGTACGGGTTGCCGCACGGCGGCTCACGGAGCGGCTGGGGCGGAATGCAGTAGCACCTCCCGTACCTCCGCGGCGATCGCGCTCTCGTTCTGCTCGAACGCCGCGCCGGTCAGCTGGTTCGGGTCGGTGGGCAGACCCGTGAGCACGGGCGTGTGCAGGTGGCCGCCGGGCAGCCGGGGGCTCAGTTCGGTCCGGAGCCGGTTGGAGCGGTAGGCGACCTCGTTGGAGAGGTAGCCGCCGCCTCCGCCCGCAACGGCGCGGGAGCCGGGGGTGGGCCCGTCCGTGCGGTCCACGGGGCTGTCCTGACCTGCGGGGATCTCGCTGACTTCGGTGTTCAGCAGCACCGGGTACGGGCTCTGGACGGCGGTCATGGCGTCGGTGGGGAGGGTGGTCCGCAGGAATTCCGCTCCCGGGCCGAGACCCGGCGCCGTGACGGGGTGCGCGTACGTGCCCCCCGAGAGTGCGTCGGCGTTGTCCGGGTACGGGTCGGCCGACCGGGCGCGCCCCGCCCACGCCTCCAGCGTGAAGATCCCGGGGTAGCCCTGGCTGATGCTGGTGATCATGTCGGCGGCACGCGGACCCGCCGCGAGACGGGGACCGTACGCGCGCTCCACGATCCCGGCGTCGAAGTCGGCGTAGCGCACGGGCAGGACCACGGCCCGGATCTCCACGGGGGTGCCGTCGGCGAGCGTGAGGCGGCGTCCGTTGAGCTGGAGGACGGCGGAGCCGGAGGGGTTGGCCCGGCGCAGTTCGGTGTCGAGGCCGAAGGGGTCGAATCCGCTGACGAACAGGCGCCGCACGCCCGGGGTGCCGCGGAAGTCGTTGGCTGTCAGACCCCGCGAGGCGTCCTCGAAACGGGACCGCAGGGCCGACCGGTCGACGGGGAACCCCGGCTTCCAGTCCGCCAGTTGTACGGTCATCCGCAGTCGGGTCCAGTACAGCGGGCGGTCGTCTCCGGCCGCCAGGTCTCCGCCGGGGCGGCGCCCTTGCGCCCTGTTCACGGCGGCCTGCCACAGGGCCTCGCCCCAGGCGTCGAGGAGCCGGCCCGCCTCGGCGGCGTCGCGCGCGGAGCAGAGCGCGGTCGGGAAGCGGCGTACGAACTCGCCGAACGCGGCGCGCTCCGCGAAGGCGGCGGTCCGCGGATCGGCGAGGCGCGCCTGCTCGGGGTCGCGGGTGGCGGAGGGGTTGGCCGAAGGCCGTTCGCGCTGGAGTGGATCCCCCGCCTCGCGGCGTTCTCCCTGGCCGGGACGATGGTCGACCGGCACGGAACCAAGCGGGTCTTCCGCATCGCCTCCGTGCTGCGCGCCCTGGTAGTCCTCGCCGCCGCCGTCATCCTGCCTTCCCAGGCCGCAGGGCCGGCACAGACGATCAGCGCGCTGGCGCTCGCCCCCACCCCCGGCCCCGGACGAGGGCAGCGGCAGCGGTGCCACCGTCCCCGGCGACAACACCGCCGCCGCCCTCGTCGCGGTGAACTGCGCCGACGACCCGGACCGCGGCGACGCCAAGGCCTCCCCGGCGACCGTCGAGCGGGAGCTGGCGGAGCTCGCGCCGCTCTTCCTCGCCGCCTCGCCCGTCTTCGGGCCGCGCCAGCTGATGACGGTCCTGTCCTGCTACGGGCGCCCCGCGGGCACCGATTTCATCCGGAAGATCGACCGCCCGGCCGGCATCCCGCGCATGCTGCTCGTCGGGACCCGCGGCGATCCGGCCACCCCGTACGAGTGGACGGAGGAGACGGCGAAGCGGCTCGGCAACACCGTCGTCGTGGACTACAAGGGCGACGGCCACACCGGGTACGTGGCCTCCTCCTGCGTGCGCGGCTACGTGGACCACTTCCTGCTCGACGGACGGCTCCCGTCCGGGACACGGTCCTGCCCCGCCGGGGAGTGAGGACCCCCGGCGGGGCAACCAACCTTGTACCGCTAGCAGTTGGGGCGGGCCGAGCGGCCGGCGAACCGGTCCGCGAGCCAGTTTCCGGCCGCCAGGGACTGGGTGATCACCCCGCTGACGTGCTCACCGAGCCAGATCGTGTCGAACTCGAGGTTCGCGCCCTTCGCGCACCAGTCGGAGCGCAGCCGGCTGCCGACGGCGTACGGGATGAGCTCGTCGCCGAGCGCGTGGTACTGGTACACCGGCGCGGCCGGGGCGGTGCGCCCGAGCTTGCTCTGGTTCAGCCGGGCCTGCCAGTCCGGCTGGGCGAGCGGGTTGCGGGTGGTCAGGTCGGAGATCCGCTTGAAGGAGCCGGCGACGGCGTCGATGGCGACGCAGTTCTCCTTCATGCCGGCCACCAGGGCCTTGCCCGCCGGGTTGAGGTAGGAGTCGAGCTTCAGCTCCGGGAAGGCCGCGTCCTGGCCGGCGGCGGCCATGAAGATGAGGCCGGAGCCGTAGGAGCCGTTGTTGAAGTCGGCCACCTTGAGGAGATCGGCCGGGACGCCGCCCGTCGCGGTGCCCTTGACCTGCAACTCCGGTGCGTACGAGCCCTGCAGCTCGGCGGCCCAGCTGCTGGCCTGGCCGCCCTGGGAGTAACCCATGATGCCGACCGGGGTGTTCGCGGACAGCCCCGTCCCGGGCAGGCGGGTGGCGGCGCGGGCGGCATCGAGCACGGCGTGCCCGGCGGAGGGGCCGACGGTGTAGGTGTGGACGCCGGGGGTGCCGAGGCCCTCGTAGTCGGTGACGACGACGGCCCAGCCGCGCAGGGTGAGCTGCTGGATGAGGTTGGCCTCCATGGAGGTGCCGTACGGGAGGTTGTTGCTCGGCGCGCAGGAATCGCCCATGCCGACGGTCCCGACGGCGTAGGTGATCAGCGGGCGCGGGCCGGTGCGGCCGTCCTGCGGGACGATGACCGTGCCGGAGACGACGTTGGGGGCGCCGTCGGCGGTGGTCGAGTTGTAGTGGATCTTCCAGGCCTTGGTGTGGGTGGGCTGGCCGGGCAGCGGGTGGAAGGCGGACGGCACGCTGCTCACGATGTCGCCGGGGCGGGCGGATTGGCCGGTCCGGCCGGACTGGCCGGCCTCGTCGTCCGCGCGTGCGGTGGTCGCGGGGATCGCGGCCGCGAGGGCCAGGGCGGCCACGGCGGCGAGGGCTGAGCTTCGGATGCGCATGGGGCGGCTCTCCCGATGGGTCCGGTGGGGGTAGGTGAGGAGACCGTAGTGACCGACCGGTAGGAAGGTCGCTGACCGCACAGCTCACCTTTCCTGACCCGGGACCTCATTCACCTTGTCGGCGTAGCCGCGGGTGCGGTACAAACGCGCGACACGCGGGGATGGAAACCGGCCAGGTGGATGCTTGCTTCTCCTTGCTCTTCCTCGGCCTTCCTCGCCGCATTTATTGGCATGAACACACCATTTGGGGGAGTTGTGGCCGTTGTGACACGCGGGCAGAAGTTCAAGAACCGGGCGAGCGCGAGCCTGGTCCTCGCGGGAATCGGGCTCGCCGTCTTCTTCTTCGTCGGGATGGCCTCCCAGCAGCCCACCGGCTGGGGCGCGGCCTACGCCTTCGCCGAGCCCGTCACCGTCCAACTCCCGAGCAGCTGCGGAGTGGAGACCGTCGTGGGCCGTAGCGGATCGGCCAAGAGCACCAGCAAGTGCGGGGGCACTTCGTGGACGGCCGACGGGAAGGCCCGGACCGGCACGCTGTACTCGTACGCGGACGACATCGGCCGCGACGGCTCGGGCAAGCTGGCGTACAAGGGCGAGGCGCGGGCGCTGGGCGACCGCGCGTACGGCGAGCCGGCGCTGTGGATCACCGTCGTCCACGTCACGGCCCTCGCGGTCGCCGCCCTGGGCGCGCTCGCCCTCCTCGTGTCGCTGCTCGCGGCGGCGCTCCCGCAGCGGGGCGGACGGCCCCAGCGCCACTGAGCGCGCGGGCGGTCATTCGGCCACGGGCCAGGCGCTAGGGGCCGAAGTCCGTGGCCGTCAGGGTCAGGAGGCTCTCGCCCGGCTTGAGGGTGACCGCGTCGGCCTCCGTCACGTTGCGGCCCAGCAGGAACCAGTCCGACTTCTCGTAGCTGAGGGGATGTGAGCCGTCGGGGTCCGGGTGCCAGCCCAGGCGCTCCAGCTCCGCCGCGATCTTCGGCAGGGCCCGCTCCGCTTCGGGGGTGGCGAGGACCGCGACCCAGCCGGCGGAGCTCGGATTCGGGACCCCGTTCGGCACGCCGGTGGTCTTCCCCTTGGCCGGGTCGAGGCCGGCCTTGCGGATCGCTGCCTGCAGCTCGCGGTCCACGGTGTTCCGGTCGACGTCCTGCGCCCGGGAGTCGGAGTCGGAGTCGTCGGCCGTGCAGCCGGACAGCGGAGCGGCTGCCAACAGGATCGCGCAGGCCAGGGCCCTTGTGGCGATCCCGGACGTCCTGGACGTCCTCGACGGCTTGATGCGTTCGCGCACGGTAAAGCTCCCACCCTGGTTGGTCAGGAGGGGAGTCTCACACACCCGCCCCCGGACCCGCGGGCCCGGGCGGCGGCCGTGGCGCAGCATCTACTCCTGGTCGGTCTGGTCGGCCGGATCGGCCGGCGGAACCGCCGAACCATTGCTCCCGTCCCTTCCCCATGCGGGGCGGCCGGGAGCGGGCTTGAGCAGACTCCGGAGGAGGGCGAAAATCTTGTTCACGAGCTGACTTTCTGTCGCATCTGGCGGATGGAGCCGCCAGAGCGCCACGTCAGGCAGCGAGCTCCAGCAGCATGTGCCGAGCGCCGAACATCCGGTTGCTGGTCCGGCTGTCGCACACGGCTGGGGGCACCGCATCCGCATCCGGTGCCCGCGGCACGCGCGTAGCCGCCCGCCGCAATACCCCGCAGGGCAGCGTCGGCAGCACGGGTGGGGTCCACGTCAGGTGAGCGGAGCTCCATCCTCGGAGCCCGAGCAGGTGGCCCAGCTGTTCCAGGGCGGCGGCGATGTACTCGCGCTCGTGCGCTTGGAGCCGGTCATGACGGCTGAGCAGGGCCTGGGCCCCCGACAGGGCGGACAGCTGCGGCAGGGCAGGCCCGGCCGGCAGGGCAAGCTCGTCCGGCAGGCCGTACAGCCACTCTTGCAGTGCGCCTACGCGGGTGTTGCCCTGGTGCAGCAGGATGCAGAAATCACCGCTGTCGCCGACGGGAACGACGTGGTCGAGTCCCTTGTGTACCTCTAGCGCATCGTGGTCAGCGGCAAGGAGGGCGAGCCGGAAGAAGGCCAGCTTCTTCGCCGTCAGGCCCTGCCAGGAGGCTCCGTAGATCTGGCTCACAGAGACACGGAGGGATGTACTCGGCGTTCCGTGTACGCGAGACGACGTCACGATGGTGGCGCCGTCCAACCCGGCACCGCCCGCGGAAATTTCAACAGCACCCTCGGCCACGCGCCAACCCTACGCCTCCGTACCGACGTTGCTGGTGTCTGCCCTAACCGCCCGACGCGATGCGGTACGCGCCCGGGGTCGTGCCCGTCCAGCGGCGGAACGCGCGGTGGAAGGCGGTGTCCTCCGAGAAGCCGAGGCGGGCGGCCAGCTCCGCGATGGGCTCGCGGCTCTCCGCCAGCCCCGCGATCGCCGCGTCCCGCCGCACGTGGTCCTTCAACTCCTGGAAGGACGTGCCCTCCTCGCGCAGCCGCCGCCGCAGCGTCGCCGGCGAGACCGCGAGGCGGCCCGCCACCTCCCCGAGCTCCGGCAGCCGCGGCGAGCCGCGCAGCGCCTGCGTCAGGGTCCGGCGGACCTGCTCCGCGACCGTGGTCCCGTACTCCGGCCGCGACAGCAGGTCGAAGGGGGCCCGGCGCAGCATCGCGTCGAGCGCGGCCTCGTCCCGGACCAGCGGCGCGGTCAGCCAGTGCGCGTCGAAGGCCGCGGCCGCGCCCGTGCGCTGCTCGCCGAAGCGGACCGGACAGTCGAAGAGGGTCTCGTACTCCGCCTCGTGGGGCGGCGGCGGATACGCGAAGGACGCGTACGCCAGCGGGATGCGCCGCCCGATCAGCCAGCTGCTCAGCCGGTGCCAGATGGCGATCACGCACTCCGTGAGGAACCGTTCCTCGTCCCGCGCGAAGTCGTTGCGGACGGTGAACCGCGCCTGCCCGCCCTCGACTTCGAGCGCCAGCTCCGGCCCGCCCGGGAACAGCCCGTAGAAGGCGGCGGAGCGCTCCACCGCCGCCCCGAGGTCCCGGCAGCCCAGCGCCGCGTGGCACATCATCGCGAAGGTCCCCGGCCTGCTGGGCACGGAGGAAAGGCCCAGGAACTCGTCCTGCGTGCTCCGGTACAGCGCCCGGAACAGCCGCGCGAACTGCGCGGGGGTGACGCGCGCCCGGTCGTCGCCCAGCAGCAGCGGCGGGATCTGCGCCTCCTGGAGCAGTGGCACGGTGTCGATGCCGCTGCCGCGCGCCCCCGCGAGCACGGCGCGCACGTGGTGCACGGTGATCGTCCGCCTCCCCATGGCTCTGACGGTAGCCGCATTGAGCGCTGGGGTCAGCGGGGGTGACGCTTCCGGTCATGCCGCCGGCGCCCTCGCGGTGCCTAGCGTCATCGGTACGACCCGAGGGGGAGGCGAGCCCGATGACCGACGCGGTGACCGACGCGGTGAGCGATGCGGTGAGCGACACCATGGACGGAACGACGAGCGACGTGCGGCCGCGCACGCTGGCGGTGTTCACGGAGTGGACGGGCGAGCGGTACGCGGCGGAGACCGCGCTGCGGCACAAGGCGGCGGGCGGCGGCTGGTCGACGGTCTCGTACGGGCAGCTGCGGATCCGCGTACGGGAGTCCGGGCGGGCCCTGCTCGGCCTCGGGGTCGCCGCCGGAGACCGGGTCGCGGTGCTCGCGGAGACCCGCCCGGAGTGGACGTACACGCACTTCGGGGTGCTGGCGGCGGGCGCCGTCCTGGTGCCCGTGTACCCGACGGCGGGGGAGGAGGAGCTCGCCTGGGTGCTCTCGGACTCGCGGGCGGTGGCCGTCGTCTGCGACGACGCGGCGCAGGCGGCGCGGGTGGAGGCGCTGCGGGCCAAGGGGGAGCTGCCGGCGCTGCGCGCGGTGGTGGCGATGGACGGGCTGCGGTCCCTGCCCGGGGCCGCCTCCGAGGCCGAACTCCTGGCGCGGGCGGCCGCGGTGGCCCCGGAGGCCGACGCCTCGATCGTCTACACCTCGGGGACGACCGGGCTGCCCAAGGGCTGTCGCCTCACCCACGGAAACCTGGGCGCGATCCAGGACGCGACGCTCCCGCTCATCAAGGGCGGCCCGGGCGACTCCACGTACCTCTACCTGCCGCTCGCCCACCTGCTGGCCCAGCTGATCCAGTTCACCACCCTCCTGGAGGGCGGCGAGCTCTGCTACTTCGGCGGCCGGATCGAGGACGTCATCGGCGAGCTGGCCGAGGCCCGGCCCACGCACCTGCCCTCCGTACCCCGGCTGTTCGAGAAGCTGCACTCGGTGGTCCTGTCCCTGGCGGAGTCCCAGGAGGGCGGCGCCGACCGCTTCGGCGAGGCGGTCCGCCTCGGGCTGCTGGCCGCGGAGGGCCGGCTGCCGGCCGAGTCCCGCGCGGCGTACGAGGCTGCCGACAAGTCCCTGTACTCCCTGGTCAGGGGCGCGTTCGGGGGCCGGCTGCAGTGGGCGCTGACGGGCGGGGCGCCGATCGCCCCGGCCACGCTCGACTTCCTGCGCGCCTGCGGGATCGCGGTGTTCGAGGGGTACGGGATGACGGAGTCGGGCGGGGTCATCAGCCTCAACCACCCGGCCGGGGTCCGCTACGGCTCGGTGGGCCGCCCGATCGCCGGCTGTGAGGTCCGCATCGCGCGGGACGGCGAGGTGCTGGCCCGGGGCCCGATGGTCTTCCCGGGGTACCACGCCAACGACGCCGCGACGGCGCAGGCGCTGGACGGGGACGGCTGGCTCCACACGGGGGACCTCGGCGAACTGGACGCCGACGGCTACCTCTCCATCACCGGCCGCAAGAAGGAGCTGATCATCACCTCGGCGGGCAAGAACATCACCCCCACCGAGCTGGAGTTCGCCGTCCAGCGCTCCCGCTACGTCTCCCGCGCGGTCATGATCGGCGACCGCCGCCCCCACCCGGTTGCCCTGATCACCCTGGACGCGGAGGAGATCGCCGCCTGGGCGGCGCGCGAGTCGGTGGCCCTGGACCCCGCCGCACCGGGCGACCACCCGGCGGTACGGGCCCTCGTCGAGGAGGCGGTCGAGGCGGCCAACGCCACGGTCTCCCGCCCGGCCCGCGTCCGCGCCTTCCGCATCCTGGCCGAGGACTTCACGGTGGACGCGGGCACCCTCACCCCGACCCTGAAGCTCCGCCGCCGGGCGGTCGCGGAACGCTACGCCGGGGAGATCGAGGAGCTGTACGCCTGAGCCGCGCCCCCGCCGGAGGGGACCGGGGGCGCGGCTCAGGCGTACTAGATCGTCGGCAGCGGCAGATGTGTGTACGAGACAGGTGGCGGGGGCGGCGAGGGGGTGGAGCTGGCGCGCTGGCTGACGGAGGCCGAGGCGCTGGTGGACCGGTGGTTCACGTTGGAGGACCCGACGCGGCTGGAGCCGGTGGAGCGGGAGTTCTTCGTGGAGACGGAGCTGGAGTCGGGGCTGCGGCTGCGCGGGATCATCGACCGGGTGGACGTGGCGCCGACGGGTGAGGTGCGGATCGTCGACTACAAGACGGGCAAGGCGCCGCGGCCGGAGTACGCGGAGGGCGCGCTGTTCCAGATGAAGTTCTACGCGCTGGTGGTGTGGCGGCTCAAGCAGGTGGTGCCGCGGCGGCTGCAGCTGGTGTATCTGGGCAGTGGGGACGTGTTGACGTACGACCCGGTGGTCGAGGATCTGGAGCGGATGGAGCGCAAGCTGCTGGCTCTGTGGGACGCGATCCGGGAGGCGACGGAGAGCGGTGACTGGCGGCCGCGGCGGACGAAGCTGTGCGGCTGGTGTGATCATCAGGCGGTGTGTCCGGAGTTCGGCGGCACTCCCCCGGTCTATCCTCTGGCCGTCCCGCCGCGGGGCGTGGTGGAGGATCCGTCGGGTCCTTCGGGGAGTGCTTCGGGGAGTCCTTCGGGTCCGTAGGCGGGGCCGGGGAGGAGTTCCGATCTTCGGGTCAGGGCAGAATGGGCGGCGTCCCCCGATGGCGTCCGACGAACACGAGGTAGACCCTGTGGCGATCCGCGTACTGCTGGTCGACGACCAGCCGCTGCTGCGCACCGGTTTCCGGATGATCCTGGAGGCCGAACAGGACCTGGCGGTGGTCGGCGAGGCCGGGGACGGGCTGCAGGCGCTGGACCAGGTGCGGGCGCTGCAGCCCGATGTGGTGCTGATGGACATCCGGATGCCGCGGATGGACGGGGTGGAGGCGACCCGGCAGATCACCGGGCCGGGCCGGGACGGGCCGGCGAAGGTGCTGGTGCTGACCACGTTCGATCTGGACGAGTACGTGGTGGAGGCGCTGCGGGCGGGTGCGAGCGGCTTCCTGCTGAAGGACGCTCCGGCGCAGGAGCTGGTGCAGGCGATCCGGGTGGTGGCGGGTGGTGAGGCGATGCTCGCGCCGAGCATCACGCGCCGACTGCTGGACAAGTACGCGGGTCATCTGCCGTCGGGCGAGGACAGCATGCCGGACATGATCGGTACGTTGACCGAGCGCGAGGTCGAGGTGCTCAAGCTGGTGGCGCGGGGGTTGTCGAACGCGGAGATCGCGGCGGACCTGTTCGTGAGCGAGACGACGGTCAAGACGCATGTGGGGCACGTGCTGACGAAGCTGGGCCTGCGCGACCGGGTGCAGGCGGCGGTGTACGCGTACGAGAGCGGTCTGGTGCGGCCGGGCGCCGGCCAGTAGGGCGGCCGCGGCCGCCGTTGTACGGGGACGGGCCCGCTTCCGCGTCGCGCGGAGGCGGGCCCGTTGCCGTGGCGGCCGGTTCAGCCCTTGCTGATCTCCCAGAAGCGGAAGACGGTCGAGGCGTCGAGGGACCACTGCAGGCCGGTCACGTTCTGGCGGGTGACGGCGTACTGCTTGCTCTGCCAGAGCGGGAGGAGCGGGACCTCGTCGGAGACGATGTCCTGGAGGCGGGCGTAGTCGTTGGCGGTGGCGGCGCGGTCGGACTTGGCGGAGGTCGCCGGGATGATGGTCCCGATGATCTCCTTGTTGTCGTAGTTGTTGTGCAGGACGTTGTCCGGGCCGAAGAACGGCTGCGTGAAGTTGTCGGCGTCGGGGTAGTCGGGGACCCAGCCCTTGACGTAGACGCCGTACTTGCCGTCCTGGATGTCCTTCTCGTACTGCTCGAACTCGACGGACTTGACGTCGGCTTCGAAGAGGCCGCTGTCGTTGAGCTGCTTGGCGATGAGCTGGAATTCCTGGTCGGTCGAGGGGCCGTAGCGGCTGGGCGTCGAGTACAGGGTGATCTTCACCTTGTCCTTGATGCCGGCGGCGCGCAGGACGTTCTTGGCCTTCTCGGGCTGGGGGCTGCCGCCGTAGCGGTCGAAGAAGGCGGTGGTGTGCGAGGCGATGCCGGCCGGGACGATGGAGTAGAGCGGGGTGGCCGTGCCGTCGTAGACCTGCTTGACGAGGGCTTCGCGGTCGACGAGGTAGGCGATGGCCTTGCGGACGGGGAGCTTTCCGGCGACCGGGTCGTTGACGTTGAAGACGAGGTGTTCGACTTCGGCGCCGGCGCCCTGGACGACCTCGACCTTCTGGTCGCCGTTCTGGGAGGCGAGGCCGGCGATGTCCTTGGCGGCGAGGCCGCGGAAGGCGAAGTCGACGTCGCCGCTTTCGAGGACCTTCTTGAGGGCGGCCTGGTCCTCGTTGAAGAACTTCATGGTGACGCCGCTGTTCTTCGGCTTGGCCTTGCCGCTGTAGGAGCCGTTGACGGAGAAGCTCGCGCTCTTGTCGTTGATCGAGTCCAGTTTGTAGACGCCGGATCCGGTGGCCTTGCCGTCCCCGCGGAGTTTGTCCGCGGGGTATTCGGTGTGGTCGACGATGGAGCCGGCGCCCGACGCGATCTTGCTCGGGAAGGTGGCGTCGGAGTTCTTGAGGTTGAAGACGACGGTCTTGTCGTCGGGGGTCTCGATGGAGCCGATCGACGCGAGCATGACGGCGGGGCCGTTCTCGTCGTTGATCTTCAGCGTGCGCTCGAAGGAGTACTTGACGTCCTTGGCGGTGAGGCTGTTGCCGTTGCTGAACTTCAGGCCGCCGCGCAGGGTGCACTCGTACACCTTGCTGTCGTTGCCCTTGAACCCGCAGGCCTGCGCGGCGTCGGGTTCGGGCGTGGTGCCGCCCTTGGGGAAGCTCAGCAGCGACTGGAAGACGTTGTTGAAGAGCAGCCAGGAGCCGGGGTCGTAGCCCGAGGCGGGGTCGGTGGCCTTCACCTTGTCGGATATGCCCATGACGACGCCCTTGCCGCTGCCGGCGTTCGAGCCATCCGTCGCACCGCAGCCGCTGAGCAGTGCGGCGGCGGTGGCCGCGCCGAGAGGGGCCGCCAACCACTGGTTACGTCTCATCACGCGAACGTCCTTCTCAGTTTCACTGGCTGATCTGAATGGTCTGGTCCGGCCCGCGGTGTGTGCGGGCCGTTTGGTGCCGCTCAGCCGCTGACGCCGCGGCCGAGTTCCCACAGCTGGAGGTCGGAGATGGCGTTGACCGACCACTCCACTCCGGTGATCCCGTCGCGTGCGGCGACGTACTGCTTGCCCTGCCACAGGGGCAGGACGGGTACGTCCTCGGCGACGATGTCCTGCATCTCCGTGATCGCGGGAACGGCGACGCCACGGTCGACGGCGCGCCTCGATTCGGGGATGAGCTTGGTGCGCACCGCGGTGTTGGCGTACGGCGTGCCCAGGAAGTTGTCCTGCTCCAGGAACGGGGCGAGGAAGTTGTCGGCGTCGGGGTAGTCGGGGAACCAGCCGAGCCCGTAGGCGGCGTAGTCGCCCTTCTTCTGCGCGGGGCGGAATTCGGACCAGTCGGCGCCCTGGACGGTGACGTCGAAGAGCTGGGTGGAGTTCAGCTGGGCCTTGAGGGCTTCGAACTCGGCCGCGGTGCCGTCGCCGTAGTGGTCGTTGGTGTAGTTGAGGGTGAGCTTGACCGGGGTCTTGATCCCGGCGGCCTTCAGCAGGTCGGCGGCCTTGGCGGTGTTGGCTTCGCCGTACTTGTTGAAGAAGGAGTTGACGTGGCCGGTCACGGTGGTGGGGACCAGCGAGTAGAGGGGCTGCGCGGACTTCCCGTACACCTTGTTGATGAGGGCGCCCCGGTCGACGGCGGCCGCGAGGGCCTGGCGTACGGCCTTGTCCTTGACGGTGGGTGCGTCGGTGTTGAAGCCGAGGTAGCGGATCTCCAGGCCGGGCATCGGGACGAGCTTGATGCCCTTGGGGGGCTTGGCGGAGAACTCGGTGATCTGGGCGGGCGACAGGGTGCGGGAGACCATGTGGACGCTGCCGTCCTCCAGGGCCTTGACCATGGCGTCGGAGTCCTCGAAGGCGCGCAGCTCGGCCTTGTCGTTCTGCGGCTTCAGATCACCGCGGTAGTTCGGGTTCTTGCTGAAGACGGCGCGGACGAGGTGGTTGTCCTTGACTTCGGTCTTCACCGTGTAGGGGCCCGAGCCGTCGACGGCGAAGCCCTGGCGGAGCTTCTTGGCGTCGTACTTCTTGGCGCTGACGATGCCGGCGGCGGGGGTGGAGAGCTTGTACGGGAAGGTCGCGTCGGAGGTCTTCAGGTGGAAGACGACGGTGTCGGCGCTCTTGGCCTCGACGGTGTCGACGGTCGACAGGAGCGAGGAGGGGCCGTTCTCGTCCTTGATGGCGATGACGCGCTCGATGGAGAACTTGACGTCCTGGGCGGTGAGCGGGTCTCCGTCGGCGAACTTGAGGCCGGGGCGCAGGGTGCAGCGGTAGCTCTGGTTGCCGGTGTCGGTGAAGCGGCAGTCGGAGGCCGCTTCGGGGACGGGCTGGCCGCCGCCGCGCGGGGTGTGCATCAGCGTCTGGACGGTCTGGCGCAGGATGTTCCAGGTGCCGGCGTCGTACGCGTAGGCGGGGTCGAGCGGGGCGGGGGCGTAGTCGGCGGCCTCGAACCGGTCGGTGGTTCCGACGACGATCGCCCCGGATCCCGCGCCGCCTCCGCTGGTGCTGCCGCAGGCGGTCAGCGCGGGGGTGAGCAGGCCGGCGGCTGCCGTCAGCACCATGGTCTTGCGGTTCATGCTGGAAGTACTCCCTCGACCCGGCACTTGTTCAAAGCTGGCGTGGAGGGCATCGCGACGGTCGCCCGTTCTGGGCGGAACGATCGGGCCGGTGATGTGACGATCGGTCCACGCCGTTCCGGCAACAGGGGGTGTGTTTCCGGGACGGCTGAGGTGCGGCGCAGTGCCCGGATCGACATTAGTGGCCTGCGGAGGGGTGGCTTGAACCGGCCGGAGCGGGGGCGTTATCGCACCGTTGCGGGAGCGTACCGGGGGTGTGCGCGGGGGCGTTCGCAGATTCGGTCAGGTGCTGATCAATGGGGACACAAGGGATGGCCGGGGAGGGCGCGGAGTGGTGCGAAGGGGGACTTGTGGGTGACAAAGGTCACCCGGGACAACTCCCCCGGGAGGGATGGAATTTCGGCCTCCGGGGAATTAGGCGAAAGATCCGCCCGCGGGACCTCGGTCCCGGGGGCGGATCGTCCCGTACGCAGCGTGCGCGGTCAGTTCATCGGTGTGATGAGGGAGCGCAGGAAGGTCAGGTCCACGTCTTCGAGGGAGCGCACGATGGTGCGGCCGGGCCCGGGTGCGATCAGGCCGACGGAGGGGATGGCGACGACCCGGCAGCCGGCGGCCTCGGCGGCTGCCACACCGGTGGCGGTGTCCTCGATGACCGCGCAGCGCGAGGGGTGGGCGCCGAGGGTGCGGGCGGCGAGGAGGTAGGGGTCGGGGTGCGGCTTGGTGCGCGGGACCTCGTCGCCGGCGACGGTCATGGTGAAGCGGTCGCGGCCGAGGGTGAGCAGGACCCGGTCGATGACGCGCCGGTGGGAGGCGGAGACGAGGGCGGTGGGCACGTTGTGCCGGGCCAGCTCGCTCAGCAGCCGCTCGGCGCCGGGCATGAGGGGCACGCGGTCGGCGATGCGGGCTTCGAAGCGCTCGTTGAGCAGGACGGTGAGCTCGGCGATGCTGATGTCGGCGCCGGTGGATGCGATGAGGAAGCCGGCGCTGCGGGTCATGGGGCCGCCGACGACGATGTCGCGCCAGGCCTCGTCGAGGCGGTGGCCGAGCTCGCCGAAGACGTCGACCTCGATCTCCCACCAGAAGCCCTCGGTGTCCACGAGGGTGCCGTCCATGTCGAGCAGCACCGCCTGCAGGGCATGTCCGTCGGCCGTACGGGCGACGGGGGCGGGAACTGTGCTCGTC
Source organism: Streptomyces sp. ICC1 (assembly GCF_003287935.1). GTDB lineage: Bacteria > Actinomycetota > Actinomycetes > Streptomycetales > Streptomycetaceae > Streptomyces > Streptomyces tritrimontium. The sequence continues at coordinate 7,944,899 of NZ_CP030287.1, forward strand.
ATGCGCGCACCTCTCTGAAGGTCCTCGGGGGACGACGAGGCCGGTCACCTCAGCCCTCGGGGCGTGCCCGGGGGTGACAGGTGACCGGCCTGTATGGGACCGACTAGTGTACGCCGGTCCGCCTCAGCGTGCGTTGAAATACTTCGCCTGGGGGTGGTGGATGACGATCGCGTCGGTGGACTGCTCCGGGTGGAGCTGGAACTCCTCGGAGAGGTGGACGCCGATCCGCTCGGGCTGGAGGAGGTCGGCGATCTTGGCGCGGTCTTCGAGGTCGGGGCAGGCGCCGTAGCCGAGGGAGAAGCGGGCGCCGCGGTACTTCAGGTCGAACATGTCCTGGACCTGTGCCGGGTCCTCGCCGCCGAAGCCGAGCTCGGCGCGGACGCGGGCGTGCCAGTACTCGGCCATGGCCTCCGCGAGCTGGACGGACAGTCCGTGCAGCTCGAGGTAGTCGCGGTAGGAGTCGGACGCGAAGAGCTTGGCCGTGGCCTCGCCGATCTTCGAGCCGACGGTGACGACCTGGAGGCCGACGACGTCGATCTCGCCGGACTCCTCGGGCCGGAAGAAGTCGGCCAGGCAGAGGCGGCGGCCGCGGCGCTGGCGCGGGAAGGTGAAACGGGTCCGCTCGTTGCCGGCCTCGTCGAGGATGATCAGGTCCTCGCCCTTGGAGACGCAGGGGAAGTACCCGTAGACCACGGCCGCTTCGAGCAGGTTCTCGGTGTGCAGCTTGTCCAGGAGGCCGCGCAGGCGGGGCCGGCCCTCCGACTCGACCAGTTCCTCGTACGTGGCTCCGCCGGCGCGGGCCTGCTTGAGGCCCCACTGGCCCTTGAACAGGGCGCCTTCGTCCAGCCAGGAGGCGTAGTCCTTGAGCGGGATGCCCTTGACGACACGGGTGCCCCAGAACGGCGGGGCGGGGATCGGGTTGTCGGTGGAGGTGTCGGAACGGCCGCCGGGCTCCTCCGCCTCCTCGACGGGGACGGGCGTGTCCCGCTTGGCGACGCGGCGCTGCTTGAGCTCGGGCAGGCTGGCGCCCGGAACTCCGCGCTTCACGGCGATCAGGGCGTCCATGAGGCGCAGGCCTTCGAAGGCGTCGCGGGCGTAGCGGACTTCGCCTTCGTAGATTTCGTGGAGGTCTTGTTCGACGTAGGCGCGGGTCAGGGCGGCGCCGCCGAGGATGACGGGGTAACCGAGGAGGGTCGTCGGCGGGGTCAGATGTGTATAAGAGGCGGCGGAGGAGCTGGGGGGTCAGCCCCGCGCCGCCGCCGGCGGGTTGTAGGGCGAGGGACCGCCGAACGCCCAGCGCAGCCGGGTCGCCCCGTCGATCTGCACCACACGCTCGATGTCGAACTCGCACATCCGCAGGGCGCCGGGCACGGCGGCCCGGTCCCCCTCGGCCCAGTTGATCCGGGCCTTCCCCGTCAGCTGGAGGGTGTTGCCGGACTCCCAGTCGAGGAACAGCAGCCCGCAGCTCTCATTGAGCTGAAGGTTCCCCAGGGTCATGTAGAAGGAGTTGCCGAAGTAGTCCGGCCAGACGAGCTTGCGCGGTCCCGCCACCGAGACGAAACCGGGGTCGCCGCCCCGGTGCGAGGAGTCCGCGCCGTAGCCGTCCGCCTGGCTGGCGATGAAGAAGGTGTCCGCGCCGCGGATCCACTTCTCCTGCTCCGGGGTGAGTCCCTCGCCGCTGCGGATCTCCCGGGACCCGGCGGGCCCGTCCGCGACCGGAACCCGCACCTGCAGGTACTTGGGGCAGTTGCCCAGCACCTGCTCGGTGCGGATGTGCAGCAGATCCCCTTCGCGCCGCGCCACGCCGTTGATCCTGATCCGGCTCGTCGTGTGCGGTTCGAGGGCGAGCAGGCCGATGTCGGCCGTCTCCTCGAAGGCACTGGCGAGCGGGTCGCCCGGCACGGGCACGGACGACAGCGTGATCGTGTGCCGGCCCGTGGGCAGGGCGAACCCGGGATCGCCCGTGACCAGCGAGGACCACATGGCCCCCGTCGCGTCGGCGCCGCCCAGGAAGAGCATCCGCTGGCGCATCAGGTACTGGTCGAATCCGGGCTGGATCACATCGTCGAACATGGGCGAGCCCCAGCCGGGCCCGCCTTCGCCGGCCTGCTTCTGAACGGCCTGCTCACCCTCGTGATGGGTGGTCTTGATCACCACGGAAACCTCCGGTCGGGCACGGGCGCCGCATCGGGAACGGACACCCGCTCGGGAACGGCGACGCGTACGGCGACGCGTTCGGGAACGGCGACGCGTTCGGGAACGGCGACGCGTTCGGGAACGGCGACGCGTTCGGGAACGGCGACGCGTTCAGGAACGGGCGCCGATCAGCAGGGCGGTGTCCACGACACGGTTGGAGAAGCCCCACTCGTTGTCGTACCAGCCGACGATCTTGACCTGGCGGCCGTCGCCGATGACCTTGGTCAGGCCCGAGTCGAAGATGCAGGACGCGGGGTCGGTGACGATGTCGCTGGAGACGATCGGCTCGTCGGTGTAGGTGAGGATGCCCGCGAGAGCGCCCTCGGCGGCCTTCGCGAAGATCTCGTTGACCTCCTCGACGGTCGTCGCGCGCGCGACGCGGACGGTGAGGTCGGTGGCGGAGCCCGTCGGGATCGGCACGCGCAGCGCGTACCCGTCGAGCTTGCCCTTCAGCTGGGGGAGGACCAGGCCGATCGCCTTGGCGGCGCCGGTGGTGGTCGGCACGGTGTTGGTCGCCGCCGAGCGGGCGCGGCGCAGGTCGGTGTGCGGACCGTCCTGGAGGTTCTGGTCCGCGGTGTAGGCGTGGACCGTGGTCATCAGGCCGTGCTCGATGCCGAGCGCGTCGTCGAGGACCTTGGCCAGCGGGGCCAGGCAGTTGGTCGTGCACGAGGCGTTGGAGACGATGTCGTGCACGGCCGGGTCGTAGAGGTTGTCGTTGATGCCGAAGGCGATCGTCAGGTCCTCGTTCTTCGAGGGCGCGCTGATGATGACCTTGCGGGCGCCGGCCTCCAGGTGGGCGCGGGCCTTGTGCGCGTCGGTGAAGACGCCGGTGGACTCGATGACGACGTCCACCTCCAGCTCGCCCCACGGCAGCTTGGCGGGGTCGCGCTCGGCGGTCACGCGTATGGTGCGCCCGTCTATGACGAGGTTGCCCTCCACGGCGCGGACGTCGTGGCCCAGTCGCCCGAGGGTGCTGTCGTACTTGAGCAGATGGGCCAGCGTCGCGGCGTCGGTGAGGTCGTTGACGGCGACCACCTCCAGGCCGGTGCCCCGCTGAAGGGCGGCGCGGAAGAAGCTCCGGCCGATGCGGCCGAATCCGTTGATGCCGACCTTGATCGTCACGTGATACCCCTCTTCGGAAACTACATCCATGACCGCACGTAAAGCCGCGTTGTCCGGCCAGTCCTAATCGTCAACTGTACCGCGTGACCTGTTGACGTGGTTGCCTAAATGCGCCTGCTCATCGCCTGTTTGCGCATGAAAGCCGAGGTGGGGCCGCAGGCATTGGAACTTCTGATGGCATACGAGTACCTGCATGCCGGTATGTTTTTATGGGCCTGCCTGTCACGATGGCATGACGCTTCCCGGAGCGAGGAGAACGATGGACATGCTGCCCCTCCGCGGGCCGAGCGCATTCGTGCCGGACCGCAGTCCACCGGTTGCCGCGTACGCCCCCGGTGCGGCGCGGGTCGTCCGCGGACTCGACGAGTCCGTCCACGGCACCGTCGTGCGACGCGACTTCGGAGACGTCACCATCACCCTCGTCACCGGCGAGCCCCACGAGGTCCTGCGCCCCGGCCGCCACATCCGCCCCGGCGCCGCCGAGTACCTGAGGGTGTTCCGGGCACTGGCGGGCGAGATCCACGTGCACCAGGACGGGCGCCGGGGCCAGGCGAGCGGCCCCCAGATCATCTGCTGCGACAGCAGCCGCCCCTACCGTCTCGTGCTGCCCCGCCCCTTCCACCTGGTGGAGGTCCTGCTGCCGCACCGCCACCTCGGGATGTCGGCCGACGACACCGCGAAGCTCACCGCGACCGGCTGGTGCGGGCGCATGGGCGCCGGCGCGCTGCTCTCCCAGCTCCTCGCCGGACTCCACGACCACGGCACCGAGATCCACTCCGCCGTCGACCGGGTCGGATCCACCGTGGCCGGCCTGACCGCCGCCGTCCTCGCGGACCGGCTGCGCCACGTCGCCGCCGAGGACGAGGTCGCCCGCCACGGCCTCATGCTGCACATCCAGTCCTACATCCGCGAACGGCTCTCCGACCCCGGCCTCACCCCGCAGGCGGTCGCCGAGCACCACAACATCTCGCTGCGCTACCTCCAGCGGATCTTCCAGGACCACGGGACCAGCCCCGCCCGCTGGATCCGCGACGAGCGCCTCGCCCGCTGCCGGTACGAGCTGCGCGATCCACGGCTCTCCCACCTGCCCGTCGGCGTGATCGGTGAACGGTCCGGCCTCTACCAGGCCTCCCACTTCAGCCGGCTCTTCCGCGACCGCTACGGACTCACCCCGCGCGGCTACCGCACCACGCGCGAGCCCGTCGCCACCTGACGGGCACCGACGGGCCCGCCACCCCGACGGACCCCTGACGAGCACTGACGAGCACTGACGAGCACTGACATCCGAGGAGGATGACGGATTTGACCGGCACGAGCTTCGAATTCCCCGGTGAGTACTACGAGATCATGCGGAAGGACTTCCGCAACCTCGCCGCCGAGACGGAGTTCCTCGCGTCCCTGCTCCCCGAGGCGGGCACCGTGCTCGACCTCGGCTGCGGCACGGGCTCCAACCTGCGCGCCCTGCGCGAGCGCGGCCACCGCGGCACCGGCGTCGACCAGAGCGCCGCGTTCCTGGAGTACGCCCGCGCCGCCGGCGACGAAGGCATCTCCTACGTGGAGGCACGCGCCGAGACGTACCGCACCGAAGGGCGCTACGACCTCGTCTACAGCCTCTTCATGACGCTCAACTACCTGGAGCGCGCCGAGCTCCCGGCGGTCCTGCGCTCCCTGCGCGAACTGCTGGCCCCCGGCGGGCAGGTCGTCCTGGAGTTCGGCCACATGCTGAACTTCGTCGACTCCTTCCAGCCCCACACCGTCGCCCACCACCGCGGTCCCGACGGAGTCCTCATCACCCGCCTCGCCCGCCAGGCCATCAACGCCCACGCGGCGAACTGGCGCAACGAGGAGACCCTGCTGGTCCGCACCCCCGACGGCACGGTCGCCATGTACGACAACTTCTTCGACCAGGCGGTGCTGACCGGGCCCGAGGTGCGCGAGCTGCTCGCCGCGGCGGGACTGACCATCACCGCCGAGTACGGCGGTTTCCGCAAGGAGCCCGCGCCCTTCCACGGCCGCGGCCCGCTCGTCATCGTGGCCACCGCGACCACGGCCGCGACCGCGACGACGAACGCCACCGACACCGACACCGCTCAGCAAGAGGAGAACCAGGCATGACCGGCACCGGCATATCGCTGCTCGACGGCGGGCCCGCCCCCGAAACCGGCGTGGCGCACCTCGGCGAGGCCCTCGTCCGCGCCGCCGGCGCCGAGGACGGCCGCGGAGTGACCTACATCCGCCCGGACGGCACCGAGGACCACCAGAGCTACGTCGAACTGCTCGACGACGCCTCGCGGATCCTGGCCGGCCTGCGCGCCTCCGGCGCCGGCGCCGGCGAGAAGATCATCCTCCAGTCGGACGACGACACCGACCTCCTCGGCGGCTTCTGGGCCTGCGTCCTGGGCGGCTTCCTGCCGCTGCCCGTCAGCGCCGACGCGGTCAACGGACCCGGCCTGCTGGAGCGCGTGTGGAGCGGCTACGGCCGCCCCCGCGTGCTGACCGGCACCGGCCAGGAGATCGCGCCCGCGGTCACCGCCGACGCCGGCTGGGCCGCCGCCCACCTCGGCGACGTGGCGAGCCTGCGCGCCGCGCACGAACCGGACCTCGACTGGCACGAGCCCGCCGCCGTCGACCCGGTCGTCCTGCTGCTCACCTCCGGCAGCACCGGCGTGCCCAAGGCCGTCACCCTGACCCACCGCAACGTCCTCACGCGCAGCGCCGCCACGGCCCGCGTGAACAAGCTCGACGCGGACACCCGCACCTTCAACTGGATGCCGTTGGACCACATCGGCGGGCTCGTCATGTTCCACGCCCGCGACGTCTTCCTCGGTGCCGCCCAGGTCCACGCCAAGATCCAGTGGGTGCTCGAGGACCCGCTGCGCTGGCTCGACACCGTCTCCGCGCACCGGGCCGACACCACCTGGGCGCCCAACTTCGCCTTCGTGCTCGTCAACGACCAGGCCGACCGCTTCGAGGGCCGCGGCTGGGACCTCAGCCCGCTGCGCTACATCATGAACGGCGGCGAGGCCGTCCGCTCCGGCGTCGTACGCCGCTTCCTGGACCTGCTGGCCCCCCACGGGCTGCCCGCCACCGCCATGTTCCCCGGCTGGGGCATGTCCGAGACCACCGCCGGCGTGGCCGACTGCCAGTTCACCGAGGCCGCCGCCGGCGACGACCGCTACGTGCCCGTCGGCCGCCCCCAGCCCGGCACCCGCATCCGGGTCGTCGACGAGCACGGCGAGCTCGTGCCCTGGGGCGTCACCGGCCGGCTCCAGGTCACCGGTTCGACGATCACCTCCGGGTACTACGACAACCCCGTGCAGAACCGGCAGTCCTTCACCGAGGACGGCTGGTTCAAGACCGGCGACCTGGCGTACGTCGAGAACGGCATCCTCACCGTCACCGGCCGCACCGACGACGTCATCCAGCTCGGCGACATCGCCTACCACGGCCACGAGATCGAGGCCGCCGTCGAGGAACTCGGCTTCATCGAGCCCTCGTACACCGTCGCCTCCCTCGTCACCTCCGAGCCCGGCGGCGCCGAGGAGCTCGCGGTCTTCTTCAGCCCGCGCACCGGGACCATCACCGCCGAGGAGGGCGAGCAGATCCGCGAGCGGGTCCGCGAGCGCCTCGGCGTCGACGTCCGCCACCTGCTGCCCGTCGACCGGTCCGAGATCCCCAAGACCGGCATCGGCAAGCTCCGCCGGGCCCAGCTCCGCAAGAGCTTCGAGGACAGCCTGGCCCCCGTGCCCGCCGGCAGCGCGGCCTGACCGTACGGATGGCGCTCCGGCGGCGGGCCCGTCGCCGGCGGCGCCATCCGTGCGCCGTCTCTCCCGGGCCGGGCCGGCCCGCGGCTTCCTCCCGGCTGTCCCCGGGAGGGTTCCCGACCGGGCGCCGCACCTCTCCCCCCACGCTCCACCGGGAGGTGCACGGCGCCCGGTGCCGCGGGCCGGGCCGGTCCCGAAGAGACGGCCCGTGTCTCCACCCCCTACGCACGAGGAGCGCCCATGGCGCAGCAGGAGAGAGCCGAGCGGACGCGCCGGGCTCTGATCAACGGCGCCGCCAAGGCCATCGACCTGTACGGATATGAAGGGGCCTCACTTGTCGTCATCTGCACCGCCGCCGGGGTGACCAAGGGCGCCCTGATGTACCACTTCCCGGCCAAGGACGACCTGGTCCGGGCGGTGCGCAGCGAGGCCCGGCAGACGACCGCCGCGGCACTGGACTCCGTACCGCGCACCGGAGTCCGGCCGCTGCAGGCCGCCGTCGACATGACGCACGTGGTCGCCGGGCGGCTCGGGCACGACCCGGTCGCGCGCGCGGGAGCCCGGCTGACCCGGGAGTTCCCGCACTACCCGGACGCCGGCGGCTCCTGGACCGATCCGGTCCGCGCCGAGCTGGCCGCCGCCCTGCACGGGGTGTCCGACCCCCGGGAGATCGCCTCCCAGGTCGTGTTCTCCCTGATCGGGATGGACGTGTCCCTGCGGGCGGAGGAGCCGCGGCCGGGCCGCTCCTGTCGTTCGCTGCGCCGGCACGTGACCGGGCTGTGGCAACTGCTGCTGCCGGGGATCGTCGCCGGGCCGCACACCGCGGAGCCGTACCGGGCCGAGGGCTCGTCCCCGTTCTGCGCGTTCGAACCCGTATCCGAAGCCGCGATACCCGGACGACGGAGATGACCATGCGGGATCCACGCCCGCTGACCGGCGAGCCGCTCAGCCTGGACCTGCTCAACACCCTCTGGCACGACCGCTACGGGCACCACGACCTGCTCGACTCCCTGGGCGGTCTCACGCTCTGGCTGAGCGGCTCCCGGGCCGCCGCGCTCCACGGCCGGGGCGAGCTGCGGACCGACCCGGTCACCCTCGCCACGGCCAGGGAGGCCCGCACGGTGCTGGCCCCTGCGCGTATCCCCATCCGACGCTGCCGACGATCTTACTTGTCCATCTATTGGGCGTCTGCGTCTGCTCAAAAGACTACGCGGGGGTCCGGGAAGGTGTATAAGAAACAGTTCCTTGGGGGGTATCGACGGGGACTTGTTCTGGTCCCCGATGGTCAGGAGACGGGGTCGAGGAGGGAGTCGAAGGCGGCGGGAAGCGTCTTCCACGCCTCCCGCCCCGCCGCGTACTCGGCATCGGTGAGCAGGCACGACTCCAGGAGCAGTTCCAGGCCCTGCCGGTCGAGGCCGGGGGAAGTGAAGACGAGGTGCTGGCAGCAGTCGCCGTGTTCCGGATGCCAGTCGAGGGAGGCGGCCGCTCTGCGCATCGGCGGCTCCATCTCCCAGGCGGCGTCCGGGAGGGAGGCGAGCCAGGGTCCGGCGTTCTCCACGCAGAGGGCGCCGCCCGCGGCGTCCCAGGCGAGCAGGGTGTCGGGGCGGTCGGCGAGCCAGAACCGGCCGCGGCTGCGGGCGGCGGCGCAGCAGAGGTCTTCCAGCGCTTCGTAGAGCCGTTCGGGGTGGAACGGGCGGCGGCGGTGCCAGACGAAGGTGGTGACTCCGGCTTCCTCCGCCTCCTGGGGCAGCAGGGCGCAGGCCGGGTGCTGGGCGGCGGCCGCCGTTTCCACGTCGAAGCCCGCGAAGGCCGCCTGGGCGAGTTCGCCGGATCCGGCGGGTACCCGGCGGGCGGTCGGGTGGAGCTGGGCGAGGAGGGCACGGTCCTCGTCGTCGGCTTCTTCGCTGTCGACGAGGGCGAGGACGGGGGCGTACTCCAGCTGCCGTGCCCAGGTGTCCCCGACGGTGCGCTGGTCGGTGGCGGCCGCGGCGAGACCCACCTCTGCCAGGTCGTCTCCGTTGACGAGGTAGGGCAGTACGAGCGCAGGGTCGACCGCGGTGATCACGCCGGTGAGATCGAGTACGTCGCCGCCGTGTGCGACGACGACCTCGGCCATCGCCTTGGGCTCGACGGAGTCCCACAGCTCGACCACCGCCAGCCGGGTCATGCCGCCGTCGGCTAGCCGTTCGAGCTCTGGGACCAGGTCCTCGCGCAGGGCGCAGCAGGCGCAGTCGTTGAAGAGCGGGGCCTCGCCGCGGGACAGCTCGCCCGAGGCGTCGCGCACCAGGCGCAGCACCGTGCCCGCCGGCGCGGTGGCCAGGTCGTGGTGGAGGGCGACGCTGCCGGGCACGGTGCGCAGCAGCCGGTCCACGACCTCCTTGCGGGCGTCGGAGTGGAGCCCGCCGACGATGACGACGGGCAGTCTCACTTGTGGCCCCCGTAGCGGCGCTCGAAGCGTTCGACGCGTCCGGCGGTGTCCAGGACTCGGGCCGTGCCCGTGTAGAAGGGGTGGCTCTGCGAGGAGATCTCGACGTCGATGACGGGGTAGGTGTTGCCGTCCTCCCAGTCGACGGTCTTCACGCTGGTCGCCGTGGACCGGGTGAGGAAGGCGAAGTCGGCGGCCTTGTCGCGGAAGACGACGGGGCCGTAGGCGGGGTGGATTCCAGGCTTCATGACGGCGTCCTTCAGGCAGGGGAGCGGGAGGGGTCAGCGTTCTTCGCGGAAGTCGACGTGGCGGCGGACCACCGGGTCGAACTTGCGCAGCACCATGCGGTCCGGGTCGTTGCGGCGGTTCTTGCGGGTGACGTAGGTGAAGCCGGTCCCAGCGGTGGAGCGCAGCTTGATGACCGGGCGTACTTCGTTGCGTGCCATGCCGCTACTATACGGGAATGGAAATCGTTTTCAATAGCGGTTCCGACTCAAAGAGAGGCAGGTAACACCGTGTCCGCCCACTGCCAACTGACCGGCGCCCACCCGGGCTTCGGCAACACCATCTCGCACTCGCACCGGCGCACCTCCCGCCGCTTCGACCCCAACATCCAGCGCAAGAGGTACTGGCTGGCGAGCGAGGGTCGCCATGTCCGCCTGACGCTGAGCGCGAGGGCCATCAAGGCCATCGACATCATCGGCATCGAGGCCGCCGTGGCGCGGATCCGCGCTCGGGGGGTGAAGGTCTGATGGCCAAGAAGAGCAAGATCGCGCAGAACGAGAAGCGCAAGGCGATCGTCGAGCGGTACGCCGCCCGGCGGGCCGAGCTGAAGGAGGCCGTGCGGCGGCCGTCCTCGACGGAGGCCGAGCGGAGTGCCGCCGTTGCGGAGCTGCGGAAGCAACCCCGCGACGCCAGTGCGACCCGTGTGCGGAACCGGGACAGCGTGGACGGCCGCCCCCGCGGTCACCTCCGCAAGTTCGGACTCTCCCGGGTCCGCATGCGCGAACAGGCGCACGCCGGCTTCCTCCCCGGGATCACCAAGTCGTCCTGGTAGCGCCTGCGTATCGGGTGGGAGCGCGCGGGCCCATGTCTCCGGCGGGGTGTGGGCCCGCGCGCCACTGCCCGGCGTGTCACGTGCCTCAACTGAGGGGAAACCGAATGCCCAAGGGTCTGCTGAGCGTGGTGACCGGCAACTCGCCGGACGTCCGAGGCCTGGTGGTGGACCAGCTGCTGCGAGCGAGTCCGCGCGCGGTGGTGCTGGCCGTGTCGATCCAGGCCCGGGACAAGGGGTATCCGGTGGTGCAGCGGTTCACCGCCGGGGCCGATACCGAGCTGCACGGGACCCTGGCGCGGGGCGCGACCGGTGATCCGGTGGTGATCCTCCGCCAGGACCTGCTGGCCATCCGGCGGGCCATGGGGGCGCCCCATCTCATCCTCGCGCTGCCGCAGGAACTGGATGTCCTGCCGTTCCTGGTGGAGTTGTGGCAGCCGCGGATCGGCGTGAGCGCGGTGTCCGACCACTATGACCCCGCGCCGGTACTGGTCGGCGTCGACCCGGCCTCCTTCATGGCCGACATCGGGTGTGTCCACCGCGCCGTGGGTCTTGGGGACGGTACGGGCGACGCCACTCCCACGACGCCGGCTGAGGTCGCCGCCCGCCAGGTGGAGGCTGCGGACGTGCTGATCGTTCCCGCTCCGGCGGACGGCGGTGGCCGCCGGGTGTCCGGGGCTGCTGCCGCGCTCGTCGGCCACCTCAACGCGCACGCCCTGCTCCTGTCGGTCTCCGACCGTGCGGAGGCGGCGCCCCAGCTCCCCCCGTTCCTCACGCGGCCCGCCCCGGCCGGAGCGAGCGACGAGTGGCGGACGCGGCTCGAGCCGGTGAACGTGCCGCGCTCGCATTCCGGTAGCCGCCACGGTGTGGAATCAGTGCTGTGGCGGGCGCGGCGCCCGCTGCATCCCCAGCGGCTCGCGGACGCCTTGGCCGCGGTGATGATCGGTGTGGCGCGCAGCCGCGGGCACCTGTGGCTGGCCGGCCGCCCTGATGCCGTTGTCGCCTGGCGCTCGGCCGGGGCGCACCTGGAGCTGAGGGAAGCCGATCGCTGGCTGGAAGCGGGGGACCCGAAGGCCTGGGAGGCCGCCTCTCCGCAGCGGCGGACGCTGGCGTCGTGCTTCTGGCACGACTACTACGGGGAGCGTCGCAACGAGATCGTCTTCACCGGCATCCACCTGGACGAACGGCGGGTGTGCTCCGCCCTGGACGAAGCCCTGCTCACGGACACCGAGCTGTCGCTGGGCCGGGACGCCTGGGCAGCTATGCCCGACCCGCTCCTCGGTGCTCCGTGATCTCGGCGGCCGCCGTGTCGTGAAGGCCCAAGCGCAGGTGCTCGACGTGGAAGAGGGCCTGGTCGAGCAGCTCGGCGACGTGGTGGTCGTAGAGGGAGTAGACGATCGAGCGGCCCTGACGTTCGCCGGCGACCAGGCCTAGGTTCCGGAGCAGGCGCAGCTGATGGGAGCAGGCAGACGGTTCCATGCCGACGGCTTCGGCGAGATCGCCGACCGCGCACGGGCCCTCCTGGAGGCGGGCGAGGATGTATAGCCGCGAGGGGGTCGCCAGGGCTTGGAGGGTTGCGGCGACGTCTGCGGTGCCCACGGCGTCCAGGCGTTCGCGCGTGGTGGCGGAGTTCTTGTCGTCCATTCCATGGCCCATGGCGGCCATCTTACCGGCGATACCTGAAGACCTGTTCAGATGTTCCTGTATCTTGGAGGCGTAGTCGTCCTCTCGCCCGTGAAGGGTTGATTTGCATGCCTTCTGTCCTGCTCCAGCGTCCTCAACGGGCGGCGGAGGTTGCTTCGGCGCCGCGGCGGCGCCGTACGCGGGTGTTCGCACTCGCCGAGGCACGCTGGGCCGCGGCCGCATTGGCGCTCTTCCTGCTCGCGCTGCCGCTGCAGCTTGCCGACGCCCCGGCATGGTCGTGGGGTCCGCTGTACGCCGCCGCCTACGTCACCGGAGGCTGGGAGCCGGCCTGGTCCGGGTTGCGGGCCTTGCGGGACAAGACCCTGGATGTGGACCTGCTGATGATCGTCGCCGCGATCGGGGCGGCGTCGATCGGGCAGGTGATGGACGGCGCGCTGCTGATCGTCATCTTCGCCACTTCCGGCGCGCTGGAGGCAGTGGCCACCACCCGCACCCAGGACGCGGTGCGCGGCCTGCTCGACCTCGCGCCGCCCGCCGCAACACGCCTGACCGCAGGCGGCCGGGAGGAGATGGTCGCCACCGTGGACCTCAAGGTCGGGGACGTCATCCTGATCCGCCCCGGCGAACGTGTCGGCGCCGACGGCCGGGTGTTGGAGGGTGCCAGTGAGGTCGACCAGGCCACCATCACCGGAGAGCCCCTGCCGGTGGTGAAGGAGATGGGTGACGAGGTGTTCGCGGGGACTCTCAACGGCACCGGCGCCCTGCGGGTCGCGGTGGAGCGGGACGCCACAGGCTCGGTGATCGCCCGGATCGTGGCCATGGTCGAGGAAGCCTCCGAGACCAAGGCGCCTACCCAGCTCTTCATCGAGAAGGTCGAACAGCGCTACTCCCTCGGCATGGTGGCCGCCACCCTCGCCGTATTCGCCGTCCCGATGGGCTTCGGCGCGGACCTCACCGGCTCTCTCCTGCGCGCCATGACGTTCATGATCGTGGCATCGCCGTGCGCCGTCGTGCTGGCCACCATGCCGCCGCTGCTGTCCGCCATCGCCAACGCGGGGCGCCACGGCGTACTGGTGAAATCCGCCGTCGTCATGGAACGCCTGGGACAGGTCGACGCGGTCGCACTCGACAAGACCGGCACGCTGACCGAGGGCACCCCGCGCGTCACCGCGATTCGCCTGCTGGCTGGCAGCAGCCTCGACGAAGACGGGCTGCTCGCCTTGGCGGCCGCCGCGGAACACCCCAGCGAACACCCCCTGGCCCGCGCCGTGGTGGCCGCCGCCCGCGATCGCCGCCTGCACCTGGCCGACGTACGGGACTTCGCGTCCGCCCCCGGAATCGGAGTGACGGCCACCGTGCACGGTCACACCATCCAGGCAGGAGCCCCGGCGCGGCTGCTGGACGCCGCTTCGGACGCGGCCTCGGCACACGCTGCGCTGGTGGCGGGAGAACTGGAGGCCGGCGGCCGTACCGCCGTCCTCGTTCAGCGCGACGGGATTCCGGTCGGCGTGCTGGGCATCACCGACCGGCTGCGCCCCGATGCCGCCGACACCGTCACGGCCCTGCGGGCGCTGACCGGAGCCTCGCCGATGCTGCTGACCGGCGACAACCCGCGTGCCGCAGCGAGCCTTGCCGGGGAACTCGGTATCACCGAGGTACGGGCCGGGCTGCTGCCCCAGGACAAGGTCGCCGCCGTCCGTGAGCAGCAGGCGGCCGGGCGCAAGGTGCTGGTCATCGGCGACGGCGTCAACGACGCCCCAGCGATGGCCGCCGCTCACATCGGCATCGCCATGGGCCGCGCCGGCTCCGACCTCGCGCTGGAAACGGCGGACGCGGTCATCGTCCGAGACGAACTGGCCACCGTACCGGCCGTGATCGCGCTTTCCCGCGCCGCGCGCCGCCTGGTGGTGCAGAACCTGGTCATCGCCGGGGCGTTCATCTCGGCCCTGGTGGTCTGGGATCTGGCCGGACACCTTCCGCTGCCGTTGGGCGTGCTGGGCCACGAGGGATCGACCGTCATCGTCGGCCTCAACGGGCTGCGCCTGCTGGGTACCGCTGCCTGGGAGCGAGCCGCTCGTCCCTCCGAGAATGCCCGATGAGCCGCTGTGGGGAGAAGGCCCAGGACCACCAAGGCCGGGTCCTCTAATCGCCGGTTCCTCTCCCGCACCTGGCAGCGCAGGAGTTCATGGATCCGCTGGTCCGTGCCGTCGTCCCGCCAGGCGGCGAAGTAGTAGTACGTCGCACTCTTCGGCGGCAGGTCGTTCGGCAACAGGGCCCACTGACAGCCGGTCCGGGACTGGTAGAGGATCGAGTTCACGATCTCCCGCATCGGATAGCGGCCTTGGTGGCCACTCACGGAACGGTGCCGGTTCTTCCAGGCCGTGAGCACCGGCTCGATCAACGCCCACTGCTCGTCGGACAAGTCGCTCTGGCACGGCTTTCGCTCACTCATCCCACCGATCCCAGCGGGCCACCGGCACCGGATCGGAACGTTCCGGCTTCGCCCACACCATCAGGCGACACCAGAGCCACTCATGAGCTCATGAACCGCCCACTGGGGGCCGCCCCGCTGGAGGACCGCCGAGTGCGTTGACGCCCACCGGCCTTCCGCATGTTTTGGCTGACCTGCTTCCGATGCCCTCGAGTGCGTCGCGATCCTTGAATCGACCGCAAAGGGCCCCTGACCTGTATCTTTGATCGATGTGTGTGATGTGCGCTACATGAGTTACGGGCGGTAGCTTGATGCTGGTCTGACGCACGTGACGCACGTTCGACACGTGCCCGATGTATTTGCTTACGGAGTGTCAGTAACAGAAAGCCGCCTCCGGACCCAGGCTGTACCCCTGGTTCGGGAGGCGGCTTGTTGCTGCGGGCGGTCTGGCTGGGCCGCTGCCTGAGCCGCGGTCCGGGCTTCCCCTCCCGAGCACGTTCTGTGACGGGGAGGGAAGGCGGTCACACCCCCGCCAAATCGCGCGTTCCGTGCGGCTCGCCGCCGTAGCTCCCCCTCAAGATCCCGACTGGGCGCCCGGGACCAGAAGTGGGTTCAGGTCTTGCTCTTAGTGAGCGTGGCCGTCGTTGTGGGCTGGGGTCTTGGGGGTGGGCTTTGTTGTCGGGGAGGCGCTGGGAGTGGAGGCAGCCGGGGCTGACGGGGTCGTGGGTGCGTGGTCGTCTGCGGATGCCGGGCACGGCGTACGACCGCCCGCCCCACCCCGTGAGAGCTCAGCTCATCCCGATTCTTGGTTAAGGAGCCGCGCAGCGATGGCCCGCCGCAGCACGAAGACCCCGCCGCCGCCGGAGGATTTCGAGGAGAAGATCCTCGACATCGACGTCGTCGACGAAATGCAGGGCTCCTTCCTCGAGTACGCGTACTCGGTGATCTACTCCCGCGCCCTGCCCGACGCCCGCGACGGCATGAAGCCGGTGCACCGGCGCATCGTCTACCAGATGAACGAGATGGGCCTGCGCCCCGACCGCGGCTACGTCAAGTGCGCCCGCGTCGTCGGCGAGGTGATGGGCAAGCTGCACCCGCACGGCGACGCGTCGATCTACGACGCCCTCGTGCGCATGGCGCAGCCCTTCTCCATGCGGCTCCCGCTGGTCGACGGCCACGGCAACTTCGGCTCGCTCGGCAACGACGACCCGCCGGCCGCGATGCGTTACACCGAGTCCAAGATGGCCGACGCCGCGTCGATGATGACGGACGGGATCGACGAGAACACCGTCGACTTCGCCGCGAACTACGACGGGCAGGAGCGGGAGCCGGTCGTCCTGCCGGCCGCGTACCCGAACCTGCTGGTCAACGGCGCATCCGGGATCGCGGTGGGCATGGCCACCAACATGGCCCCGCACAACCTGGGCGAGGTCATCGCGGCGGCCCGCCACCTGATCCGCTATCCGGAGGCGGACCTGGAGGCGCTCATGCGCTTCGTGCCGGGTCCCGACCTGCCCACCGGCGGCCGGATCGTGGGCCTCGCGGGCATCAAGGACGCCTACGAGAACGGGCGCGGCACCTTCAAGATCCGCGCCACGGTGGCCCTGGAGGACGTGACCCCGCGCCGCAAGGGCCTGGTCGTCACCGAACTGCCCTTCACGGTCGGCCCCGAGAAGGTCATCGCGAAGATCAAGGACCTGGTCGGCTCGAAGAAGCTCCAGGGCATCGCGGACGTCAAGGACCTCACCGACCGCTCGCACGGCCTGCGCCTGGTCATCGAGATCAAGAACGGTTTCCACCCGGAGGCCGTGCTGGAGCAGCTGTACAAGCTGACGCCGATGGAGGAGACCTTCGGCATCAACAACGTCGCGCTGGTTGATGGGCAGCCGCTGACGCTGGGCCTCAAGGAGCTGCTGGAGGTCTACCTCGACCACCGCTTCGAGGTCGTGCGCCGGCGCAGCGAGTTCCGCCGCGGCAAGCGGCGCGACCGCCTGCACCTGGTCGAGGGCCTGCTGGTGGCCCTGCTCGACATCGACGAGGTCATCCGGATCATCCGGGACAGCGACAACTCCGCGCAGGCCAAGGAGCGCCTGATGGAGCGCTTCTCGCTGAGCGAGATCCAGACCCAGTACATCCTGGACACGCCGCTGCGCCGCCTCACCCGCTTCGACCGGATCGAGCTGGAGTCCGAGCGCGACCGGCTGGCCGGCGAGATCGACGAGCTGTCCGGGATCCTCGACTCCGATGCCGAGCTGCGCAAGCTGGTCTCCGCGGAACTGGCCGCGGTCTCGAAGAAGTTCGGCACGGAGCGCCGTACGGTGCTGCTGGAGTCTGCGGGCACGGCCGTCGCGGCGGTCCCGCTGGAGGTCGAGGACACCCCGTGCCGGGTGCTGCTGTCCTCCACCGGCCTGCTCGCCCGCACCGCGAACGCCGACCCGCTCCCCGAGGAGGAGGGCGGCGCCCGCGCCAAGCACGACCTGATCGTCTCGCAGGTCGCCGCGACGGCCCGGGCCGACATCGGCGTGGTCACGTCGTACGGACGGCTCCTGCGGCTGCCGGTCATCGACCTGCCGCAGCTGCCGGACACCCATGCCGCGCCGAACCTGGCGGGCGGCGCCCCGGTCTCGGAGTTCCTCTCCGGGCTGGAGGCGGACGAGAAGGTCGTGTGCCTGACCTCGCTGGACGAGTCCGGGCAGGGCCTCGCGATCGGCACCGAGCAGGGCGTGGTCAAGCGCGTCGTGCCGGACTACCCGGCCAACAAGGACGAGCTCGAGGTCATCACGCTCAAGGACGGCGACCGGATCATCGGCGCGGTCGAGCTGCGCACCGGCGAGGAGGACCTGGTCTTCATCACGGACGACGCCCAGCTGCTGCGCTACCCGGCGGGCCAGGTGCGCCCGCAGGGCCGCCCGGCGGGCGGCATGGCGGGCATCAAGCTCGCCGACAACACCAAGGTGATCCACTTCTCGGCCGTGGACCCCGCGCGCGACGCCGTGGTGTTCACGGTGGCGGGCTCGCACGGGACCCTGGACGACTCGATGCAGTCCGGGAAGCTGACCCCGTTCGACCAGTACCCGCGCAAGGGCCGCGCCACCGGCGGCGTCCGCTGCCAGCGCTTCCTGAAGGGCGAGGACGTGCTGCTCCTGGCCTGGGCGGGCGGTTCGCCGGTCCGCGCGTCGGCGGCGAACGGCACCCCGGCCGCGCTGCCCGCCGCCGACCCGCGCCGGGACGGCTCGGGCACGGCGCTGCCCGCCGTGGTCGCGGCGCTGGCGGGAGCCGCGCTGTAGGAGGTTCCAGCTCATTCGGGTGGTACGTCCGGGGGACGTACCACCCGAATGGCGACTAGTGTTTTCTCTCTTGGCACTGTCGGTGGGGCGGGGAGACACAGAACTGATGAGTCGTCGGTCGGACGGATCGATCAGGGACTGGGCCGAAGCCCAGCGCCGGACGCAGCAGATGCAGCTGGTCCGCCAACGCGAGGCGGAACACCTCCAGCGGCCCCACGGAGGCGGTGGGGTCCGGGGCCAACGGCAGCAGCAGGCAGCCGACCGGCAGCACCACGACGCCGAGGCGCGACGGCGTTCCGCCCAGCTCGACGCCGAGGTCGAGGCCCTCCAAGTCCTGTTGGTCACGGGATGCGGGGCACCGGCCTTCCGAACGGCGGCCATGGTCCGGCCGGAGCAGTTGGAACCGTTCGCCCCGGGAGACCTCGCGCACCCGGTGGCGCTGCCGCTCATCGAGCAGTTCCAGCACCAGAGCAGCGGCTGGACCCTCGGCTCGGGCCAGCGGGCGCAAGCGGAGCGCGACGCGCACGCGCGGTACGCAGCCGCCTGGCAGGCCGCGCAGGCAGCCGAGACGCAGCGCCAGCACCAACTGGCCGCGTACCGGCAGCAGTACGACGTCTGGGCGGCGGAGCAGCTCGCCGGGATCCGGGCGCACAACGGAGGGCTCGCCGAGCTGACCGCCGCACTGCGCGCCGGCGACCCCGAGGCGGTGGTGGAGTACTTCTCGGCCGCCCTGTACGTCTCGACGGCCTGGCCCGAGACGCTGCCGAGGCAGGTGGCGGCCGCCTACGACCCGGTTGCGCGTCAGCTCGTGCTGGACTGGGAGCTGCCCGGGTACGAGGTGGTGCCGGAGGCCAGGTCGGTCCAGTACCTGCCGAGCACGGGCCAGTACAGGGTGAAACCCCGCCCGGTGACGGAGCGGCGGGCGCTGTACCGGGACCTCCTGGCGCAGTGCGTGCTCTTGGTGCTGCGCGAGCTGTACGCGGCCGACGAGTTCGGAGTGCTGGATTCGGTCCTGGTGAACGGCTTCGTGGACCGCCCCGATCCCGTGACGGGACAGGAAGCTCAGTTCGTCCTCGCCACGGTGACCGTGGCGCGCACCCCGTTCGGGGGACTGCGCCTGGAGCAGGTCAGCGCGGTGGACTGCCTCGTGGAGGGCTTGCGCGGGCAGCTCTCGGCGAAGCCGGACCAACTGACCACGGTGCGTCCCGGGCGTCGCCCCGACGAGGTCGGCACGGTCATCGGCCACGGCGGGCACGCGGACAGCGGCGAGGAGGAGCCGGACCTCTTCGCGATGGATCCCATCGCCTTCGAGAACCTGGTGGCCGAACTCTTCCGGGCGATGGGCATGGAGGCGGTGACCACGCAGCGCTCGGGTGACGGCGGCGTGGACGTCGAAGCGCTGGACCCGACCCCGATCCGGGGCGGGCGGATCGTGGTGCAGGTCAAGCGCTACCGGAACACGGTCCCGCCGACGGCCGTGCGGGACCTGTACGGCACGGTCCAGGACCGGGGGGCGAACAAGGGGGTGCTGGTCACCACGGCGACCTTCGGGCCCGGGTCGTACACCTTCGCCAACGGCAAGCCCCTGGAGTTGGTTCCCGGTGCCGAACTGGTGGACCTGCTGCACCGGCACGGGTTGCGCGGACGCCTCGGCGGGGGCGCGCCCAACGCGGCCCCGGCCCCGGTGCCGGCCCCGCGGACGGCGGAAGAGCCGCCCCCCGCCGATCACAACGTGCTCGGCATGTCCTGGACGGGGTCGGTGGCGCTGGACGTGTGCGCGCTGGTCTGCGAGGGCAGCCGGGTGCTGAGCGAGGAACACTTCGTGTTCTTCAACAACCCCCGCACCCCGGACGGTTCGGTACGGACGCACGCGCACGCGGCGCCCGACAAGGCCGCGCTGCTGGTCGCCTTCGACTCTCTGCCGCAGGCCGCGGACCGGCTGGTCCTCGTGGCCGCCATCGACCCGGAGGTAGATCCGCACGCCGACCTGGCGGGCTTCACCGACGCCCGGATCCGGCTGCTGGGGCAGGATGGCGAGGTACTGGGCCAGTTGGAGGTCTCGGACGGCCGCGCCGGCGAAACCGCCCTGGTGCTGGGCTCCTTCCGGCGCCGGGCCGCCGGCGACTGGGACTTCATCCTCGGCGGCAAGGGGTACTCGGGCGGCCTGGAGCCCCTGCTCGGCGACTTCGGCATCGAGGTCGCCTGAGCCCGCGGCGGGTCCCTCAGGAGTACTCGGGGTCGGAATCCGCATCAGGGTCGAGGTCGGCGGCCTCCGGATCCGGGTCCGGCCCCGCCGGGCGGTGCACGTAGCGCAGGACGCCCCACATGCTCTCCGGCCGGGCGTGCCGCGGTTCCGCTTCGCGGCAGGCCTCCAGCTCGCGGAGCAGCGCGGGGCCGTCGGTGCCCGAGCCGATCAGGACGAGCTGCGTCAGGCGCGGTTCGCCCCGCCCCCAGGGCTGCGGGGTGAAGCGCAGGAAGCGGCCGACCGCGTGGACCTCGTAGCGCTCCTCGTGGCCGGGCACGCCGAAGTACACGTAGCCCTTGATCCGGTACAGGCCGGCCGGTCGGCGGTCGAGGAAGTCGATGAACCGGCGCGGGCTCAGCGCCTGCTCGGACACGAACTCGGTGCTCTCGTACTCCGTGTGCACGTGGCCCGCGTGATCATCGCGGTCGTGCGTCTGGGCCAGCAGGTCCTCGAAGGACAGCTGTCCGCGCGTCTCGGTCCACGGGCGGCGGTCGAAGAGCAGCTCCGGGTCGATCCGCCCGTGGTCGGCTCCGACGATCGGGATCCCGGGAGCGCACAGCGCGGCGAGCTCGTCCTCGATCCCGGCCCGTGCCGCGGCGTCGACGCGGTCGGTCTTGTTGAGCACCACCAGGTCCGCGACCGCCAGGTGCCGGTCGGTCTCGGGGTGCCGGGCCCGGGTCGCGCCGAACTCGGCGGCGTCGACGATCTGCACCATGCCGCCGTAGCGGACGGCCGGGTTCTCGTTGGCGACGAGCATCCGGACCATCTCCTGCGGCTCCGCCAGCCCGCTCGCCTCGATGACGATCACGTCGATGCGGTGGACGGGGTCGGCGAGCTTCTCCAGGTACGCGTCCAGCTCGCTGCCGTCCACCGCGCAGCACAGGCAGCCGCCGCCGAGGGAGACCATCGAGTCTCCGACCTGGCCGGCCACGGACATCGCGTCGACCTCGATGGAGCCGAAGTCGTTGACGACGACCCCGATCCGGGTGCCTCCCCGGTTCCCGAGGAGGTGGTTGAGGACGGTCGTCTTCCCGGAGCCGAGGAATCCTGCGAGGACGACCACAGGGATGCTGTTCACCCGGTCGATCGTAGTCACCCGAGGGCGGGTACCGGCTGGGGCGGGGTGGGGCCGGTGTAGCGGGCGGCCGGACGGATGATCTTGGGGTCGGTGGCCTGTTCGAGGACGTTCGCGCTCCAGCCGACCACGCGGGCCGCGCAGAAGGTCGGCGTGAACATCTCGCGCGGCAGCCCGCACAGCTCCATGACCACCCCGGCGTAGAACTCCACGTTGGCGTGCAGCTCCCGGCCCGGCTTGAGCTCGGCGAGGATCGCCTCGACGTGCCGCTCGACCTCCACGGCGAAGTCCACGAGCGGGCCGCCGAACCCGCGGGCGATCTCGCGCAGCATCCGCGAGCGCGGGTCCTCGGTGCGGTAGACGGGGTGTCCGAAGCCCATGATCCGGTCTCCGGCGAGCACCCGTTCGCGGATCCACGGGTCGATCCGGTCCGCCGTGCCGATGGCGTCGAGCGTGTCCAGGGCGCGGCTGGGGGCGCCCCCGTGCAGTGGGCCAGAGAGCGCGCCGATCGCCCCGGTGAGGCAGGCGGCGACGTCGGCGCCCGTCGAGGCGATCACGCGGGCGGTGAAGGTGGAGGCGTTGAAGCCGTGGTCGACCGTGGAGATCAGGTACTGCTCGATCGCGCGGGCCCTGACCGGGTCGGGCTCCTGCCCGGTCAGCATGTACAGGTAATTGGCGGCGTACGGGAGGTCCTCGCGCGGTTCCACGGGCTCCAGGCCCCGGCCGAGCCGGTGCAGGGCGGTGAGCAGGGTAGGTACGGCGGCGCAGGCGGCCATCGCGTCGGCGGCCCGGCGTTCGGGGGTGAGGTCGTAGACCGGGCGGAAGCCGGCGGAGGCGCCGAGCAGGGAGAGCGCCGTGCGCAGCCCGGCGAGCGGGCCGGAGGCGGCGGTGGCGGGATGGGGCATGGCCGCCATGGTCGGGGAGCGGCGCCGTACGGAGATGGGGCCGACCACGTCGTCCCCCGCGAGGATGGGCCAGCGCCACTGCGCACGGGGGTTCTGGGCGGCTCGGGCGGGTGCGGCCCGGATCTGCTCGCGCGCCTCGTCCGGGGTGAGGGGCTCGCCGACGGTCTCGTTCGTCGGGCATCGACGCAAGGCGAACGTACGGGCCGGGGTGCTCCTTTGGGGACGCAGGCGGCCCCGCGGACGCCCCGCGGACGCCCCGGGGTCAGCGGTCGGAGCTGAGGACCTTGCTGATGGTGTCGGAGGCCGTCTTCGCGGCTTCCTTGGGGTCCTGTCCGGTGAGGACGGCCGTCATGAACGGCTTGATCGGGTTCTTGGCCTCGACCTCGGCCCAGCGGGCGGACTTCGGGGTGGCGCGGCCCTGGGCGGCGCCGGGGGCCATCGCGGTGGCGCCCTCGTTGCCCTCGACCACGTGCGCGAGCGTGGTCTTGTTGGGGACGTAGCTCATCGTGCGGGCGAGCTCGGTCTGCCACTTCTCGCTGACCAGGGCGGTGACGACGTCGACCGCGTCCTTACGCCGCTTCGTCGACTCGGGGATGATCAGGTCGGAGCCGCCGGTGAAGACGGAGCCGACCTTGTCCGCCGTCTTCCCGGGGATCGGGAAGAAGCCGAGCTTGCCCTTCAGCGCGGGGTTGGCGGCCTCGATGGCGGCGACCTGGCCGGGCGGGGCGATGATCTGCGCGATCCCGCCCCGCGCGAAGACCTCGGACTGCGGGGGCGTCTCCTCGTCGGCGTCCTTGGGCCCGTTGCCGAGGTCCTGGAGCTGCTTGTAGAACTCCATGCCCGCCAGGGCCTTCTCGTCGTCGAGGGTGCCGAGCCACTGGCCGCCGCCCTCGACGGCGAGCTCGCCGCCCTCGTCCCAGATGAAGCCGGCGAGGACGTACCAGTTCTGGCCGGCGAGGTAGATGCCCTGCTGGCTGCCCTTGTCGAGCTTCTGGGTGGCCTGGATCCACTCCGCGCGGGTCTTGACCGGGGTCTTGATCCCGGCGTTCGCGAAGAGGTCCTTGTTGTAGATCACCACGCGGTTGGCGGCGTACCACGGGACACCGAACTGGGCGCCGTTGACGCTGCCGGGGTCGGAGAGGCCCTTCAGCCAGTCCTTGCCGTCCCACAGGCGCAGGGCTTCGAGGGTGAGCTCGGATACGCCTCCGGTCTCCACGTACTGGGCGACCTGGGTGTTGCCGACCTCGATGACGTCGGCGCCCTCCGTGCTCTTGCCGGACAGCACGGCGTTGACCTTGTCGCCGATGCCCGTCCACTCCTGGATCTTGACGTCGAGGTCGATGTCGGGGTGGTCCGCCTCGTAGCTGCTGGTGAACTGGGCTATGAACTCGTCCGAGGCGCTGCCCTTCATCAACCAGAGCGTCACCTTCTGCGGGCCGCCCGCCGATCCGGCCAGACTGCAGCCGGCGAGGGCGGTCGCCGCCACGAGAGCGGTGGACACGGCAAGGAAGCGGATCTTCACGAAGGTCACCTTCTGGGGATGGATCTCAGATGGCTTGAAATTGGCATGGACCAATGAGCGGGTCAAGGGGTTCAGGACGGTTTCGCGCTGGATTGTTCACGCAAAGTTCGCGGACCCGGACTTACTGGGGCACCGTAGAACAAGGCAACAGCCACCCAGTGTCGGGAGACCCCATGTCCAATCACACGTACCGGGTGACCGAGATCGTGGGCACGTCCCACGAGGGCATCGACCAGGCCATCCGCAACGGAATCGCCCGCGCGGGCGAGACGCTGCACAACCTGGACTGGCTCGAGGTGACGCAGATCAGGGGCCACATCGAGAACGGGCAGGTCGCGCACTTCCAGGTGGGCCTCAAGGTCGGATTCCGGCTCGACGGCGAGGAGTGAGGCGGCGGGCGCCCGCGGGTCCGGCGCTCAGGTCCGGGTCCGGCCCGGGCTCGGGTCCGGCGCTCAGGTCCGGCCCTCAGGTCCGGCCCTCGCCCTCCTGCGCGTCCTTGAGCTCCGGCGCCTGCGCCGCCCAGTCCGCCAGGACCACGCGGAACCCCGCCGCGCGCGCATCCCGGCACACCAGCTCGTCGTCGTCGACGAGCATCCGGACCTCCCGGCCCCGCGCGATCCGCCGCAGCACCTCCAGCTTGGTCGTCCGGGCGGGCCGCCGGTCCTGGTTCCCGCGCATCCACAGCCGCCCCTCGGGCAGACCGTGCCGGGTGAGCCACACGGCCGTGTCCGCGCGGCACCGCTCCGGGCGTCCGGTCAGGTACGCGACCTCGCAGTCGGCCGCGCTCTCCACCGCGAGCGCGATCCCCCGGGCGAGCGGCGGATCGGCCGGGGCCGCGCCGAAGAAGCCGCTCCAGTCGCGGGGCCGGCTCTCCAGGAAGTGCTGGCGGTGGCCGGTGTCGGCCAGGGTGTTGTCGATGTCGAAGACGGCCAGGGGCCTGCGGTTCTGAGTCTCGGTCACCCCGCCAGCGTAGACACTCGCCGAAGCGCTCCCCCACGCCGCGGGAGGCTCCCGGGAATCCCGGCGGCCCCACGGCGTTGACCACTGTGTGATCCGGAAACTCTCCGTACTCGACCGGTCCCGCACCCGCGAGGGGCATCCCGCCGCGCAGGCGCTGCGGGACACCGTCGACCTCGCGCGCACCGCCGAGCGGCTCGGCTACCACCGGTTCTGGGTCTCCGAGCACCACAGCGTGCCCGGAGTGGCCGGATCCGCGCCCACCGTGCTGGCCGCCGCGGTGGCCAGCGCCACCGGCCGGATCCGCGTCGGCACGGGCGGCGTGATGCTGCCCAACCACCAGCCGCTGATCGTCGCGGAGCAGTTCGGGGTCCTGGAATCGCTCTTCCCCGGCCGCATCGACATGGGGCTCGGCCGGTCCGTCGGCTTCACGGGCGGGATCCGGCGCGCGCTCGGCCGCGGCACCGGGGACGCCGACCGGTTCGAGGAGCAGCTCGCCGAGCTCCTGGGCTGGTTCGACGGCTCCCAGAGCGCCCATCCCGAGGTGCACGCCCGCCCGGCGGAGGGCATGCGGATCCCGCCCTACGTGCTGGCCACGGGCGAGGGGGCCGGCATCGCGGCCCGCGCCGGGCTCCCCCTGGTGGTCGGGGACCTGCGGACGCGCGCACGGGTCGTGGAGGTCATCGAGGGGTACCGCGAGCGGTTCCGGCCCTCCGCCTGGGGCGAGAAGCCCTACGTCGTGGTCTCCGGGACGGTCGCGGTCGCCGCGACCCCCGAAGCCGCCCGCCGGATCCTGGTCCCGGAGGCGTGGGCGCTCGCGCACTCCCGCACCCGGGGCAGCTTCCCGCCGCTGCGCCCGGCTGAGGAGGTCGAGGCCCTCGCCATGAGCCCCAAGGAGCGCGAGCTGTACGAGGGCGCGCTGGCCGGGCACGTCCACGGCACGCGGGAGCAGGTGGCGGCGGAGCTGGCCGAGGTCTCCCGGCTGACCGGGGCGGACGAGCTGCTGGTGACCACGTCCACCCACGACCGGACGGCGCTGCTGGACTCCTTCGCCGGCCTCGCCGAGCTGGCCGGCCTGAGCGGGCGGCCGGCCTGAGCGGGCGGCCGGCCTGAGCGGGCCGCCGGGGGTGCCCGGACCGCCCGCCGGACCGCCCGCCGGACCGGCCGAGGTCGCCGGGCACTAAACTAGGGCGAATGCACCAGCCCGCCGCCCCCCGCGCCCACGATCCCCACGTCCGTGTCCGCGGGGCCCGGGAGCACAACCTGCGCGGGGTGGACGTGGACGTCCCGCGCGACGCGCTGACCGTCTTCACCGGCGTCTCCGGCTCCGGGAAAAGCTCACTGGCCTTCGGCACGATCTTCGCCGAGGCCCAGCGCCGCTACTTCGAGTCGGTGGCCCCGTACGCCCGCCGCCTGATCCACCAGATCGGTGCGCCCAAGGTCGACTCGATCACCGGGCTGCCGCCGGCCGTGTCGCTGGAGCAGCGGCGCTCCTCCCCGGGCTCCCGGTCCTCGGTGGGGACGGTGACCACCCTGTCGAACTCCCTGCGGATGCTCTACTCGCGGGCCGGCTGCTACCCGGCGGGCGCCGAGCGGCTCGACTCCGACTCCTTCTCCCCCAACACCGCGGCCGGCGCCTGCCCTTCCTGTCACGGCTTGGGCCGGGTGTTCCGCACGACCGAGGAACTCCTCGTCCCCGAGGCCGAGCTGTCGATCCGTCAGGGCGCCATCGCCGCCTGGCCCGGCGCCTGGCAGGGCAAGAACCTGCGCGACATCCTGGAGGCGCTGGGCCACGACGTGGACGCGCCGTGGCGCGACCTCACGGCGAAGGACCGCGAGTGGATCCTGTTCACCGAGGAGCAGCCGGTGGTCACGGTGCATCCCGTGCGGGAGGCCGACCGGATCCAACGGCCCTACCAGGGCACGTACATGAGCGCCCACCGCTACGTGATGCGGACGTTCGCCGACAGCAAGAGCGCCACCCTGCGGGCCCGCGCCGAGAAGTTCCTGGCGGACTCGCCGTGCCCGGTGTGCGAGGGCCGGCGACTGCGTCCGGAGGCGCTGGCCGTGACCTTCGCGGGCCGCACCATCGCGGAGCTGGCGGCGCTGGCGCTGACCGAGCTGGACGGCGTACTGGCCCGCGCGCACGGGGGCGGTGAGGCGGCGCGGGTGCTGACGGAGGACCTGCGCTCCAGGATCGGGCCGGTCACCGAGCTCGGGCTGGGCTACCTGAGCCTGGACCGCGCGGCCCCCACCCTGTCGGCGGGAGAGCTGCAACGGCTGCGGCTGGCCACGCAGTTGCGGTCGGGCCTGTTCGGGGTGGTGTACGTACTGGACGAGCCGTCGGCCGGTCTCCACCCGGCCGACACCGAGGCGCTGCTGGGCGTGCTGGACCGGCTCAAGGAGGCGGGGAACACCGTGTTCGTGGTGGAGCACGATCTGGACGTGGTGCGGCACGCGGACTGGCTGGTCGACGTCGGGCCGCTGGCCGGCGAGCACGGCGGGCGGGTGCTGTACAGCGGTCCGCCGCAGGGGCTGGCCGGGGTGGCGGAATCCGCGACGGCCCGGCACCTGTTCCCGGACCCGCGACAGGACGGGCCGGCCCCGCGGCCCCCGCGCGAGGCGGCCGGGTCCGTCCGGCTCAGCGGGGTGAGCCGGCACAACCTGCGTGACGTGGCGGTCAGGTTCCCGCTCGGCGTGTTCACGGCCGTGACCGGGGTGTCGGGCTCCGGCAAGTCCACGCTGGGCCGGGCGCTGGCCCGGGAGGTCGGTGAGCGGCTGGCGGATCCGGGGTTCCCGGTACGGCGGCTGGTGGAGGTGGACCAGAAGCCGATCGGGCGGACCCCGCGCTCCAACCTGGCCACGTACACGGGGCTGTTCGACGTGGTCCGCCGGCTCTTCTCCGCGACGGAGCAGGCGAAGGCGCGCGGCTGGAAGGCGGGCCGCTTCTCCTTCAACGTGCCGGGCGGCCGGTGCGAGTCCTGCCAGGGCGAGGGCTTCGTCTCGGTGGAGCTGCTGTTCCTGCCCAGTACGTACGCGCCCTGCCCCGACTGCGCCGGGGCCCGCTACAACTCCGAGACCCTGGAGGTCCGTTACTCGGGGTTGAACATCGCGGAGGTGCTGGCCCTGACGGTGGAGTCGGCGGCCGCCTTCTTCTCCGGGGTCCCGGCGGCCGCGCGGAGCCTGTCGGCGCTGTCGGACATCGGCCTGGGATACCTGCGCCTCGGGCAGCCGGCCACGGAGCTGTCGGGCGGCGAGGCGCAGCGCATCAAGCTGGCGACCGAGCTCAGCGGGGCCTCCCCGGCCCGAGAGGCCCGGGGAGGGCTGCGCCGCGACCACACCCTGTACCTGCTGGACGAGCCCACGACCGGGCTCCACCCGGCCGACACCCTGGTGCTGCTGCGGCAGTTGCACGGTCTGGTGGACGCCGGGCATTCCGTGGTGGTCGTGGAGCACGACATGTCGGTCGTGGCGGGCGCGGACTGGGTCGTCGACCTGGGTCCGGGCGGCGGCGCGGACGGCGGCCGGGTGGTGGCCGCGGGCACGCCCGCCGACGTGGCCCGCGCCGCGGGCAGCCGCACGGCGCCCCACCTGGCGCGGGCGCTCACAGACTAGGCCGTCTCCTTCGGATCAGGCCTGCGGATCAGGCCTGCGGGTCAGGCCTGCGGGTCAGGAGCCGGCGGGCTTGGCGAAGTTTCCGTAGCCCTGCCAGTCGAGGACGACGCACGGCTCTTCGCCGATCACCCAGGCGTCGTGGCCGGGGTCGATCTGGATGAAGTCACCGGGCTGCGCTTCGATGCTGTCGCCGTCGTCCATGACGATCTTCATCCGGCCGCTGATGACGTATCCCACGTGGGCGGCCTCGCAACTGGCGGTTCCCGCGATGGGCTTGATGTGCTCCGACCACTGCCATCCGGGCTCGAACACGGCGCGGCCGACCGGGCCGTGGTCGGTGTCGAGCAGGTCGAGCCGGCCCTTGCCGTCCTCGAACCGACGGGTTTCATCGGCGGAATCGAAACCTCTTCGCACGATTCCAGACATGATCGTCGACCTCCAGGCGCACGACGGCCCCGAGTCCACTTCTCAGCGTACGCCCGTACCGCGGTATCAGCCGCGGTATCAGGCGTCCCCGGCGAGCAGGTGCTGCGGCAGCTCGCGGAAGCTCCATGCGCCCTGCCTGCGGGTGAAGGTCCACACCAGGTCGTAGCGGTCGGGCCAGGCGGCGGGCAGTCCGAGGACCCCGTCCGCCCCGAGGGCCCGGAGCAGGCGGGGCATGCCGGTGTGCTCCCAGCAGACGAGCACCGGCATCCGGGCGGCCAGTACCGCGCGGGCGAGCGCGGGCTCGGCTCCGAGGCCGAATTCGGCGCGGACGGGCGTACGGAGCGCCGTGGCCAGCGGCTCCACGGTCTGGCGGCAGCGCGCGGGCGAGCCCTCCTTGCCGCCGGCCGCGAAGACGGCCTCGGGGCGGGGCAGGCCGGCGCCCTTGGCCGGCGGGAAGAGGGCGGGCAGTTCCTGGGCCCGGCGTCGGCCCCGTACCGCGAGGAAACCGGGGTCCTCGTTGCCCTCGTCGTCCTCGCCGGTGTCTCCGGCGTACGGCTTCTCGGCGTGCCGGATCAGCATGACCAGGGCGTCCTTGGCGGCCTCGGGGCCGGGGCGCGGGGTGCGGGGGCGCTCCTCCTCGGCACATCCGGCCGCCACCAGCGGGGTGAGCACGGCGGCCAGCACGGGCCGCGTACTTGTCGGTGCAGATCTCGTCGGCCGTGTAGACGTCGCCCCGGATGACGGTGTCCTTGACGTTCGCCCTGGTCAGCGAGACGTCCGGGATCAGCAGGGTCGGCACGCCCTTGGCGGTGGGGCTGCCGACCTTGCCGCTGGCCCCGCCGCCGATCGCGCCGCCGATCGTGCCGCCGACCCCGACCCCGACCCCGCCGGCGGACCCGGGGCGAGGAACCCCTGGGCGCACGGCTCCCCCGATGTCGAGCCGCCGCCGATCGTGCCCCGGCGGCGGCTCGGCCGCCGCGTGTCCGCCGCCGCCGCGCTCCTGGTCTTCGGGATGGCGGTGGACTCCGTCGTCCGCAACGATGCCTTCCAATGGGGCGTGGTGGGCCGGTACTTCACCACCTCCGCCGTGCTCGACGGGCTGCTGCTGACCCTGTGGCTGACCGGCGTGGTGATGGTGTTCGGCTTCCTGCTCGGCACCCTGCTGGCGGTGATGCGGCTGTCGGCCAACCCGGTGCTGTCCACTCTGAGCTGGGGCTACGTGTGGATCTTCCGGTCCACGCCGCTGCTGGTCCAGCTGCTGTTCTGGTTCAACATCGGCGCGCTGTACCCCACGCTCGGCCTCGGCATCCCGTACGGCCCCGAGTTCCTCACCGTCAAGACGGTGAACCTGCTCGGGCCGACCCTCACCGCCGTCATCGGCCTGACCCTGCACGAGAGCGCCTACGCCGCCGAGGTCGTGCGCGGCGGCATCCTCTCCGTGGACCCCGGCCAGACCGAGGCCGCGCAGGCGCTCGGCCTGAGCAGGCGGCGCACGCTGCGCCGGATCGTGGTGCCCCAGGCGATGCGCTCCATCGTGCCCACCGCCGGCAACATGCTGATCGGCACGCTCAAGGGCACGAGCATCGTCAGCGTGCTGGCCGTGCACGACCTGCTGTACTCGGTGCAGTTGGTCTACAACCAGAACTACCAGGTCATCCCGCTGCTGATGGCGGCCACCCTCTGGTACATCGCCGTCACCACGGTGCTGAGCGCGGCCCAGTACCACGTCGAGCGGTACTACGCCCGCGGCACCTCCCGCGGCCTGCCGCCCACCCCGCTGCAGCGGCTGCGCGTCCAACTGGCCGGCCTGCGCGGCAGACTGCACGCGGTGACCGCGTCCGGCGGCCGCTGAGCACCCGTTTCATTTCACCAAGAGGCGTTGTGTGTACGGCGGATGAAATCGGAACACGATTTCCCGCGTGCCGATATCGAGGCCGTTGACACCTCTTCTCCGGGCTGCCTAGCTTACGCCGCAGACAAAGACATCTGCGGCCTCTCCGTCCGGCATGACGGCTGCTTTTCGATTCCGCGCTTTCGTCGAAGCCGCTGGAGTGTCCCTTGACCGAATCACTGCTCCTCTCCGCGCCCGCCGCCCGTTCCGGGCCGCCCGGGCCCGCGGAGCGGGTCCTCCCGCTCCGCCGGCCCGGGCGCTGGGCCGCCGGCATCGTCGTCCTGGTGCTGGCCGCCCAGGCCGCCCACGGGCTGACGACCAACCCCTTCTACCAATGGGACCGGTTCGCCTACTGGTTCGTGCGCCCGGTCATCCTGGACGGGCTGCTCATCACGCTCCAGGTGGCCGCGTACAGCGCGGTCCTGGGCCTGGCCGGCGGCGTCCTGCTCGCCCTCGGCAGGCTTTCGGGCAGCCCGGTGCTGCGGTCGGCGAGCTGGACCTACATCTGGCTCTTCCGCTCCGTACCGCTGATCGTCGTCCTGCTCTTCCTCTACAACCTCAGCGCCCTCTACCCCACCCTCAGCATCGGGGTGCCGTTCGGGCCCGCCTTCCTGACCTTCGACGAGTCGCGGCTCGCCACCGACATCGTCGTCGCGGTGGTCGGGCTGAGCCTGAGCGAGGCGGCGTACGCGGCGGAGATCGTCCGGGCCGGCGTGCTCTCGGTCGACCAGGGCCAGCACGAGGCGGCCGCGGCCCTGGGCCTGCCCAAGCGGTACCAGTTCGCGCGGATCGTGTTCCCGCAGGCGCTGCGCTCGATCGTGCCCTCCTACGTCAACCAGCTGATCGGCCTGCTCAAGGCCACCTCGCTGGTCTTCTACGTCTCGCTGCTCGACCTGTTCGGCTCGGTGCAGAGCCTGGGCAGCACCTACCCCGGCGACGTGGTGCCGCTGCTGCTGGTGGCGACCGTCTGGTACGTGATCCTCACCAGCCTGGTCTCCGTCGTGCAGTTCTACGTCGAGCGGCACTACGCCCGCGGGGCGCTGCGCACCGTGCCGCCCACTCCCCTCCAGCGGGCCCGCGCGGGCCTGCTCGACCTGCGGATCCGCTTCCGGAAGGAGACGGCCCGATGACGGGGACCGTCAGTGCCCTCGACACCGCGGCCGCGCCGCCCGCCGCCATCGAAGTGCACGACGTGCACAAGTGGTTCGGCGGCCGGCGGGTCCTCGACGGGGTGAGCCTGACCGTCGCGCCCGGCACGGTCACCGTGGTCCTGGGCCGCTCGGGCTCCGGCAAGTCCACCCTGCTGCGGGTCCTCAACCACCTGGAGAAGCCCGAGGCCGGCCACGTCAGCATCGGCGGCGAGCTGATCGGCGTGCAGCGGCACGGGGGCCGGCTCAAGGAGCTGGGGGAACGGGCGATCCTCGCCCAGCGCGGTCGGATCGGCTTCGTGTTCCAGAACTTCAACCTCTTCCCGCACCTGACCGTGCTGGACAACGTCGCCGCCGCCCCCGTGGCGACCGGCAGGCTGACCCGGCCTCGGGCACAGGCCCTGGCGCGCGAGCTGCTGGGGCGCGTCGGGCTCGGCGACCGCGCCGGCGCCTACCCGAGGCAGTTGTCCGGCGGGCAGCAGCAGCGGGTGGCCATCGCCCGGGCCCTGGCGCTGCGGCCCGGAGTCATCCTCTTCGACGAGCCCACCTCCGCCCTCGACCCCGAGCTGGTGGGCGAGGTGCTGTCGGTGATCAAGGACCTGGCCACCGGGGGCACCACCCTGGTGATCGTGACCCACGAGATCGGCTTCGCCCGCGAGGTGGCCGACGAGGTGGTCTTCCTCCACGAGGGCCGCATCGTCGAACAGGGGCCGCCCGCGCAGGTGCTGGACCACCCCGCGCACCCGCGGACCCGGGAGTTCCTCAGCAAGGTGCTCTGACCGCCCGACCCACCCTCCACGACATTCCATTCCACCACTCCCCCGCATCAGCGGACACCCTCGAAGGAACGCCATGCGAAGCCAGTCCACCACCCTGCGCACCAGACTCGTCCGCGGCCTCGGCGCCGCGACCGCCACCGCGGCCCTCGCCGCCGGACTCACCGCGTGCGGCGGTGACGCGAAGGCCTCCGGCACCGCGTCGGACAAGGTGACCGTCGGAGCCGTCTCCAACGGGGCCGCCCAGCAGGCCGAACTGTCCGTCCCGGTCGTCGAGTCCCTGCGCGCGCAGCTCCCCGAGGCCGTGCGCGAACGCGGTGAGCTGGTCATCGGGGTCGGCGCCCTGCCCGCCGGCTTCCCGCCCCTCGCCTACGTCGGCACCGACCAGAAGACCCTCACGGGCGCGGAGCCCGACCTCGGCCGCCTCGTTGCCGCGACCCTGGGCCTCAAGCCCGTGGTGAAGAACTCCACCTGGGAGAACCTCTTCGTCGGCATCGACAGCGGCAAGGTGGACGTGGCCTTCTCCAACGTCACCGTCACCGAGGAGCGCAAGAAGAAGTACGACTTCGCCTCCTACCGGCAGGACAACCTGGCCTTCGAGGCGCTGAAGGAGAGCACCTGGAACTTCGCCGGCGACCACCGCAACCTCGCGGGCAAGACGGTGTCCGTCAGCAAGGGCACCAACCAGGAGAAGATCCTCCTGGAGTGGCAGAAGAAGCTCCAGGCCGAGGGCAAGGACATCACGGTCAAGTACTTCCCGGACGCCAACAGCGTCTACCTGGCGCTGAGCGGCAAGAAGATCGACCTGAACTTCGGCCCCAACCCCTCGATCGCGTACCACGTCACCCAGACCGCCGGCGGCAACGCGCCCACGCGCAACGCCGGTTCGTTCTCCGGTGCCGGTGAAACCCTCCAGGGGCTCATCGCCGCGACGGCCAAGAAGGACAGCGGGCTGGCCAAGCCGGTGGCCGAGGCCATCAACCACCTGGCCAAGAACGGCCGGTACGCGCAGCTCCTCACCGCGTGGAACCTGTCCAACGAGGCCGTGACCACCTCGGAGGTCAACCCGCCCGGGCTGCCCGTCACCAACTCCTGAGCCCGCGGGCCGCATCCGGCCCGGGCCGCCAACGGAAAGGAGGGTTCCGCCCCCATGAGCACCACCACGACGGCGTCGGTGACCCCGCACGTCCTCGACAACCCGGCCTGGGCCTCGCTGTCCGGCCCGCACGCGGCCTTCGCCGAGCGGGCCAGCGGCCACGCGGCCCGCTACGCCCCGGACGTCGCGCCGTTCTCCGCCATCGCCGATCCCGACGACCCCAGGTCCTGGGACGCGCTGCGCTCCCTGACCGGTGCGGGCGGGGTCGTCTCGCTCGCCGGGGTGCTGACCCCGCCCGACGGCTGGGAGGTCCTCGGCTCGGTCGGGGGCGTCCAGCTGGTCGACGTGTCGCTGCGCGCCGAGCCGGCGCCCGAGGCCGTGCGGCTCGGACCGGACGACGTGCCCGAGGTGCTGGAGCTGATCGAGCTGACGAAGCCGGGGCCGTTCCTGCCCCGCACCGTCGAGCTGGGCACCTACCTCGGCATCCGCCACCGGGGCCGGCTGGTGGCGATGGCCGGCGAGCGGCTGCGCCCGCCCGGCTGGACGGAGATCAGCGCGGTGTGCACCCATCCCGGCCACCGCGGCAGGGGCCTGGCCACGCGCCTGGTGCGGGCCGTGGCCGCGGGCATCCGGGAGCGGGGAGACGTACCGTTCCTGCACACGGCCGCGAGCAATGCGGACGCGATCCGGCTCTACGAGTCGATCGGCTTCGCCGTGCGCCGCAGGCCCTCCTTCACGGCCCTGCGGGCCCCCGGCGGCGAGGGCGGGGGCCGGTCGTGAAGTTCCTGGCCATCACCCTGATCACCGACGGCACGGACCCGGCGACCGGGGCCCCGGTGCCCACCCGCGAGCGGTTCCGGCAGGTCGTCTCGGCCGCGGTGCTGGCGGAGGAGCTCGGCTTCGACGGCTTCGGCGTCGGCGAGCGCCACGAGCGGCCGTTCCTGTCGTCCTCGCCGCCCGTGGTCCCCGCTCCGGCGGATCTGGCACGAGGACAAGGTGACGGCCCGGCCGCGCTTCCGGCCCGCGCTGACCGCCGCCGAGGTGCTGCCCAGGCCGTACCAGCGGAGCCTGCGGGTCTGGCACGGCAGCGCCACGAGCCGGGACTCCGTCGAGCTCGCGGCGCGCCACGGCGACCCGCTCTTCTCGGCGAACGTGACCCACCCGATCGGTCCGTACGCCGAGCTGGTCCGCCACTACCGCGAACGCTGGGAGCACCACGGCCACGATCCGGCGCACGCGGTGGTGGGCGCGGGCACCGCGGGCTTCCACACGGCGCCCACCTCGCAGCAGGCGGTGGCCGCGTACCGGCCGGCGTTCAGGCGGTACCTCGCCGCCCACGCGGCGCAGGGCCTGGAACCGGTCTTCAGGACCCTGGAGGACTTCGTCGAGCGGAGTTCGGCCCTGATCGGCAGCCCGCAGCAGGTGATCGAGAAGGTGCACCGGTACCACGAGGAGCTCGGCCACACGGTGCTGCACCTGCAGGCCGAGCCCGGCGGGCTCACCGAGGCGGAGCACCGTGCCTCCCTGGAACTGTTCCAGTCCGAGATCGCGCCGGTGCTGCGCCGCTCGATCCCGGATCCGGTGTTCCCCGGCCCCGTCGGCCCGTGAGGGGCCCCGCCGGGCGGCGGGCGGGACGTCCGGCGGCAGCCGCCCGGGGTCGCCCGCGGTCGCCCGCGGCCGTTGTTGCCGCAACGTGGCAACCTTGTGGCAGTCGTGCCGGGCGGCCGCCGCGGGGGCGCCGCCGCGCCTAGGATCCCCGGCACGTGCCTCCGGTCTTCCGCCCGGGCCCCCCTCTGCCAAGGACCACGATCCGCCATGAGTGTTTCCGCCGCCCTGAGCGTGGGCGAGGCGTTCCCCCGCCTCCCCGAGCTGACCGTCGTCGACGTCCGTACTCCGGGCGAGTTCGCGTCCGGCCACCTGCCGGACTCCGCCAACGTCCCCCTCGACCGGATCGCGGGGGCGCTGCCGGAGCTCCGGCAGGCCTCCGCGCGCGGACCCCTGCTGGTGGTCTGCGCCTCCGGCGCGCGGGCGGACAACGCGGTCGCCACGCTGGCGTCCCACGGCATCGACGCCTCGGCCCTCGCCGGCGGCACCACCGCCTGGGTGGCCTCCGGGCACCCGCTCGTCTACCCCGAGGGCCGCTCGCGGAGCGTGTGGGCCATGGAGCGCCAGGTCAGGTTCACCGCGGGCGCCGTCGTGCTGCTGGGCCTGCTCCTCGGGCTCCTCGTCCACCCGGCCTTCCAGCTGCTGTCCGCGGGGATCGCGGGCGGCCTGGTCTTCTCCGCCCTCAGCAACACCTGCGGCATGGCGGTCGTCCTCGGCCGGCTCCCGTTCAACCGGTGGGGAAAGTCGCCCGCGGGCGACCCGCTCCCGCCCGTCGCCCCGGAGCCCGGAGCCTGACGCCTGAGACTGCCTAGTGCTGTGGCCGGGAAGGTTTGCCGGGTCGCGGTGTCCGGTGCGGTGCATCTCCCCCAGCTACCGCTGGGAGGGGCCCCCGGGCGGAGGGCCGCCGCTTGTACTGGACGTACTTCGGTGGTCCGACAACGCGGCGAGGTGCCGTGCCGGGCGCCGCGACCCGGTGAACCTTTCCGGTCGCAGAACTAGGCCAGTTCCGGTGGTACGGCCGCGCGCAGGGCCGCGGCGAAGGCGGCCACGGCGGGGTGGGCGCCGGCTCCGCTGCGGAAGGCCACCTTGGTGCGGCGCTCCATGAGGAGCGAAAGCGCCGGCCGGAGAATCATCGCCGTGGATCCCCGCAACACCTCCCGCGAGTGCCCCGAATGCGGGCACACCGCGAAGGAGAACCGCCCCACGCAAGACACATTCCACTGCCAGGCATGCGGCCGAACCGCGCACGCCGACACCGTGGGCGCGATCAACGTTTTGAACCGGGCCGGGCTGGTCCGCTGCAACGCCAACACGGCGTAACAGGAAGCCCCGTCATTTATGACGGGGAGGAGTCACCAGGTCCGGGAACTCCCTGATGGGCGGCAGCGGGACCCTGCCGCTCAGGACCGCCCGCAGCACGCCGCCGTCGAGCCGGGCCCCCACCAGGGCCGCACCGGTGTAGCCGCCGGCCCCTGACGCCTGTACCACCCGCCGTCCGGGTACTCCCGGCAGCCTCGGGGCCGGTGCCACCCGAAGCCTTTCTCCTCAAGGGAGGGTGGCCAGGCACCGCCACCGCGCGCGGCCCCCGACACGACGGGGCCCCGAATGGGCGCTATGCCCGCCCCCCGGCCATTGCTTGAGCACGCGTGTTCTGTTCACACCGTTGTCCCAGGAGTCCCCATGTCCTACCGCCCCCGCCTCCGCCTCCGCAGCGCACTGATCGGCGCGTGCACCGCAGCGCTGCTCGCCGGCTCCGGACTGCTCGCACTGCCCGCACAGGCCGAGAGCCCGTCGGCTCCGGCCGCCGCCGCCCAGAGGGATACGCGGCCGGAGGCGCAAGCCCTCACGTTCCTCGGCTACTACACCGACGCCTACAACGGGATCCACCCCGAAGGAAAAAACCGCACCGACGTCCGGGAGAAGTACCTCACGAAGGAGCTCGACACGACCCTCACCAACTGGGCATTCGAGAACCAGAAGGACCCGATCTTCCGCCGGAACGAAGTTCCCAAGTTCATCGATGCGAAGGAAGCGAGCCAGGCCAACGGCAAGGCCAAGGTCGTCGCGACCTACAGCTGGGAGAACGGCACGTCGAGCCAGATCTGGCTCACGGTGGACACCAACACCATGGACATCGAAGGTCTCACCGACCCCTCGTAAGCGCACACCCCGCCGCTCCGGCCGCCACCACGGGCGTCCGGAGCGGCGCCGCCCCGTCAGAGGCTGCGGACGAACTCCGCGAAGGCGGCCGGGGCGACGGTGAAGGCGGGGCCGTCGGGGACCTTGGAGTCCCGGACGGCGATGCGGCAGGGCTGGGGGGCGACCTCTACGCACTCGCCGCCGGTGTCACCGCTGTACGAAGACTTACGCCAGGCGGCGGTGCCGAGGGGGGCGCACTCGACGCAGTTGCCACCGGTGTCACCGCTGTACGAAGACTTACGCCAACGCGCGCCCGTCAGGTCCTGGATGCTGTCCATAGCGTTCCTCCATTACGCGGGCGATCCGTACAGCCGAGTCCTCCACCGAGAGGGCGGCGGCCTGCAAGTGATCGTATCGGAGTGAACCCTCCCTGAGCGCTTGTGGATTGGCCGTCATGTGCCCCTGCACGAAGTCCTCGGTGTAGGCGAGATCCGGATCATCGTCGAACCGGAGCAGTGTGAACTCGCCCAACAGGCCAGCGTGAGCGCCTACCTCGAAGGGAAGAATCTGCACCTTCACCCACTCCCGCTTCCTCAGGCTCAACAAGTGGGCGAGTTGGTTTTGCATGACGTGCCGACCACCGATCTCCTGGTGCAGCACCGCCTCGCTCAGCACCACCCACATCAAGGGCGGGTCCGTCCGGTCCAAGATCCGCTGCCGCTCCATACGGGCAGCCACCCGCGCATCGAGATTCTCGTCGCTGCGAACACCCAGGAGCGCCCGCGCATACTCCTCCGTCTGCAGCAGCCCGTAGACCAGCTGTGCGTGGAACGTGGAGACATACGCCGCCCGTGCTTCCATCTCCGCGTAGGGCTGGAACCACGTCGGCAGTTGGCTCCGCAGCACCAGGCCCACCAGTCGGGAGAACACCCCGCCCGTGTTCAGCGCCGCGTCGATCCGTTCCGAGAAGTCGCGGGTCGGCACCTTCCGCGCCGTCTCGATCTGCCCGATCAGCGAGCCCGCGCAGAAGACGATGGCTCCCAGCTGCCCCTGTTTGAGCCCGGCTTCCTCCCGCAGGCGGCGCAGTTCCGAGCCGTAGTAGTCCAGCGGAGAGGCGCTGGGGTCGAGGCTGCGGATGTTGACCATGGAGCGGTCACCCCCAAGTTCACGCGGTGCGGCGTTCGTTTCGGTCCATAGCCGAGCGTAACCACGCCGCTCCAGCCTGGTGGCATGAATCACACAACATGCCACTCCACCAGCGAAGTTGACGCCACCTACCGCATGGGCTTCACCGTCGGTGACCACTCCGCCCGGCACATGCGCCGCATCCTGCGCCTGTTCCTGACCCAGTGGGAGCTGACCGCACTGGCCGACGCCGCCGAGCTCGCGCTCACCGAGCTCGTCGCCAACGTCGTGCGGCACGTCCCCGGCCGGGACTGTGTCGTCCTCATCCTGCGGCAGCCGGACGGGCTGCGCGTCGAGGTGTCGGACGGCTGCCCGGCGCCCCCACGGGTGGCCCGTGAGGCGGGCGGCGGGGAGCTCTCGGAGAGCGGGCGCGGGATGCTGCTGGTCGAGGCGGTGGCCGACCGCTGGGGCACGGACCCGAAGCCCACCGGCAAGACGGTGTGGTTCGAGTGCGACGCCCCCGGCCCCGCCGACTCCTGAGGCCTGACACACACGGCGCGGATCCGTACAACCATTCGGCGAAATCGCCGGTCTACCTGGCGACTCCCTGCTGAATCGAAGGACCGTACATGCGCCCGTACCTGCGGAACACCCTCGCCATCCTCACCGTGGCCGCCGTCACCGGCGGCGGCCTGCTGCTGCCCGTCGCCTCGGCCTCGGCCGCCCCCGTGCCCGCCCCGGCCCCGAAGGCCGACTTCAACGGCGACGGCTTCGCGGACGTCGTCGTGGGCACGCCGGGCGCGGCGGTCGGCGAGGTCCGCGCGGCCGGCCAGGCCGTCGTGCTCTACGGGTCCGGCGCCGGACTGGCGCCGGCCAAGCGCCAGTTGCTCACCCAGGACTCGCCCGGCGTCCCCGGCGCTCCGGGGGCCGGGGACGCCTTCGGCAGCGTCAGCGCGGTCGGCGACTTCGACGGCGACGGCTTCTCCGACCTGGCGGTGACGGCCCGCGGCGAGTACAACAACGCCGGCCACCTCTCCGTCATCTGGGGGTCCAAGAACGGCCTGAGCAGCGGCGTCGCGCTCGCCGACCCCGACAAGCTCCCCGTCCAGACCCCGCAGAACCGGCGGATCTGGGGCGCGAAGCTCGTCGCCGGGGACTTCGACGGGGACGGCAAGGACGAGCTCGTCGTGGGCGCCGCGGCCAACGCGGCCGTGAACGGCACGCTCTACACCTACGAGAACATCGCCCGGACCGGCGCTCAGCCGGCGCCGGTGAAGACGGCGCTGGGCTTCCGCCTCACGTCCTCCTCCGAAGGCATCGCGGCCGGGGACGTGAACGGCGACGGCCATGACGACCTGGTACTGGCCGGCACCGCCAACAGCCTGAACCAGTACGTGCCCGGCAGCCCGGCCGGCCTGGTCCCGGCCGCCGCGAAGCCCGTCGGCCCCGGCGACGGCCAGGCCGTCGGCGACATCAACGGCGACGGGTACGGCGACATCGTCATCGGCAACCGGTACGGGGCCAAGGGCGGGCAGATCCTCGTCTCGTACGGTTCGGCGGCCGGCCCGTCCGCGACCCCGGTCGCGATCGACCAGGGCACGCCCGGGGTTCCCGGCGCGGACGAGCAGAACGACGGCTTCGGCGTCTCCCTCTCGTTCGGCGACGTCGACGGCGACGGCTACCAGGACCTGGCGGTCGGGGCCTACGGCGAGGCCCTCGACACGGTCACCCCCACCGGGACGACGTCGGTCTCGGTCGCCGGATCCGTGTTCCTCTTCCGGGGCTCGGCGGACGGCCTCGTCACGAAGACCGGCGTGCAGGCGATGTCCCGCAACAGCGCGGGCGTGCCCGGCGACGCCCGGCGGGCCGAGCAGTTCGGTGTCGAGGTCAAGCTGACGGACACCAACAAGGACGGCAAGGCGGACCTGATCGTCGGCGCGTCCGACGCGGACGGCGTCAACGCCGGCTCGGTCACCTACCTGCCGTCCAGCGGCACGAAGGTCGGCGGGACCGGCTCCCTGCAGATCGTCCCCGCCCAGGTCGGCCTGACCCCGTTCGGAGGCCTCTCCTTCGGCGCCCACTTCAACCACTGAGGGCCGGGGGGCACGGACGTGCGCGCCCGGCGACCCGGGCATGGTGCCTTACCCGCCGGTAAGGCACCATGGGGCGCCGGCGGACCCCGCCCCGCACACCCCATCCCCTTCTGGAGGAACGCCATGGCCACCCCCAAGCCGGAGACCCTCGCCGCCTTCGAGGCCGCCAAGGGGTTCATGCCCGTAGGGGAAGGGCTCGCCCTGTACGAGGCGGCCGCCGGGGCCGCGCGGCTCGGGCTGCCGCTGCTGGAGGTCGGGACCTACTGCGGGCGCTCCACGATCCTGCTCGCCGACGCCGCCCGCGAGGCCGGGGTCAGCGCGCTGACCGTCGACCACCACCGCGGCAGCGAGGAGCAGCAGCCGGGCTGGGAGTACCACGACCCGACGGTCGTGGACCCGGAGGTCGGCCTGATGGACACCCTGCCGACCTTCCGCCGGACCCTGCACCGGGCCGGTCTGGAGGAGCACGTCATCGCGATCGTCGGCCGCTCCCCGCAGGTCGCCGCCGCCTGGGGCGGCAAGCTCGGCCTGGTCTTCATCGACGGCGGGCACACCGACGAGCACGCCACGGGCGACTACGAGGGCTGGGCCCCGCACGTCGCCATGGGCGGCACGCTGGTGATCCACGACGTGTTCCCCGACCCGGCCGACGGCGGCCAGGCCCCGTACCGGATCCACCAGCGCGCCCTGGCCTCGGGCGCCTTCGAGGAGGTCTCGGTGACCGACTCCCTGCGCGTCCTGCGCCGCGTCGCCGAAGGCATCTGACCCGACCTCCGCCGGGCCCGGGCGCCGCGCCGGGCCCGGTCCCGTGTCCCGTACGGCGCCCATGTCCCGTACGGCGCCCCGGGCGCTCGGCGGCTCCGGCCCGAGGCCCCCGACCCCGCGAGCCCCCGGCATATAAGCGCACCGCGCCCCCGGATGGCCCAGGGTCCGTACGTACGACCGACCCTCGGTCTAGCATCGCCGGGTGCGCTACGAAGACAGCCCCCCGCCGCTCCCCGAGTCCGCCTCTTCCGTGAGCCCGGACCGGCCCTGGTACGCCCGCCGGTCCACCCTGGTCGTCGCGGCGGCCGCGCTCGCCCCGGCCTGCCTCGCGGGGTGGGTGCTGACCGAGGTGCTCGGCGGCGGCGGGACCGACGACTCCCGCCCGCCCCGGATCGTGATGCCGCTCGCCTCCCAGGTGTCTCCGGGCGCGGCCGCCGGCGCGGGCCCGGCCGCTTCCGCGAGCGCGTCCCCCTCGCCGGGTGCGAGCACGTCCGCCTCGGCGAGCGGCGGGTCGGCTTCCGCGGGCACGTCCCTCGCCGGCCGGGTCGTGGCCATCGACCCCGGCCACAACACCGGCAATTTCAAGCACACCAAAGAGATCAACCGCCAGGTGGACATCGGCACCAACCGCAAGGAGTGCGACACCACCGGCACGACCACCAACTCGGGCTACATGGAAGCCGAGTTCAGCATGGACGTCTCCAAGCGCCTGCGCACGATCCTGGAGGCCCAGGGCCTCAAGGTGGTCCTCACCCACGAGGCGGGCCCCGAACGCCC
The DNA here is from genome assembly GCF_003287935.1 of Streptomyces sp. ICC1. Classification (GTDB taxonomy): domain Bacteria; phylum Actinomycetota; class Actinomycetes; order Streptomycetales; family Streptomycetaceae; genus Streptomyces; species Streptomyces tritrimontium. Next base: position 7,986,982 of record NZ_CP030287.1, read on the forward strand.
CTTCGGCCCGTGCATCGACGAGCGCGCCCGCATCGGCAACGCGGCCCAGGCCGAAGCCGTCGTCTCGGTCCACGCGGACGGGGTCTCGGCCGGCAGCCGCGGCTTCCACGTCATCCTCCCGGCCAAGGTCAAGGGCGGCGGCGCCGACACCGCGAAGATCGTCGAGCCGTCCCGGCAGCTCGGCGAGCGGATCGCCGGGAACTTCGCGCGCACCACCGGTTCGGCCCCCGCCAACTACCTCGGCAGCGGTACCGGATTGGTGGTCCGCGACGATCTCGGCGGACTGAACCTGTCGACCCGCCCCAAGGTGTTCGTCGAATGCGGCAACATGCGTGACGCCAAGGACGCGGCGCAGCTGTCGAGTCCGGAGTGGCGGCAGAAAGCGGCCCAGGGCATCGCGGACGGCATCGTCGGGTTCCTCGGCGGGTAGCCCCAACGGGCCGCCTTCCGGGGCGGCCCGCAGCCCCGACCCTCTCGGCCGCGGTGGACCTCCGTACCATGGTGCCGCCCGCCCACTCCGTCATGGCGTGCGACCACGGCACCACGAGACGACGAGACCGAGAAGGACACCTAAGACGTGAATATCCGCTCCCTCACTCGAGGCGACGGCGTGGTGATCGGAGCAGCGGTACTGCTGTTCATCGCCTCGTTCCTCGATTTCTACTCCGCGACCAGCATCGACACCCCGAGCGTGTGGGACACCGACGCCTACCGGCTGGCGCTCCCGAGCATCTTCCTGCTCGCCTTCATCGCGGTCGGGCTGCTCCTCACCGCCCGCTTCCAGCCCGCGGGCCGCCAGCTCCTCGGCATCCCGTTCCAGGCCTGGGGCGCCGTGCTCGCCGTGTCGGCCGCCTGGTCCGCACTGTGGGCCCTGATCACCTGCCCGACCGGGATCGACCTGGGCGCGGGAGCCGTCCTCGCCTTCCTCGCCACCGCGGCGCTGGCCGGCGTGACCCTGTTCGGCGCCAAGATCCCCGCGCTCGCCGGCCAGCTGGTCCCGGACCCGAAGCCCGCGGCCGCGGCCGTCCCGCCGTACGGCGGAGCGCCCCAGCAGCCGGGTGCCGGCTACGGCTACCCGGGCGGCCAGGAGCCGCAGCCGTACGGGGCCGCCCCGCAGCCGGTCCCGCCCTACGGCGGCTCCCCGGAACGTCGACGGCCAGGCCGACCGAGCCGCGGTGCCCGCCGTCGGGGGCGGCGCCCTCGGAGCCGTAGCGCCAGCCCGAGGGGCCCGGGGCGCAGTGGAAGTGCTCCTCGCCGAGGGCCGTGCGGTCGTGCGGCTCGCGGCGCGCGTCGCCGCCGCGCGCGGTGCCTCCGGCGGGGGTGGCGAACATCCGGGCGGGGCGGCTGGCGAGTTGGGCGAGGTAGCGGGCGTGCGTGGTCTGGTTGTGCTGGATGTAGGCGCCGGCCTGTTCCAAGGCCAGGGGGAGGAAGCCGAGTTCGGCGGCAAGGTGCGCGGCGTCCTGCCGGTCCCGCTCGCCGGTCTGGCCGGTGATGTTGATGAGGAGTTCCACGGCGGCGTCGGGAGCAAGCACGTCCAGGGCAATGGGGTGGGTGGTCAAGTGGTGCCATCCAATAGCGCGACGAGTGGTGATCAGATGGTGGCCACCGGCGAGTTGGCCGATGAGCGGGGCGATGTGGTCGGGATGTTCGGCATTGTCCACGATCAACAGCCATCCGGGGTGGGCCTGCAGCCAGCCGGTGGCCCATTGTGCGTGGTGCTCGGTCGTGGTGTCGGGGAGGCTCCTGCGGGCCGGGTGCAGGCGCAGGGCCAGTTCCGCGAGCCCGGTTTCGATCGTGTCGGGGCTCGACGCGGTGAGCCACCACACGAGCGTGTACTGGTCACGGTGGGTATGGGCGTAATGCAGGGCAAGGGTACTCTTTCCGACCCCGCCGAGGCCGTGGACGGCCTGCGTCACGACGGCGGCCGTGCCCCGCATGGCGGCCCACAGTCTCCGCATCTCGTCATCTCGACCAAAAAAGAGGGCACTGGCGGGCAGGGGAAGGTTGTTCAGCCCCGCGGAGGCCGCCACTTCGGCAGGTGACGAGAACGCCTCGCGCGGCAGGATCTGGGTGCGCGCGTCGATGCTCGCCCGGTCACCCGTGCTGATGACCCCGCCGTTCACGCCGGCGGCCACGGACCGCGGACCCGAGGCCCCGCCGGGCTGCGCGGGCGCGGGGGGCTCCAGCCCCGGAACGGGGGCGCTCACCGCTGGACGCGGGCGTTGTCGCCGGTGCTGATGACCCCCGAGCTGTCCCGGACGGCCACGGAGCGTTCGCCGGACGCGGTGATGTTCACACCGGCGCCGCCCAGGAGCCGGACGAGGTCGCCGGCCAGAGTCGGGTCCGCGGCCAGGGCCTCGCGGATCTGGACCCGCAGCGCGGCCTGGACGTCGGGGTCGTGGGGCGATTCCGCCATGTCGTCCAGAGCCTGCCGGATGCCGGGACGGCCGGCTTCCCGGTGCCAGATGCGCTGCAGGATGCGCTGCCCGAGCGTGAGGGTGGCATCCGCGCCGGCATCGGTCGCCCGGGTGAACACGGCCGTGCCGTAGGCGCCGGCCGCGGCGGTGACATAGGGCGTGATCTCATTGGCTATCGTCAGCACGTCCATACTGCCCCCGTCGCAGTGTTACGGCACATCAGATATCGGTGGACCGATGATGCCATCCCGGGGCTTTGCGCGAGAGATATCGGCAATGCCGAATCTGTCCGGACGGATGTGCCGGCCCATACGCGTGAGAAGAAAAGCAACTGCAGTGACGGAACACGACTTGAGGAATTGCTGCCGCCTCATGATGCTGCCGGGGCCGGGGCTTTCAGGAATGGGTTGACGGGTCTATTTGAACGCATCGGTCAGCGTCTGCCCGGGGGCGGGGTGGTTCGGTGGGACGCGTCGTGCGCCGTGAGGGCGGCGGCCAGGTGGCGCGCGTCCGTGGGGTCGGTGGCGTCGCGGCCGGTGAGCAGGCGGATCCGGCCGAGCCGGTAGGTCAGGGTGTTGCGGTGCACGGTGAGGGCGGCGGCCGCCTCGGTGCGGCGGTAGCCCGCGGCGATGAACACCCGCAGGGTGTCGATCAGATGGGGCTGACCGGCGAGGCCGTCCAGGGTGCCGGCCAGCGCGTCCCGGGCGGGGCCCGGCCGCACCAGCTGGTACTCGACGGCGAGATCGGCCAGCCGGTAGAGCCCCGGGGGGCGGCCCAAGTCCTCCGCCAGCGTGAGGACTTCGGACGCCTCCGCCTGCGCACCCGGGATCGCTTCGTGGTCCTCGGCGGTGGCGGCGGCCGCCGTGCAGCGCAGTGCGGCGGCCGCGTCGAGCCGGGCGAGCAGCCGGCGGGTCGCGCCGTCCTGCCCGAGCGGGACGAGCAGCGCTCCCCCGTCGCCCTTGAAGGTGGCCAGCACCTCGGGGTTCCGGTCGAGTTCGGAGCGCACGGCCCGCAGGATGCGGGTCGTCGCGCTCCCGGGGGCCTCCGGGAGCCGCAGGACCACCACTTCGTACCGCTCGGCCAGCGTGCGCCCGTACCGCTCCGCCGCGCGCCGGGCGGGACGGCCGGCGAGCAGCACCCCGGCGAGGTTGCGGCCGTGTTCGCGCTGTTCCCAGTCGAGGTCGGCCTGCTCCCTCAGGTACGCCTCGGCGACCTTGGGCATCACCTCGCCGAGGAAGGCGAGCAGGCCGGTGACCAGGGCGTACGGGTCGGCAGCGGGCTCGGGACCGGCCGTGGCGAGCTCCCAGGCCTGGCGGGCGCCGAGCGGGTAGACCCGTAGCACCGCTTCCAGGGGTACGCCGTCCCGGGCCCGTTCGGCGCCCCAGGCGATGGGCGCGGCCAGTTCGTGTTCGGCCGGCGGGCGCCCTTCGGCGGCGGTGGTGAGGAAGAGCCGCAGCACGGCCTCGGTGTTCGCGATGAGATCGCCGCCGAGGATGCTGTCGGGCAGCAGCCGGTAGGCGGGGATCTCGGTGGTCAGGCGGGAGACGGTGGCCGCGGCGATCTCCGGCACCCGCGGCAGCAGCGAGGCGGCGAACCCCGGCGGGATCCGCCCGCCGGGATCCGGTTCGCGCCCGCGTTCGGCTTTCTCGTCCATTCCCGCATTGTCGCCGTGCACAAACGCGGGTGGAAGCATTCTGCGCGTACCGCCAGGGGACAGCGGCGGCGGGCCGGAGCATTCTGTGCAGTCCGACCAGAGCACCACACCCCCCGTCAGGAGATGTCGTATGGCACACAGCACCCGTGCGTCGCGGACCCGCCGATGGCTCGTCAGGGCGGGGCTCCCGCTCGCGCTGCTGTTCGGCTCCGCCTTCCCGGCACACGCCGCCGCCGACGGCGGAGCCGGCGGCATCAACGACTTCTCCTGCCGGCCCAGCGCCGCGCACCCCGAGCCGGTGGTGCTGCTGCACGGCACCTTCGCGACCTGGTACGAGGACCTCAACTTCCTCCAGGCCGACCTGGCGGCCCGCGGCTACTGCACCTTCGCCCTCACCTACGGCGCCTACGAGGGCTTTCCGCTGGTCGGCGGGTTGAAGCCGGTCGCCGTCTCCAACCTGGAGATCAAGGCGTACGTGGAGAAGGTGCGCGGCGCGACCGGCGCCGCCCAGGTCTCCGTCGTCGGCCACTCCGAAGGCGGCCTCCAGGCCCTCTACCTGGCGAAGATGCAGGGCATCCAGTCCCACATCAAGGCGGTCGTCGCCATCGCGCCCCCCACGCACGGCACCAACGCGGCCGGCCTGCTGGACCTGGGCGACAAGCTGCTCGGACGGCAGACCATGGAGCGGATCGTGACGACGATCGGCATCCCCGTGCTGGCCGACGAGGTGCCGGGCGGTCCCGCCATCCTGGCTCTGAACAACGGCCCGGTGGCCCAGCCCGGGATCTCCTACACCATCATCTCCTCGCGCTACGACGAGCTCGTGACCCCGACCGAGACGGCGTTCGTCCGCGAGCCGGGGGTCAGGAACCAGTACGTGCAGGACTTCTGCCCCTTCGATCCGGTGGGCCACATCGGCGAGGCCTACGACCTCAACGTCTGGCACCTGGTGCGCAACGGCCTCGACCCGCGCCGCGCCACCCCGATCCTGGTGTGCGCGGTCGGCTCGCCGGGCTAGCCGTCTCTCTCGGATCTTGCCTGGCCTGCGGGCCGTCCTACGGGAGCGGCGCGCCCCGGGCCGTCAGCCAGAGCGAGTACCACTCCTCGTGGCTGAGGTCGGGGGCGCGCAGCGCCGCGTCGCGGCAGGCGCGGATGCGGTCCGGGCGGCCGGTGCCGACGACGGGGGCGATCCGGGCCGGATGGCGCTGCAGCCACCACAGCAGGATCGTCTCCGGCGTGGTGTCCTTCGCCTTGGCCAGCGCGATCAGGAGTTCGGCGGTCGCGTGCTCCCGTGCGCTCTCCTGCCGTCCGGTGAAGCGGCCTTGGGCGAGTGCTCCCCAGGCCTGGAGGCGGACGCCGTTGGCCACGCAGTACTCGACGGTGCCGGCCGGGAAGCCGACGGAGGCCGCTGCCGGGGTGTTGACGAGGACTCCGTCCTCGAGCCAGTCGCGCCGGTCCAGGCTCATTTCCAGCTGGTTGGCGACGAGCGGGAAGTCCAGGTGGCGTTGCAGGTGGGCGCTCTGCGCCGCGTTCATGTTGGAGACGCCGAACTCCCTGACCAGGCCTTGGCTCCGCAGCGAGGTGAGGGCGCGGGCCGTCTCGGCCGGATCGGCCAGCGGATCGGGCCGGTGCAGCAACAGGACGTCGATGACGTCGGTGCGCAGCCGGGTGAGGCTCTCCTCCACGCGGCGGGTGACGGTGTCCCCGCGCAGGTCGTAGATGCCGGGGCGCTCGCCGTCGGCGAGGCGGATCCCGCACTTGGTCTGGAGCGTGACGCGCTCTCGCAGGCCGGGTGTGCGGGCGAGCACCTCACCGAAGACGGCTTCCGCCTTTCCGTGCCGGTAGATGTCGGCGTGGTCGAACATGGTGATGCCGCTGTCGAGGGCGGCCTGGATGGCCGCCTCGGCGTCGTCGATGTCCTCGGGCCGGTACGGGCCGGGCTCCCAGCTCCCGCCGAGGGCCATGCAGCCGTATATCAACCGGGTTTCGCCTGTCACTGATGCGGTGGTCGTCGCCATGCGTCCACCCTATGAGGCGGACGCCTTCCACAGCACCCGGTCCCCGTCCAGGATCACCAGCTCTCCGGTGGGGCGCAGCAGCAGGCGCGCGCCCGGGTGTCCGGTGGTGCCGCTCGACCAGGCCGGCTTGCCCTCGGCGGTGCGCAGGACCAGTTCGCCGTCCTGGGTGAAGACGGCGTCGTGGCCGGCGCCGCCCGCGTCGCTGTGCCACGTACGGCCGCCCTGGGCGTCGAGCAGGACGAGGTCCCCGGCGCTGTCGAGGGTCAGGCGGGCCTTGCCCGCGTCGAGGACGTCGCCGGTGCGCAGGACGGACCCGGCGTGGAACTCGATGGAGTCGTCGAGCTCTCCGGTGGTCAGGGCGCGCAGGACGGGGAGGGAGGGGCTGAAGGCGTAGACGGAGCCTTCCGTGCGCACGTAACGGCCGAAGTAGAGGGTGTTGGCCCGGCTGCCGTCCCCCGAGGGGGTTTCGAAGGCGCAGGCCGAGTCCGGACCGAGCACGGGGTCGGCGCCGGTGCGCGGGTTGCGGCCGGCCGGGAAGTCCTGCTCGTTCAGCCACTTGCGCGCGACGAGCTCGAACTGGCCGACCAGGTCGGCCTGGTGGCATACGAAGACCAGCCCGCGGGATGCCTCCGGGCCGTGGTCGGCGCCCAGTTCGGGGTGGTAGACGGGGCCGTACGGGATGCCGCGCCGCATCAGGCGGCGGCCGTCGAGCTCGGCCACGCCCAGCGGCGGGCGGCCCGGGGTGAGGACGAGGCCGTCGCGCGGGTTGCCCTTGCGGATGTGCGCGAAGAGCGGCATCCGCCAGCCGTGCGGGTCGGCGCTGTAGTCGAGGGTGGCGTCGGGGTCCACGCCGGGCTCGCGCGGCTGTTCGGCGGCGGGGCAGACGGCGACGGGCATCCCGCCCGGCCAGCGGCCCATGAGGCGGGCTCCCAGCCACTCGCGGCCGGCGTCGGCGGGTGCGGCGCCGGCCCGCTGGAGTTCCGCGAGCCGCAGGGAGACCTGCGTCCACCAGCCGGGCACGTCCTGCGCGAGGCGGCGTACGACCTGGAAGGATCCGCCGGTGGCCCATGCGGGCAGGGCGGTGGGGCGCCGGCCGACCCGTTCGGGCCCGACGATGAACTCGCCGGCGGGGATCAGCCGGGTGCCGGGCTTGCCCAGCACGGTGGTGCCGGTGGCCGGGTCGGGCTCGTCGAAGCCCCGTACGCCGGGCTGGCTGATGCAGTCGGCGAAGCCGAAGTGCTCGTGTCCGCGCAGTTCGCCGGGGAGGGTGGCGCCGTTCTGGCGGAAGAGGACCGCGGCGCCGGACTTGGTGGCGGCCTCGCGGTGTTCGGCGACGGCGGTGGCGAGGCGTTCGGGGTCGTCGGCGGCCAGGGTGAGGACGGCGTGGACCGCGCGCCCGGGCTCCTCCGCGCCGAACAGCCAGGACGGCGGGGCACTGGTGCCGGTGTCGCCGAGCTGCTGGGCGCGGACGGCGGCGCCCTGGGTGAAGGCCTCGGCGTTCGAGCCGGCCGGGGCGGCGGGGAAGGGTTCCCGGCCGGCGAGCAGGCGCAGCCCCGGGTGGGTGAGGCTGAGTCCGGTCCACAGGCAGGACATGGATTCCGGGTCGATGCCGCCCGCGCGCTCGCGGGCCCTGCTGAAGGCCTTGTTGAAGCGTGCCACGTCCTCGGTGGTGGAGATCGAGGGCAGCAGGCGCTTCAGCCACTGGCGGGCCTGGACGGCGTCGCGGAAGTGGAGGAAGAGCAGGGATACGTGGTCCTTGCGGAATCCGGCGAGGATGTCGCCCTGGCTGTGGCGGTCGGTGCGCAGCGGGAGCGGGTCCGGGGCGGCGGCCGCCCGCGGAGGACCGGCGGCCGCCGCCGCGGCCGGACCGGCGGGGGCGCCGGGGCCGGCCGGGGCGGACCAGGCCGTCGGGGCGAGGCCTGCGGTGAGGCCTGCGGCGGCGAAGGCCGCGGCCTGGACCACGGTCCGGCGGGCGGGTCCGGTGGGCCCGCGACTCCCCCGTCCCCGTCCCCGTCCCCGTCCACGCCACCGGCGGCGTCCATGCCCCCGGCAGCTCCGCCCTCCGCGTCCAGGGCGTCGGCGTCGGCGCCTGGCCCGTCGACGGCGTCGGCGTCGGCGTCGGGCCCGTCCACGGCGTCGGCGTCGGCGTCGGCGTCCATGCCTGGCCCGTCCACGGCGTCGGCGTCGGCGTCGGCGTCGGAGTCGGAGTCGGCGTCGGTCCCATCCACGGCCCACCGGACCGCGCCGGGCCTGTCCACGGCCCGCCGGACCACGCCCGGTCCGCCCACGCCCCGCCGCCGGGTCGCCGTCGTCGGCGTCGCCCTCTCGGACTGCGGCCGGGTCGACGGGCCCACCCCGTACGCCCTGCACGCACAGGCCGCCCGCCGCGCGCTGGCCGACTCCGGCCTCGACCGCTCGGTCATCGACGGCTTCGCCTCGGCCGGCCTCGGCATCCTCGCGCCCGTCGAAGTGGCCGAGTACCTGGGCCTGCGCCCCACCTGGGTCGACTCCACCTCCGTCGGCGGCTCCACCTGGGAGGTCATGGCCGCCCACGCGGCGGACGCCATCGCCGCCGGCCACGCCAACGCGGTCCTCCTCGTCTACGGATCCACCGCGCGCGCCGACATCAAGGCCCGCCGCCGGACCTCGAACCTCTCCTTCGGCGCGCGGGGACCCCTGCAGTTCGAGGTCCCGTACGGGCACACGCTGGTCTCCAAGTACGCGATGGCCGCGCGGCGCCACATGCACGAGTACGGCACGACACTGGAACAGCTCGCCGAAGTCGCCGTCCAGGCACGGGCCAACGCGGCCACCAACCCGGACGCGATGTTCCGCGACCCGATCACGGTGGACGACGTCCTGTCCTCGGGCATGATCGCGGACCCCTTCACGAAGCTGAACTGCTGCATCCGCTCGGACGGCGGCTGCGCGGTGCTGCTGGCGGCGGAGGACTACGTACCGGACACCGCGAAGGAGCCGGTCTGGATCCTGGGCTCGGGCACCTCGGTCTCGCACACCACGATGTCGGAGTGGGAGGACTTCACGGTCTCCCCGGCGGCGGTCTCGGGCCGCCAGGCCTTCGCCCGCGCGGGACTCACCCCCGCGGACGTGGATCTGGCCGAGATCTACGACGCCTTCACCTATATGACCCTGGTCACCCTGGAGGACCTCGGCTTCTGCGCGAAGGGCGAGGGCGGGGCCTTCGTCGAGAAGGGCCGCCTCCTGCGGGACGGCGAACTCCCGGTCAACACGGACGGCGGCGGCCTCTCGGCCTGCCATCCCGGCATGCGCGGGCTGTTCCTGCTGGTCGAGGCGGTACGCCAGCTGCGCGGCGAGGCGGGCGAAGGCCAGGTCCGCAAACCCGACGGCGCCCTCCCCCGGGTAGCCCTCGCCTCGGGCACGGGCGGCTGGTTCTGCTCGTCGGGAACGGTGATCTTGGGCCGGGGATGACCCTGCCGCTCTCGGGATGCGGTATGCACCGGATGGGGTGATGATCAAGTGAGGCGGCGCCGTGCCCTCGAGGCCGGCGAGGGGTTTCCCGTCCGCCCTGGTGCCGCGATATGGGCGGCGTTTTCGACGCACTCGACGCCGGGCTTCCTCACCGAGGAGGATCCGTGACACATCTGGCTCGGATTCCGCTGGAAGGCGGGGGCTCCCTCCTGGTCGAAGCTCCGGCCACGGCTCAGGGGCCTGTGAAGGCAGGGCGCGTCGGCGACGCCATTCGCGACCTGCCGGGAAATCTGCAAGAGGCCCTCGGCTCGGTCGCCGAGGCATCGCGCGCCACGCTCGACCAGCTGCGCAAAGCCGGCCCTGACGGGATCACGATCGAGTTCGGCGTCGACCTCGCGGTCGAGGCCGGCGCCGTGATCACCAAGAGCAGCCTCAACTCCCACTTGAAGGTCACCATGATGTGGGCGAAGGACCGTCCCGGGCGTCCCGGTGCCGACGGGCCCGAGGACTGATCCCGTGAACACCACTGGGAACGGTGGCAACGGCGGCAACGGCCCGAACGGTGACCGCCCCTCCGGGCTGCCCTTCGCCGTCGCCCAGATCCTCGGACCGGACGACGAGGTGGCCGGGGCCGGATTCCTGGTCACCGAGGACATCCTGGCCACCTGCGCGCACGTCGTACGAGCCGCCGGCAGCGGGCCCGGCGAGACCGTGCGGCTGCTCTTCCCACACGTGGACGGCGCGCCCGGGGCGGAGGCTCTCGTCCTGGAAGAGCCGTGGCGTGACCCGGAGGCCCAAGACGTGGCCATGCTGCGCCTGAGCGGTACGTCGAACTGGCCGGCGCCGTTGGCGCTGGGTTCGGCGGCGGGCTGCGGGGGTCACCGGGTCCGCTCGTTCGGGTTCCCCGCCCAGGCTCCGCCGGGCGGTCACTACGGCTACGGCGCGGCCGGGGACCTGCTGCCGGCCACCGAGAACAGGGGTGTCCATCTGCAGCTGACCGGCGCGAACGACCTGACCACCGGATTCAGCGGCGGGCCGGTCGTGGACGAGGGGACCGGCCTGGTCATCGGCATGGTCACCGAGATCACCACCCCCGACGAGAACGAGCGGGGGCAGGAGATCGCCTATGTCACCCCCACGCAGGTACTGCGCGAGGTGTGGCCCGAGCTGACCGAGCAGGACGTGTGCCCCTACCGGGGACTGGAGTCGTTCACCGCGGAACACGCCCAGTGGTTCGAGGGCCGCAAGGACGCGGTGCGGCAGGTACTGGCGAACCTGGCCGAGCAGCGGGTCACCCTGCTGCTCGGGCCCTCCGGCTCGGGCAAATCCTCCCTGGTCCAGGCCGGTGTCCTGCCCGCCCTCGCCGCGGGCGAACTGCCGGGCAGCGACATGTGGTCGTCCGTGCTCGTCCGGCCGAGGCAGGACCTGCTCGCCGAGCTGGAGCGTGCCGGACTGCTCGGGGCGGACAGCGACGGGATCGCCGCAGCCGTGACCCACAAACTCGCCGCCGAACCGGGCTGTCAGCGCCTCGTACTGATCGTCGACCAGTTCGAAGAGTTCTTCACCCAGCCCTCCACCGGCCGGCAACTGGAACGCCGTCTGGCCGCCACGGAGCAGATCACCACCGCGGTCAGATCACACGCCGCGCTCTCCGTGATCCTGATCATGCGCGACGACTTCTACCCTCAGCAGGCCGCCCTGGCACCCAAGCTGCTGGAAGCCGCGATGCCAGGACTCCTCAACATCCCGGGCACCCTGAGCCAGGAGGATCTGCACGACATCATCACCCGGCCCGCCGAGAACGCGGGCGCCCACTTCGAGCTCGGGCTGCCCGAGCAGATCATCACCGACGTCCTGGCCACCACACCCGAGGGCACCACGACCCGCTGCGCGCCGGTCACCGTACTGCCCCTGCTGGAGCTGGCACTCAGCCAGCTGTGGCAAAGGCGCAAGGACGGATACCTCACGCACGACGCCTACCAGCGCATCGGCCAAGTCACCGGAAGCCTGACCACCTGGTGCGAAACCGCCCTCACCCAGCTGCCTCCCGACCGCTTGCCCATCGCCCAGCGCATCCTGACCTCCCTGGTGCACTCGGCCGATCCCCACCGCAACATCCCCGCCGTCCGTGAGCAGGTCCCCTTGCACGACCTGCGCGACCTGGCAGCCGACGTCAGCGGGGGAAGCGACAGCGGCAAAGACATCGACGAGGTCCTCGCCACCCTCACCGGTCATCGCATCATCACCACCCACACACCCCGCGTCTCCCTGGTCCACAACACCCCTCCCGCTCTGCCGGTTGCCGAACTGATCCATGACGCACTCATCCGCGACTGGGCCACCCTGCGCGAATGGGTCAGGCAGGATCACCGCTTCCAGGAGTGGCTCGACAACGCCCGCGCGTGGCAGGCCCGCTATGCCGAAGGCAACCACCCCGGAGACCTGCTCGGCGGAACAGCGCTCGCGGAAGGCCTGGAATGGTCCCAGCAGCGCCGACTGCCGGGCGACATCGCCGCCTTCCTCACCGCCAGCAAGGAACACCAACAGGCCGCCATCCGGCGCAGCAGACGCCTCAACGCGATCCTGGCCTCCCTCCTCGTCCTCGCGCTCATCGCCGCGGGAGGAGCCGTCTGGCAGTGGCGGGCAGTCATCAACGAGGAGAACGAAGCCCTCTCCCGCCAGCTCGCCGGCCAGTCCAGCATGCTCATCGGCACCAGCCCCGACCTCGCCTCGCTCCTGGCCATCCGGGCCTTCCGCACCAATGGCACGTCCGAGTCCGAGGAAGGCCTGCGGAACGCCGCGGCCCTCCCACTACAGCGACGCTTGGACGGCCACACCGCCGAGTTGCGCTCGGTGGCGTTCAGCCCCGACGGAACCACCCTCGCCACCAGTAGCAACGACGGCAGCGCGCTGCTCTGGGACGTGAAGACAGGCAAGACCGTCGGCGAGCCGCTGGAACACGACACCAAGGTGGGATCCGCGGTATTCAGCCCCGACGGAGACACACTCGCCACCAGCAGCGAGGACGGCACCGCACAGCTGTGGACCGTGGAAACCGGCAAGCGCCGCGGCGACCCGATGGAACATGCCTCCTGGGTCAACCAGGTGGCGTTCAGCCCCGACGGAACCATCCTCGCCACCGCCGGCGACGACGGCAAAGCGCAGCTGTGGAACGTGGAAACCGGCACGCGCCGCGGCAACCCCATGGAACACACCGACTCGGTGTGGTCGCTGGCGTTCAACCCCAACGGACGCACCCTCGTCACCGGCACCCACGACGGCGCCGCGCTGCTGTGGGACGTGAAAACGGGCAAGACCCTCGGCAAGCCGATGGAACACGCCGGAACGGTGTATTCAGTGGCGTTCAGTCCCGACGGACACACCCTGGCAACCGGCAGCGTCGACGCCAACGTGGTGCTGTGGGACGTGGAAACCGGCAAGAAGCGCATCTTGGTGGGCCACACCGACGCGGTGTATTCGATGGCGTTCAGCCCCGACGGACGCGCCCTCGCCACCGGCGGCGCCGACAACAGCGTGGTGCTCTGGGACGTGAAAACCGGCGCGATCCTCACTGTCCTGGCCGGCCACACCGCCATTGTGCGTTCGGTGGCGTTCAGCCCCGACGGAACCACCCTCGCCACCGGCAGCGACGACACCACCGTGCGACTGTGGGACGTGGGCACCGTCGACACCCTGGCCGACGACACCCAGGCCGTGGTCTCGGTGGCGTTCAGCCCCGACGGAACCACCCTCGCCACCGGCAGCTACGACGGCACAACGCGACTCTGGGACGTGACAACCGGCAAGGCCCGCGAACCCCTGACCGGTCACACGGACAGCGTGAACTCGGTGGCGTTCAGCCCCGACGGAACCACCCTCGCCACCGGCAGCAACGACAACACCGCGCGGCTGTGGGACATGGACACCGGCAAGGCCCGCGAACCCCTGACCCATCACACGGACTGGGTGACCTCAGTCGCATTCAGCCCCGACGGAACCACCCTGGCCACCGGCAGCCGCGACGCCACAGCGCAGCTGTGGAACGCCGAAACCGGCACGAAACTCAGTGTATCGATGGAACACATCGGGACGGTGAGCTCGATGGCGTTCAGTCCCGACGGACGCATCCTCGCCACCGGCAGCACCGACAACACCGCTCGGCTGTGGGACGTGGACACCGGCGCACTGATGGACACCCTGACGGGCCACACCGGACCAGTGGGCTCGGTGGCGTTCAGCCCCGACGGATCCACCCTCGCCACCGGCAGCAACGACAACACCGCGTGGCTGTGGGACATGGACACCGGCGATGGTCGCACCCTCCCCGGCCACATCGGATGGGTGAACTCGGTGGCGTTCAGCTCCGACGGAACGCTCGCCACCAGTAGCGCCGACACCACTGTGCGGCTGTGGGATGCGGAAAAGGGCAAGACCCTCGCCACCCTGCCCCAGTCCGACGTGCTGTTTTCGGCGGTGTTCAGCCCCGACGGATCCACTCTCGCCATCGGCAGCAACAACGGCACCGTCCGGCTGCACCACCTCGACCTGCACGACGACCCCGAGGATGCGATCGACGACATCTGCCGGGCCATCAACCGCGACCTCGGCGAGGAGGAACGGACGGCATACCTGTCCGGTCAATCCGCCGGCACCGCGTGCCCAGCGCCTGAGCCGGCCCCGCCGCCCGGGGCTAGGCTCGCGCCATGACCAGCGAGACCGCACCCGACGACGACTTCCACACCACTCTGCACTCCCTGCGCGTCTGGGACGGCCCGCTGCCCTCCTTCGACCCGGCCACCGCGCCGGCGGAGCCGCTGGCGCTCTTCCGGGAGTGGTTCACGCACGCCGCCAAGGCGGGGCAGCCCGAGCCGCACACGATGAGCCTGGCGACGGTGGACGCGGACGGGCGGCCCGACGTACGGACGCTGATGCTGCACGACGCCGACGAGCGCGGCTGGCACTTCGCCTCGCACTCCACCAGCCGGAAGGGGCGGCAGCTGGCCGGGCAGCCGGAGGCCGCGCTGGGCTTCTACTGGCCGTCCGTGGCCCGCCAGATCCGTATCCGGGGCCGGGTCACGGCGTGCGACGCGGCGGAGAGCCGGGCCGACCTGGCGGTCCGCTCGCGCGGCGCGCTCGCGGCGGCGCTGACGGGCCGGCAGAGCGAGGTGCTGTCCTCCCCGGAGGAGCTGGCCCGCGCCTCGGCGGCGTCCTGGGACCAGGCGGGCACGGAGCCGGACGCCCCGGCGCCGACGTGGACCCGGTACGTGCTCGCCCCCACCGAGGTCGAGTTCTTCCAGGGCGACGCCACCCGCCGCCACACCCGCCTCCGCTACACCCCTGTCTCTTATACCAACTCTACCCTGCCGACGACCCACCCTGTCGAGACACTCGCCCGCCCCGCGCGTGTAACGACTCCGTCGGCTCGCTGCCGTGTGGCTGTTACAAAAGCAACGCGTTACCGCAACGGCCGGTGCATACGTTTATCCCACCTGGACGCTCCAGGGCCTGACCAGCACCGAAGGACTCCCCCGTGAACTCCGTGAGCCGCCGCCGCAGCCGCCGCAGCCGCCGCACTCTCGTACGCGCCGCCGCCGTGGCCGTGTGTGCCGGCACCCTGCTGGCGTTCCCGGCCGCCGCGGCGCTGGCCGAGGGGATCCCGGCCGCCTCCTCCGCGCAGGCGGCGACGCCGCCGCGGACCCTGGTCAAGAGCCTCGCCCTCGCGGACGGAGTGTCCACGGCAAAGGTCTACCGCGTCGCCAAGGACGCGTACCAGGCCGAGGTGCTCGGCCCCGACGGCGCCAAGGCCGCCACCCTGACCAGCCGCGACGGCGCCACCGGCTTCGGCGAATCCGGGCGGCTACACCTCGCGCTGCGGGCCGACGGCCGGCTCAGCTCCTGGGTCGGGGAGACGGCGGACGGCGGGGACGGCGGGGACGGCGCCGCCGGCCACTCCGTCGGCAGCGCCGGCCACAAGACCGCCTCCAGGGACGGCGTGGCCGTCTCCGCCTCCGTACGGGAGCCCGCGCGCCCGGGCGCCGGCACCGCCGAGGCGCTGCGCCTGCAGACCCTGGCCGACGGCCCCGGTGACGGCATGCTGCTGCTCGCCGCCGGCGGCGGCATCGCGGCGGTCGGCGCCGCCGGGCTGGGCTTCGCGATGCTGCGCCGGGGGCGTACGGACGCCTAGGCGGGCCTAGGCAGGCCCAGACGGGCCGAGACCGGCCGAGACCGGCCGAGACGGGCCGAGACGGGCCGAGACCGGCCGACCTCCGGTCGGCCCCCGTCGGCCCCGGTCGCACGGGCAGAAACGATGCGCCTCTGCTTACTGTGGACGGGCACATGGTCACGGGAGAGGAGGGCGTACGAGTGGTGAGCTCGCTTCCCTCCCCCGGCCGGAGCCCGCGACGCCGCCGGAGCCGGCGGCGCTTCGCCGTGGGGCTGCTGGCCCCCCTCCTGCTGCCGCTCGCGGCCGCCTGCGGCAACGCCGGCGGGCTGGCCGGCGCGGGCCCGACCCCGACCGCGAGCGGACCCGTACACCTGTGGCCCGGGCGCAAGGGCGCCACCGTGCCGCCCGCCGATCCGGGGGGCGCGCCGCCCGAGTACGTACCCGGCATCGCGCCCGTCCTGGACCAGAACGTGCACTCCATCGACCCGGTGACCCTCGTACAGGCGGAGCTGCGCGCCCACCGGGGTGTCCGGACCGGGCCCGACGGGATGCCGCCGGAGACCGCCGCGGCCATCGCGGCGTGCGGAACGGACGGCGCCGGTCCCGAGGACTGCCCGGTCCTGACGCCGTACTACCGGGATCTGACCGGGAACGGCAAGGACGAGCTGATCGTCGGCATCGCCTATCCCGAGCAGCAGATGTCCGTGCGCGTGTACACGGCTGACGCCGAGGGCCGGCTCAACCGGATCATGGCGACCACCGACACCGTCATCTCCGTCGAGCTCGCCGGGCAGGACGTGATCCTGCGCGTCCCGAGCGGGAACGCGGGCTACGAGGTGAACACCACCTGGTCCTGGGACGAGACGCAGCGCTCGATGCTGCCCTCGCGCGAGCAGATCGTCCGCGTGCGCCCGGCCGGCCCGAGCCCCGATCCTTCGGCTTCCTCGATTCCCCCGGTTTCCCCAGTTCCCACGGTTCCCACGGTTCCCCCGGTTCCCCCGGTTCCCCCGGCTTCGGGCGCCGGCGCGAGTCCGGGCACCGTTGCCGCGCGCCCCGGTGCGGCGGGGGCGTCGCCGTGAGCCTCCGGCTGCCCGCGTGGACGGCCACGCTGACCTGGAAGTCGGCCTGCTTCATCGTGGTGATGTGCTGCTCGCTCGCGGCGGTGCTGGGCGCGCTGGTGCACGTGGAGGTGACCCGGCAGACCGTGGCGACGGCCCGGGAGAAGGCGCTCGGCAAGCTGAACGACGCCTCGCGCGCCTACGAGGCCGGCGAGTTGCTGCCGCCCGAGTCGGGGCTCGATCCGGCCGGGCTGCCTGCGGAGCTGCGGGCGCTGGCCCTGTCCGGGCAGCGCGGCACGCTCGTGGCGGACCGCGAGGGCCGGCCGATGATGTGGGCGGCGGCCCCGGCCGACGGGAAGGCGCTGGCCACGGCCGTCGACTACGGGCAGAGCGCGCGGACGATCAGCGGGCTGGACAACGCGATCATCGGGTCCTCGGTGCTGGCGATCGGCGGGACCCTGCTCATGGGCGCCTTCGCCGTGACGCGCGTGACGCGGCGGCTGCACCAGACCGCGACGGTGGCCCGGCGGATCACGCAGGGCGATCTGGACGCGCGGGTCGGAGACCCCCGGACCAAGGACCCCTCGCGGCACCAGGACGAGGTGGCGACGGTGGCGGAGGCGCTGGACACCATGGCGGCCAGCCTGCAGGCGAAGCTGCAGAGCGAGCAGCGGTTCACGGCGGACGTCGCGCACGAGCTGCGCACGCCGCTCACCGGTCTGCAGGCGGCATCCGAACTGCTGCCGGAGAGCCGGGCGACGGAGCTGGTGCAGGAGCGGGTCCGCACGATGCGCCAGCTCACGGAGGACCTGCTGGAGATCTCCCGGCTCGACTCCCGCAGCGAGGCGGTGGAGACGGACCTGCACCAGCTGGGGCGGCTCGCGCTGCGGGTGGTGCGGGCTTCGGGGACGGCCGCGGAGGTGGTCGTGGTGCGGGACGCGCACGTGGAGACGGACCGGCGGCGCCTCGAGCGGGTGCTGGGCAATCTGGTCGCCAACGCCCACAAGCACGGCCGGGGGCTGGTGGTGGTGACGGTGGACGGACCGGTGGTGACGGTACGGGACCACGGCGACGGCTACCCCGACTACCTGGTGGCCCACGGACCGCAGCGGTTCCGGACCGGGGGCGCGGGGAAGGGCCACGGGCTGGGGCTGACCATCGCGGTGGGCCAGGCGGAGGTCATCGGGGCGGAGCTGGTGTTCCGGCAGGCGGCGGACGGGGACGGCGGGGCGGAGGCGGTACTGACCCTGCTCGAGGCCTCCGTGACCTGACGGGCGCACCCCCTGCGTGGCGTGCGGACCCTGACGGGCGGACCGTGACGGGCAGACCATGACCGGGCGGAGCGTGACCGGGCGGACCATGACCGGGCGGACCGTGACCGGGCGGAGCGTGACCGGGCGGACCCTGACTGGCCGGAGCATGACCGGGCGGAACGTGGCCGGGCGGAGCGTGACCGCCCGACCCCGACCGGCCCCTGCGTCAGGCCTGCGGCGGGGTCGGCTTCGTCCAGGGCCAGCGGAGCTTCGGCTTCCGGGCGTCCGGGGCGTAGGCGTACTTCCACCCCTTCAGCAGGCCCAGCCGCTTCGAGTACCCCGCGGGGACGCGCTCGTACAGCAGCACCGCGGGGGCGCCGCCGTCCGGGTCCGGGACGGGGATCTCGTACCACTTCGGCGGGTGGCCGGTCGGGCCGAGGAGGATCGGGAGGGTCCGGCCGTCCATCGGGCCGCCCTCGAAGGAGGTGGGTTGGCTTCTCACCCCTCCAGTCTCACAGCTTTCCGGAAATCACAGCAGGTGGGCCGCTTCGGAGACCACCGGGATCACCCGGCGGGCCAGCACGCCCACCGGACCGTCCGCCGATTCGAGCGCGAGGGCGGCGCGGGCCGCCGCGGCCGTCTCGGGGTCGGTGGCGGCCGTCGCGGTGAGGAGGGCGATGAACTGGTCGACCAGCCAGTCCCGGAGCGAGTCGATCTCCGGCTGCTTGCCCTCGTCGATCCAGATCAGCGAGGCGGCCTCGACCGCCGTGATCCAGGTGCGCACCATCATCCGCAGGCGCGGGCCGGGCTCCGGTACGCCGAGGTGGAAGAGGATCGCCTCGGCCGCCGCCCGGCGGATGCCGTCGACGGTGGCGGTCGTCCGGGAGGTCTCGACGACGCTGCCGCCCTGCAGGAGGGCGGAGAAGCCGGCGTCGTGCTCGTCGACGAATCCCAGGTACCGGTCCAGGGCCCGGGAGAGCCGCTGGGTCAGCGGTCCGGCCTGGGGTTCGGCGAAGCAGAGCCGCAGGACATCGGCCGCCGAGCGCAGGGCGGCCTCGTAGAGCTGCTGCTTGCCGCCGGGGAAGTAGCGGTAGACCAGGGGGCGCGAGACGCCGGCGGCCTCGGCCACGTCGTCGAGCGAGACGTCCTCGGGCGCCCGGTGCGCGAACAGCGTCAGGGCCGCGTCGAGGAGCTGGGCCCGCCGCTCCTCGACGCTCATCCTGCGGTACGCCCGTACGGCTGTCATGTCCGCAGGGTAGCCGCACACGCCGCTCTTCAGGCGGGGAGTGCCCGGGCGGGAATCCTCCGGGCCGGGAATCACCCGGGCCGGGAAACCCCGGGCCGGGAAACCTCAAGCCGGTAATCCTCAAGCCGGCAATCCTCA
The DNA here is from genome assembly GCF_003287935.1 of Streptomyces sp. ICC1. Lineage (GTDB taxonomy): Bacteria > Actinomycetota > Actinomycetes > Streptomycetales > Streptomycetaceae > Streptomyces > Streptomyces tritrimontium. The sequence goes on from NZ_CP030287.1 coordinate 8,006,379, forward strand.
GGCCAGGAGTCCCGAGCTCTTCCAGAGCCTGCGGCCCACCCCGCGCATCACCCCGATGTCGTCGAGGAAGTCGGTCAGCCGCTTCGCCCCGGTCTGCATGACCTCCCTGCGGTGGCCGCTGGCCTTGACCTGGGCGAGGGCCTCGCGCCGGTCGACGCCGATGTTGTCGTAGACCTGGGGGTTGACGAAGGCCTGCGAGAAGACGCGGGCGGCCTGGCCGCAGCTGACGCGGGTGAGTTCCTGCTCCCAGCGCGGGGCGGTGAGCATCTGGCGGCGCAGCTCCTCGCGGGCGTAACGGACGTGTCGCGCCTCCTCGATGACGTGGATGCGGGTGACTCCGCGCACGAGGGGCTGGACGCGCTCGTCCGGGAAGGTCAGCCGCTGCATCCAGTCGAGGATCTCCTCGCCGAGGAGGGTGCAGGCGAAGGAGCCGGGGGTGGTGGAGACGGTCTTCAGGACGCGGGCGAGGTTGTGGTTGGTGCGGGAGACCGGGTACTCGGGGGCGCCGCCCGTCTTGATCATGCGGGCGAACATCATCGAGTGGCGGCACTCGTCGGCGATCTCGGTGAGCGCGTACCGGACGTGATTGCTGGTCAGGGGCTTGTCGTAGATGTGCCGGGTGAGCAGCTGCATGAGGATGATCTCGAACCAGATGCCGAGCGAACCGAGGGCCGCCGCCTCGTGCCGGGAGAGCTCGATGCGCTGCTCCTCGCCCATCCGCTTCCAGAGCGGGGTGTCGAAGAGGGAGAGCAGCTCGGGCGGCCAGTAGTACTTGCCGTCGATGGGCGGGGCGTCCCAGTCGAGTTCCTTGTCGGGGTCGAAGGAGTGCTTGACCGAGGATTCGAGGAGTCGCTCGGCTATCTGTTCGCGGTCCTTGAGCGGGCCGAGCGCATCGCGCAGCTCCGCCCTGCCGGTCACGGTCGTCATGGCTTCGGACACCTCACGAGTGGGTTGCCGTCGGTGGTGCCGGTGGTGGCCACCGGCGTTCACCGCTTATGAGACTGCTTGTCAGCAAGGTCGTCAATCCCCCGCGCACGACTTGTTGACCGCGCGTCTACCAACGTGTGACGCTGCCAACGGGAGCCGACGGACCGCTGCCCGGCTGCCAACTGGCCTGTCCTGTACGGAAGTACGTGAGACGAGGGGGCGTCAGTGTCGACGCACGAGCTCTACACCAGTGATCCGGGCGGGACCGTCTGGCCGGTCCCCGCTTCCGGAAACGCCCGGTTCAGCTGGGAGTACGACGGCGGCCGCGAGCGGCTGCTGGCCCTGTACCAGAAGGGCAAGGACAAGCAGTGGGACGGCGCCAAGCGCATCGACTGGGGCATCGAGGTGGACCCGCACGATCCGCTGGGAACCCCGGACGAGGCGCTGCCGCTGTACGGCACCCGGCACTGGGCCAAGCTGACGGACCGGGACCGGGGCGAGCTGCGCCGTCACTACAGCGCCTGGAACTTCAGCCAGTTCCTGCACGGCGAGCAGGGCGCGATGGTGTGCGCGGCGCGCATCGTGGAGTCGGTGCCGGACCTGGACGCCAAGTTCTACTCCGCCACGCAGACCATGGACGAGGCGCGGCACGCCGAGATCTTCGGCCGGTTCCTGCACGAGAAGATCGGGATGCTTTACCCGATCAACGACAGCCTGCAGGGGCTGCTCGGCGACACCCTGCGCGACTCCCGCTGGGACATGCCGTACCTGGGCATGCAGGTGCTCATCGAGGGCCTCGCGCTGGCCGCCTTCGGCATGATCCGCGACACCACCAACAAGCCGCTGCCCAAGCAGATCCTGGCCTACGTGATGCAGGACGAGGCACGGCACGTGGCGTTCGGGCGGATGGCGCTGCGCGACTACTACAAGCAGCTGTCGGACGCCGAGCTGCGCGAGCGCGAGGAGTTCGTGATCGAGGGCTGCTACCTGATGCGGGACCGGCTGCGCGGGGTGGAGGTGCTGGAGAACTTCGGCATCTCGCGCAGGGAGTCGGAGGAGTTCAGCGAGCAGTCGGAGTTCCTGGCGCTCTTCCGCAAGCTGCTGTTCAGCCGGATCGTGCCCTGCGTGAAGGACATCGGGCTCTGGGGCGAGCGGCTGCAGAAGGCGTACCTGGACATGGGCGTCTTCGAGATGGGCAACTCGAACCTGGACCTGCTGATGAGCCAGGACGAGGAGATCGCCGAAGCCCTCGATCGCGAGCGGTTCGCGGCCGAGGAGGAGCAGCGGGTGGCCGAAGTGGCCGAGGCCGTCGCGGAAGGGGCGGGCGGGTGAAGCGAGCGGCTGAGGCAGGCGGGTGAGGCGGGCGGCTGAGGCAGGCGGCGGACGGAGTGCCGGTGGATCGGGTGCTCCTCGGCGTCCGCGACCTGGCTCTTATACATATCTCCGAGCCCACGAGAGGCAGAACCGCGACCTCACAGGTCTTTTTCAAAGGAACCTCATCCACCGAAATGGACGGGGTATCAACTTTTTGGCGTTGATTTTTGGCACGCTGTTGAGTTCTCAAGGAACGGACGCTTCCTTTGTACTCACCCTCAGTAATGTTTACTGGGGCTTTCCTCCGGGCGCTTCCTTCGTTCTTGCGTTTCCGACTCTACCAGAGCCAGTCTCGCTTGTTTTCCGCCTTCCAGGTCAACGCTTTCGCGTTTCCCTTTCCGGCGATTCCGACTCTATCAGTCCTTCTCCGTCTCCCTGACCACTCTCCGTTTTGCCGAATAGGCATGCGGAAAAGCAATCGGGATCAAGATCAGTTAAGAAGAGAGGAGGTTGCCCGTCCATCAGCCGTTCGCGAGATGTTCACACGAGGCTTCCTGGCGGGAGTCACGACAGTACAGGTCCGCAGGAGCCCAAGCAAATCGATTCAGGCGTATGGTCTAGTCCACCGGTCTAGTCCACTAGTCTCCGTGCCGAAGGACCAGTCCGGATCGGGACCAACACCGGGCGAACCCGAACATCTCGTGACTTATCCTTCTGAAGAGTACGCCGTTCGCGACAGGTAGTGACGGCGACACGAAGAAGCCCCACCCCTGGGAGGCCCCCATGACCAGCGTGATGTCCCCACTTGCCGGGAACGCCATCGGACTCGCGGCAGTGCCCGATCCGGTGTTCTCCGGCGCGATGGTGGGTCCGGGCACCGCCATTGATCCCGTGCGCGAGCCTTCGGAGGCCGTGTCCCCCGTGGACGGTGTAGTCGTCTCCCTGCACCCGCACGCGTACGTCGTCGTAGACAGCGAAGGCCACGGTGTCCTCACGCACCTGGGCATCGACACCGTTCAGCTCAACGGCGAGGGCTTCGAGCTCCTCGTCAACAAGGGCGACACCGTGACCCGCGGCCAGGCGGTCATCCGTTGGAACCCCGCTGCAGTCGAGGCTGCCGGCAAGTCCCCCATCTGCCCCGTCGTGGCACTGGAAGCGACCGCCGAAGCTCTCGGCGACCTCGTCGAGGCCGGAGACATCAAGGCCGGAGACCTTCTCTTCAGCTGGCAGTGACGTATCCGCCTGCTCGGGCGAACTGGACATCCAACGCGGCGGGTGGACCCGCCGCTCAATCGGAGACGGGTGAAATGGAGACAACGCTGCGAGGCGTCGGCGTGAGCCACGGTGTGGCGATCGGCGAGGTTCGGCACATGGGTACGGCGGTTCTCGAGCCGCCGGCGAAGCAGATCAACGCGGACGAGGCGGAGCGCGAACAGGGGCGCGCCCGTCAGGCCGTGGAAGCTGTGTCGGCCGACCTGATCGCGCGCGGCCAGCTGGCCGGTGGCGAGGCTCAGCACGTGCTCGAGGCCCAGGCGATGATCGCCACGGACCCCGAGCTGATGACGGACGTTGACCGGCGGATCGCCGTCGGCAGCACCGCCGAGCGCGGTGTGTACGACGCCTTCTCCCACTACCGCGAGCTCCTCGCGGGGGCCGGCGAGTACATGGCCGGCCGCGTCGCCGACCTGGACGACGTGCGCAACCGCATCGTCGCGCGCCTGCTCGGCGTGCCGATGCCGGGCGTGCCGGACAGCGACGAGCCGTACGTGCTGATCGCGCGCGACCTCGCGCCCGCCGACACCGCTCTGCTCGACCCGGCGCTCGTCCTCGGTTTCGTGACCGAGGAAGGCGGACCGACCAGCCACAGCGCGATCCTCGCGCGGGCGCTGGGCGTGCCGGCCATCGTGGCGCTGCCGGGCGCGGGCGAGATCGCCGAGGGAACCCTGATCGCCGTCGACGGCAGCACGGGCGACCTGTTCGTGGACCCGTCCCCGGAGAAGCAGGCCGAGCTGGAGGCCGCGGCCGCCGAGCGCAAGGCCGCCCTCTCCGCGTCCTCCGGTCCGGGCGCCACGTCCGACGGGCACAAGGTGCCGCTGCTCGCCAACATCGGTGGTCCGGCGGACGTGCCGGCCGCGGTCGAGGCCGGGGCCGAGGGTGTGGGCCTGTTCCGCACCGAGTTCCTCTTCCTGGACGACAGCAAGAAGGCGCCGACCGAAGAGAAGCAGATCGAGTCCTACCGCAAGGTGCTCGAGGCCTTCCCCGAGGGCCGTGTCGTCGTACGTGTCCTGGACGCCGGCGCCGACAAGCCGCTGGACTTCCTGACCCCGGCCGACGAGCCGAACCCCGCTCTGGGTGTCCGTGGTCTGCGCTCGCTCCTCGACCACCCGGACGTGCTGCGCACGCAGCTCACCGCGCTGGCCAAGGCCGCCGAGGGGCTGCCGGTCTACCTCGAGGTCATGGCCCCGATGGTGGCCGACCGGATCGACGCCAAGGCCTTCGCGGACGCCTGCCGCGAGGCCGGCCTGCGGGCGAAGTTCGGCGCGATGGTGGAGATCCCCTCCGCCGCGCTCCGGGCGCGCTCGATCCTGCAGGAGGTCGAGTTCCTGTCGCTGGGCACCAACGACCTCGCGCAGTACGCCTTCGCCGCCGACCGTCAGGTCGGCGCCGTGTCGCGGCTCCAGGACCCGTGGCAGCCCGCGCTGCTCGACCTGATCGCCATGTCGGCCGACGCGGCCAAGGCCGAGGGCAAGAGCTGTGGTGTCTGTGGCGAGGCCGCTTCCGACCCGCTGCTGGCCTGTGTGCTGACGGGTCTGGGTGTCACCTCTCTGTCGATGGGTGCCGCTTCGATCCCCTACGTGCGGGCGACGCTCGCCAAGTACACCCTCGCGCAGTGCGAGCGTGCGGCTGCCGCCGCGCGTGCCGCGGACAGCGCCGAGGAGGCCCGCGTGGCCGCCCAGGCGGTGCTGTCCGGCGAGTAGTCGAGGCACCGTGCCGGACGGTGTGCAGTCGATCGAGGGGCCCTCGCCGGTGGCGAGGGCCCCTCGGCCGTTTCCGGCCGCGGGCCTCACCCGTTCGGGTCAGTGATGGGGGCCCGGCTCATCGACCTCGTATCCGGGGCAGTACTCGACGCCCGGCTCGGGGCCGACGGGCTCGCCCGTGTCGGCGTCGGTGCAGTAGGCGTTGAAGACGGCCGCCGCCGAGAGGGGTACCAGCCGGCCGCGGTCCAGGCGCCAGCCGTGGACCCGGTCCCGGTGTCCCTCGGCGGTGCTGCGCAGGACCACTCCCCCGGGTCCGCCCAGCGCCAGGCCCGCGGCGAGGACGGTCACGAAGTCGAGGCCCTCCCGTCCCTCGATCCGCGGCGGCCCGTCCGCGAGCGTGTCGGCGTGGAGTACGGCCAGGAGCTGTTCGGCCTCGGCCGGGACGCTGCACACGAGGTGGTGGTGGCCCGGGCCGGCCCGGTCGACGAGGTGCCTGAGCGCGTCGGCCGCGCGCTCGAAGGAGGCGGTCCCGATGTCCTGCCCGCAGTCGGCGCAGTTGCCCACGCCGGCCAGGAGGGTGGTGGCGTACTCCCAGGTGGCCTGGCGGACCGCCTCGTCCACGAGGAGCGGGACCAGCTCGTCGATGGGCTGTCCGGCATACGGGAGGGCGCCGCTGCCGCCGGCCAGTTCGGCGGTGAAGCGGGTGCGCGCCCCCGGGGTGTCCGGATCGAGTCCCTGCCGGGCGCAGTACTCGCCGTAGTCCTCGGGGTCGAAGAGGGCGACCGTGGTGTGGATGCCCTGGGCCGCGAGGGAGCGGAGCAGGCGATCCACCTGGTCCAGGTAGTCGCGGTGGTCGTCGAAGGCGAAGCTGCGGTAGCCGCGCATGGCCGCGAAGTCCCCCGCGTCGGCCAGGAGGCCGACGGTGCTGGGGACTTCGCGGCGCAGCGTGCGGCGCCTTCGGGTACGGGCGGGTCGTCCCGCCGTGGCCTCGGTCCTGCTGTCGTTCGAGCGTGGCATCGGATCCCCCTGAGTGCGCGATCGCTTGCTCACTCAGCGTAACCACGGCCACTGACAGTGGCCCCGGGTTCAGCCCCGGGTGCGGGCGAGCTCCTCGTAGAAGCTCAGGAGGTCCAGGTTGTCGACCGAGCCGGGGTTGACCGCCTTGGCCATGGGCGCTCCCTGGAGGAGGCGCTTGACCGGTACTTCGATGCGCTTGCCGGTGAGGGTGTGCGGGATGCCCGGGACCTCGATGATCTCGTCGGGGACGTGGCGCGGGGAGAGCTCCTCGCGGATCGTGGCCTTGATCCGGGCGCGGAGGTCATCGTCGAGGACGGCGCCGGGCGCGAGGTGCACGAAGAGCGGCATCCAGTAGCCGCCGTTCGCCTCCTCCAGGCCGATGACCAGGGATTCCTTGATCTCCGGGAGTCGTTCCACGGCCTCGTAGATGTCGGCGGAGCCCATCCGGACGCCCTGGCGGTTCAGGGTGGAGTCCGAGCGGCCGTGGATGACGACGGAGCCGTGGTCGGTGATCGTGATCCAGTCCCCGTGGCGCCAGGCGCCCGGGAACATCTCGAAGTAGCTGTCTCGGTAGCGGCTGCCGTCGGGGTCGTTCCAGAAGCGGATCGGCATGGACGGCATGGGGTTGGTGACGACGAGCTCGCCGACTTCTCCGATGACGGGCTTGCCCGCGGGGTCCCAGGCCTGGAGGTCCGTGCCCAGGCAGGCGGCCTGGAGCTCACCGATGTGCACGGGGAGGGTGGGGACGGCGCCGGCGAAGCAGCTGCAGACGTCGGTGCCGCCGCTGACCGAGGCGATCCAGAGGTCCTCGGCCACCTCGTCGTGCAGCCAGCGGAAGCCGTCGGGGGGCAGCGGGGAGCCGGTGGTGGCCACGCACTTCACGGAGGAGAGGTCGAAGTCGCGGGAGGGATGGACTTCCGCCTTGCGGCAGGCCATCACGTAGGCGGCGGACGTCCCGTAGAGCGTGGCCCTGGTCCGCTCCGCGATGCGCCATTGGGCGCCGGTGTCGGGGAACCCCGGACTGCCGTCGTAGAGCACGACGGTGGTTCCGGTGAGCAGGCCGGAGACGAGGAAGTTCCACATCATCCAGCCGGTGGAGGTGTACCAGAAGAACCGGTCCTCGGGGCCGAGGTCGCAGTGCAGGCCGATCTGCTTGAGGTGTTCGAGGAGGATGCCGCCCTGCGACTGGACGATCGCCTTGGGCAGGCCGGTCGTGCCGGAGGAGTAGAGGACCCAGAGGGGATGGTCGAAGGGGACCGCCTCGAAGACGGGCTCGGTGTCGGCGGAGGTCAGGTCCGCCCAGGTGAGGGCGCCCGCGGGGGTCGGCGTGCCGAGGAGCGGGATGTGGACGACGGCGCGCAGTGAGGGGAGCTCGGCGCGCAGCTCGGCGACGGTGTCGCGGCGGTCGTGCTCCTTGCCGCCGTAGCGGTAGCCGTCGACGGTGAACAGGACGACCGGCTCGACCTGTTGGAAGCGGTCGAGGACGCTGCGGGCGCCGAAGTCGGGGGCGCAGGAGGTCCAGACGGCGCCGACGGCGGCGGTGGCGAGGAGGGCGGTGACGGCCTCGGGGATGTTGGGGAGGTAGCCGCTGATCCGGTCGCCGGGGCGTACGCCCAGGGTGCGCAGTTCGGCGGCGAGCGCGCCGACCTGGCGGCGGAGCTCGGCCCAGGTGACGACGGTGGGCTCGTGGGTCTCGTCCACGTGGAGCAGGGCCGCGTCGGCGGCGCGTGCCGGGTCCTCGGCGGCGCGCAGCGCGTGCTCGGCGTAGTTGAGGGTGGCGCCGGGGAACCAGTGGGCGCCGGGCATGGACCGGTCGGCGAGGACGGCCTCGTAGGGGGTGGTGAAGCGGACGTCGAACCACTCGGCGACGGCCTGCCAGAAGGTGTCGAGCTCGTCGACGGACCAGCTGTGCAGGGCCGGGTAGCCGCCGTCCGCGGGCGCTCCGTGGTGTTCGGCGGCCCAGGCCTGGAAGGCGGTGATCCGGGCCGCGGCGATCCGGTCGGGGCCAGGCGCCCAGAGGGGCTCGGGTGGGGTGGCTGCGGTCATGGGTCGGCTCCCGGTCACGTCTGCGGCTCGCGCTTCGTGGGCGTGTCGTGTGGTGTTCGTACGGTGCCACCGCGCGGGGGGTGTCCGCGCGAGGGCTCACTGGGACGATGCCATGTGATCGACATCCGCACCAGAGCCGTCATCGGCGGTCGGTTGTGATCCTTTGGAGAGTGAACGGCAGTTGAACGCAGCCTTCTGGGCCGGGTGCCGGTGGCAGGGTGGGCGCCATGGACGGTCGTGAGCTGGTGCGTGCGGTGCGGGACCTCGGCAGCGGGCGGGGGCGCCGCGCCTGGCGCTCGGCCTGGCGCAACCGGCGCGTGGACGCGGCGGGGCTCGCGCCCCGGGGCGCGGAGCGGGCGCGGGTGCCGGGACTCCTGACGGGTACGGAGCCCCTGCCGGGCGGCGGCGTGCTGCGGTTCACCCGTTCGGAGCTGCTCGTCCGGGTCACCGTGGGCGGCGCGGTGTTCTGGGGCTGGGACGGGGCCGCGCCCACGCCCTCGTACGCGGTGGTCGGCGACGGGCCGGAGCCCGATCCGCGCGCCGTGCTGGAGCCGGACACCGGGGGCGGCTGGCGGGTGGTCTCCGAGCGGGTGACCGTGGCGGTGTCCCGGCACGGGGCCGTCGAGGTGCGCACGCCGGGCGGTACGGTGCTGCGCCGCGAGCTGCCGCCCCGCTGGTGGGAGCCGGTGCGCCCGGCCGGGGCCGCGCAGGAGCCGCCGGCCGGCGCGGGGGCCGCGGGGTCGGGGTCGGTTCAGCCCCCTTACCCGGCCGGTCAGGCCCTGCGCCGACGGGCGACCAGGACCATTCCGGCGCCGGCGCCGGCGGCCGGTGCGGCGGCGCCGCCTATCGCCGGCGGCACCGCCGTGGCGGCGCCGGTCAGTGCGGGCCCGGCGCCGGATCCGCCCGGGCCGGAGGCGCCCGGGGTGCCGGGAAGGCAGCTGGTGGTCCCGGCCCCTACCACCGACGCCGCAGACAAGCCGCCCTCGGCCGGCTGACCCCCGTCGAATACGAGACCGTCATGACCACGTCGGCTCTTCAGGCCGCGTGACTGAACCTGTCACCCAACGCTGCATCAGACCCGGGTTCCTCCCTCACGATGCCGACCCGAGCTACGTGCGTGGCAGCGCGCATCCGAGCTAGCCACTCAGCCAGCTGCGTGACGTCTTCCACTCTCGATCGGGATCTCCGGCGCGAACACACACGACAGCCAGGGCCTCGAACCCCTCGTCAGCGGCATCCCGCCCATTCGCTCCCGCCGCGGACCGCGTCGACGACGGCCCGCCAAACTCCATACTGACAAGAGGTACGACTACGACCACCTGAGAAGGTGGCTGCGCTCCCGCAACATCACCCCACGCATCGCCCGGAAGGGCATCGAGTCCTCTCAGCTCCTGGGTCGCCACCGTTCGACCGTGGAGCGAACGGTGGCCTGGCTCGCTGGATGCCGCCGTCTGCATCGCCGCTACGAGGGCAAGGTCGAACACTTCCTCGCGTTCGCCAGCAGTGCTGCCACCCTCATCTGCTATCGCGTCTGGACGGGTGAGCCGGTTCATGCGACTCCGAGGAAGCCCGGGTCGGTGCCGTCGAACTGAAGGCACGAGTCGCGGCTCACACCAAGGAGTTCCGCCATGGGCACCGCGCGACGGCTGGTCGCCGACAGATCCTGGCGGGCCTCGGCCGACCACAACGGCGGGAAGAACGCCAGCCCCTGCCGACCGTCCAGCACAGAGACCTCACTGCGCCAGCCGTCCCACCGCAGGCCTTCATAGAACTCCCGGAGTCCTGCGGAGAAGATCCAGGACAGCCACGCCGAGTGGCCCGCGCCCAAGGCCTCCCAGCCGAGCGCATCAGGCGCGAAGTAGAGGATCTCGCCTGGCTCGCCGGGCTGACCGGCCTCACGAGGGTTACCCCCGTTGAGGGCGAAGACCCCGCCCAGCACGTCGTGCGCAACCACGAGACCTGCACCAGGCCGCCATGAGGGATCGAATGTCGAGGGCATCGCATTGACCTCTGCCAGGGCAGGCAGTCCGGTGTCACTTGGGCTTCCGAAGATCCGCAGCCATCCATCGTCCACGAGCAGACCGCCGCAGTTCAGTACGATGCCGCCCAAATTCGACCGGGCGGAGACCTGTAGTTGCAGCAGGGAGGCTCGGCCTGCCACGGGATCGCCGGGCAGCACCTCAACTGGTACGTCGGTACCGGACAGCTCCTGAAGAAGGAGCGGCCATGCAGGATCGTCGACGTTGATCAGTTCATAGTCCTCGCGCATCCCCGCATCGTCGCATCACCCCTCGAGGGACTCAGTCCGCCGGGTTACCCGCGCTTCAATCCGCCAATCGAGATGACCTCTCAGGAAGCAAGGTCACCGGGAAACGAGGCTGACCTCCTTCGTCGACGACGAGGCCGACCGCGGCAGGGAGAGGTTCACGGGCCGACCTTGAGCCGCGGCCTCGTCGGCAGGCGGCTCCACAGGTGTTGAGCGACGCTCAGCGTGAGTACGTACTTGGGGTTGGCGACGTCCGCGGTGATCACGGCCGGAGTGCGTCACGTTGACGTTCGTGTGCGACGACACCGTGTACATCAACCGGTTCTGTCCGGGCTGCCCTTGGCCGTCGTGCTGTTCGTCGTCGGCGTCCTCTGTCGCTGCTCTTCGTTCGGGTGAAGGGGTACTGGTCCCGGACTGGATGATCAACCGCATGGGGAGCGTGCAACACGAGTCGCCCCTGGTGCGGGTGGCGCGACCGTGGTGATGCTGATGGGATGCGGGAGGCACCTGTTCGTGATCGTCGTGGCGGAGTCCGAGACGAGTGTGCTGCCGTCGTGCCCGGCCTGCGACGCGCCGCTGCGTCCGTGGGGCTACGTCCGCGAGCGCGTGATCCGGCTGCCCGAAGGCGGCCTGCGGCGGCTGCGTCCGAGGCGGGCCCGCTGCCGCGCCTGCCGCACGACGCACGTGCTGCTGCCGCCGTTCTGCCTGCTCCGGCGGGCGGACAGCGTCCACACCATCGCCGCCGCTCTCCTGGACCACGTCGCCGGGCACGGCCACCGCTCCATCGCGGAGCGGCTGCACCGGCCCGCCGCGACCGTCCGCGGCTGGCTCCGCCGCGCGACCGCACGCGCCGCGTTCTGGCGCCGCCACGGCGTGATCTACGCATACCTCCTCACCCCGGATGCCGGCCCCTTCCCGCCCCGGCCTTCGAGCTGGCCGAGGCCCTCGACGTCCTGGGTGAGGCCGCCCGCGTCGCCCGGGAGCAGCACGCCGCATGGGCGGCCACCGATCCGTGGGGCGCCGTCGCCCTGGTCACCGGCGGCCGGCTGCTCACGCCCGCGTGATCGGCCCGCGACAGCAAGCACACGTAGCCGACACCGTGAAGACGACGACTCACGCTGCCGAGCGAACGACAGCCACCTCTACGTCCCCACGGTGAACGTCGCCACCATGCTCACCTTGAGCGTCCGGCAACAACAGGTCAGGCCGCTGGTCAGAGCGATTTGCGCTTGTGATTTCATCGGCGTCTGAGTTGATCTGGGTTCTGTGCAGGACGCATGGTGGGTGTGGGGGACGCGTGTTTGATCGGGTGAACCGGCTGTTGGTGGTTGGGATGGCGGCAGGCCTTGCTGTGGTGGGTTGTTCGCCTGCGGGTGTGGAGGGGGGACGCCAGGTACCCCCGGGGGCTTCCGTTCCTCCGCCCGTACCGCTTGTGATTGACCGTGCCGAGGCTGAGAAGGTGCTTGAGTCCCAGCTGAGGCTGGCCGTCTACGCGAAGGACAAGGACGCGTTGGCGAAGGTGGAGACCGGAGCGCTCTTCGAGGAAAGCGCGACCCTGCAGTACTTGAACATCGAACCGGGCGCCAGAGTGATGCGCGAGATGGACTGGGTGGATTACCTGATCCCCACGGAACGGGACCAGCCCGGCTACCCGCGCTCGTTCACCGCACTGTTTCGGGGGACGCAGGACCGCGAGCAGGATCGTGCCGCCGGGCTGTACTACTTCGTCCAGGCGGAGGCCGGCGCGCCGTGGAAGGCTGCCGCCAAGTCGTGGGCGACCGATAGACCAGCGCCGCAGCTCAAGCCGGGCCAGCACGAAGATCACGTGTACGGGGTCGCGGGCTTCGACATACGGGATAAGCCGATCGCGGCTCCGGCCCGGGGTGAGGCCGGTTCCGCAGTCCTGTCGCCGACCGCTGCCGGGGACCGGGAAGTCTGCGGCCGCTACGCGGAATACCTCTCCTTCACCGCACCTGACGGAGAACCGGGCAGTGACCACTTTGTTCCAGGCAAGCTCACCAGTGACATCGTCACCGCCTACAACGCTGAGGACAAGGAGAAGGGATGGAACGGTAACATCCGATCCCGGTTCGCATTTGAGGCCACTGGAGTGGACCTGCCCGTTCTGCGGCTCGCCGACGGGAAGTCGTTGGTGACGTGCACGTTCGTCCAGACAACCCGCACGGACAGCAAGCCGGGACAGGATAGGCGTTTCACATTTGGAAGCGTTCGCCTGTCTAAAGACTGGGCGGGCATCCTGCTGGGCTCCGACAATGAATGGTGGACCAGCACGACCGTCCGCAGGAGCGTGACCGCGACGTTCGAGGTACCGGCCCGGGGACCTGCTGACGTGGTCGGATGCAACTGCCTCAATCCCCCCGTCCTCTCCGCCGAGGGATCACCTGCTGAATAGGGGCTGGGGTTCGCGGAGACAGGTGTATGCCACCGATCCACCGCAGCGGCAAGCCATCCAAGTCTTCCGCTATCCCCTCGGGCCTGCAGGAGCGTGCTGACCAACTGTGGGACCGCTCAACGTTCGGTGGGAACGTTCAAGGTTCCGTGAGTCACCTGCCGCAGGTATCGCGGCACAGCGCGGCCATGTCCCCGGCCCGCACACCGGGCACGGGGAACCACGGCGGTGCGGGTGTACTGGCGCAGGCCTTCGCCGTGCCCGTGGTCCTGGGCTTCGTCTTGGCCGCGGGGCGCACGGCGGGCCTGGACGGGGTCGCCCTGCGCGGCCGGGGTTCCGGCTGGACCCGGTGGGCAGTGCCTGCCCCCTGCCGGTCCACCGCGGCAGCGGGGCCCGCAAGGCCGGGTACACGCGATGCGGGGCTCGGCTTCGGGGCAGGCGCCGGGCAGTTGGGAGAGGGGCAGCGCCGCTGGCCCGGCGGTGCGCTGCTCGTCCCGGTCGGGGCCCGGATGTTTGTCGTCGGCCGCGGTGCTGGCGGGGGAGGGCTTCGCGGCCGGGCCGGGGGCGGAACGGACAGTGACGTATCCGGAGACCGCGAGCAGGGCGGCGAGGAGCAGAGGCAGAGACCAGCGGCGCATGTGACCACGCTCCCGCACCCCTGCCCGCCGGACTCCCACCGGTTCCGCCGTGCCCCCCGGATAGCCGAACTGCAGCTGCTGCGGGGCCGTTGCGCGAAGCGGCCGTCCAACGGGGCGCAGCGGGGCCGTGGGCCGGTTGGACGCTCAGGGAAGGGACGTGTGACGGACCTCTGGTCCGGCCCGCGCGGACGGTGCGCTGACAGATGCGTGCCGATGGTCTGCCGTGCTGACGGTGCGCAGCAGGTGCGTTCGGGGTGCGGTTCAGGCATGGTGGCTGAGCAGGTGCCGAGCCTCCCGCACGGGCTGTGCCCTGTGCCGGCGGCCAGCCGCCCAAATCCTTGTGCGCCCGGCCAGACGGGCCGCAAAGGCCTGCCTGTGCCCCCGGGTTAGAGGAGGGGGCGGGGAGGGGGTTAGGGTCGCGGCAGCCCGTGCCGATATGGCGTGCGCGGGTGAGGGAGACCACATGACCACCGGCGTCGAACTGCGTGGCAGCGATGAAGACACCTACATCGCGATCATGGCCCCCCGCGCTGGCAAGAGCAGTGCCCTGGCCATCCCCATCGCGATGGCAGCCCCCGGCGCTCTGCTGCTCACCTCCAACAAGTCCGACGTCTACATGGCGACCTACACGGCCCGTCAGCGCGTCGGGGAAGGCTGGGTGTTCGACACCCAGGCCGTCGCGCAGACCGTGCGGTCCATGTGGTGGGACATGCTCGCCGAAGGCGAAACCCTCGAGCGCGCCGAGCGCCTCGCGTCCCACTTCACCAACCAGATCAGCTCGGAGTCCGCCGACCCGTTCTGGTCGCAGTCCGCCAACGACCTCCTCGTCGGCTTCTTCCGGGCCGCCTGGCACGACGGCGCCAGCATCAAGGACGTCATGAAGTGGGTCGCCGACCCCCAGGAAAAGGCCCCGCTGAGGATCCTCCACCAGTACGAGCCCGTGCTCGCCGAGCAGGTCGAGGGCAGCATCAACATCGCGGAGGAGACCCAGTCCGGCATCTACCAGAACGCGCGCACCGCGCTCTCTGGGCTGCGCGATGAGAAGGTCCTGGCCTGGGTGATGCCCGACAAGAACACCGAGCGTTTCGACCCGGAGGAGTTCTCCCTCACCCGCGACACCCTCTACCTGCTCTCCAAGAAGGGCGGCCCAGCCTCGGCGGTCGTCGCGGCCCTGGCCGACGCCACGTTCACCTCGGCCTCCGAAACCGGTGAACGCCACGGCGGCCGGCTCCCCGAGCCGATGCGCGCCGTCCTCGACGAAGCCGCCAACATTTGCAAAATCGGCGACCTTCCCGACCTCTACTCACACCTCGGCTCCCGCGGCATCACCCCCTACGTGATCCTGCAGAGCTACCGGCAGGGCGTGAAAGCGTGGGGTGAGGTCGGCATGGACTCGATGTGGGGCGCCGCCACCAAGAAAGTCATCGGCGCCGGCGTTGACGACCCCCGCTTCGTCGCCGACATCGCCACCCTCATCGGCAAGCACACCGTCCACCGCGGCTCGTACAGCAAGAGCCGCGACGGCGGCTCCCAGTCGTGGAGCGAACAGCGCGAGGACATCCGGGAGGCCTCCGACATCCGCGCCATGCCCAAGGGCACCGCCCTGCTCCTGTCCACCGGCATGCGCATCGCCCAGATCCAGCTCCGCCCCTGGTGCGAAGAGGAGAGCCTGGCGCACATCGGCCCTCAGAAGAAGGCCGAGGAAGCCGCCATCACCCAGCGCGCGGTCGCCGCCCACGAAACCCTGAAGGCAGCACGACGTGCCCGATAACCCCACCCAGACGCCCGCCGGCCTGTCCGAGGACGTCGAAGACCTCAAAGCCCAGCTACGCGCCCTCACCAACCAGGTCAACAAGCTCAGCCAGCCGCCGGCCACCGACGACAAGCAAGCCGAGGGCCAGGACGCGACGCAGGACGAGGCGGAGGAAGGGGAACAAGAGGGGTGGCAGTTTCCGCCGTTCATCCTGCTCCTCGACCCTGCCGAGTACGGGGCAGAACTACGGGCCCTGGCCGAATGGGTCGAAGGCCTCCTCGTCCCTGGCTACCTCGACGAAGCCTCAACCCACGCCCGATGGTGCCACCGATGGACCGAACACCCCATCGCCATCGCCCGCCTCCACGCACTCTCGCTGGCCTGGCAAGAACTCACAGACCCCGACACCTGCGGATACGCCGGCCCCAGCACCTGGCACCGCGACCACTACGACCCCAGCATTCGCGAACTCCGAGCCTCCACGGGCCCCTTCCAGGGCTGCACGAAGGGCGAGCACCGGATGCCCTCCCTGGTGCCCAGTACCTGGAGGGTCGACCCCTGACAGTGGCTCAGGTGCACGGCCAGCCGTCGATCAGTGAGCCCTTTTCAACCTGACGGTGGGGCTGTGGTGTTGGTCGGTGTGGGCTGTACGGAACGACGAAGCTCCTGGTAGACGGGTTCTCGACCAAGATCACCCGTGTCCGCCAGGAGCTTCGCGTGCTTGCCTAGTCTCGTGGGCTCGGAGATGTGTATAGGCGGCAGGTGGGAGTGGGCGTCGGCGTCGGCGTCGGGGTGGGAGTCGGCGTGGGCGCCGGGTTCGTCGTCGGGTAGTTCCCGGCCGGCGGGTTCTCCACCGCGGCCGAGCCGTCTCCGGCCTGGTACTGCCGCATGTACCCGAGCACCGTGTTCACGTACTCGCGCGAGTTGTTGTAGCTGAGGATCGCCTTGTCCAGCTGGGCCGCGTCGGAGAGGTTCCGCCCGCCCGCGCACAGGTAGAGGCCCGCGCCCAGCGCCGCGTCGTACATGTTGTTCGGGTCGCGCTTGCCGTCGCCGTTGCCGTCGGCGCCCCACGTCGCCCAGGTGGAGGGGATGAACTGCATCGGGCCCACCGCGCGGTCGTACACGGCGTCCGCGTCCCACTCGCCCTTGTCGGTGTCCCTGATCTCCGCGAAGCCGTTGCCGTCCAGGCGCGGTCCGCGGATCGGCTTCTCGGTGTACCCGTCCGCCTTGAGCCCGTAGCCGGAGGCGTGCACGGACTCGGTCCTGCCGATGCCCGCGAGGAGCTGCCACGGCAGCTTGCAGCCGGGCAGGGCCGCCGCCACCGACACCTCGCCGCGCTTGTACGCGTCGAGGGCGGTCATGGGTATGCCCGCGGCCGCCCCTTCCGGGCTGGTGGCGCCGGGGATCGTCGGCGGATCGGCGGCCAGGTCGGGCAGGTCCAGCCGGGCGTCACCGCGGTCGGTGGCCTGCGGGCTGTCGGGGGTCGGTTCGGCCTCCCCCGCGCCCGCTATCGGCGTGTTGGTCACGACCGCCGCGGTGGTCAGGCTGGCCGCGAGGGCGGCCGTGCACATGACTTTGCGCGAGGTGTTGACGAGGTGACGGTGAAGTGGCTTCACAGTGCGGCAATCCCCCCAAGGCGGCGGCCGATCCGGGCCCCCGTAACACGTACAAACTTCACATCAGGCTGTGCGTATGACCGGTCGGGCCGTGGATGTTAACTGTCTATCAGGTCTTAGGACCCGACTCACCGTCCCCCCGGGAGTTGTGCCCCACCATTCGTCTCGTCTTCACCGGGACCATGTCCGGAAAGGAACGAAGGCCTTAAGTCCCTGCCCCATACGCCCCAATGGCACGTACTTGACCGCTCTACGGTCTTTATCCTTGTTGGATGGCGACCAGCAACAAGAAGACCCAGCAGCGCGAGGCCCGCGAACGGATGCGGGTGGAGCGCGAGGCCCTGGCCCGCCGCGCGAAACTGCGCGGGCGCCTGCTCATCGGCGGCGCGCTGGTCGCCGTACTGGCGGTCGCCGTCGGCATCGGCGTCTACGTGTCGAAGCCCTCCGTCGACGAGGAGGCGGCCGGCAAGCCCTTCGTCCAGCCGGCCAACACCGCCGGCAAGGACGGGATCGTGATCCCGTACGGCAAGGCGGACGCGAAGAACGTCCTCTCCGTCTGGCTCGACCCGCGCTGCCCCTACTGCGCGGGCGTCGAGATCGGCCTCGGCCAGACCCTCAAGGAGCAGGCGGACGCGGGCACCTACCGCGTCGACTACCACTTCGCCACGTTCCTGGACAAGGCGCTGGGCGGCGGCAAGGGATCCAAGCGCGCGGTCAACGCGCTCGGCGCGGCGGTGAACGAGAGCCCCGAGAAGTTCATGGAGTACCTCCAGGTGCTCTACAAGAACCATCCGGAGAAGGAGTCCGACGACAAGTTCGGCTCCACGGCCACCCTGCTGGACCTCGCCGACCAGGTGCCCGGCCTGCGCACGCCCGCCTTCAACAAGGCGGTCAAGGAGCTCACCTACATGCCGTGGGTGGAGAAGGTAGGCCAGGCCTTCTACGACCAGAACATGCAGGGCACCCCGGACGTCTCGATCAACGGCAAGAAGCTCACGGTCAACTCCGGCCAGGGCATCGACTCGATCACCCCGGACGCCTTCAAGAAGCTGATCGCGGACAACCTGAAGAAGTAGCGGGGCAGGGGTCGTCGCCGTGGCGGGGCGCTGCGGGAGCCGTCGCCACGCCCGGGCCCGGGCCGGGCCTCAGGCGGTGTCCGGCTCCGCAGGGCCGGACGCCTCCCGGCAGGCGGTGCAGTAGCGGCGCGCCCGCACCCCCTTGGCGCGGGCGCGGTCCACGGCGGCCCGCGCCCGGTCCGCGGTCCGGCTCTCGTCCCGGATGACCTTGATCGTCACCGCGAAGATCAGCAGCGCGGCGACGATCCCGACCGGTGCGAGCCACGGCAGGTTCTTCTCGCCGGCGTAGTACACCCCCGCGGCCCCGGCCATGAGGGCGATCACGGTCCCCTCGATGACGTTCGTGCACCCGCCGGTCTCCAGCGCCTGGCCGATCGGCACCGTGGCCGTCGCCCCGCAATGGGGGCAGACCTCCGGGGCCGCCGGCTTCCCGAGCCCCAGCCGTTCGCGCCTCGCCTGACGGCTCCCGCCGGTGTCCGTCCCGTCGTTCTCCGCCGCGTTCGTCATGGGCCCCATGATGACCGTTGGTCACGTGCACACGTCAACGGCGGCCGGACCGGGCTCCCCGCGTCACAGACACGCCCACACCGTCTTCCCCGGGGCGCCGGGCCCGCGCGGGCCGACGCCCCACTCCCGCGCCACGGCCCGTACGAGGGCCAGCCCGCGCCCGTGCTCCGCCGACCAGGGGTCGACGGCGTCCGCCGCCTCCGGCGGCTCCCTGTCACCCCGGGCGTCGCTCACCTCGACCCGGACCCGCAGGCCGTCGTAGCCGAGCCGGATCTCGAAGTCCCGGCCGGGGACCCGCCCGTGCAGCACGGCGTTCGCGGCCAGCTCCCCGACCACCAGCTCCACGTCCTCGGCCAGCGCGCAGCCGTACGGGATCCCCCAGGCGGCCAGCTGCACCACGGCGAGCCGGCGGGCGAGGCGGGCGCCGCGCGGGGTGGCGGAGAGGAGCTGCCGGAACTCGACGGGCGCCATGTCACTCAATTCGGTCGTCACCTCACCGAGCGTGTCCGCTGCGCCGTACGCTTTCCAGGTACGGCGGCGCTACGGGGAACCCCCGTAGGACCGGCGGCGGTTGCGTGTACGGCCTGTACGGGTGAGGGCGGTTCAGCGGATGAAGGACCTGTCGGAGCGTGAGGAAGAGCCGGAACGGCCGGTGGAGGTCGACGGCACGGCGTACCTCTTCAAGGCGCTCGGGAAAATGATCAAAGTGCTGCGGGAGCGGGCGGGCCTCCAGCAGAAGGAACTCGCGGCCCTGGTGCACGTGGGCGAGGACCTGGTGTCCTCCATCGAGCGGGGCGTGCGGACGCCGCAGCCGGACTTCCTGGAGAACGTGGACCGGGCGGTGAACGCCGGAGGCGTCCTGATCGCGGCGATCCCGGACGTGATCGAGGCCCTGAAACGGGCCCGGACACGGCACCCGGATTGGTTCCGGAAGTTCGCGGACGCGGAGGGGAAGTCGGTGGCGCTGCACTATTACGCCGTCCAGGCCATCCCGGGTCTATTGCAGACCGAGGCGTACGCGCGGGCAGTCTTCCGTCACCGGCGCCCGGTGTTCGCGGAGGAGGCCATCGAGAAGCGGGTCGCGGACCGTCTCGACCGTCAGGTGATCCTGGACAAGTGGCCGGCGCCCACCTTCAGTTTCGTACTGGAGCACGCCATCCTGCTCCGCCCGACTGGCGGTCCAGAGGTCCACCGCGACCAGCTGCGCCGCCTGCTGGAAATCGGGCGACTGCGGACGGTGCACCTTCAGGTGATGCCAACCGAGCGCGATGAACATCCCGGCTTGGAAGGTGCGTTCACCCTGCTTCGCCCTAAAGGTCGCAATGAGGTTGCCTACACCGAGACATACGGCCACGCTCACCTCATCACCGATCCCGAGCAGGTCCGTATCTACAGTGAGCGCTATGGAATCATCCGGGCACAAGCACTCACGCCACACGAGTCACTCGCCCTGATCGAGAAGTTGCTGGGAGAACTATGAACACCGCACACCTGGCCTGGTTCAAGAGCAGCTACAGCGGCGGCGAGGGCGGCGAGTGCCTCGAAGTCGCCTTCGACTGGCGCAAGTCGAGCTACAGCGGCGGCGAGGGCGGCCAGTGCGTAGAGGTGGCCGGCTGCGCCACGGCCGTCCACGTCCGGGACTCCAAGGTCCCGGCCGGGCCCCGGTTCGCAGTGGCTCCGAGCGCCTGGGCCGCGTTCGTCGGCGGGGTCACCGGACCGTAGGACCAGGGGGCCACTCGGCGTGGCCCCCTTCCTTCCGCTTCCGCTTCAGCCGAGCAGTGCCTTGACGGCGGCGATGACCGGGACTCCGGCTTCTCCGATGACCGTCGCAATTCCGGAGAACGTCCGGAGGATTCTCGCGAATCTCTCCTGGGAGGGATTCGCCTGGATCTCCGCGACCGCCGCGTCGACTTCCGCCCGGTCTCTTTCGTCCAGGTGCTGCCTCATCGCCTGGACTTCTGCGAGGAGTTTCTCGACCGCCGATACGTCCGGCGCCGCTCCTCCCGCATATTTGCCTCCGGCGACGATGTCTCCGGAGCCCGTGTGTGAGGCCTTTCCGATGCTTCCGGGCCCGTGCACCGAAATGTGGTCGCCGGCCATCATCGACCGCCTCCCCGGATGTCGCCCGAACCGCTGTGCTGGGCCTGGCCGATGGCCCCCGCCCCGTACACCTTGAACTGGTCGCCCATCACCGCTTTCTTGATGTTGATGGTCACCGGTGCGGCGTCCGGTCGGCCGATGGCCTTGGTGATCTCCTGGACGAGGTTCTCGATCTCGGCGCGGTCCAGGGACCACACGGCATCGCGCTGCGTGCCGGAGGTGTTGAGGATCAGGCCGTACACCGGGGGCCTGCTGATCACCTGGACGAGCTGCCAGACCAGCAGGCCGAAAACGACGACCGCCAGGATTCCGGCGATGTTCCCGAAGATGGCCGCCGCTATCCCGCCGACGACCAGGCAGAGCAGGGCCCGGCGAATGAACTGTTTCCATGCCGCGCCCTTGTTGACCTCCAATACGCGCTGTCCTACGTGGGAGATGTTGTGCAGTGGATAGGCCTCACCATCGACCCACAGCACACCCTCTTGCACCCGGACTTGGACTGTCGTGGTTCCGTCCGCCATTTCGCGCCCCCCTGGCTCTTTTTGGCGTTGACGGCTCGAAGTGTAGGGCGGGTGTGACCGGCCACGTAGGGGTTGGACCATTTCAATGTAGTCATGATCCATGCCGGATTCCGCTTGACAGCCAGGTCGGCGGAATCTTCCCCTCCGGGCGGGGCTGCGGGCTCGGCGACTGAGCGACTCGGCGGACTCAGTGGGGGACGCCGTCCAGCGCCTCCCAGGCTATGTCCGGGGCGAACGAGGTGCACCCGGTCGCGGGGACCTCCTCACTGCCGAGGTCGACCTGGACGGTGAGGTTGCCGCCGCGGACGGAGAGGGAACAGCTCGTGGCGGTGTCCGCCGCACCCCAGAAGGCCTCGTCCCCGAATCCGACGCTCGTCTGCTTGCCCCCGGCCGTCAGGGCACGGAAGGCCGTGGCCTGTGCCTGCGCCGCGTCGCGGACCCCGTCGTCGGCCAGCAGGTTCCACCGGACCCGGACCGTGCGTGCGCCGTTCTTGCCGCTGCCGCCGTACCAGGTGCAGGAGGTCTGGGTTTCGCCACGCGTCGAGGAGTGGCGGTCGCTGCCCCGGTCGCGCGGCTGGAGGGGCAGCTTCGGAGCCAGCTCCGCGCAGTCGGCCAGCGAGCGGCGCACCGAACCCGTCGTCCGCGGCCAGGCCCGCGTGGACGTGCTTCACGGCGACGAGGCGCCCGTCCGGCGCGGCCCCCAGCAGCACCCGGCCCATGCCGCCGCTGCCCAGCTCGGCGAGCAGACGGTAGGCGCCGGACGCGGCCGGATCGGACGCCTTGAGGGGCCTCATCGCGTCACCGCCGCCGCGTCGGCGCAACCGGGCGTGGATGCCGGCTTGTTGGTGCCCCGCACGGAGAACCCCTCGTCATGCCGCTTGCCTTGCCGCGCACCCGGCTTCCCGCCGGACCGCGGACGGACCGGGTCCAGTAGACGTAGAGCCGGCCGCCCCCGTCCAGCCCGTTCCAGAACCGGAGGGGCGGCCCCGCACACCCGATCAGCCGACCGGACCCGCTTCTGAGCCGTGCGCCTTCATACAGGCGTTGTCGAAGGCCACCAACCCGACCGTGCCGCCCTTCGGGGGATCCATGTACTCGGCGACGATCCTCCAGCCGCGCTGCTCCAGAATCACCTTGGAGTTGAACACCTCGCCGCGCTTGTTCTTGCGCTGGTCCGGTTTCCCGGCCTGCTTCCAGTCGCGCTTGCGCAACTCGTGCACCGTCGCCTCGAACCGGTCCAGGTCGACCGGCGCGGCATCGGTCCCGAACCCCTTGAAGACGACGGCGCACGACTTCACCGAGTCGGGCGAAGCCTTCTCGCTCATGCTGAGGTAGTCCGGGTCGTTCTCCGGCGCGCCCGCGGCCGCCGCCGAGGTGTCGAGGTCCGTGCGCACGACGTCCCGCGCGAGCGGCCCGGTGCCCTCGGGGCGGGACGGCACCGCCACGGACGTGTCCCCGGCCCCACAACTCACGGCTCCGAGCGCGATGACGGCCGTCGCCATGACGGCCCGTCTCGTCCTGTTCACAGTTCCCCCCAGGTCAGGGGGCCGTTCGCCCCCGTGATCGAGGGAGGGAGTCTGCCACGGCGCACCGGGGGAGCCGCCCCCGCGGCCCCCGGGGCGCCGTGGCAGACTCCCCCCCTCTGTCCCTTATACAAATCTCCGAGCCCACGAGACTAGGCACGAGCGGCCCACCACGAAGGCGGCACCGTCCCAATCCGTCCACTCAGCCAGCCCCTCAGAAAGATCCACGGAGCGATCCTGCCAGCACAGCATCAGACCCGGTGAACCTTTCCGGTCACAGCACTAGGGCCTCGTGGATCGAGCAGCCGAGGTGGTCTCGGAACATCTTGATGCCCTCGATGTTCCTGCCGCTGAGGATCTCCTCGTCCGCGAAGGAGAGCGGGCCGGCCGTCCAGGGGGCGGACGCGGGATCCCCGCCAGGCCAGTCGACGTCGGTCAGCGTGGCGAGCAGGCGGCCGTCCGAGAGCGCCACCGCCACGTCCGTGCCGCGGGCTGCCTTCTCGGTGAAGACAACGGGTGCAGTGCGGTCCAGGAGGAAGACGAAGTGCTGGGCTATACGCTGCCGCCACTCATCGAGCTCGCCGTCGCCGTCCAGGCGCAGATTGGAGTTCCAGACTGCCTGGGCGAGGACCGATACGAACAGCCCGAGAAAGTCCGACTCCAGCAGGTCGTCCGCGTGCTCGATCAGAATCGCGAGGTTCTGGTTCCGTTGGCCTCCCCAGCCGACCCATGGCTGGCGTCGGAAACGGCCGCGCTCGACGGCGGCCCGTGACAAGGCCGCGAGGCCGCCGCGCATCGCCCGGACGCAGCTGTACGACCTGCGCCAGGCACTGGCGGCCGGCCGTGGTGTGCGCCCCGCGGCCGGGCAGGCGCGGGCGGATGCCGCGCAGCGGCCGGACGACGCGCGCCGTGCCATGCTCGCCGAGGCCCTTGAAGTGCTGGACCGGCCCGGTGGGGTGCTCCTGCTGCCGTTCGTCCGCCGGCCGTTCGAGTCGGGCCTCGTACGCGGCGTCCTGCTCGGCGCGGTGCTCGTCGCCGTGGTTGGCCTGGGGCTCCCGCAATGGGTGTGTGACAAATCCGTCAGTGATCACTGCGTGGGTGCTGCGTCGGGCCTGGGGATTTAGTGATCGTTTCAGGATTCTTTGCTGTGGTGTGGTGTGCGTCTGAGCTGGGGTTTCCTTGGGTTTCGGAGGTGGGGGAGGCTCTGGGGTGCAAGTTCAGTGATTGATCCGGAATGTAGTGGTCAATGCGGGATTTTCTTATGGCTGTGTGGTCCAGGTGGATAGGTCTGGGTTGGTCAGGGGCTGGCGGTTGTAGCGGAGTGCCTGTGACAGGGTGAGTGCGTGGCCTTCCGGGTGGCTGGCCAGAGCCGTGTGTCGGCTTGATGCGAGGAAGTTGATCTTCGACGTGCGTCGATGGCTCGGGTCGTTCTCGGGTGAGAGGCAGGCTACGAAGGTGTGCAGCCAGGGCCAATCCGTTTCCGTAGTCTCGTTCGCACTGTTTCCCGGCCGGATGTCAGGGTCCGCTTCTAGTCTTTGCGTCATGACTTCAGCGATGTCCAAACGTCCGGGCTGTGAGCTGCCGGGCGATCCTGCCCGTCTTCGCCTCCATTACAGCCACGGACATCCCGCTGTGCCATACGACTACGAGGACACCTTGGAGCCCTGGCATGTTGCGGTCACCTACGGGATGGCGGGTGACGAGGAGTGGGATGAAGAGGAAGGGGACGGCGAGGTTCCGGCCGCAGGCAGCGAGATCGGCCACCTCATTTTGTGGAGGCTGCGTGACTACACCGGCGACAACCGGTGGGAGGCGGCGGACGCCGAATCCGGAGATCTCGAGGTCATTGTCTCTGCCGTTCTTGGCCGTTCCGGACGTGCCGGCTACAGCGCTGCGTTTGAGAAGGCGGTCCAGCATCCTGTCGGTGATCTGCTGATCCTGGACCGCGTCAGCCTCGACAAGGCGTGGAGGGGTTTCGGGCTGGGCCCGGCGCTGGCCGTCGAGGCGATCCGTCGCCTGTCCGGGGGGTGTTGCGCTGTGGCGGTCTATCCCGCCATGGGCGAGTATCCCGAAGACCGGGCGCAGGTCACGGAGGCCTATCGGCTCGAGGTGAAGAAGAAGATCGCCGCGCTGTGGGAGAGCATCGGCTTCCAGCCTTTCCGCCAAGGGGTATGGCTCCTGGACACAGCTCTGCGCCTTCCCGAGGAGCTCATGCAGGCCCGCCGCGCTCAACTGCGCGCCCTTGGTGGGGCCTTCCAGTAGCCGGGTTCAGACTGAAAGCGGCCTGGCAGAGACCGCGGCTGCAGAAGGCTGGTCAGCCGCGTTCGACAGCGATGCGTGCCAGGAGTTTCAGCAGGGGCAGGTCGGCTGCCACGGCATCGACTGCGTTGCCGAAGTCGTTGAGAATGAGATCTTTCTTGCCGTGTGCCAGCCCGTTGCGGATGGCGTAGAGGTGCCTGGCGGTGTCGATGCCGGCTGTCGTGAGAGCCTCCACACGGCCAAGTGCCCGTTCTTTGAGGACGGAGAACACCTCGACGGGTTTCTTGGCCTGTTCTGGAAGAAAGGCTGGAATGGTCATCAGCTTCCCGAAGTCGTACTCCTCAACGGAGTCGAGGTGGTCGGTGATGAAGTCCATGCCGTTGCTGCTCCGCGGCGCTTCCAGCACGCGGTACAGCCCCATGTACTCGGCAAGCAGGTCAACATGCCTGATGGCCATGGCGTAAAGGGCAAGCGGCTCGGTGCGATCCGTGAACCGACGGCTGAACTGGGCCAGCGGGTCGTTGTACGTGCCGTACCGGAGCCGCAGCATGTCGGTATACCTGATTTCGTGTGCCTGTTGGGCGACGGAGTCCAGGGTGTCGCGGTAGGTGCGGTTGGAGGGAAGCCACGGACGGTCGTGCCCGATGGGTTCGTAAGGTGCAGCGGCCGGCTCTTGAAGAGGGGTGACGACCGTGGGGGAGTCGTGGTCGAAGGCGATGCAGTCCGCGACGAAGAGCACGTTCTCTAGCGAGGGTGCTGTGAGGGATGCGTTGTAGTACCCGTCCGCGTTGAGGGGAAGGGGTACCAGCAGGCCCAGCTCGGAGAGTTCTTGCATGCCCCATTTGCCGTCGGCCTCGAACTCCTCGATGCCTACGCCTGGCATGCGGATGCCGAAGGCAAGACTCGGCCAGTCGATTCCTTGCATCATGGAGGAAGGATAGGCGGCTCCCGCGGGCCGTTTCCCTCCAGTACAGCTGTGCGCCGTCAGGCCGGACCGCCTCTTCGGCGCGCGAGCCACGACGACTCGCCAACGCGGCCGCATTCGGGCACATCCGGCCTTGAGGTATGCCTGCTGTGGTCATCTGCGGACAAGCAGTCCACGGGATGGTCACGGGTTTCGCGCCCGCCCGCCACTTCGGTGGGCTCATCAGCCGGATCGCGGGTCGGATGTCGTGACCCTCGTGCAAGATGGAGAGCTGCCTGCACACCACGGTGTGGAGGCCGTTGGGTACTGCTGCACTCTTGGGGGAGCGTTCGTGTTCCAGCGTCATCTTCATCGTCACGATGACATCGATCTGGTGATGTCCACGCTGGAGGAGGATCCTCAGTGCCTGCCGGTTCTCATCACATGGGGTGCGGGCCTGCGCTGTGACGTGGCTTCGTCTCTGCGGGAGGTCATCGCGACCGGCGCCTGGCAGGACGACATCCATGTACGTCGGGATTCTGCCCGCTGGCGGGGAAAACCCCGCTTCCCCGCCTTTCTCGACAGCGGACTCGAAAAGCGCCGCGACCGTGGCCCCAAGTACGAACATCTGCACACGGCCTTGCTGACTTTCCCCGAGACTCGGGCCGCTCTCTACCGGGTGCATGCGGCGGAATGCCCGCAGCACTGTCGCACGCGAACCGGCACCTTCTCGGAGGACCGTCACGTCGATGACTACCGGGAGGCACTGTTCGGTTGGTATGCCGCCATCCAGCATGCGCACGCCTGCGTGGTGCGGGCAGCACAGTGGTTCGAGAATACGGATCTTCACGATCCCCGGCGCCCGCAGACGTTCACCGATTGGCTGGCCCACCCCGGATCACGACCCGGCCGGCGGGTCGGCGACGGGACACCGCCCACCTCCCACATAGAAGCCTTGCGGGAGATCCTCCTGATGATGCAGGCCTGGAGCCCCCACACGTTCGAGGCCATCGACGTGGCCTTCCGGAAAGCGGAAGGAGAACGCGCATCACACGCCTGGGGCGGCAGCTTCGAGCCTGCTGGGCGGCCCGAAGCCCAGGCCGCTGCCGAAGCCCTCACCTGCGTCCTCTCCCCGGATGAGCGCCAGTACGTCCGCGACGCCATCGCACGCATCGAGGCTGACGGCGCCTGGGACCGGGATATGGACCTGGCGAAAGACGGCACGCCACCCTGTACCAGCGACCGGCATCGCACCTACGGCGCCGAAACCAGCGAGCGTGAGGACTGCGCCACGGCCCGAGGCCGTGTGTACGAAGAGGCCTCCCAGCCCTGGACTGAGGGCGTCGACCGTGAGGCCTCCGCTGCCCGTCTCGCCCGGTTTCTGCTCGGACCCCATACCGACCGAGTCCAGACCGCCCTCTCCACGGCCCGCGCAGCCGTCGCCCGGGACACCGCGGAAACCGCACCGCAAATCTGGCACGACAACGCACAGCGCCTCCGGGAAGCCCGCGAGGCCACAGGACTCGATCTCCACGACGCCGCCGGCCACCTGGGCATCAAGCCCGCCACACTCCAGCGCTTCGAACAAGCAACGGGCAAGCTCCCGGGACGACCGGTCTCCCTCGGCTACCTCCAACTCATCGCCCTTACCTGTACCCAGGCGGGCCGCACCGCTCCCGCCTGTATCCCGCAGGCCATCTCCCAGCCGGTCAGCTCACTGCCGACCACCCCGTAGTACGCCACCGTGCCCACATTTCTGCCGTTACGTAGCCACCCGTGTGAGGAATCCCCGTGTTCGAAGAGGTACATCACCGGCCCTGCGGACGCCCCACCAAGTCCGGTAACCCCTGCCGCGCTCAGTTCTCCGGTCCGGGCTTCGCCTGCAAAGTCCACACCACCGACAACGAAAAGGCCCTCGTGGAGGCCTACCAGCAGGGGCTTCAGACCGGCCGGGCGCAAGAAAGAGAATGGAGGCAACGCGTCGAAACCACACAGGTCGAGCACCTTGAGCGGCAGATACGGACCCTGCGGGAAGAACTCGATGCCAAGAACCGCCGTTTCGAGGTCGACGGCCACCAGGCTGTCACCGTTGACGGGTACGGATACCGATGGAGGGGCCCCGGCACGCTCGCAGTCGGAGACCGTGTGCTCCTTCCCGAAAATTACGTCAGTGCCCTGCGTCACGGCCCGGGCCCCTTTCCCGGAACCGTGACTGCCCTGGGCACCACCTATTCCGGGACTCTCAGCACGATCATCTCGCGAGCCCCCGGCTCCTCACAGCAGACCGGCTGAAACCACCGGCGCAAGGCACCGGCATCCGAACCGACCAGCAGAGGGATTCCGTGAAACGCGAGCGCGCTACCACGCTCCTGAACGACATGCTCGATCGCCTGGAGGAGGGAGGCTGGCCACTGGACCTCGTCGACGAAATCCTCGTCTTCGGCTCCTACGCACGCGG
Source organism: Streptomyces sp. ICC1 (assembly GCF_003287935.1). Lineage (GTDB taxonomy): Bacteria > Actinomycetota > Actinomycetes > Streptomycetales > Streptomycetaceae > Streptomyces > Streptomyces tritrimontium. The sequence goes on from NZ_CP030287.1 coordinate 8,034,692, forward strand.
CGCACTGAACCCCTCAGACGTCGACATCGTCGTAGAGCACCGCAGAGACAGCCGTCTTACCTCCGAATTCCTTCACGCCCTCTCCTACGGGCGAGACCCCTCAGCGTCAATGAAGCGAGCCCTCAAGGGCAACAGCCGAGGTCTGCAGATCCACTTTGGCGAACGCAAGACCTTCGAAGCGGAAGGCTTCGAACTGACCATGCTGTGGACCCGAGGCGAACCCATGACCGCCGCCCGTACTCGACTCGCTGCCATCGCCCCGGACCCCACAGCAGGCCGCGCATCACGTGACCACATGATCGAGGCCTTCGACGGCATCGACCGCTGGGTCCCACGCCCGGTCCGCATCGATCTCACTGACCTGGTCGACCGCAAGGCAGCCACCATCCGGCAACTCCAACTCGCCGACGTCCGTCCGAGCCATCCCGCAGCCCTTGAAGCCCTCACCCGCTGGAGCGACACCAGCCCGTTGCGTCGAGCCGCGGCAGCCGTCCTCGCGCACCTCGAAGCCAACGCTCAGCCTCTCGACTCCGTCTACCTCCACGGCGATCCGGTCATCGGTAGCCGCTACAGCGACACGGCGTGGCAGATCGGTGTCGGATTCGACTGGCGTCACTACCGGAGCATCGCCCATCACCTGGAAGAGGGCACCGACTGGTTCGAGGTCGTCCGCCCGACCCGCACCCAGCCACTTCACGCCCTCCACATCACGGTCCAGGACCGCGCCGTCCTGCCCCGCTCGTGACAGGCGCGCCCAGGCGTGGGGATTACACCGGACTCCTGTCCTGGCACTACGAGCGGGCCGATGACGCCAGCCACCGGCCGAGCAAGACAGCGCATCTTGCAGGGGCGGACAGCGCGCGGTGGGGCGGGCTTTGACTCTACGACAGTCAGGAAGCGCGAGCGCCGTCCCAGCTGGTCGTCCGGTGAGAGCCCGCGGTTCGCATCAGGGGCCGAGCTGGGTGGTTGCGGCGTTGATTTCTTTGAGGGTGATGTTTTCGCTGCCGGTGCGGATCGCGATGACGGCGGCGGTGGAGACGAGGTGGGTAAGGGCTTTGAGGTACCCGCCGGTGCGCCGGTGGAGTTCGACGGCGTGTTTGCTCAGCGCATGCTCTTCGAGCCGGTACAGGCTCAGGTCGGCTTCGAAGCCTGCCAGCACTTCCCGGAAGGTTTTCTGGTCTCCGGCGTTCAGGGGCAGGGGGTGCAGCCAGGTCACAGGCAGTAGCGCACTGGGGGAGGGCCGCGGCGGCGCTCCGCACCGCCCTGCCCGCCCTCCTCCCGGACGACCCCCGCGCGCACCGCCTCGCCGCGGCCGTACGCACCTTCGCCGAGACCCTGGAGGAGTACGCCCCGCACTGGAGCCCGCCCCGCCTCGACCGGCCGGTCGCCGGCCAGACCCACTGCCACCAGCACGCCGTCCTCGGCGACGCCCCCGACCGACGGCTCCGCGAACGCGCGGGCCTCACGGGCGACCTCAGCGGCGGCTGCTGCGGCCTCGCGGGGAACTTCGGCTTCGAACCGGGCCACCACGAGGTCTCCCTGGCCTGCGCCGAGGAGCAGCTCCTGCCGTCGCTGCGCGCGGCCGCGCCGGGTACCGAGGTGCTGGCCGACGGCTTTTCCTGCCGGACCCAGATCGCGCAGCTGTCCGGCGGCCGGGCCCGCCACCTCGCGGAGGTCCTGGCGGAGGCGCTGGCGGAGCCGGAGCCGGAGTCGGAGTCGGAGTCGGAGTCGGAGTCGGAGGCCGAGGCCGTGCCGGAGGCGCCGTAGCCCGGGCGTCACGGGATGTAAGGCAAAACACGCAGGCATGCTCCTTACGCACGCCCTAGTCTGGAGAGATGGCCGTACCCAGCTCCGCCCCCGCCTCTCCGCCCACGACCGCGCCCGTCAGCGCCTCGGTTCCCGCCCCGGTTCCCGCTTCCGCGGCTCCCGCATCCGCCCCCGCGGCCCCCGCGGCCCCCGTGGATCCCGCCGCCGACGGCTCCTTCCGGGCGCGCTTCGGGCCCGTCGCCCTCGTGGTCAGCGCGGGCGTCTCGGTGCAGTTCGGGGCCGCCATCGCGGTCATGATCATGCCGAGGACGGGCGCGGCGGGCGTGGTCACGCTGCGGCTCGCGGCCGCCGCGCTGGTGCTGCTGCTCCTCTGTCGGCCCAAGCTGCGCGGGCACTCCCGTGCCGACTGGATGACCGTGGTGTGGTTCGGCGTGACCATGGCCGGCATGAACGGCCTCTTCTACCAGGCCATCGACCGCATCCCGCTGGGTCCCGCCGTCACCCTGGAGGTGCTGGGCCCGCTGGTGCTGTCCGTCGCGGTCTCCCGCCGCCTGATGAACCTGCTGTGGGCCGGGCTGGCGCTGGCCGGCGTGGTCCTGCTCTCCACCCACGGCGGAGGCGGCTTCGGCGGACTCGACCCGCTGGGCGCGGCGTACGCGCTCGGCGCCGGCGGCATGTGGGCGGCGTACATCGTCTTCAACGCGCGGACCGGCCGGCGGTTCCCGCAGGCCGACGGCCTGGCGCTGGCGATGGCCGTGGCGGCCGTGCTCTCGCTGCCCCTCGGCGTGATCGAGGCGGGCTCGGCGCTCCTGCTCCCCAGCACGCTGGCCCTCGGGCTCGGCGTGGCGGTGCTGTCCTCGGTCCTGCCCTACACGCTGGAACTGCTCGCCCTGCGCCGGCTCCCGGCGCCCACCTTCGCGATCCTGATGAGCCTGGAGCCCGCGATCGCCGCGACGGCGGGCTTCCTGGTGCTCAACCAGGCGCTGTCGCCGCTGGACGCGGCGGCGATCGCGCTGGTCATCGCGGCGAGCATGGGCGCGGTCCGCTCCCAGACCCGCCGGCGCCCGCGGCCGCTGAAACCGCAGGCCTGACCCGGCCACCGCCGACCCGGCCGCCGCTGACCCGGCCGCCGCTGATCCGGCCGTCGTCGTCACCGGCCGTCGTCGCCGGTCGGCGACCCGGCGGGAGCTCCGGGTCAGCTCCAGATGACGTCGCTGTCGGTCCGCAGCACCACGACGTCCGCGTGCTGGACGTTCGCCTCGACGTGGAACCCCGTCGGCCAGTCCGCGGACCAGGCGGAGAGCGAGGAGCCGACGCCGGCGCCGCCGGAATCCGCGTCCGGCCGGTCCTGGCTCCAGCCGCTCGCCACGGTCACACCGAGCGCGAGGGTGCTCATCGCCGCGGCGGCGAAGTACATCCGAGGAGTTGTCATGCGCGGAGCATCCCAGCCGTGCGGGGCGGAGGGAAGACCTCAGCCGGCATGGCCCGGAGCGGCAGCCGTCCCGGTCCCGTACCGGGCCGCCATCGCGGCGGCCACCGCTCCGATCCGCTCCCGCAGCGCCCGCGGGGCGAGCACCTCCGCCTCCGCCCCCAGCTCCAGGAACTGCGACTCCGCGTGCGCCTGTGACTCGATCGGCAGCACCGCCCGCGTCCACCCGGGCAGCTCGGGATCCGGGGTCCCGGCGGCCGCCAGGGCCCTGGCCTGGGCGCCGGTCAGCCGGGCCGCTCCGCGCGCGGACACCCGTACCTCCGCTTCCTCCGGGTGCAGCCGCTCGTGGAACTCCGCCTGGGTGCGCCGCCAGTGTGCGGCCAGCTCGAAGCCGTCCGGGAGCACGCACTCCTCGCCGGTCTCCCGCACCCCGAGGACCTGGTCCACCCGGTAGGTGTACGGCCCGGCCGGCTTCCCGCCGGCGGGGTCCGCCGAGGGCTCCGCCGGGCCGGCGACCAAGTACCAGCGCCCCGCCTTGAGGACCAGCCCGTACGGGGCGAGCCGCCGGTCCACCTCGTGGGGCGCCTTCCACCGCCGGTAGCGGACCTCGATCACCCGCCCCCGCCACACCGCGTCGGCGATCTGCCCCAGGTACGGGGTCTCCTCGTGCTCCGCGTACCAGCCGGGCGCGTCCAGGTGGAACCGCAGCCGCATCCGGTCGGCCTGCGCGCGCAGCTCCGCGGGCAGGGCGGCGCGCAGTTTCAGCTGGGCGGCGGACAGGGCCCGGCCGAGGCCGAGTTCGGCGGCCGGTCCGGGCATCGAGGTGAGGAAGAGCGCCTCGGCCTCGCCCGGGGCCAGGCCGGTGAGGCGGGTGCGGTAGCCGTCGAGGAGCTGGTAGCCGCCACTGTGTCCGGCGTCGCCGTACAGCGGAACACCGGAGGCGGACAGCGCCTCCGCGTCGCGGTAGACCGTACGGACGGACACCTCCAGCTCCTCGGCGAGCTCGGCGGCGGTCATCCGGCCTCTGGTCTGGAGGAGGAGCAGGATCGAGAGCAATCGGGCGGCCTTCATGTGCACTCCACTGACACATGATGTCAGCAGACCGCTCCTACGGTTGCCCCCAACAGCACCGGAACGGCCAGGGGAGAACGCGCATGGGCAACGGCAACGGCAACGGCATCGGCAACGGCATCGGCAACGGCAACGACGACTTCGGCTTCCTCGTCGGCACCTGGGACGTGGCCAACCGCCGGCTCGCCGACGGCCTGGACCCGGACAGTGGATGGGAGGAGTTCCCGGGGACCTCCCGGGCCACCCGCCACTTCGGCGGCGCGGCGAACTTCGACGAGATCGAGTTCCCGACGAAGGGGGCGGCCGGACTGACCCTGCGGCTCTACGACCACGAGCGCGGCCGGTGGACCCTGAACTGGGCGAGCGCCCGGACCGGGACGCTCTTCCCGGCCGTCGTCGGCCGGTTCGAGGAGGGCGCGGGCACGGGCCGGGGGGTCTTCGAGGGCGAGGACAGCCACGGGGACACGCCGGTCCTGGTGCGGTTCGTGTGGTCGGGGACGCGGACGGACAGTCCGCGCTGGGAGCAGTACTTCTCCGCCGACCGGGGCGGGAGCTGGATCCTCAACTGGACGATGGACTTCACCCGCCGCACCCCGCGACCCGACTCCGACTCCGCCGTCGGCGAGTGAGCCGGCCGCTCAGAGCAGGCCGAGCACCGTGGACAGCCCGTCCGGCCGCTGGTCGACCGGGAGGTGGCGGACCAGTTCGACCCGGCAGCCCAGGGCGGCGGCCCCGCCGTCCGCGACCTCGTCGTCACCGACCATGAGCACGTCGGCGGGCGCCTGCCCGAGCGCTGCGCAGGCGGCCCGGAAGAGCCGGGGATCGGGCTTCTGCACCCCGTGCTCGAAGGAGAGCAGGTAGCCGTCGACGAGGTGGTGCAGGCCGTGGGCGCGGAAGACGGGCCGCAGGTCCCAGCCGATGTTGCTGACGATGACGACCGGGACGCCCCGCTCGCGCAGGGCGCCGAGCGTGGCCGCGGTGTCCGGGTAGGGCCGCCAGGCCGCAGGGGTGCGGTGCCGGGCGTACAGGGCGCCGGCCAGCTCCGGCACGGGCAGCGCCGCCTCCAGGATGAGGGCGGTGTAGGCGGCGTGGTGGTTGGCGGAGCTCAGGTCGCGCTCGCGCCACAGCCGCTCTAGCCGGGGCGGCAGCCGGCGCGGGTTCGCCCCTCCGGGCAGGGCGCCGGCCTCCTCGAGGCGGGCCGCGCAGTCGGTGAGTTCGGCCTCGGACAGGTCGCGCCCGGTCTGCGCCACCACCGCGCGCAGCCAGTCCCCGGTGGGCTCGATGCGGAACAGGGTGCCGGAGAAGTCGAACATCACGCCCTTGATCATGGCGCCGATCCTCGCCGCGGGAGCGGGGCGCGCGCAAGCCCCGTACGCCGGGAGCGACGGAACGCCCGGCACCCCAAACTGCCGGTCCGGCAGCCCAGTTGGGAGGCGTCCGCGCGGCTCGGCAACGCTTCGGCAAATAATGCAAGCACGCTTGATTGTTTCGGTGACGGCTGCCAGGCTTCCCCCCACGCCGAGAAGGGGAGCGCACCCGTGCCCGATCCGTCCGCTGTCGCCGTCTTCGCCGATCTTCACGAGGAGGGTCGGGAACTCGATGCCCTGGTGGGGGAGTTGACCGTCCCCGACTGGGCGCGGCCCACGCCCGCGCCCGGCTGGAGCCTCGCCCACCAGATCGCCCACCTGCACTGGACCGATCGGGCCGCACTGCTCGCCCTCACCGACGCCACCGCCTTCGCAGGCCTCGTCGAGGAGGCCGTCAAGGCCCCCGACACCTTCGTCGACGCGGGCGCGGAGGAAGGGGCCGCGCTGGCCCCCGCCGAACTGCTGGCCCGCTGGCGGGCCGGCCGCGCGGCCCTCGACGAGGCGATCGCCGAGGCCTCGCCCGGGGCGAAGTTCCCCTGGTACGGGCCGCCGATGAAGGCCGCCTCGATGGCGAGCGCCCGCCTGATGGAGACCTGGGCGCACGGCCAGGACGTCGCCGACGCGCTCGGCGTCCGCCGCGTCCCCACGGACCGGCTGCGGCACGTGGCACGGATCGGGGTCCGGGCCCGGGACTACGCGTACGCGGTACGGCGCCTGGCGGCGCCGGCGGAACAGTTCCGGATCGAGCTGACCGCCCCCGGCCCGACCGGCTCCGCCGAGGTGTGGGCGTACGGACCCGAGGACGCGACCCAGCGGGTCACGGGCCCGGCCCTGGACTTCTGCCTGCTGGTGACCCAGCGCGCCCACCGCGCCGACCTGGCCCTGACGGCGGACGGCCCCGACGCCGGCCGCTGGCTCGACATCGCCCAGGCCTTCGCGGGCCCCGCGGGCCCGGGCCGCGCGCCGGGGACCTCCCGGTGACCCGGCGCCCGCTGCTGATCGGCAACGCGTCGGGGTTCTACGGAGACCGCTTCGACGCCCTGCGCGAGATGTTGACGGACGGCCCCCTCGATGTGCTGACCGGGGACTACCTGGCCGAGCTGACCATGCTGATCCTGGGCCGCGACCGCCTGAAGAACCCGGAACTCGGCTACGCCAAGACCTTCCTGCGCCAGCTGGAGGAGTGCCTCGGCCTCGCCCACGAGCGGGGCGTGCGGATCGTCGTGAACGCGGGCGGCCTGAACCCGGCGGGACTGGCCGGCGCGGTCCGGGCGCTGGCCGCGAAGGTGTCCGTCCCCGTCTCGGTCGCGCACGTCGAGGGCGACGACCTGATGCCCTACGGGGAGGGCGCGCTCACCGCGAACGCCTACCTCGGCGGCGCCGGCATCACCGCCTGCCTGCGGGCGGGCGCGGACGTCGTGGTGACCGGCCGGGTCACGGACGCCGCGCTCGTGAGCGGGCCCGCGGCCTGGTGGTTCGACTGGGCGCCGGACGACCACGACCGGCTCGCGGGCGCGGTGGCGGCCGGCCACGTCCTGGAATGCGGCACCCAGGCCACGGGCGGCAACTACTCCTTCTTCACTCGCCACGACGTCGCCCGGCCGGGCTTCCCGCTGGCGGAGATCTCCGAGGACGGCTCCTCGGTCGTCACCAAGCACCCGGGCACGGGCGGGGTGGTGACCGTCGGCACGGTCACCGCGCAACTCCTCTACGAGACCCAGGGCGTGCGCTACCTGGGCCCCGACGTGACGGCCCGCCTCGACACGGTCCGGCTGGCGGAATGCGGCCCGGACCGGGTGGCCCTCTCGGGCGTACGGGGCGAGGCGCCGCCGGACACGCTGAAGGTGGGCGTGACCCGGATCGGGGGCTGGCGCAACGAAGTGGTCTTCGTCCTGACGGGCCTGGACATCGAGGAGAAGGCGGCGCTCGTACGGGCACAGCTGGCCCCGCTCCTGTCCCCGGTGGCCTCCGCCGCCTGGACGCTGTCGCGCACCGACCACGAGGACGCCGGGACGGAGGAGACGGCGAGCGCGCTGCTGCGCCTGGTGGTCCGGGACCCGTCCCCCGACCGCGTCGGCCGGCCCCTGACCTCGGCCGCCATCGAGCTGGCCCTGGGCAGCTACCCGGGCTTCCACGTCACGGCCCCGCCGGGCCCGGCCCAGCCGTACGGGGTCTTCGAGTCGGCCGCGGTTCCGGCCGCCGAGGTCCCGCACACGGCGGTCCTCCCGGACGGGACCCGGGTGCATCCCGCCCCGCCGGCGTCCGAGGCGCGGGGGCCCGCGGCCGGAGCCCCCGAAGGGCAACGGACCCCGGCCCGCTCGCCGGCCCGGGCCCCGGGAACGGCCCCGGGGGTGGCCCCGGGAACGGCCCGGGCCGCGGTAACGGCCCCGGGGACGGCCCCGGCTTCGACCGGGGAACCGGCGCGCCGCCGCGCCAACCGCACCGGCACCGCCGCGCAATACCCGTCCGGATCGTTGGCCAAGGCCAACCCCGCCAGCCCGAACAGGATCACCGGCAGGTGCGCCGACTCCGTCACGTAGTCCGCCATCACCCGCGGGGCGACGGCGAAGACCAGCCCCGCCACCACCGCGTACTGGGGCCGCCGGACCCCCGCCGCCACGACCACCGCAAGCCACACCAGCCCGGTCATCGCGGTGAAGTCGGTCGCCGTGATCCGGGTGTTGTACGAGGCGTACATCACGCCCCCGAACCCGGCCAGCCCCGCCGACAGGGTGAACAGCAGCAGCTTCGTCCGCAGCACGGACACCCCGGAGGCCATCGCGGCCGCGGGAGCCGACCGTACGGCGAGCATCGCCCGCCCCGACGGCGAGTTCCGCAGCGCGCTCAGCCCGGCGGCGACCGCGGCCGCCAGGACCAACAGCGCCACCCCCAGCGCCCGGTCGTCGGAGAGGTCCACCGGCCCGACGACGGGACGCGGGATCGACCACCCCGCGTCCCCGTTGCGCAGCCACCGCATCTGGAACAGCACCTGGTCCGCCAGGAAGGCCAGCGCCAGGGTGGCCAGCGCGAGGGAGCGCCCGCCGAGGCGCAGCGCGGGCAGCGCGACCAGGGCCCCCAGTACGGCGGCCACGCAGGTGCCGACCGCCAGCGCGGCGACGAACGGCCACCCGTGGCTCATCAGCAGCCCGGCCACGAGCGCGGCGCCCGTCACGAAGGTGCCCTGGGCCAGCGAGACCATCGCGCCCAGCCCCGTCACGACGGTGAAGGACATGAACACCAGTGCCAGGGCCAGCCCTTGGGCGAGGAGCCCGCTCCAGAACGGCGTGGTGACGGTGTAGAACGCGACGCCCAGGGCCGTGCCCAGGACGGCCCAGACCCCCCACCGCCGCCCCCAGGAGGCTCCGGCCAGGTGGTCCACCGAGGCCGTGTCCACCGCGGCGGTCCCGGTGGTGCGGGCCCGCCGGGTGAGGACGAGCAGCCCGCCGAAGAGGATCAGGAAGGGCACGGCCGTCCTGAACCCGGTGACGGAGTCGGCGAAGGAGGCGTAGCCGACCACCAGGTTCTGCAGTACTCCGAGCCCCAGTCCGCCCGCGAAGGCGAGCGGTACGGAGGCGAACCGTCCGATCACGGCCGCGGTGGCCGACACGAACAGGAACAGCGTGAAGTCGTGCGCGGACAGCCCCAGCAGCGGCGTCGCCAGCACCCCCGCCAGTCCGGCCAGCCCCGAGGCGATCATCCACGCCACCGAGGACAGCCGGCCGGCGTCGATCCCGCGCAGCTCGGTGAGCGAGCGGTTGTCGACGGCGGCCCGCAGCCGCAGCCCCAGCCGCGTGTGCCGCATCAGCACCCACAGGGCCACCGCCACCAGGGCCGTGGCCACCCAGGTGATCAGCTGGTCGGAGTCGATCCCGACGTCGGAGGTGAGCTGCCAGGACTTCGCGGGGCTCGGCCCCACCCCCGGCAGCCCGAACTGGTTCTCCGCGGGCTTGAGCGGAGCCCCCGCGTCCGTCAGGAGCTCCACCGTCCACAGCCCGGCCGCCGGCAGGGCCACCAGCAGGCCGATGGTGGCGACGATCTGCGCCGTCTCGCCGACCTGCGCGAGCCGCCGGAACATCAGCCGGTCCAGTGCCCAGCCGAGCCCGGGTGCCAGTACGAGGACCACCAGCAGCGCCGCCGGGACGGCCGGCCAGCCCAGCCCGGAGTGCAGTTCGTAGAAGGTGAGCGCGGACAGGTAGGCGGTGGCCCCGTGCGCGAAGTTGAACAGCCCGGACGCCGAGTACGACAGCACCAGCCCGGTGGCGAGCAGTGCGTACAGGGCGCCGGACACCAGACCGCTCAGTACGAAGGCGAGCAGATCTCCCATGCCGTTTCCCGGCCCGCTACTTGAAGGGGATGGGCTCGTGGCACTTGAACGGCACAGAGACCTCGTAGGCGCCGTTCTTCAGCTGGACGAGCGCACCGCAGCCGAAGCTGTCCTTCTGCCCCTTGGGCTCCGCGCGGTCGCCGACGAGGGTGGCGGTGTCGGAGAAGCCCTGCGCGGCGGCCTGGAACGACTCGGTGGTCAGGTCCTTGCCGGCCTTCTTCGCGATGGACACGAACAGGTCGGCGGACATGTACCCGGTCATCATGTGCATGTTGAGGGGCACGTCCTTGCCGCCCGCCGCGGCCTTGATGTCGGCCTTGAACTGGGCCATCTTCGGGTCGGTGGACTCGAAGGGCTCGAACTGCAGCAGGACGTGCACGCCGTCGAGGGCCTGCTTCGTGGCGTCCTGGGCGAGCAGGCCCGGGTCGTAGTCGGTCGGGTCGGAGAGCAGCCCCTTGTACCCGCTGCGCTTGAGCGAGGTGAACAGCCCGATGTTGTTGGGGGTCTGCATGACGGAGACGACCGCGTCGGGGGCCTTGCCGTCATTGCTCTCGAGGATCTCCTTGACGTACGCCGACCAGTCGCTCGGCACGGCGGTGCCGGGCACCGAGGCCTTGGCGTAGGCGACCTTGAACCCGGCGCTGGCGAAGCCCTGCTGGAAGGTGCGCACGCCGAACTTCCCGGCGTCGCTGTCGTTGGCGATGATCGCGACGGACTTGCCCCGGGCGCCGCCGAGGACCTGGCCGATGCCCTCGGGCCAGGTCTGGTTGATGGTGCCGCCGGGGGTGGGGACGAGGCAGCCGTTGAACCCGTAGATGTACTTGGGGCCGCAGAAGGAGGGGAGCGTGCCCCAGCCGAAGGTGGGGACCTTCTCCTGTTCGAGGAAGTCGGCGCCGGAGAAGGTCACCGAGCTCATGGGGGAGACCGCGAAGACCTTGTCCTGCTGGACGAGCTTGCGGGCCGCCGCGAGGTTCTTGGCGGGGTCCTGGCCGTCGTCCTCGGCGCCGATGTAGTCGATCTTGCGGCCGTTGATCCCGCCCTCGGCGTTGGCTCTCGCATAGCGGGCCTTCGCGCCGAGGTCGGTGTCCTTCTTGCTGTAGCCGCTGGCGCTGGTCATCGACACGATGCCGCCGACCTTGATCGAGTCGGCGCTCACCCCGCGGGAGTTCCCGGCGGCCCCCGGCTTGTCCGGGGAGGAGCCGTTGGAGGCGGAGTTGCAGGCGGAGACGAGCGCGAGTGTCGCCGCCGCGGCGGCCAAGGTGCGGATCGGTCGCAACATGTGTGGATCCCCTCCGGTCGGAATCCCCGCATTCTGTGCGCGACCTGACGCATCGTCAATATCAATGACCAAGTAAAGTGACGATGCGTCAGATATGGTGGGAGGCAGTCCACCCGGGTGCGGTCACGACTGGTAGAGGGCCGCCACCTCCGTCGCGTAGGCCTTCTCGATCGCCCGCCGCTTCAGCTTCAGCGAGGGCGTCAGCAGACCCCGCTCCTCCGTGAACTGCCCGGCCAGCACGCGGAACGTGCGGATCGACTCGGCCTGCGAGACCAGGGTGTTCGCGGCCACCACCGCGCGCCGGACCTCCGCCGTCAGATCGGGGTCGAGCACCAGCTCCGAGGCCGGCAGCTGCGGGCGGCCGCGCATCGCCATCCAGTGCGCGACCCCCTCCACGTCCAGAGTGAGCAGGGCCGCGATGTACGGCCGGTCGTTGCCCACCAGCACGCACTGCGAGACGAGCGGGTGCGAACGGACCCGCTCTTCCAGGGCGGTCGGCGCGACGCTCTTGCCGTTGGAGGTCACCAGGATCTCCTTCTTGCGCCCGGTGATCGTCAGGTACCCGTCGTCGTCGAGGCGCCCCAGGTCCCCGGTCGCCAGCCAGCCCTCCCGCAGCACCGCCTCGGTGCCCTGCGGGTCGTTCAGGTACCCGGCGAAGACGTGGGCGCCGTGCAGCCAGACCTCCCCGTCGTCGGCGATGTGGACGGTGGCGCCGGGGATCGGCTTGCCCACGGTCCCGTACTTCGTCGCCCCGGGCGGGTTCGCGGTGGCCGCCGCGCACGACTCCGTCAGCCCGTACCCCTCGAACACCGTGACCCCGGCGCCGTCGAAGAACAGCCCGAGCCGGCGTGCCATCGCGGAGCCCCCCGACATGGCGTGCCGCACCCGGCCGCCCAGGGCCTCGCGGACCTTCCCGTACACCAGCTTCTCGAAGAGCTGGTGCTCCATCCGCAGCTTGGCCGTGGGTCCGGGCCCGGTGCCGAACGCCTTCCGCTCGCGCGCCTCCGCGTACCGTACGGCCACCTCCACCGCCCGGTCGAAGGGCCCGGTCCGGCCCTCGGACTCGGCCTTGCGGCGGGCGGCGGCGAACACCTTCTCGAAGACGTAGGGGACCCCGAGCACGAACGTCGGGCGGAACGCGGCGAGATCCGGCAGCAGTTCGGCGGCCGCCAGCACCGGCTGGTGCCCGAGCTTCACCCGGGCGCGGACGGCCGCCACTTCCACCATCCGCCCGAAGACGTGGGCGAGCGGCAGGAAAAGCAGGGTGGAGGGCTGCTCGCCGGGCCCGGCCTGGAAGACGGACTCCCAGCGGGTGACCATGGTGTCGGCCTCGAACATGAAATTGGCGTGGGTCAGCACGCAGCCCTTGGGCCGGCCGGTGGTCCCCGAGGTGTAGATGACGGTGGCCGTCGCATCGGGCGTCACGGCGCCCCGGTGGCGGTGCACGACGTCCTCGGAGACCTGCCGGCCGTCCTCGGTCAGCCCCTCGACCGCCCCCGTGTCCAACTGCCAGAGCCGGCGCAGGCGGGGCAGCCGTTCGATGACCGAGCCGACGGTCATGGCCTGGTCCTCGTCCTCGACCACGCAGGCCGTGCACTCGGAGTCGTACAGGATCCAGTGGACCTGCTCGGCGGAGGAGGTGGGATAGACGGGGACGGGCTGCGCGCCGATCGCCCACAGGGCGAAGTCGAAGAGGGTCCACTCGTACCGGGTACGGGACATGATCGCGACGCGGTCACCGAAGCCGATGCCGTGCGCGAGCAGCCCCTGGGCCAGCCGCGTCACCTCGGCGGCCAGCTCGCCCGCGGTCACGTCCTGCCAGACCCCGCCCGTCTTGCGGCCCAGCACGACCCGGCCGGGGTCCTCGCGGGCGTTCCGGAAGACGGCATCGGCCAGACCGCCGACGGGGGCGCCCGTGACGACGGGTGGGACGGTGATCTCGCGCAAGGACCCGCTCCTCTCCGCACAGCGCGGTGACGCTATCCCACCCCTCCCCGCCGTTGATCAACGGGCGAATACCTCCACAAGACCTCCTCAGCCCTCGCTCAGGCCGTGACCACGGAGATGTTGAAGTCCACCGGACCCAGCACCCCGTACGGCCGCAGCCACAGTCCCATCAGGGCTTCCGTGGCGCGGGCGCTCGACGGATCGCCCAGATCGGTGATCTCTCCGGGAGCCCAGCCGAACTCCTCGAGGAGCGCGGCGGTCTCGCCCTTCGCGCCGTCGTCGTCGCCGCCCAGGAAGACGGTGCGGTGGCCGGGGACCCGGGAGGGCTCGACCATGACGGCGTTTTGTTCACGGTGTTGAGGGTCTTGACGACCCGCGCCTCGGGGAAGGAGCCGTGGGCCGGAGCCGGAGCCGGAGCCGGAGCCGGAGCCGGAGCCGGAGCCGGAGCCGGAGCCGGAGCCGGGGACCCGGCTACGCCGCGCGCGTCAGGCGGTCCGCGCCCGAGAGGATCGCCGCCGCCAGGGCCTCCGCGGCGGCCGACACCCGCGGTCCGCGCAGCAGCGCGAACTCCACCGAGCCGAGGTCCGGCAGCCCGCCCACCCGGACCAGCCCCGGCGGGATCAGCCCCCGGGTGTGGGCCATCACGCCCAGCCCCGCCCGGGCCGCCGCGATCAGACCGCTGAGGCTGCCGCTCGTACAGGCGATCCGCCAGGGCCGCCCGTCCGCCTGCAGCACGTCCAGCGCCCGCGCCCGCGTGATGCCCGGCGGCGGGAAGACGATCAGCGGAACCGGCCGGTCGGGGTCCACCCGCAGGCCCTCCGCCCCGATCCACACCATCCGGTCCCGCCACACCAGCCGTCCCCGCTCGTCGGCGTCCCCGCGCCGCTTGGCGAGTACGAGGTCGAGGCGCCCCGCGTCCAGCCGCTCGTGCAGGGTCCCCGACAGCTCCACGGAGAGTTCCAGCTCCACCTCGGGGTGCTCGTGCCGGAACGCCTCCAGGATCTCCGGCAGCCGGGTCAGCACGAAGTCCTCCGAGGCGCCGAAGCGCAGCCGGCCGCGGATCCGGGTCCCCGCGAAGAAGGCCGCGGCGCGCTCGTGCGCCTCCAGGATCGAGCGGGCGAAGCCGAGCAGCGCCTCGCCGTCCTCGGTGAGCTCCACGCTGTGCGTGTCGCGCAGGAAGAGCGGTCGGCCGGTGGCCTCCTCCAGCCGCCGCACGTGCTGGCTGACCGTGGACTGCCGGACGCCGAGGCGGGCGGCGGCCTGCGTGAAGCTCAGGGTCTGGGCGACGGTGAGGAAGGTGCGCAGCTGGGCGGGGTCGTACATGCCGTCCAGCCTACTCCCGCTCATCGCGTTCCGTGATGACAGTCAGAGCGGTGTGCGGGTTTCCCGATCACCACCCCACCCCCCAGGATGGGAAGGAACGTTCCTTCTGCCTCGTCCCCGTCCCTCACCCTCGCGCCAGAATTCCGCCGCCCCCTCCAGAACCTCCTGCAGGGTCTCCCAGTCCTCCGGCCGCTCACCCGCGTACCCCCGCCAGGAGGTCACCGCCAGCAGCCGCCCCGGCGCGTCCGGCAGCCACGACAGATCGGCCAGCGCGTCCGCCAGCGCGTCCCAGTTCGCCCCGAAGTACTCGGGAACCCGCAGCACGCCCGCACACCGCCGCATGAGCCCGGCCTTGCCGCGCACCCCGTCCAGGTCCAGCCTCAGCACCGTCCACCCCGCCTCCTCCGCGGCGGCGACGGCGGGGGCCAGGGGCTGCTGGTCCAAGGTCATCGGAGAACCGCCTTGAAGGTCTTGTAGTGGTCGTCCGTGTAGAAGAACTCCCCGCCCTCGCCGGTCACGATCCGGCGGGCCCCGCGGTCCCGTTCACCGGGCGTCCTCACGGTGAACTCGTGGTAGTGACCACGCTTCTGCTTCGGCAGGACCTTCTCGAAATTACCGAAGACGGTCCCGTCCTGCCGGTACTGGTACGGCCCGCCCTTGTCGATCAGCGCGAGCACGTCCCGGGCCTGCTGCGGCAATGCGCCGGCCCGGACCGTGGCCATCCCCTTCGCCCACCCGGGCGTCGGCACGGGCACGGTGGAACTCGCCGCCCCGCTCGGGGCGGCGTCTACCAGGGGGCCGGGACTAGCGTCGGTGGTGGCGGCGGCGGGCGCGGGATTCTTCCCGCTGCAGCCCACCGCACCGACCAGCGCCGCACAGAGGAACACGGCCCCCAGTACACGCAGCAACGATCGGGGCACGTTCCGAAAGATCATGCACCGATCGTGCCAAATATCCGATTCTCCCGCGAATCGCGCGCTCTCTTCAGAGGGCGGCCATCTTGGTGTACGGACTCAAGATTCGCTTCCGGACCTCCGGCCCGAATTCAACGAGGACAGCGATCCCCTCCTCAACTGCGACGACACGGCCGAGGCCGTGCTCATCGTGAGTAACCCGGTCGCCGACGCTGAAGTGCCGGAGCGGCGCTTCCACGGGGGCCTTGAACGGGCTGGACGGCAAATGGCGGCGAGGTACTGCTGACTTTGTCATTGCACCCAGTATGCGCCCCGCGAGCCGTCCAACGGTCCGCCGTTCGGATCTCAATTACGGCACCATCCGCATCAGCGAACATCCCGCAGCCGCGTTTGAGCGCCATTCGTCCGAAGAATCGGACCAATCCGAACAATCACTCGTCGGGGTCGGCCCGCTCCAGGGCGGGCCGCAGCCCGGGCTGCGATTCCGTCAGCAGATAGTCCGCGACGGCGGTGTCGGTGACCAGGCTGGTCACGAGCCCCGAGCGCAGCACCGCGCCGATCGCGGAGGCCTTGCGCAGCCCGCCGGCGATGGCGACGACCTCGGGGATCCGGCGCAGCCGGTCGGCCTCCACGGTGATGCAGCGCTCGCCGAGGTCCCGGCCGACCCGGCGGCCCTCCGCGTCGAAGAGGTGGGCCGACATCTCGGCGGCGACACCGAGCGAGGCGTAGTGCGCCCGCTCCTCGTCGCTCAGCATGTCGTGGACGGTCGAGATCCCCGGCTCCCAGGACCCGATGGAGACGGCGGCGACCGTCACCTTGTCGAAGTACTCGAAGGCCCGCGCGATGCCCGTCTGGTTGCGCAGCGCGGCCGCCGTGGCCGGGTCGGGCAGCAGCATCGGGGCGTAGATGGGGTGCGCGTCCCCGCCCGACACCTGCGCGGCCCTGCGGACGGCCTCCACGGACCCGCGCTCGGCCGTCCCGGCGTCGTACACGCCCGTCAGCTGGACGACGGTGCAGGGAGGCAGCCGGTGCAGGGAGGCGGCCATGTGGATGGTCGAGCGGCCCCACGCGAGGCCCAGTACGTCGCCCTCGTTGACGAGCTCGCCCAGCAGGTCGGCCGCCACGGCGCCCAGGTTCTCCGGGTCGGGCGCGTCCTCGGTGGCATCGGCCGGGGACTCCACGACCACGGCGTGCCGCAGCCCGTACCGGGCGCGCAGCGCGTCGGAGCGCTCCGCGTCCAGTTCCGCCGGCACCCGGATCTCGATGCGCACGAGGTCGCGCTCCAGAGCGGTCTCCAGGACCCGGGCCACCTTGAAGCGGCTCACGCCGAACTCCTCGGCGATCTGGATCTTGGACTTCCCCTCCAGGTAGAAGCGGCGCGCCATGGCCGCCGCCTGCACCAGCTCCGCGGGTCCCATCCGCAGGGCTGACCGTCCCGCCGACATTGCAGACACCGCGTTCTCCTCACTGCTGTTCACACTCTCGACTCGCCGTTCATCCTGTCAGATACGACGGCCGTTGATCAGCCTGGACAGCTCCCGTTCACCGAGCTGTTCACCAAGCCTTGTCTCAGTGGTCGCAAGCCCAGGGCGCCGCCGCGATGGCCGCACCCGCCTGCTCACGCAGCGTGCGCACGGCGGCCGCCGGGTCGACCGCCCCGTAGACCGCGCTGCCCGCGACGAACACGTCCGCGCCGGCCTCGGCGCACCGCTCGATCGTCGAGGCGGATACCCCGCCGTCGACCTGCAGCCACAGCTCCAGGCCGTGCTTGGAGATCAGTTCCCGGGTACGCCGGATCTTGGGCAGCATGATGTCGAGGAAGGGCTGCCCGCCGAAGCCGGGCTCGACCGTCATGATCAGCAGCATGTCGAGCTCGGGGAGGATGTCCTCGTACTGCTCGATGGGCGTCGCCGGCTTGAGCGCCATGGACGCGCGGGCCCCCTTGGCCCGGATCTCCCGCGCGAGCCGCACGGGCGCCGCGGCGGCCTCCGCGTGGAAGGTGACCGATCCCGCACCCGCCTCGACGTACTGCGGGGCCCAGCGGTCGGGGTCCTCGATCATGAGGTGCAGGTCGAGCGGGATGTCCGTCGCCCGGCTGAGCGACTCCACGATCGGCACGCCGAGCGTGAGGTTCGGGACGAAGTGGTTGTCCATGACGTCGACATGCAGCCAGTCCGCGCCCTGGACGGCCTTCGCCTCCTCGGCGAGCCGGGCGAAGTCGGCGGACAAGATGCTGGGATTGATCTGAACGGCCATGCCCCAAGCGTGCCATGCCGCCGAACCGTTCCGGCCACTACCCCGAAACTCCCGCCCGGGGCGCAGACCCCGCCCCGGCGGGGGTCCGCGAGAGGACCCCCGGGGCCCCCGCCGACAGCGGTTCCCGGACAGGGACTACGCGGTCCGGCGCAGCAGCGCGAGGTACATCGCGTCCGTCCCGTGCAGGTGCGGCCACAGCTGCACGTCCGGGCCGTCGCCCAGCGCCGGGACCCCCTGCATGTACGGCCGCGCGTCGATCAGTTCCGCCGCGATCGGGGCCGCGCCCGCGCCCCGGCCCTTCAGTACGTCCTCCACGACCACCCGGGTCTCGGCCAGGTGCGGCGAGCAGGTCGCGTAGCCCACGACGCCGCCCACCCTGACGGCCGCCAGCGCCTCGCGCAGCAGCCCGCGCTGGAGCGGCGCGAAGCTCTCCAGGTCCTCCGGGCGGCGCCGCCAGCGCGCCTCCGGGCGGCGGCGCAGCGCGCCGAGGCCCGAGCAGGGCACGTCCACGAGGACCCGGTCGAAGGAGCCCGGCAGCCACGGCGGACGCGTCCCGTCCGCCGTGATGACCTGGTAGGGGCCCGGATTGCCGGCGAGCGCCTTCTCCACCAGCCGGGCACGGTGCGGCTGCTTCTCGGAGGCCAGCAGGAACGCCCCGCGCTCCGCGGCCAGCGCGGCCAGCAGGGCGGCCTTGCCGCCGGGGCCCGCGCAGCCGTCCAGCCAGCGGGTGTCGCGGCCCTCGACCGGCGCGGCCGCCAGGGCCATCGCCACCAGCTGGCTGCCTTCGTCCTGGACGCCCGCGCGGCCCTCGCGGACCGCTTCCAGCGCGCCCGGTTCGCCGCCCTCGGCCATCCGCACCGCGTAGGGGGACCAGCGCCCCGGCAGCGCCGAGTCCTCGCCGACCGCCTCCAGCAGCTCCTCGGTGGTCGAGCGGCCGGGACGGGCCACCAGCGTCACCTCGGGCCGCTCGTTGTCGGCCTCCAGCAGGTCCTCGATGCCGGCCCGGCCGCCGCCCAGCGCGTCCCACAGGGCGCTGACGACCCACCTCGGGTGCGAGTGGAAGACGGCGAGGTGTTCCTCGGCGTCGTCCTCGTACGGCGGCGCGACCTTCTCCAGCCAGCCCTCGAGATCGTGCGCGGAGATCTTCCGCAGCACCGCGTTCACGAATTTCGCGCGCCCGTCCCCGAGCACCACCCGGGCCAGCTCCACGCTCGCCGACACCGCCGCGTGCGTGGGGATCCGGGTGCCGAGGAGCTGGTGCGCGCCCAGCGACAGCACGTCCAGCACCGGCGGGTCCACCTCGCGCAGCGGCCGGTCGATGCACGCCTTGATGACCGCGTCGTACGTGCCCTGGCGGCGCAGCGTCCCGTACACCAGCTCGGTGGCCAGTGCCGCGTCCCGCGCCTGGAAGGTCTCGTCCTTGCGGGCCTTCTTCAGCAGCGGCGGCAGCACGAGGTTCGCGTACGCGTCGCGCTCGTCCACCGCCCGCAGCACCTCGAAGGCCAGCATCCGGACGGGGTCCTTCTGCGGCCGGCGGTACGGCTTGCCCGACTTGGCCGGCTTGCCGCCGCCCTTGCCCGAGGTGGCTGCCGGTCGGCTACGGGGCTGTTCGCTCACGTGAAAGGTGCTCCGGGGTTACGTAACGCTGGGGATGGAACGAAGCGCGGCGCCGGGGAGGCCGCCGCGGACACCTGCCGCGGCCGGGCCGGACATCGGCCCGGACTCGGCCCGGACATGGTCCGGGAATCGAAAGGTGACCGGATCAGCCTACGTCGGTCCCGCCGAGGCGCTCGCCGGGAGCGATCCGCACCCCGCGCGCCCAGTCGGCGGCCTTCATCGGCTTCTTGCCCTGCGGCTGGACCCAGAGCAGCTCCACCGCGTGCGAGCCGGTGCCGACGTGGACGTTGTTCTTGCCCGCGCTCAGGTCGCCCGGCTTCAGGTCGGTGCGGTCCGCGACCAGCCCGACGGAGATCAGCTTGAGCCGCTCCCCCCGGAAGACCGTCCACGCGCCCGGCGCCGGGGTGCAGCCGCGCACCAGCCGGTCGGCGCGCATCGCGGGGGCCGACCAGTCGATCCGGGCGTCCTCGACGGTGATCTTCGGCGCGAGCGAGATCCCGTCGGCGGGCTGCTCGACGGCGCGCAGGGTGCCGTCCTCGATGCCGTCCATGGTGGCGACCAGCAGGCCGGAGCCCGCGAAGGCGAGCCGGGTCAGCAGGTCCCCGCTGGTGTCGGTGGGCCGGATCTCCTCGGTGAGGATCCCGAAGACCGGGCCGGTGTCCAGACCCTCCTCGATCCGGAAGGTGGAGGCGCCGGTGACCTGGTCACCGGCCATGATCGACTGCTGGACAGGTGCGGCGCCGCGCCAGGCGGGCAGCAGCGAGAAGTGCAGGTTGACCCAGCCGTGCGCGGGGATCTCCAGGGCGCTCTTGGGGAGCAGCGCGCCGTACGCGACGACCGGGCAGCAGTCCGGGCCGATCTCGCGCAGCCGGGCCTGGAACTCCGGGTCGCGCGGCTTGACGGGCTTGAGGACCTCGATGCCGGCTTCCTCGGCGCGCTCGGCGACGGGGCTGGCGACGAGGCGGCGGCCGCGGCCGGCCGGGGCGTCGGGCCGGGTGACGACGGCGGCCACTTCGTGGCGCCCGGACGCGATCAAGGCGTCCAGGGCGGGCACGGCGACCTCGGGGGTGCCTGCGAAGACGAGCTTCACTGGGGTCTACCTCGCTATCTCGGCTGTCATCAGCGCACCAGTCTAGTGCTGTGACCGGAAAGGTTTGCCGGGTCGCGGTGTCCGGTGCGGTGCATCGCAAGGCGGAGGGCCGCCGCTTGTGCTGGACGTACTTCGGTGGTCCGACAACGCGGCGAGGTGCCGTGCCGGGCGCCGCGACCCGGTGGACCTTTCCGGTCACAGCACTAGGGTCTGTCCGCCCACCGCCCCACCTGCGAGGCGGCGTTCGCCCGAGGGGGCGTACGCACACCCGCGCGCTCCTCGCATATGCCGACACGCCCCCATAGCGTGACCTGCCCGCCCGGTGACGCGTTGGTCAAAAGAGATTGACCGAAACGGGCCGCGAAACAGAACGGTGTCTGCGGCCCTATCCGCTCTTCAGCACCGGTTCGAGAGGCTTCTTCATGGCCGACCACGCCACCCACGACGCCCAAGCACGGGCCAGCCTGCACCTCCTGGTGCGGGACATCGAGCGGGTTCGCCGGCAGGTGGATGCTCTGCGTACGCTCACCGCCCAGCTCGGCAACGTCTACCGCCCGCGCCGCTCGGGTCCCTCCACGGGCTTCGTCGTCTACGGCCGGGCGCCCGCGCCCACCGTCCGCCTCGCGCAGGAACTGCGGGACAGCGTCGAGACGCTGGTCACCGCCGCGGTGGACTTCGACCGCTCGCTCGGCTTCTCCTGGGACGCGGTCGGCTCGGCGCTCGGCGTCACGAAGCAGGCCGTCCACCGGCGCTACGGTGCCCGGCGGGCGCAGAGCGCCGAGTCCGTCGAGCGCGAGCCGCTGGCCGAGGGCAGCACCACCCGGACCCTGGGGCCGCTGCCCACGGTCCCCGCGGCCCGCTCGGTCCCCCCGCAGCCGATGCGCGAGGAATCCCAGGCCGCCCGCTCGCCCGCCTTCCCGGGCCACTCCGACTAGTTCATCGTCAGCGTCACATGTGTATAAGAGCCCGCCCTGGTCCACGCCGCGCGAGCGACCGGCGTCACCACCCTCACCCTCGACTCCCCGGCCAACCGCAACGCCCTCTCCACCGCCCTCGTCGCAGACCTGCGCGCAGCCCTCGCCACCGCTTCCGCCGACCCGGACACCGCGGCCGTGGTCCTCACCCACACCGGCAACACCTTCTGCGCCGGCGCAGACCTCAAGTCCCCCTGCGACCCGGCCGACTTCCTCGCCCTGCTCCGCGAGATCACCGGCCTCGCCACCCCCGTCGTCGCCCGCGTCACCGGCCACGTCCGCGCCGGAGGCCTCGGCCTGCTCGGCGCCTGCGACATCGCCGCCGCCGGCCCCGCGTCCACGTACGCCTTCACCGAGACCCACATCGGCGTCGTCCCGGCCGTCATCTCGGCCCCCCTGCTGCCCCGCCTCGACCCCCGCGCGGCCGCCCGCTACTTCCTGACCGCCGAGGCCTTCGACGCCCCCGAAGCCACCCGGATCGGCCTGCTCACCCTGCACGGCGAGGACGTGGACAAGGCCCTCGCCCCCGTCCTCGAAGGCCTCCGCAAGGCCGGCCCCCGGGCACTGGCCGCGACGAAGCACCTGCTCACCGCCCCCGTACGGGAAGCCCTGGAGCGGCACGGCCCCGCCCTCACCGAGCTCTCCGCCCGCCATTTCGCCTCGGCCGAGGCCCGCGAGGGCATCACCGCCCGCTTCGAGCGCCGGGACCCGTCATGGCGCCGGTGACCACGACGAACGGCCCCAAGCAGGCCCGCAGCCGGGTCACCCGCCGCCACCTCCTGGAGGCGGCCGTCTCCTGCCTGGCCGAACACGGCTGGGCCGGCTCCACCGTCTCCGTCGTCGCGGAACGGGCCGGGGTCTCCCGGGGCGCCGCCCAGCACCACTTCCCCACCCGCGAGGACCTGTTCACCGCGGCTGTCGAGTACGTGGCCGAGGAACGCTCCACCGCCCTGCGCGAGCTCTTCCAGGCCGGTCCGGCGGCCCGCCACACCGTCGTCGAAGCCCTCGTGGACCTGTACACGGGCGTGCTCTTCCGGGCCGCCCTCCAGCTGTGGGTGGCCGCCTCCAACGAGGAGCAGCTGCGCCCCCGCGTCACCGAGCTCGAAGCCCGCGTGGGCCGCGAGACCCACCGCATCGCCGTCGAGCTCCTCGGCGCCGACGAGTCCGTCCCCGGGGTCCGGGAGACCGTCCAGGGCCTCCTCGACATGGCCCGCGGCCTGGGCCTGGCCAACGTCCTCACCGACGACACCGCCCGCCGGGCCCGCGTGGTCGCCCAATGGGCCCGCATCCTGGACGCGGTGCTCACGCCGGGGCCCTGAAACAACGCCGGCGAGGCTGGGCCCACGACGGTAGCCACCCACGACGCTCACAGACGACGACGCTCACAGACGACGACGGGCGCCGCACCCCGTGAGGGATGCGGCGCCCAGTCCCACGATCCGGCGGCCCTGTGCGGTGGCAGCCGAGGAGGAAACCTCAGCCGCGCGTCAGGTCGGTGATGTCGGCGTAACCCTCGATCCCGCTCGGCTTGCGCAGCCCCGGCCCGGTGTAGCGGGCCGAGGGCCGCACCAGGCGGCCCGTGCGCTTCTGCTCCAGGATGTGCGCCGACCAGCCGGCGGTACGGGCGCAGGTGAACATCGAGGTGAACATGTGCGCCGGGACCTCCGCGAAGTCCAGCATGATCGCGGCCCAGAACTCCACGTTGGTCGCGAGCACCCGGTCGGGCCGCCGAGCGTGCAGCTCCTCCAGCGCGGCCTTCTCCAGCGCGGCCGCCACCTCGTAGCGCGGGGCGTCCAGCTCCTTGGCCGTGCGCCGCAGCACGCGGGCGCGCGGGTCCTCGGCGCGGTAGACGCGGTGGCCGAAGCCCATCAGCCGCTCGCCCTTGTCCAGGGCCTTCTTCACGTACGCCACGGCGTCGCCGGTGCGCTCGATCTCCTCGATCATGCCGAGCACCCGCGAGGGCGCCCCGCCGTGCAGCGGCCCGGACATCGCGCCGACCGCACCCGACAGCGCGGCAGCGACATCGGCACCGGTCGAGGCGATCACCCGCGCGGTGAACGTGGAGGCGTTCATCCCGTGCTCGGCGGCCGAGGTCCAGTACGCGTCGACGGCCTTGACGTGCTTCGGGTCGGGCTCGCCCCGCCAGCGGATCATGAACCGCTCGACCACGGACTCGGCCTTGTCGATCTCGCTCTGCGGGACCATCGGCCGGCCCTGGCCGCGGGCGGACTGGGCGACGTACGAAAGGGCCATCACGGCGGCGCGCGCCAGATCGTCGCGCGCGGTCCGCTCGTCGATGTCGAGCAGCGGTTTCAGGCCCCACACGGGGGCGAGCATGGCGAGCGCCGACTGCACGTCGACCCGGATGTCACCGGAGTGCACCGGGATCGGGAAGGGCTCGGCGGCCGGCAGGCCGGGGTTGAAGGCACCGTCGACCAGCAGACCCCAGACGTTCCCGAAGGAGACGTGGCCCACGAGGTCTTCGATGTCGACACCCCGGTAGCGCAGAGACCCGCCTTCCTTGTCGGGTTCGGCGATCTCCGTTTCGAACGCGACGACTCCCTCGAGCCCGGGTACGAAGTCGGACATCAGGCAGCTCCTCAGATAGTGCGAACACGCGCGGCTCCCGGCGTGATTCGCGGTCCGGCGCGGTCATCCCCGTTGATGCCCGGCACGGCCGATGGTCACCCCTGTGGAACCGTCGGACCGGCCCCAAGATTTTGTCCGTTCCCCAAGGCGCGGGGAAGCGTGACATACGGCACACCCGTCGCGCGTCCGCTGGGGGAGGATGGCCGGGTGAACGCTCAGCACCTTGACCCCGCCGTCATGCGCAAGCAGTACCGCTCGCAGCTCGTCACCGAGGAGAGCCTCGCCGAGGAGCCGATGGACCAGTTCGCCCGCTGGTTCCGGGACGCCGCCGAGGCGCACGTCTTCGAGCCCAACGCGATGATCGTCTCGACCGCGACCCCCGACGGCCGGCCCAGCTCGCGCACGGTGCTCCTGAAGCAGTTCGACGAGGGGGGCTTCGTCTTCTTCACGAACCACGAATCCCGCAAGGGCCGCGAGATCGCCGCGAACCCGTACGTCTCCCTGCTCTTCCCCTGGCATCCGATCGCCCGCCAGGTCGTCGTGACGGGCACCGCCTCCCGCATCGGCCGCGAAGAGACGGCCGCGTACTTCCGCTCCCGCCCGCACGGCTCGCAGCTGGGCGCCTGGGCGAGCGAGCAGTCGGCGGTCATCGCCTCGCGCGATGAGCTGGACCGCCGCTACGCGGAGCTGGAGGCCCGCTACCCGGAGGGCGAACAGGTCCCGGTGCCGCCGCAGTGGGGCGGCATCCGCGTGGTCCCTGACGCGGTGGAGTTCTGGCAGGGCCACGAGAACCGCCTGCACGACCGCCTGAAGTACGTCCTGGAGGCCGGGAAATGGCGGGTGGAACGCCTCTGCCCGTAGCGGCGCGGGGCCGACGGGAGGCCCGGGGAGGCTCCGGGAACGCAGACGACCCGCGGGCTCGGGTCTCTCCCCCTGCAGTGGGGAGAAGCCGGCCGGACGTACCGGCGAGCCCGCGGGTCGGGTGACTGCTTGGGATTGGCGCCGGCGACTCCGCCGGGCACCGCACTGGGTGCGTGCGACAGCGGGCGCTTTAGCCCGCAGCCACCTCACGCGTCCGGTTTCCGTACATTTCGGTAACCACCTCCCTTCTGTGTGCCGCCACTGTAGGCACCCCCGCGGGAGCCCCTCAAGTGAATTTCGCCGAAGGTCGGGACTCAGCCGCGGACGGCCTTGCGGCGGCGGGCGCTGAACCAGGCGGCGGCGCCGCCGAGGGCGATGCACGCGGCGGCCGGACCGGTGTACAGACCGGTGGCGGAGTCCGAGCCGGTCTCCGCGAGGGAACCGGCCGGGGCGGGTGTGTTGGCCGCGGAGGGGGCCGCCGGAGCCGGCGCGGCCGGCGCGGAAGCCGCCGGCGCGGAGGGCGCGGGGGAGGCCGGTGCGGGAGAGGTTGGCGCCGGGCCGAGTGCCGCGGGCCGGAGTGGCAGCGGGATCCGGAGACGGAGGGGCGCATCGCCCGGGCCGCCGCGCGGCGGGACCGGTGGCTGCGGGCCAGTACGGGATGGGTGGCCCCCACCGTCTTCGTGGTCGTGATCATCGCCGTCGTCGTGCTCTGCGTGGCGCTCTTCGACTGACCGCCACCCCCGCGGCCGGGACAAACCGGGAGGATTGCGGGAAGCGGGTGTGGGCTGCGTCACGTTCGAGTTCAATGCTGTGACGTGCCGCACACGCGAACACCTGCAGGGGGCCCAGGTGACTGCTTCCGGACGTAGTGAGACCACCGACGATCTGCTCGCAGCGCTGCTCGACGGGATGGACGCCGCTCTGTGCGCGTTCGACTCCGACGGCGTGATCACCCACTGGAACCGCGAGGCCGAGCGGATCCTGGGCTGGTCCGCGGGCGAGGCCGTGGGGCGCAAGGGGTTCGCGGGGTGGGCCGTACGGGCCGCCGACGCGCAGGACGTACAGGACAGACTCATGGCCGCCCAGGAGGTTCCCGGGCGGCAGGTGCACGAGTTCGCGCTGCTGACCAAGGACGGCGGACGGGTGCTCGTACGGACCCAGTCCGCCGGGGTGCCCGGCGCCGACGGCAAACCGGCCGGGGTGTACTGCGCCTTCAGTGAGGTGCACGCGCAGATCGACCTGGAGCGGTCCATCGCCCTGAGCGAGGCGCTGATGGAGGACGCCTCCTGGGGCGTGGTCCTCGTCGACGTGGACCTGCGCCCGGCCGTCGTCAACGCGCACGCCGCCCGCGCCTTCGGCTCCGGCCGCACCGTCCTGCTCGGCCGCCCGCTGGGCGAGCTGCTGGCGCAGGGCGTGGAGGAGCTGGAAGGGGCCCTGCAGCACGTACTGGCCGAGGGTGCGCCCCCGGCCCCGGTGGAGCTGTGGGTGTCCGTACGCACCCCTGAGGGCGCGCGGCGGCGGTGCTGGCGCTGCGGGTTCCTGCGCCTGGCCTCGCCGCTCGCGGAGGAGCCCGTACCGCTCGGCGTCGCCCTGCTGTTCCAGGACGTCACCGAGGCCCGGAAGGCGCAGCTGGACACGGCGCAGCTGCGGTTCCGCTCCCATCAGCTGTACCGGGCCGGGCGGGCGGCCGCCGAGTGCGAGGACCCGGCGGAGGCGGCGGCCGTACGGCTGGAGTTCGCCCTGGCGGGCTTCGCCGAGCACGCCCTCCTCGACGTGGCGGACCCGGGGCGCGGGCGGCTGCTGCGCTGGGCGGCGACCCCGCCGGGCCTGCCGGGGCTCCCCGAGCCCGGGGCGATCCCCGTGCGGTACGAGGCCGGGCACCCGGCGCTGCAGGCGCTGGACCGGAACGGGTCGGTGCGCGCCAGCGCGCCGCCCGGCGGGGCGGCGGGGGACTGGGCGCGCGCCCGGCGCTGGCCGGAGGGCGCGGCGCACGCGCTGTGCGCGGTGCTGCGCAGCCGGGGGCGGAGCCTGGGGACCCTGACGTTCCTGCGCGGGCCCTCGCGGGCCGCCTTCGATCGGGCGGACGCCGTGTACGCGGAGGAGGTCGCGGCCCGGGTCGCGGCGGACCTGGACCTGGCGGGTGGCGGCGGTACGGGTCCGGGCGCGGGACTGGGGCCGGACGGTCAGTGACAGCGACCGTCCGCGCCCGATCCGGCCCCGCGCCCGCGCAGCGAGCCCGGCAAGATTCGAAAGCGACGGCCTAATGGCGGAAGAAGATCCGGTCGCCGTACTCCTGCATCACGCGGCCGTTCCACTCGTGGCCGCCGTCGACGTTGCCCGAGCGCAGCAGCGGGGGCTCGACTCCGCGGGCGGCGAGCTCGCCGGCCGCGGCGGCCATGACCGCCTGCATGATCGCGCTGGTCACGACGGTGGAGGCGGGGGCGAACGGGGCTTCGATGCCGTCGAGGGTGAGCTCGGCGTCGCCGACCGCGATCTTGCTGTCGAGGACGATGTCGCAGTGGTCCTTGAGGAAGGTGCCGGAGACGTGGCGGGACTTGGTCTCGGTGGAGTAGGCGACCGAGGTCACGCCGATGACCTTGAGGCCGATCGCGCGGGCGTTCATGGCCATCTCGACCGGCAGCGCGTTGCGCCCGGAGAGGGAGATGATCACGAGGACGTCGCCGTCGCCGGCGGGGCTGCTGTCCAGGACGGCTCCGGCGAGGCCGTCGACGCGCTCCAGGGCGCTGCCGAGGGTGGCGGGCATGACGTCGATGCCGGCGGTGCCGGGGACGGCGAGGAAGTTCATCAGGGCGAGTCCGCCGGCCCGGTACACGACGTCCTGGGCGGGGAGCGAGGAGTGGCCGGCGCCGAAGGCGAAGAGCTTGTTCCCGGCGGCGACGGCGTCCGCGATGACCGTGCCGGCCTCGCCGATGCGCCCGGACTCCTCGTCCCGCACCCGCTCCAACAGGCCGATCGCGGCGTCGAAGAACTGACCGGCCAGCTTGCTCTCGCTCATACGCCGATGGCCTTCCGGGGTGGGAGTGGGGTGAGGGTGAAGTCCGTGTCCGCCGCTCACCGTGCGGTCTGGACCAAGGGCCTGTCAATACGAACGTCCATCCAAGGGACGAAAGGCCCGGGGGCATCCGGAATGAGAGGGGCGGGAGGGGGAGGAGCGCGTGGAAGAGCGCATGGCGGAACACCTCGTGGTGTCGGTGTGCGAGCGGGCGGGCACCGTCTGCCGCCGCCCCGCGGGCATGCGGGGGCGACGACGGAGCCCGGCCTATACGCGCAGGACCGCCAGCAGGGTGAGGAGTTCGCGGGGCGGAGGCGGGTCCGGACCGCCGGACCGGCCCGGCGCGCGGGCCGCGCCCCCGAGCGGCGCGGCCCGGCGCGGGCCGATCAGGCCGGCTCCGAGGATCAGCAGGGTGAGCGTGCCGAGCACGGCGACGCACACCGACATGGGGTCCATGCCGGTGTGGGGGCCCGGCGCCTCGGCGGCGGCCACCGAGGCGGCGACGGAGCCGGAGAAGGCGGCGGCGGAGACGACGGCGGAGGCCGTGTCCACTTCGGACATCTCCGCCGAGCCGTGTCCGGCAGCCGGGGCAACGGAGCGGCCGACGGACGCGTCCTCCATGGCATGGGAGGGATCCGGATGGCCCAGCGTGTGCATGGCCGCGATGCCCAGCAGCAGAGCGGCGAGCAGCAGCAGCCGGGGCCACCGGACAGCTCGTCGCTCGGTACGCGGGGCAGGGTGGTTAATGGGGGAACCCTACCCGGGGTGGGTATCCGACCGGAGGACCGGTCCCACCGTGTTTAGGATTAGTCACACTATGTCCACAAAAGGGGAGTCGGGTCAGCCCGTGAACAGTCAGCCGAGGCCGAACGGCCCGTCCCCGGCAGGCGTCCGCTCCGTCGCCGCCCTCATCGGGCTCGGCGCCGCCGCCTACACCGCGTGGGTCCTCGAAGTCGTCCTCTCCACCGGGCTCAACCCCATCGAGACCTACGTCAGCGAGCTCGCCGCCCAGGACCAGCCGCTCGGCGGCCTCTTCCGGGCCACCGACTTCACCGCCGGACTCCTCGTCTTCCTCGGCGGCGCCCTCGCCCTGGCACGCCTCTCCCGGATCCCCGACTCCCGGCGCCCGTGGTCCGTCGCCGGCTGGGCCGGAGTCACCCTCTTCGGCGCGTCCACCGCCGCCGACGCCTGGCTGCCGCTGAGCTGCGCGCCGACCGCGGACCCCGAATGCGCGGCCCGGGAGACCGCCGGACTGGTCCCCGCCACCCATCAGGCCCATGCCATCAGCAGCAGTCTCGCCATGACCGGCGCGCTGGTGGGGATCGTGGCCCTCACGGTCGCCGCCCGCCGCTACGGCCGCCTCGCCCCGCTCGCCCGCTTCGGCCCCGCGCTCGTCGTCCTCGAACTGCTCGCCACCGCCTGGACCCTGGCCTCCATCGCGATGTTCACCGCCGGGCACGGCACCTGGGCCCTGGGCGCCGGGCAGCGGCTCCAGGTGCTCTTCGTGGCCCTCTGGCTGGGCCTGCTCGCCCACTCCGTCCACCGGGAGCGCCGCACATGAGCCGGCCCCCGACCGCTCCCGGCCGGTTCCTGCGCGTCCCGGCCGCCCGCGGGGTCCCGCTGCACGTGGTCGTCGAAGGCTCCGGGCCCCCCGTCGTCCTCAGCACCGGGCTCGCCATGGCCTGGTTCGACTGGGACCCCGTCGCCGCACTGCTCGTCGCCGCCGGCCGCACCGTCATCCGCTTCGACCGGCCGGGGCACGGGCTGAGCGCCCCCGCCGACCGGCCGCCGAGCGCCGCCGGCGAGGCCCACCGGATCGCCGGGCTGCTGGACGCGCTGGGCCTGGGCGACGCGCGCGCCACCGTCGCCGGGCACTCCATCGCCGGGTTCCACGCCGAGGCCTTCGGCCGGCTGTACCCCGGGCGGACCGCCGCCCTCGTCCTGGTCGACAGCAGCGTGGAGGAACACCCCCGCGCCCTGCTGCCCGCCGGCGTGCGCACCGCCGCGGCCCGCGCGCTCGGCCGGGCCGTGACCGCCGCCGGACTGCCCGCAGCGCTGGGGCCGTGGGCCCGGCGGGCCGCCGTACGGGCCTCCCGGGCCGGCGGAGCGGACCCGGCCGCGCGGGACCTCGTACGCCGCTGCTACCGGACCGGCCGGGTCTGGCGCGGAGCCCTCCTGGAGAACTCCCGCTATCCGGACGCGGCCGCCGAGGTGCTCGCGCTGCGCGCGGAGCACCCGCTGACCGCGCCCGTCACCGTCCTGGCCGGACACGACCCCGGCGCGCGCCGCCCCGGCCTGGACTGGCTCGCCCGGCAGGCGGAGCTGGCCGACCGGCTCGGCGCCCGCTTCACGGTCGCGGAGCCGGCCGGACACCTGGTCATGCTGGACCGCCCGCACCAGGTGGCGCGGGCGGTCCTGTACGCGGCCGGGCCGGGGGCCCGGCGGGACCTCCAGGGCAAGCCCTGAGCGGCCTCGGGGACATGGGGAAAGGCCGCTCAGCCCTTCGCGTAGACCTTCTCCGTCCAGCCCGCTATCTGCTGGTCGGAGAGGTGCTTGGCCAGATCGGCCTCGCTGATCATGCCGACCAGCCGCTTGTTCTCGATCACCGGGAGCCTGCGGATCTGGTGGGTCTGCATCTCCTCCAGCACCTCGTCGACGCCCGCGCCCACGTCGATCCAGCGCGGGGTGCCCTTGGCCATGTCGCCGGCCGTGATCTTCGACGGGTCGTGCCCCTTGGCCACACAGCCGATCACGATGTCGCGGTCGGTCAGGATGCCGCAGAGCCGTTCGTCGGCGTCGCTGATGGGCAGCGCGCCCACATTGAGGCGGCTCATCAGCTGAGCCGCCCGGTCCAGGGTCTCGGTGGCGGGGATCCACTGGGCCCCGGGGTGCATGATCTCTCCGGCGGTGGTCATCGCGTCAACCTCCTGAGCACGCCGTAGCGGCCGGGCGCGGATGCGCCCGCCTCGGCGTCCCCATCGTCGTTCGCCCGTTCGGAGTACGCGACTCGACAGCCACCGGACGCGGCCGTACGGGTGATGCCCGTACGGCCGTGTCCCGGGCTCAGCCCGCGGGCTCGGCCCCGCGCTGCTTCAGCATGTCGGCCATCAGGGCGAGCTCCGACTCCTGCGCCGCAACCATGCCCTCGGCCAGCGCCCGCTCGGCCGGGGCCGTGCACTGGTCGGCGCACCCCCGGGCCATCGCGACGCCGCCCTTGTGGTGCTCGGTCATCAGCCGGAGGTAGAGGACCTCGGCGTCCCGGCCCTCGGCGGAGCCCAGCCGTGCCAGCTCCTCCTTGGTGGCCATGCCGGGCATCAGGGCGCCGGGCTTGGTGACGACGTCCCCCATCCCGTGCCCGTCCGCCCCGTTCCCGTCCGTCGCGTGGTCGCCGGCGTGCCCGCCGGTCCCCATCCACGACATCGGCGGCTCGTCCGCCACCACCTTCGGCAGTCCCCACAGGTCCAGCCAGCCCATCAGCATGCCGCGCTGATTGGCCTGGGTGTTGGCTATGTCGTAGGCGAGGCTGCGCACCGCCTCGTCCTTCGTGCGGTCGCGCACGATGAAGGACATCTCCACCGCCTGCTGGTGGTGGACGGCCATGTCCCGGGCGAAGCCGGCGTCGGCGGAGTAGAGCCCGGGGGCAGGGGGAAGCGTCGCGGAATCGGCCCCGCCCGCGGTGGCGACCGTGGCCCCCACCGCGAACAGCAGCGCCAGGCCGACGGCCGTGCCCGCGACCCAGTACGTCCGGGACCCGCGGGTCACTTGTCGGCCAGCCCGTTCGTGCACGCCGCGCCCGGCTCGGGGGTCTGCGCGCCCTGCACGTACTTGGTGAAGAACTGCGCCACCCGGGGGTCGTCCGCCTTGTCCACGGTCAGCTGCTTGCCCCACGCGCTGAGCATGATCGTGCCGGCCTGCTCCTTGGCCGGGCTCATCAGCGTGTACGGGGTCTTGGCCACCGTCCCGGCGAGCTTCTCGACATCGGCCTTGTCGGCCTTCTCGTTGTACGTCACCCACACGGCGCCGTGCTCCAGCGAGTGGACCGCGTTGACCTCGGGCAGCGGGTTCTTGTAGACGTCGCCGTTGCAGTTCATCCAGCGGGGGCTGTGGTCGCCGCCGACGGGCGGGTTCATCTCGTACTTCACCGGGGTGTCGACGTGCTTGCGGCCCAGCTTCGCCGCGTCCCAGGTCTGCTCGCCGTCGACCGGGGCCTTCGCGGCCGCCACCTCGGCGTCCTTCTTTTCCTTCTGGCCGATCATCACCCAGGCGCCGAAGCCGACCAGCGCGGCGACGATGGCCGCCGAGGCGGTGATCGCGATGGCCTTGTTGCGCCGGTCGCGCATCTGGTCGGCGCGGCGCATTTCGGCTATGCGGGACTGGCGGGAGTTGTTCTCGGACTTCCTGCTGGCCATGTGCCCTGAATCCTTCTGCTGAGGGGGGTGGAGGAGATGCACGTGCGTCCGGAGCCGGATCCGTCAGGTCCGCAGCACCTGGAGGGCGTACAGGTCGGGGCCGCGCGCGAGCGCCCGCGGCAGCCCGGCCATGCCCGTGGAGTCGGGGAGCCGGGCGGGTCCGGCGGGACCGGAGTCCACCACCGGGGCGACGGACGGCGGCACGGGCAGGATCGCGGGGGTCACGTGTGAGAGCGGGGAACAGCCGGGCACGTCGTGCGGTGCCGCGCACAGGACCTGCCCCGCACCGGGGACGCGGACGACCTGGTGGCCGGCCGCGTGCTCCGCGGCGGGCCGCGCGCACAGGAAGGCCGCGCCGGCCAGCACCCCGAAGGCCATCAGGAGGACGGCACGCCGGAGCAGCGGACGTCCTCGACGTCCCTGCTCGGCATGCACATGGCCCCCCATGGGCGCCGATGGTAATGCTCATGACGGGCCCAAGGTCAGTGCGGGGGTGCCACGGGCTTCGCGGGGTGCGTAATCTGGCGGAAACCACCGCTGGCGATACTGGGCCGGCCCGACTGTGCCCCGGTCCCCCGGAGTGTGGTGCACAGGCCGCCTGAACTGCGAGGATGAAGCCATGGACAAGCAGCAGGAATTCGTCCTCCGGACGCTCGAGGAGCGGGACATCCGCTTCGTGCGCCTGTGGTTCACCGATGTACTGGGCTTCCTCAAGTCCGTCGCGGTCGCGCCGGCGGAGCTGGAGCAGGCCTTTGACGAGGGCATCGGGTTCGACGGCTCGGCGATCGAGGGGTTCGCGCGGGTCTACGAGTCCGACATGATCGCCAAGCCGGACCCGAGCACCTTCCAGATACTGCCGTGGCGCGCGGAGGCCCCCGGCACCGCCAGGATGTTCTGCGACATCCTGATGCCCGACGGATCCCCCTCGTACGCGGACCCCCGGTACGTCCTCAAGCGCATCCTGAACAAGACCTCGGACCTGGGCTTCACCTTCTACACCCACCCCGAGATCGAGTTCTTCCTGCTGAAGGACAAGCCGCTGGACGGCACCCGGCCCACCCCCGCGGACAATTCGGGCTACTTTGACCACACCCCGCAGAACGTCGGCATGGACTTCCGCCGCCAGGCCATCACGATGCTCGAATCCATGGGCATCTCGGTCGAGTTCAGCCACCACGAGGGCGCGCCGGGCCAGCAGGAGATCGACCTGCGCTACGCCGACGCCCTCTCGACGGCCGACAACATCATGACCTTCCGCCTGGTCATGAAGCAGGTCGCGCTGGAGCAGGGCGTCCAGGCCACCTTCATGCCGAAGCCCTTCTCGGAGTACCCGGGGTCGGGCATGCACACCCACCTCTCCCTCTTCGAGGGCGACCGCAACGCCTTCTACGAGTCGGGCGCCGAGTACCAGCTCTCCAAGGTCGGCCGCTCCTTCATCGCGGGCCTGCTCCGCCACGCGGCCGAGACGGCGGCGGTCACCAACCAGTGGGTCAACTCCTACAAGCGCATCTGGGGCGGCTCCTCGCGCACCGCCGGTTCCGGCGGCGAGGCCCCCTCGTACATCTGCTGGGGCCACAACAACCGCTCGGCCCTGATCCGCGTCCCGATGTACAAGCCGGGCAAGACGGGCTCCTCGCGCGTCGAGGTCCGCTCGATCGACTCCGGCGCCAACCCGTACCTGACGTACGCCGTCCTGCTGGCCGCCGGCCTGAAGGGCATCGAGGAGGGCTACGAACTCCCGGCGGGCGCGGACGACGACGTCTGGGCCCTCTCGGACGCCGAGCGCCGCGCGATGGGCATCGAGCCCCTCCCGCAGAACCTCGGCGAGGCCATCTCCCTGATGGAGCGCAGCGAACTGGTCGCCGAAACCCTCGGCGAGCACGTCTTCGACTTCTTCCTCCGCAACAAGAAGCAGGAGTGGGAGGAGTACCGCTCGGAGGTCACGGCCTTCGAACTCCGCAAGATGATGCCGGTGCTGTAACCGCAGGTCAGAGGCCCTTTGGGGCTTGGTTTGGGCTCAGGGCCGACGGCGTGCAGCCGTCGGCCCTGAGTCGTTACTCCGATTTACTGAAAATCGGTGCGCTGGGGCCGGGTGTGGTGCTCGATCGACGCCGCACGGGTCAGGCTCGCCCTCGGGATCGCGTGCGGAACCCTCTGCCGATCCGGACGAGGAGCGAGTGGATGAAGCCTGAGAGCAGTGCACGGGGCCGGCTCGGGCCGTTGCCCCGCCGCGGGACCCGGCCGGCCGGCGGTGTCCTCGCCCTGGTCGCCCTGGTGCTGACGGCGGGTCTGGCCACGCCCGCCGGAGCCGCGGCCGCGGGTGAGGGTCAGGGCGCGGGGGAGCGCGTGAGCGCGTCGGGCCGCGGGGGCGGCGACCGCGAGAGGTGCGGGGGGGCTGGGGGAGGGGA
This sequence comes from Streptomyces sp. ICC1, assembly GCF_003287935.1. Classification (GTDB taxonomy): domain Bacteria; phylum Actinomycetota; class Actinomycetes; order Streptomycetales; family Streptomycetaceae; genus Streptomyces; species Streptomyces tritrimontium. The sequence goes on from NZ_CP030287.1 coordinate 8,069,330, forward strand.
TCGTGGGCGACGAGTCCTTTGAGGGCGCGGTCGCGGGGCCTCTCTCCGGCATACGGAACTCCAGTCATGTCGTCATTTCTTCGCACCCCTGCCGCCCCATGTTCTCAGCAATCGGAACGTCCCGGGGCGGATGCCCCGTGTGACGTACCCTGCGGCCCCATGAACGCACGTGTGAAGAAGACCGCCGTGGTGACCGGCGCCGGATCGGGGATCGGCCGCTCCGTGGCCCTCGCCCTGGCCGCCGCCGGATGGTCGGTGGCCGTGGCCGGCCGCCGCATCGAACCGCTCCAGGAGACCGCCGAGGCCGCCGGGGCCGCCGGCGCGGAAGCCGACGTGCAGTGCGTGCGCGCCGACGTGAGCGATCCGGACGACGTGGCCGCGCTGTTCGCGGCCGTGCGCGAGCGCCACGGGCGGCTCGACCTGCTCTTCAACAACGCGGGCACCTTCGGCCCGGCCGGGGTCGCGCTGGAGGACATCTCCTACGAGGCCTGGCGCTCGGTGGTCGACGTCAACCTCACCGGGGCGTTCCTGTGCGCGCAGGCCGCCTTCCGGGTGATGAAGGCCCAGGACCCGCAGGGCGGCCGCATCATCAACAACGGATCGATCTCGGCGCACGTGCCGCGGCCGAACTCGATCGCCTACACCGCGACCAAGCACGCCATGACCGGCCTGACGAAGTCGCTGTCGCTGGACGGGCGTCCGTACCGGATCGCGTGCGGCCAGATCGACATCGGCAACGCGGCCACCGAGATGACCGAGCGGATGCAGACCGGGATCCTGCAGGCCAACGGCCAACTCGCGGTGGAGCCCGTGATGGACGCCGCCGACGTGGCGCGCACCGTGCTGCACATGGCGGAGCTGCCGCTGGGGGCGAACGTCCAGTTCGCCACCGTGATGGCGAGCGCGATGCCCTACATCGGGCGCGGCTGACCCGTTTCGCCCCGCCCCCGCGGGCCCGTCCGCGCATCCACCCCGTCCCGACCTGCGAAAACGGCCCGGATCCGGGAATGCGGTCCCGGGGGCGGGGGTTGAGGCGATCATGACTGACGTACTGCGCTACACCGCCTTCTCCGCCGACCCGGCCGGCGGCAACCCCGCCGGTGTCGTACTCGACGCGGCCGGCCTCGACGAGGCCGCCATGCTGGAGATCGCCGCCGGACTCGGCTACAGCGAGACCGCCTTCCTCACCGCGCCGCCCGAGGGCCTGGGCGGGGAGGACGGCCGGTCCTTCACCGTCCGCTACTTCAGCCCGAAGGCGGAGGTCCCCTTCTGCGGGCACGCCACCGTGGCCACCGCGGTGGCGCTGGGCGAGCGGATCGGCCCCGGCGAGCTGCTCTTCGCGACCCGGGCGGGCACGGTGCCGGTGTCGGTGACCCGAGAGCCCCGCGACGGGGAAGCCGCTGAAGCCGGCGGCCAGGGCGGCCTGCGGGCCGTCCTGACCAGCGTCGAGCCGCACACCGAGGCGCTGGCGGACCCGGCCGACCTCGCCGAGGCGCTGGCCGCCCTCGACTGGCGGGCGGAGGACCTGGACCCGCTGTTCCCGCCGCGGATCGCCTACGCCGGAGCCCGCCACCTCGTGCTCGGCGCCGCCACCCGGGCCCGGCTCGCGGACCTGGCGTACGACTTCGACCGGCTGGCGGCGCTGATGCGGCGCCTCGACCTCGTCACCGTGCAGCTCGTCCACCGGGCGGGCCCGGCGGAGTTCCACGTACGCAACCCCTTCCCCGTCGGCGGCGTCGTCGAGGACCCGGCGACCGGCGCGGCCGCGGCCGCCTTCGGGGCGTACGCGCGCGAGCTCGGCCTGGTCCCGGCCGACGCGGTCCTCACCCTGCACCAGGGCGAGGACATGGGCCGGCCCGGCCTCCTGACGGTGGAACTGCGCTCCGGCGACTCCCGGGTCCGCGTGGGCGGCACCGGCACGCGGATCCCGTAGCCCCCGGCCCGTAGCCCTCAGCCCGCCAGCGGGTACGGCGAAGGCCGCGCGGACACGGGTCCGCGCGGCCTTCACGGGCATCACCGGGTCAGGACGTGCCCGGCTCCCGCTGCGGCTCGGCCCCGGCCCGCTTGAACAGGGGCGACGGCGCCAGGAACAGCGCGAGCACCGGGATCACGTAGAGCGCCCAGACCACGACCTGCAGGACGGTCGGGTCCGGCTGGAAGTTGACGGTGCCCTTCAGCAGGGTCCCGTACCAGCTGTCCGGCGGGATCGTCTCGCTGATGTCGAAGGCCTTGTTGCCCAGCCCCGGCACGAAGTCGGCCTCCTGCAGGTCGTGCACGCCGTACGCGAGCACCCCCGCGGCGACCACGACCAGCATGCCGCCGGTCCACGTGAAGAACTTCGACAGGTTGATCCTCAGCGCGCCCCGGTAGAACAGCCAGCCCAGCACGATCGAGGACCCGATGCCGAGCAGGACGCCGATCAGCGGTCCCGCGCCGTCGCCGGCGGCGTGCACCGAGCGCCACACGAACAGCGAGGTCTCCAGGCCCTCCCGGCCGACGGCCAGGAACGCCGTGGTCACCAGCGCGCCGGTGCCCATCGCGAGCGCCGCGTCGAGCTTGCCCTGGAGCTCGGACTTCAGGTGCCGCGCGGTGCGCTTCATCCAGAAGACCATCCAGGTGACCAGGCCGACCGCGATGATCGACAGGGCGCCGCCGATGGCCTCCTGCGCCTTGAAGGTCAGTTCCTGCGTGCCGAATTCGAGGCCGGCGCCGAAGGCGAGCGACAGGGCGGCGGCCAGGCCGACGCCCAGCCACAAGGGCACCAGCTTCTCCTTGTTCCCGGTCTTGACCAGGTACGCGATGAGGATGCAGACGATGAGGCTGGCTTCCAGCCCCTCGCGCAGCCCGATCAGGTAGTTGCTGAACACTTCGGTTCTCCCCGTCCCTACGCGAACAGCGTCCGGCCCCACCAGTCGTCCTTGTCGCGGACGCCCGGCGGGACGGCGAAGACGGCCGAACCCACGTGCTGGATGTATTCGTTGAGGACGTCGGACTTCGCCAGCTTGCGCTGGATCGGGACGAAGCCCGTGCGGACGTCGCGCTGGTAGGCGAGGAAGAACAGGCCCGCGTCGAGCCGGCCCAGTCCGTCCGTGCCGTCGGTGAAGGAATAGCCGCGGCGCAGGATGGTCGCGCCGTCGTTGCTGTCCGGGTGCGCGAGGCGGACGTGCGCCTCGGGCTTCATCGCCTTCAGGAACGGCTCGTCGCGCTCCTTGGACTTGCCGACGGGAGCACCCTCGCCCTTGTCGCGGCCGAAGATGTCCTCCTGCTCGCCCAGCGAGGTGCGGTCCCAGGTCTCGATGTTCATCCGGATCCGGCGGGCCACCAGGTACGAGCCGCCGGTAAGCCAGTCGCCGCCGTCGCCCGCGCCGACCCACACGTGCTTCTCCAGGGCGGCCTTGTCGGTGCCCGCGATGTTCCGGGTGCCGTCCTTGAAGCCCATCATGTTGCGCGGGGTCTGCTCGTCGGGCGTGGTCGAGGAGGTCTTGCCGAAGCCCAACTGCGACCAGCGCACCGCCGTCTTGCCGAAGCCGATCCGGGCGAGCTGGCGGATGGCGTGCACCGCGACCTGCGGGTCGTCGGCGCAGGCCTGGACGCACAGGTCGCCGCCCGAGCGGGCCGGGTCGAGGTTGTCGCCGGGGAAGAGCTCCAGGTCCACCAGGGCATCGGGGCGCTTGCCCTCCAGCCCGAAGCGGCCCTTGGCGAACAGTCCGGGACCGAACCCGACGGTCAGGGTCAGGCGGGAGGCCTTCAGGCCCAGCGCCTCGCCCGTGTCGTCCGGCGGGGCCTGCGGGTGGCCGCCGTAGCCGCCCTCGCCGACGGGGTGGCCGGCCGTCATCAGCCGGGCCGCCTCGGTCCAGTCCTTGAGGAGCCGGACCAGTTCGCCGCGGTCCTTCGTCTTCACGTCGAAGGCGGCGAAGTGCAGGCGGTCCTGGACGGCGCTGGCGATGCCGGCCTGGTGCTCGCCGTGGAAGGGCACGGCCGCGCCTGCGGAGGCCGCCGAGACCATGTCGGAGCCCGAGGCCAGCACCGCGGCCGTACCGCCGGCCGCGGCGGCGCCGAGCGCGAGGCCCGCGCCGCCCCAGCCGAGGACGGCACGGCGCGAGGGCGCGCCCTTGTCCTGCTCCTGTTCCTGTTCCTGCTCGGACGTTGATTCGCTCATCTCAGGGCCTCCCGCCTGCTCTGCCGTCACCGGAACTACTTGGCGGCCGCGGCGGCCAGCTTGGAGAGCGGCTCGGCCAGCGCGTTGACCGCGTCGGAGAGCTCCTTGCGCTCGGCCTCGCCGACCTTGTCGTACGCGGTGTACTCGTACGCGGCCTTGTTCGGGCGGTACTTCTCCAGCAGGTTGTTCAGCGCCGCGAACTGCTTGTCCAGTTCGGCGGAGAGCGCGGGGTCGGTCTTCGAGGTGATCGGCTTGAGCAGCTCGTACGCCTTCTCCGCGCCCTCGACGTTGGCCTTGAAGTCGACCAGGTCGGTGTGGGAGTAGCGCTCCTCCTCGCCCGTCACCTTGCCGGTGGCGACCTCGTCGAGGAGCTCCTTGGCGCCGTTCGCGATCGAGGTGGGGGTGATCTCCGCCTGGCCGACCTTCTTCTGCCACTCGGTGAGGTCGGCGATCAGGGTCTCGGCGAGCTTCTTGTCCGCGTCGTCGATCTTGTTGTCGGCGAAGAGGGACTTCTCCAGCTTGTGCCAGCCGGTCCACTCCTGGCCCGGCTCCAGGCCGTCCTCGCGGACGTCGACCTTCGGGTCGATGTCGCCGAAGGACTCGGCGACCGGCTCGGTGCGCTCCCAGCCGATGCGGGACAGGGAGTACGCCTTCTTCGCGGCCTCGATGTCGCCGGCCTTGACCGCGTCCGCGAAGGCCTGGGCCTTGGGGAGGGTCTCGTCGGCCTGCTCCTGCACGTACTTGCGGTACGAGGCGACGGCGGCGTCGGCCTCGGGGCTGCGCTTCTCGACGGTGCCGGTGCCGGTGGCCTTGACCGTCTGGCGGATGCCGTCGCCCTTCATGCCGGGCTTGCAGGCGATCTCGTAGTCGCCCGCCTTGAGCTCGGCGGTGATGGAGGCCTTGGTGCCGGGGCCGATGTTCTCGCGCTCGGCGACGATGCGGTCGTCGGGGAAGAGCACGTAGAGCTCGGTGACCTTGGAGCCCTTGTTCTCGACCTCGAAGACCACCTTGCCCGCGGGGAACTCCTTCGTGGAGACCTCGCAGGCGGTGTCGGAGGCCTTGACGCGGACCGCTCCGTCGCCGGACGCGTCGCTCTTCTCGGAGCAGCCGGTGACCGCGGAGAGCGCGGCCACGACGGCGACCGCGGTGACGACGGTGAGGCGGGCGGGACGCATAGGGGGCTCCTGGCAGTCTGGCGTTCGGCAGACGGCCGCCCCGATCGGTGGGTACGGCCGGTGAGGCGGACCTAACTTAACCGAGGCTTACCTGACCCGTACCCGCCTGTCCAGTGATTCGGCCCACACCTTCCGGCGCCGGACACGGCGCCGTCACGGAGGCCCCATGCCCGCCCCATGCAGAGGTCAAGCCGAGGTCAAACCGCAGTGGGCATTCCGTACGGCGGAACGGCTCGGGCCGCTGTCACCAGGGGCGCCGTCCCGTACGGGGACCACCAGCGGCGCTCCGGTGCGGGGATGCGGGAGCACCTCGACCGGCTGGCGGTAGACCCGGCTCAGCAGCCCGTCCTCGAACACCTCCGAGGGCGCTCCGTCCGCGGCGATCCGGCCGTCGTGCAGCACGGCGACCCGGTCCGCGTACGCCGCCGCCAGCCCGAGGTCGTGCAGGACGACGACGACCCCGTCGCCGGCCGCCGACCGCTCGCGGCAGATCCGCAGCACCAGCTCCTGGTGGCGCAGGTCCAGCGCCGCGGTCGGCTCGTCGAGCAGCAGCAGCGGGGCCCGCTGGGCCAGTACGCGGGCCAGCGCGACCCGGGCCCGCTCGCCGCCGGAGAGCGCCGAGAAGGGCCGGGCCGCGAAGTCCGTCACCTCGGTGGCGGCCATGGCGGCGGCCACCGCCTCCTCGTCGGCGTCGGCCAGCGCGGTGCCCGCCCAGGGGGCGCGGCCCATCCGTACGACGTCTTCCACCGGAAAGGGGAAGGACAGTGCGGCCGACTGGGGGAGCACCGCCCGGCGCAGGGCGAGATCGGGGGCCGACCAGTCGCCCACCGGACGCCCGTCGATCCGGACCACCCCGGAGGAGGCCGGCAGGTCCGCGGAGAGCGCCGCGAGCAGGGTCGACTTGCCCGCGCCGTTCGGTCCGACCAGGGCCAGCACCTCGCCGGCGCGCACGGTCAGCCCGATCCCGGCGAGCACCTCGCGCTGCCCGAGCCGTACGTGGACGTCCGCGGCCTCGGCGAGCGGCGCGCCGGGGGCCGGGCGGGCGGTCCCCGGGGCCGTCCCGGGGCCGTCCGCGGGGGCGTCCGAGGGGGCCGGGGACGGCCCGGCGGCAAGCCATGACGGCCACGGTCGTCCGTCCCCTCCAGCCGCCGCGCAGGTCAGGGCGCCGGGACCATACGGGTTTCCCCCGGGGGATGGACGTCAGGCAAGATGGGGTGTATCTGCCCACCCATCGATCTGCCGGACGGTTTCTCTTGGCTGAGTTCATCTACACGGCAGAACCGCGACCTCACAGGTCTTTTTCAAAGGAACCTCATCCACCGAAATGGACGGGGTATCAACTTTTTGGCGTTGATTTTTGGCACGCTGTTGAGTTCTCAAGGAACGGACGCTTCCTTTGTACTCACCCTCAGTAATGTTTACTGGGGCTTTCCTCCGGGCGCTTCCTTCGTTCTTGCGTTTCCGACTCTATCAGAGTCAGTCTCGCTTGTTTTCCGCCTTCCGGTTCTTCGCTTTCGCGTTTCCCTTTCCGGCGAGTCCGACTCTATCAGATCCTTTCGGGCCTGACTCCCAGTCAGTGGGATTTGCCGTTCGGGCTGTTGGGCCCTTGCGGCGAGTGAGACAGTAGCGGATTCCCTGCCCCCGAACCTAATCGGCGGCTGCGTCCGTGGACGCGGATTCCTCATTCGCAAATACGCATGAAAACGAGACGACAAAGTGCATCGTTCGTTCGAAATGTGTAGTGCGGGATGGCTGTCCGGGGACCGACCGGGGTCGGCGCTCACTTCGGACAACTCGAAGAACCTTACGGATCGGGTACGGGTGTGTCAACCCCTGCTGTGGGGCCACCCTCCGCGCTACGCTCGTACCCATGACTACGCGTGCGCTCACGCTCGACCTTCGCTGGTGGGCCGCCTGACGGCGGCCGACCATCCACGCGAGCACGCATGCGCTCGACGGCCGCCTCCCGGGGCGGCCGTTTTCGTTTCTCCCTCCCGGGAGTGGCTCGGTCGCCCGACGCGGCGGCTTCGAGGACCACACCGGCACGAGCAGGGAGACAGGAACATGACGAGGATCTTCAGCGGGGTCAAGCCGACCGGGCACCTGACGCTGGGCAACTACCTGGGCGCCGTGCGGCAGTGGGTCGCCGCCGAGCAGAAGCCCGACGAGGCACTGTTCTGCGTGGTCGACCTGCACGCCCTGACCGTCGAGCACGATCCGGCGCGGGTGCGCCGGCTCAGTCGGCAGGCGGCGACGCTGCTCATCGCCGCCGGACTGACCCCCGACACGTGCACGCTGTTCGTGCAGAGCCATGTGGACGAGCACGCGCGGCTGGCCTACCTGCTGGAGTGCACCGCCTCCGACGGGGAGCTGCGCCGGATGGTGCAGTACAAGGAGAAGGCGGCGAAGGCGCAGGCCTCGGGGGAAGGCGTACGGCTGTCGCTGCTCACCTATCCCGTGCTGATGGCCGCCGACATCCTGGCCTACCGGACCGATGAGGTGCCGGTCGGTGAGGACCAGCGCCAGCACGTGGAGCTGACCCGGGATCTGGCCGTGCGGTTCAACCAGCGCTACGGGCACACCTTCACCGTGCCCAAGGCCACGCATCCCGTGGTGGCCGCGCGGGTCATGGACCTGCAGGAGCCCACCTCGAAGATGGGGAAGTCCGGGGACGCGGGCCCCGGGGTGGTGTTCATGCTCGACGAGCCCGAGGCCGTGCGGAAGAAGGTGATGCGGGCCGTCACCGACAGCGGGGACGGCGGGGTCGTCTACGACCGGGAGGCGCGGCCGGGGGTCGCGAACCTGCTGGACGTCCTCGCGGCGTGCACCGGGGGCGAGCCGGCCGTGCTCGCCGACGGGTACACCGGGTACGGGGCGCTCAAGCGGGACGTGGCCGACGCCGTGGTGGAGCTGCTGCGGCCGGTCCGTGCGCGGCACGCGGAGCTGGCGGCCGACCCGGGCGCGGTGGAGGCGGTGCTGCGCGCGGGCGCCGGGCGGGCCCGGGCGCTGGCGCGGCCCGTGGTCGACGAGGCGTACCGGGCCATCGGGCTGCTGGAGCCCTGAGGGCGCGGAGCCGCGCGCGCCGTGCCGGTACGGGGCCGCGCGCGCGGCCCCGTACCGGCACGGCGTCAGCTGTTGCCGGAGGCGAGCTCGCGGCTGCGGTCGCGGGCCGCTTCGAGGGCGGCGATCAGGGCGGCCCGTACGCCGTGCTTCTCGAGTTCCACGATGGCGTTGATGGTGGTGCCGGCCGGGGAGGTGACGGCCTCGCGGAGCTTGACCGGGTGCTCGCCGCTGTCGCGGAGCATCACGGCGGCGCCGATGGCGGCCTGGACGATGAGGTCGTGGGCCTGGGCGCGGGGCAGGCCCAGGAGGATGCCGGCGTCGGTCATGGCCTCGACGAGGAAGTAGAAGTAGGCCGGGCCCGAGCCGGAGAGGGCGGTCGCCGCGTCCTGCTGGGACTCGGGGACGCGCAGGGTCTTGCCGACGCCGCCGAAGATCTCCTCGGTGTGCAGGAGGTGCTCGGCGGTGGCGTGGCTGCCGGCCGAGATGACGGACATGGCCTCGTCGACGAGGGCGGGGGTGTTCGTCATGACGCGGACGACGGGGGTGCCGGGGGCGAGCCGTTCCTCGAAGAAGGAGGTCGGGACGCCGGCCGCGCCGCTGATGACCAGGCGGCCGGCGGGGACGTGCGGGGCGAGCTCTTCGAGGAGCTTGCCCATGTCCTGCGGCTTCACGGTGAGGATGAGGGTGTCGGCACGCTTGGCGGCCTCGGCGTTGGAGACGGCCTCGACGCCGTAGCGGGCGACGAGCTCGGCCGCGCGCTCGGGGCGGCGGGCGGTGACGAGGAGCTTCGAGGCGGGCCAGCCGCCGCGGATCATTCCGCTGAGCAGGGCCTCGCCGATCTTGCCGGTACCGAGGACTGCGACTGTCTGGGTCATGCCCGATTCACCTCGCCGAACTGTTGGTGCGTGTACGCGCGCCGCGTGTGCGGTGTCCGCGTGGTCATCCTCGCACCCGGGCGGGGAGCGGCGGCGCGGTGTCCGGACTGCGGTCAGGGGGTGCGGCGGCGGAGGGTGGCGGCGCCGAGGGTGAGGACGAGCAGGGCGCACCCGGCGACGATCACGGCGTCGCGGACGAAGTCGGCGGTCATGTCGGTGTGGGTGAGGACCTGGGTCATGCCGTCGACCGCGTAGGACATGGGCAGGACGTTGGAGATTCCTTCGAGGACCGGCTGCATGGTGTCGCGCGCCGCGAAGAGCCCGCACAGCAGGAGCTGGGGGAAGATCACGGCCGGCATGAACTGGACGGCCTGGAACTCGGACGCGGCGAAGGCGGAGACGAAGAGGCCGAGCGCGGTGCCGAGGAGCGCGTCGAGCAGGGCGACGAGCAGGAGCAGCCACGGGGAGCCGACGACGTCGAGGCCGAGGACCCAGAGGGCGACGCCGGTGGCGAGCAGGGACTGGACGACGGCCACGGCGCCGAAGGCGAGGGCGTAGCCGGCGATGAGGTCGCCCTTGCCGAGCGGCAAGGCGAGGAGGCGTTCGAGGGTGCCGGAGGTGCGCTCGCGCAGGGTGGCGATGGAGGTGACCAGGAACATCGTGATCAGCGGGAAGATGCCGAGGAGGCTGGCGCCGATGCCGTCGAAGGTCTGCGGGCTGCCGTCGAAGACGTAGCGGAGCAGGATCAGCATGAGTACGGGGACCAGCAGCATCAGGGCGATCGAGCGGGGGTCGTGGCGGAGCTGGCGCAGGACGCGGGCGGCGGTGGCGGCGGTGCGGGCCGTGCTCATCGGGTGCTCCCCTGGGTGGCTTCGGCGGCAGCGGAGCCGGAGGCGGCAGCGGCGGTGGCAGCGGCAGCGGCGTTGGCGTTGGCCGCGTCGACGAGGCGCAGGAAGCCCTCCTCGACGGTGTCGGCGTCGGTCCGGGCGCGCAGTGCGTCCGGAGTGTCCTGGGCGAGGATGCGGCCTTCGCGCATGAGGAGCAGGTCGTGGCAGCGCTCGGCTTCGTCCATGACGTGGGAGGAGACGAGGAGGGTGGCGCCGCGGGTGGCGGCGATGTCGTGGAAGAGGTTCCACAGGTCGCGGCGCAGGACGGGGTCGAGGCCGACGGTGGGTTCGTCGAGGACGAGGAGTTCGGGGCTGCCGAGGAGGGCGACGGCGAGGGAGACCCTGTTGCGCTGCCCGCCGGAGAGGTTGCCGGCGAGGGCGGTGGCGTGGCTGGCGAGGTCGACGTCGTCGATGGCGCGGGTGACGGTCTCGCGGCGGCGGTCCGCGGCGGCGCGGCCGGGGTCGAGGATGGCGGCGAAGTAGTCGAGGTTCTGGCGGACGGTGAGGTCGTCGTAGACGGAGGGTGCCTGGGTGACGTAGCCGATGCGGGAGCGGAGCTCGGGGTGGCCGGCGGGGCGGCCGAGGACTTCGAGGGTGCCGGTGACGTGGGCCTGGGTGCCGACGACGGCGCGCATGAGGGTGGACTTTCCGCAGCCGGAGGGGCCGAGGAGGCCGGTGATGCGGCCGCGGGGGACGTCGAAGGCGAGGGCGTCGAGGACGGTGCGGGGGTTGCGGCCGGTGCCGCGGCGGACGGTCAGGCCGTGGGCATGCACGGCTGGTGCGGTGGCGGCCGCCTCGTTATTCATCATGTGATGAATAATGCTCCCGGCGGTGCCGGGGCGCAAGCCTCGGGGAGCCGGCGCCTACTTCTTGCGCTTGGTGCGGCGGGCGGCCGGGTTGCCGGTACGGGAGCTGCGGCGGCGGGCGAACTCGGCCGTGGCGCGCTCGTACTCGGCGCGGGCCAGCTTCTCGCCGGGGGCCTCGACGAAGCAGCGCAGGAAGTAGGCGATGAGGCCGCCGATGAAGCCGATCGCCTTGAGGCCCTTGAGGGCCGCCTCGTCGGAGGAGGGAGCGGGGCGGCGGGAGAAGGACTCCCAGGCCTTGACGAAGGCGATGGAGCTCGCGATGGCGAAGAGGACGACGACGGAGATGCTGAGGAACGGGCCGACGTTGCCGATCTCCAGGCCCTCGTAGGAGAAGCGGAGCAGGAAGGCTCCGATGACCGCGGCGGCCAGCGCGCCCGCGGCGACACCGACGCGGCGCAGGCCGTAGCCGCCGTCGTGGTTCACCCAGGTGGTGCCGAAGAACCGGAGCGGCTCGGGTTCGGGGCCGGTGGTCACCGGTGCCTGGGCCTGGGCCTGGTCAGGGGCCTCGGCGGCCGGCTCGGCGGGGGTCTGGTCTCGCTGGTCGTCGCTCACACCAGCGATTATCCCCCGCCGGCCGGTCCGGGCCCGGGCTGTCTCACGGGTCAGACCGCGCGGATGGCCCGGATGGACCCCAGGCGCGGCGGGACCTCAGGCGCGTCGGGACCCCAGGCGCGGCGGGACGTCAGGCGCGGCGGGACGTCAGGCGCAGTGGTTGGCCACGTAGCCGTCGCTGCCGGTCTTGACGTAGGCGTCCGAGACGAAGAGGCCGTTGCCGATGCAGTCCCAGATGTCGGTGGTGCCGTACGGACCGCTGACGCGCTCGCCCGGCGTCTGGCAGCGGATGGTCACGCTCGCGCCGTAGGGCAGGACCTTCTCGACCGAGAAGTTCGTGCCCGGACCGCTGCGGACGTTCACCCGGTAGCCCGGGGCGACCGGGAACGTCTGATAGCCGGACCCCGCGGCCAGGGCGACGATGTGGCTCGATTCGTTCTCAACGGACATGACTCGGTTTCCCCCCATGGGCGCTGCCCTGCGCAACTCGCGCAGGGTAGCAGGACCTTGGAGATTCGCACGGGCCATCGACTAGGCTCCGGCGGGGGTGGTGAGCGGTGCATTCGCTGCGCGCGGACTACGCGGGGTTTCCGGAGTACGCCGGGCAGTACCGGCTCGAATCCGTGCTCGGCTCCGGCGGCATGGGCGTCGTCCACCTGGCCACCTCCGAGTCGGGGCTGAAACTCGCCGTCAAGATCGTGCACGCCGAGCACGCCGTGGACCCGGAGTTCCGGGCCCGGTTCCGGCAGGAGGTCGCGGCCGCCCGGCGGGTGAGCGGGGCCTTCACCGCGCCCGTCGTGGACGCGGACCCCGATGCCGAACGCCCTTGGATGGCGACCCTGTTCATCGACGCCCCGACGCTCGCCGAGCGGGTGCGCGAGCGCGTGCTGGAGGCCCGGGAGCTGACCCGGCTCGCCGCCGGACTGGCCGAGGCGCTGCGGGACATCCACCGGGCGGGGGTCGTGCACCGGGACCTGAAGCCCAGCAACGTGCTGATGGCCCCGGACGGGGTGCGGGTCATCGACTTCGGCATCTCGCGGCCCGCGGACAGCGATCTGCGGACCGAGACCGGGAAGCTGATCGGGACCCCGCCGTTCATGGCGCCGGAGCAGTTCCAGCGGCCGCGCGAGGTCGGGACCGCGGCCGACGTGTTCGCCCTGGGGGCGGTGCTGGTGCACGCGGCGACCGGGCGGGGGCCGTTCGACTCCGACAGCCACTACCTCGTGGCGTACCAGGTGGTGCACAGCGAGCCCGATCTGACCGGGCTGCCGGAGCGGCTCGTACCGCTCGTCGCGCAGTGCCTGGCGAAGGACCCGGCGGAGCGGCCGAGCGCGGGCGCGCTGATCGTGGCGCTGCGGGCGCTGGTGTACCCGACGGACCTGGACACGCAGGTCTTCGTCCCCAGGCCGAGGCGGCCGGCCGAGGCGGAGGAGGTCACGCACCGGCGGGACCGGATCGAGGGCCGGGGCGAGGGCCGTGGCGATGACCGGGGCGATGACCGTGGCGAGGGCCGGATCGGTGGCCGGATCGGTGGCCGGATCGGAGGTCGGATCGGAGGTCGGGCCGGGGGCCGGGCACCGGGCCGACCTCCGATCCGACCTCCGATCCGGCCACCGGGCTCGGGGAGCGGGAGGCCGAGGGGCTCGGCTTGGCGCTCGCGGAGGACTGCGAGGGGGCCACCTCGGTCAGGCTGATGACGGGGGAGGAGGGTTTCGCGTCGAGAAGGGTCGTCTCGGGCTCCGCGGAGCCCGCGAAGGCCGTCAGGGCCAGGGCGGCCGCGCCGAAGACGACCACCGCGGACGCGGCGATCAGCACCGGGCGCATGCGGCGGCGCGGCGGTGCCCCGTACGGCGGTACGGGCGGCACGGGGCGCAGCTGCATCGTTTCGTCAGGCCAGGAACCCGCCGGAGCCATCGGCGACGCGGAGGCCACGGGTGTGCCGTACGCCGGGGTGTGCGCCTCGGGTATCGGTGGCGGGGCGGCCGCCCGGGCGGGGTGGGGCTGCCGCGTGGCCCCCGGGCCGCCTCGCGGTGGCCGGGCCTCGGCCTGACCGGGGTCGGGCAGCGTGACGTACGGGCGGACGCGCAGGGGCTCGAACCCCTGCGGGCATCCGCACCCGTCTCCCACGGCGCCGCATTCCGTACAGCGGTCAGCGCTCACTTGTACCCCTCCCCTGGCCACTGCCTGCGATTATGCAGACCCGCGGAAGCACTCCCAACCCGTCCGACAGGCCATAACGGGACACACCACTCAGGATGGAGTTGTCGATCAGGCCTGAGGAGGAGCCGATGGTGCAGGACGTGACCACGGAGCCCGACCCGCGGAAATCCGGCCCGAGTGCCGAACACGCCTCTCGTGAGGTGCTCGTCTCCATCGGCGCACTGCTGCTGGGGCTGCTCATCGCCGCGCTCGACCAGACGATCGTGTCGACGGCGCTGCCGACGATCGTCAGTGACCTGGGCGGCATGGCGCACCTGTCGTGGGTGGTCACCGCCTACATGCTCGCCTCGACGGCCGCCACACCGCTGTGGGGCAAGCTCGGGGACCAGTACGGGCGCAAGAAGCTCTTCCAGTACGCCATCGTGCTCTTCCTGATCGGGTCCGCGCTGTGCGGGCTCGCGCAGGACATGCCGCAGCTCATCGGGTTCCGCGCGCTCCAGGGCCTGGGCGGCGGCGGTCTGATGGTGCTGTCGATGGCGATCGTCGGAGACATCGTCCCGCCGCGCGAACGCGGCAAGTACCAGGGCCTCTTCGGTGCGGTCTTCGGGGCGACCAGTGTGCTGGGTCCGCTGCTCGGCGGACTGTTCGTGGACCACCTGTCGTGGCGCTGGGTCTTCTACATCAACCTCCCCATCGGTCTCGTCGCGCTCGTCGTCATCGCCGCCAGCCTGCACATCCCGGTGCGCTCCGAGAAGCACACCATCGACTACTTCGGCACCTTCCTCATCGCTTCCGTCGCGACCTGTCTCGTCCTCGTGGCCTCCCTCGGCGGGACCTGGGGCTGGAGCTCCCCGCAGATCATCGGGCTGGCCGTGCTGGGCGCCGTGCTGCTGATCGCCTTCGTCCTGATCGAGCGGCGGGCCGCGGAGCCCGTGCTCCCGCTCAAGCTGTTCGGGATCCGCACCTTCACCCTCTGCTCGGTGATCAGCTTCGTGGTGGGCTTCGCGATGTTCGGCGCGATGGTCTACCTGCCGACCTTCCTCCAGGTGGTCCAGGGCGTCTCGCCGACGATGTCGGGCGTCCACATGCTGCCCATGGTGCTCGGCATGCTGATCACCTCCACCGGCTCCGGCCAGATCGTCAGCCGCACCGGGCGCTGGAAGGTCTTCCCGATCGCGGGCACGGCCGTGACCGCGATCGGTCTGCTGCTCCTGCACCAACTGGAGCGCACCAGCTCCACCTGGGAGATGAGCGTCTACTTCTTCGTCTTCGGCGCCGGCCTCGGACTGGTCATGCAGGTGCTCGTGCTGGTGGTGCAGAACTCGGTCACCTACGCCGACCTGGGTGTCGCCACTTCCGGTGCCACCTTCTTCCGCTCCATCGGCGCCTCCTTCGGCGTGGCCATCTTCGGCACGATCTTCACGAACCGGCTGGACGACAAGCTGGCCGCCGCGCTGGCCGGAGTACCACTGCCGCCCGGGATGGACGCGGCCCGGCTGGAGGCGGATCCGCGCGCCATCGCGAGCCTGCCCCCCGACCTGCAGCCGACCGTGCTGGACGCCTACTCCACCGCCATCACCGACGTCTTCCTCTATGCGGCGCCCGTGGTGCTGGTGGCCTTCGTCGTGGCCTGGTTCCTCAAGGAGGACAAGCTGCGCGGCTCGGTGACGGCGCCCGACGTCAGCGAGACCCTCGCCTCCAACCCCGTCCAGCGCTCCTCCCGCGACGAGGTCGCCCGCGCGCTGACGGTGCTCGGCACCCTCCAGGGCCGCAAGCACGTGTACGAGAAGATCACCGCGAAGGCCGGCTACGACCTGCTGCCCGCCTCCAGCTGGATGCTGCTGCGGATCAACCGGTACGGATCCGTCGATCCCGCGGTGGTCGCCGAGCGGACCATGGTGCCGCTGAAGGCCGTCACGGACGCGGCCCGCGAGATCGAGGGGCGCGGGCTGGCCGTCCGCGACGGGTTGTCGCTGCTCCTCACGGACAAGGGTCGCGAGAACGCGGCGAAGCTGTCCGCCGCCCGGGAGGAGTCGCTCGGCGAGCTCCTCGGCGACTGGTGGGGCCCGGACCGGCCGACCGACCTGTCCGAGCTGGTCGCGGAGATCAACTCGGAGCTCTGCGGATCCGCCTCGGAGGAGCCCTACGAGGCCCTGCCGCGCCGGGACCACTCCGCGACGTGACCGGTCAGGCCAGCCGCTTCTCGAACCAGTGCTCCGCATACTGCCCCGCGTTGTAGGCGGGTATCTCGCTGTATCCGTGGCGCGCATACAGCGCGCGGGCCTCCACCAGGTCCGACCGGGTGTCCAGCCGGACGCGCTCGGCGCCGAGCTCGCGGCCGGCCTCCTCCAGTGCCCGGAGGAGCGCCGCGCCGCCGCCGGTGCCGCGGGCGCGCCCGTCCACATACACCCTGGTGAGCTCGGCGGTGGCCGGGTCGAGGAGGCGTATGCCGCCGCAGGCCAGGGCCTCGCGGCCGAGTCTGCCGACGACGAACCGGCCCGTCGGCGCCGCGAGCTCGTCGTCCGGGAAGTCCAGCAGCCCCTGGTCGATCTCGGCCTCGGTGACCGACCGCTCCCAGTACCGGCCGGCGACCTCCGCGTAGTACGCGCGGCGCAGCCGTGTGGCGTCCGCGGTGGTGAACGCCTCGGTGACGACCTCCCAGGCGCCCGTTCCCGTTCCCCCTTCCGTGCCCGTGCCCGTGCCCGTTCCCGCTTCCGTGCCCGTAGTCGTGTCCGTGTCCGTGCCCGGACTCGTGCCCGTGGTCGTCCTCGTCGTGGCGGTGGTGTTCGTCTCGTCGCTGTTCATGGCGTCATTGTGGAGCGGGCCGGGGCTGCCCCGCGTTGGAATATCCACAGGCCCGGGCCGATGATAGGAAAAAGGGCAAACCGTACACATGAAGGGCGTGAACCGTCATGTCGGAGCATCCTGACTGTGCCCTGATCCGCCGCGGCTACGAGGCCTTCGGCAAGGGCGACATGGAGAAGCTGAGCACGATGATGACGGCCGACGTCATCCAGCACGTCCCGGGCACGAGCCCCATCTCCGGACACCACAAGGGGCGGGAAGCCGTCTTGGACCTCTACCGCCGACTCGGCGAGGAGACGAACGGCACCATGCGGCTCCATCTCGACAAACTGCTCGCCGACGGCCGCGGCCACGTCATGAGTTTCCACACAACGCGCGCGGACCGCGGCGACCGCGGGATCGAGATCCACGAGGGCATCTTCTTCACGATCGTCGCGGGGAAGATCAGCGACCTCGACGTCTGCATCGAGGACATCGACGAGGCCGACGCCTTCTGGAGCTGAGGGCCGAGCCGAGGGCTGAGGGCCGAGCCGAGCAGCCCGCACGTGCGGTGAGAGCCCGAAAGGGCAGGGGCCCGGAGCGCGCGCTCCGGGCCCCTGCCACGCTCACGCCTGCTTCGGCGCCGCCTGCTGCACGACCTCGAACGACCACACCGACGAGCCCGTGGCGGCGGGCTTCGGCCGCTCCCCGCCGCCCGCCGGACCGCCCGCGCCGCCCGCCGGACCGCCCGTGCCGGCCCCCGGACCGCCCGCCGCGCCGCCGCCCTGGTGGGCCGCCTTCATGGGCCCCTCCATCCACGCCTGGAAGTCCTCCTCGGACCGCCACCGCGTGTACACCAGGTACTGGTCGGTGCCCTCGACGGGCCGCAGCAGCTCGAACCACTCGAAGCCGTCCGAACCCTCCACGGAGCCCGCCCGGGAGGCGAACCGCTGCTCCAGAACCTCCCGCTGTTCGGCCGGGACGGTGAGTGCGTTGATCTTCACGATGCTCATGCCCGACATCCTAGGTATCGCGCGGGGGATATCGTCGTCCGGGTAAATGAAGCACGCGGTATGAAACGCGGTATGAAGCGCGGCAGCCAGGCGAAGTCAAGGTTGCGGTCAACAGGGCGGGAGGCCGGCGAGGCGTGGCTAACGCGGCGGAGCACAGTGGTGCGAACGGACATGCCGGGGTCATAGGCGGTGGCGGCGGCAGGCTTGGGGCCGCGCGCCTCATGCTGTGGGCGCTGGCGGGGTTGCTCGCCGTCAGGCAGGCCGCGGTCGTGCTGCGCGTGCCGCCCGGCGAGTGGCTCAGTGATTTCCACCTCCCCGGCACCCCCGGCAGCCTGCCGGGCTCGCTCTACGAGAACGGCCAGTTCACCGGGACCCCCTTCGCGGGGCTGGTCCTCAAGCCGCTGCTCGGCCTCGCCGCGCCGTCCCTGGAGGTGGCCTGGACCTGCGTGACCCTGCTGTTCGTCGCCGCCGTCGGGCTCGTCGCCGCGCGCGGACTGCCCGACCCCGTGCCCCGGCGCACCGCGCTGCTGGCCGCGCCCGTGCTGGTGGCGCTGATGATGGTCTCGCTGCCCGTCCGCGAGGCCGCCTCCCCCGGCCAGACCGCCGTACTGCCCGTCCTGCTGGTCCTGCTGGCCGTCTTCCGGGTCCCGGCCGAACGCCCCTCCGGCTTCCTGATCGGCCTCGCCGCGGCGCTCCAGCCCGCGCTGCTGCTCTTCGCCCCGCTGCTGTGGCTCACCGGCCGCAGGCCCACCGCGCGCGCCGCCGCCGCGACCTTCGCCGGCGCCACCGCCCTGTCCTGGGCGGCCCTGCCGCGCGACTCGTGGACGTACTGGGTCCAGCACCTGGCCGGCACCGGCCTCGGCGGCGCCCCCGACAGCCTCGCCAACCAGTCCGTGCACGGCGCGCTGCTGCGCCTGGGCCTGTCCGGCCCCGGCGAGATCCTGCTCTACCTCGCGCTCGCGGCGGCCATCGCCTGGATCGGCCTGCGCCGCGCCGCCCGCTACGCCCGCGACGGACAACTGCTGCTCGCCGTCGCCGTCACCGGCTGCGTGGCCGTCGCCGTGTCCCCGGCCGGCTGGCGCCACCAGCTGCTGTGGGTGCTGCTCGCGGTCGCCGGCAAGGTCGGCAAACGGGCCGCCGACCGGCCGGTGTGGCCGGTCGCCGTGGTCCTGGCCATGACCCTGCCGAGCTCCGTCCTGCTGCCCAACCTGGTCGCGCTGGCTCCCGTACGGGACAACGTGCTGCTGCTCGCGGCCCTGGCCGCGGCCTGCGCGGTGCCGTTCCTGCCGCGCTCCTCGCCGTACTGGCGCGAGCCGGTCGCGACGGCCTACGGGCGGCCCGCGCCCGCGCGCTGGGCCCGGGTGCCGCTGCTGCCGTTCTGGCGGCGCGTGCTGTCGCGTCCCAACCTGCTGCTGGAACTGCTGCTGATACGGGTCGGCTACTCGCTCTACTCGCACATCCGGGCCGCCGCGCCCACCAGCCGCACCCTCGCCGAGGGCAACGGCAGCCAGATCCTCGGCATCGAGAAGGCGCTCGGCATCGACATCGAGCACGCCGTGAACCACGCGGTGGTGAACACGCCCTGGCTGGAGGCGTTCTTCAACTTCTACTACACCTCCTTCCACTTCGTGGTCCCGCTGACCATCCTGGCCGTCCTGTACTGGCGCCGCCCCAAGGACTACCGCTGGGCCCGCGCCTCCCTGGGCCTGGCCACCGTCCTGGCCCTCATAGGCTTCTGGCTGTATCCGCTCGCACCGCCGCGCCTGATGCCCGGGCTGGGCTTCATCGACACCGTGCACGGGGCGCAGGACCTGGCGAACCCGAGCTACGGGGCGATGACCGCGATCTCCAACCAGTACGCGGCGATGCCCTCGCTGCACTTCGGCTGGTCGCTGTGGTGCGGGGTCGTGATCGTGATGCTCGCGCCGAAGGGCTGGCAGAAGCTGCTGGGGGCGCTGCATCCGGCCATCACGGTGTGCGCGATCGTCGCCACCGCCAACCACTGGGTGCTCGACGCGGTCGGCGGCGCGGTGGTGGTCGGGGCCGGGTTCGGGCTCGTGTACGTGCTTTCGGGGCCCCGGGGGGCGGCTGTGTCGGCCGGGGTGGCCGTGCCGAGGCCGCGGCAGCGGCAGCCGGAGCGGGTCGGAGCGGGGTCGACTTCGGGGTCGACATCGGGGTCAGGGTCAGGGTCAGGGTGGGGGGACCGTACGCGCCTGCGGAGAACGAGTACGACTACGTCGTCGTCGGCGGCGGCACCGCCGGCTCGGTGATCGCCTCCCGCCTGACCGAGGACCCGGACGTCACCGTCGCCGTCATCGAGGGCGGCCCCAGCGACGTGGACCGCCCCGAGGTGCTCACCCTGCGCCGCTGGATGGGCCTGCTCGGCGGCGAGCTCGACTACGACTACCCCACCACCGAGCAGCCCCGCGGCAACTCGCACATCCGCCACAGCCGCGCCCGCGTCCTCGGCGGCTGCTCCTCGCACAACACCCTGATCGCCTTCAAGCCGCTCCCGTCCGACTGGGACGAGTGGGAGCGGGCGGGCGCCGAGGGCTGGGACGCGGCCGCGATGGACCCGTACTTCGACAAGCTCCTCAACAACATCGTCCCGGTGGCCGAGAAGGACCGCAACGCCATCGCGCGCGACTTCGTCGACTCGGCGCAGACCGCCCTGGGCGTCCCGTGCGTCGAGGGCTTCAACCGGAAGCCCTTCCACGAGGGCGTCGGCTTCTTCGACCTCGCCTACCACCCCGAGGACAACAAGCGCTCCTCCGCGTCGGTGGCCTACCTCCACCCCGTCATGGACGAACGCCCCAACCTCCACATCCTCCTGGAGACCTGGGCCGACCGCCTGGAACTCGACGGCACCCGCGCGCGCGGCGTCCACGTACGGGCCGCGGACGGTACGCGGTCCCTGGTCACGGCTCGCCGCGAGGTGCTGGTGTGCGCCGGCGCCGTGGACACCCCGCGGCTGCTGCTGCACTCGGGCATCGGCCCGCGCGCTGACCTGGAAGCCCTCGGCATCCCGCCGGTGCACGACCTGCCCGGAGTCGGGGAGAACCTGCTCGACCACCCCGAGTCGGTGATCGTCTGGGAGACCGACGGCCCGATACCCGAGAACTCCGCGATGGACAGCGACGCGGGACTGTTCGTCCGCCGCGACCCCGACTCCGCCGGGCCCGACCTGATGTTCCACTTCTACCAGGTCCCCTTCACCGACAACCCCGAGCGCATCGGCTACGAACGCCCCGCGCACGGCGTGTCGTTGACCCCCAACATCCCCAAGCCCCGCAGTCGCGGCCGCCTCTACCTGACCAGCGCTGACCCCGAGGTCAAACCGGCCCTGGACTTCCGCTACTTCACGGACGAGGACGACTACGACGGCCGGACCCTGGTCGACGGCATCAAGCTCGCCCGGAAGATCGCCGCGACCGAGCCGCTCGCGGGCTGGCTGGGGCGCGAGGTCTGCCCCGGCCCGGAGATCACCGGAGACGAGGAGCTGAGCGCCTACGCCCGCGCCGTCGCGCACACCGTCTACCACCCGGCCGGCACCTGCCGGATGGGCGCCGCAGACGACCCCGGTGCCGTCGTGGGCCCGGACCTGAAGATCCGCGGGCTCGAAGGCATCCGCATCGCGGACGCCTCCGTCTTCCCGACGATGCCCGCG
Organism: Streptomyces sp. ICC1; assembly: GCF_003287935.1. Taxonomy (GTDB): domain Bacteria; phylum Actinomycetota; class Actinomycetes; order Streptomycetales; family Streptomycetaceae; genus Streptomyces; species Streptomyces tritrimontium. The sequence continues at coordinate 8,090,531 of NZ_CP030287.1, forward strand.
GTCAACCCGATGATCGGAGTGCTCATGGTCGGCGAGAAGGCAGCCGAACTGATCGCCCGGGACGGTGGTACCCGATGAACGCCAACGCCAACGCCAACGCCAACGCCACCGCGCCCGTCGGCCCGACCACCGCGGCCGACCCCACCACCCCGGCCGACCCCGTCGACTCCGCCGCGCCCCCGGTCTTCGCCGTGGACGGCCTGTGGAAGGTCTTCGGCCCGGACAAGGCGGCCGCGCAGGTCCCCGGCTCCGCCGACGCCGAGCTCTCCGCCGCCGAACTGCGCGAGCGCACCGGCTGCACCGCCGCCGTCCGCGACGTCACCTTCGACGTCCGCAAGGGCGAGGTCTTCGTCGTGATGGGCCTGTCCGGATCCGGCAAGTCCACCCTCGTGCGCTGCCTCACCCGGCTGATCGAGCCCACCGCGGGCCGCCTCTCCATCGACGGCGAGGACGTCCTCGCCATGGACGCCACCCGGCTGCGCGCCCTGCGCCGCCACCGCGCCGCCATGGTCTTCCAGCACTTCGGCCTGCTCCCGCACCGCACCGTCCTCGACAACGTGGCGTACGGACTGGAGATCCAGGGCGTCGGACGCGGCGACCGCCGCCGCAAGGCCGCCGAGCTCGTCGCCAAGGTCGGCCTCGAAGGGCTGGAGGACCGGCGCCCCGGCCAGCTCTCGGGCGGCCAGCAGCAGCGCGTCGGCCTGGCCCGCGCCCTCGCCGCCGACCCCGAAGTCCTGCTGTTCGACGAGCCGTTCAGCGCCCTCGACCCCCTCATCCGCCGCGAGATGCAGGAGGAGGTCGCCCGGCTCCACCACGAGGAGGGCCGCACCATGGTCTTCATCACCCACGACCTCGCCGAGGCCCTGCGCCTCGGCGACCGGATCGCGCTGATGCGCGACGGCCGCATCGTGCAGCTCGGCACGCCCGAGGAGATCGTCGGCTCGCCCGCCGACGACTACGTACGGGACTTCGTCCGCGGCGTCCCCCGCGAACGGGTGCTCACCGTCCGCACCGCGATGCGCCCGGCCGCCGCCGGCGAGGCCGGGCAGGGACCCGCGCTGAACCCCGCCACCACCGTGGCCGAAGCCATCCAGGCCGTCGTCCGCAGCGGTGGTCCGGCCCGTGTGGTCGACCGCGGCCGCTGCCTGGGCGTCGTGGACGACGCGGGGCTGCTCGCCGTCGTGGCCGGGCTCCCGGCCGCCACCGGACGGGGGGTGGCGGCGTGACCTGCCCCGCCCGTCCCGCGCCCCCCGTCCCCGACGCCCGGAGGTGGCGCGCATGACCGCGGCCTCTACCCCGATCCCGACCCCCACCCCGAGCCCCACCCAAGATTCGACCCGGGAATCGAGCCCGAGCCGCGCCCCGTCCGACGCGCACGCCCCGTCCGACAGCCGCGCCGCCGCCCCTTCGGACGACCCGCAGTCCTCCGAACGGCCCGCCGGCCGGCACCCCTCCCGCACCGCGCCCGCTTCCCAGGACCGCCCCCGCAGACCGCTGGCCGCCCTCGCCGCGCGCCGCGGAGCGCTCCTCCCGCTGGGCATCGCCGTGGTCCTGCTGATCCCGCTCGCCGTGGCCTTCCCGGGCGCCGGCAGCTGGCCCGCGGCCCTGGCCGTCGACCTGTCCGGGCCGCTCGGCCGCGCCGGCGACTGGATCATCGAGCACCGCGACAGCCACCCGCTGTTCCTCTACTTCTTCGGCCACCTCAGCAACGCCATCGTGGTGTCCGTCCGCGTCGTGTACGTGCTTCTCCTCGCCGCCGGCTGGACCGGGGTCACCGCCCTGACCGCCCTCGTCGCCTGGCGCCTCGCCGGCATCCGGCTCGCCCTGACCTGCGCCGCAGCCTTCGCCGCCTGCGGGCTGCTCGGCATGTGGGTGCCGACCATGCAGACCCTCGCGCTGATGGTCGTGGCCGTCGCCGCCTCCGTCGTACTCGGCGCCCTGCTCGGCCTCGCCTCGGGGCTCTCCCCGCGCGCCGACCGAGCCCTGCGCCCCGTACTCGACACCATGCAGATCCTCCCCGCCTTCGCGTACCTGCTCCCGATGGTGCTGGTCTTCGGCATCGGCGTGCCCGCCGCCGTCCTCGCCACCGTCGTCTACGCCGCCCCGCCCATGGCCCGCCTCACCGCCCTCGGCCTGCGCGACGCCGACCCGGGCGTCATGGAAGCCGCCGCCTCGCTCGGTGCCACCGGACGCCAACGCCTGCTCACCGCCCGGCTCCCGCTCGCGCGCCGACAGATCCTGCTCGGCGTCAACCAGGCCATCATGACCGGCCTGTCCATGGCCGTCATCGCCTCCGTGATCGGCGCCGGCGGCCTCGGAGACCGCGTCTACCAGGCCCTCGCCTCCGTGGACGTCGGCGCCGCCCTGGCCGCCGGCATCCCGATCGTGCTGCTCGCCGTGGTCATGGACCGCACGGTCGACGCTGCCGGCCGCCGCATCGGCGCCGCCCCCGTACCCGGAGGTGAACAGCACCTGCTGCGGCGGGTGTTCGCCGGCTGGTACGGCCGCCTGCTCACCCTCCTCGCGGCCGTCGCCGTCGCCGTCGCCGGCCGCATCGCCGGCAGCTCCCTGTGGCCCGAGGCCTGGACCGTCCCCCTGGCCGGGCCGGTCAACTCGGCCGTCGCCTGGATGACGGACCACCTCTACTCCGGCGTACCCCTCGTCGGCGGCACCGCCGACTGGGCCGCCCGTTTCACCGGCTGGATCCTCGACCCGCTGCGCGGCGCACTCCAGGCCGCCCCCTGGTGGCTGCTCCTGCTCCTCGCCTGCGCGCTCGCCCTCCTCGCGGGCACCTGGCGCACCGCGCTCACCGCCGTCCTCGCCCTGGGCGCCATCGGAGTGCTCGGCGTGTGGGAAACCTCCCTGGACACGCTCTCCCAGGTCCTGGCCGCCGTCGCGGTCACCCTCGTCCTCGGCTTCGCGATCGCCGTGGGAGCCGCCCGCAGCGCCCGGGCCGAGCGGCTGCTGCGGCCCGTCCTCGACGTGTGCCAGACCCTGCCGCAGTTCGTCTACCTCATCCCCGTGGTCGCGCTGTTCGGCGTCGGCCGCGCACCGGCCGCCGCGGCCGCCGTGGTGTACGCGCTCCCGGCCGTCGTCCGGATCACCGTCCAGGGCCTGCGCGAGGTGGACCCGGCCGTCGTGGAATCCGCCCGCTCACTCGGCGCCACCCGCACGCAGCTCCTGCGGCAGGTCCAACTCCCGCTGGCCCGGCCCGCGTTGCTGCTCGCCGTCAACCAGGCCGTAGTGCTGGTCCTCGCCGTCGTCATCATCGGCGGCCTGGTCGGCGGCGGAGCGCTCGGCTACGACGTCGTCCTCGGCCTCGCGCAGGGCGACCTGGCCACCGGCCTGGTGGCCGGCGCCGCGATCGTCTGCCTCGGCCTGCTCCTCGACCGCCTCACCCAGCCCGCGAAGGAGGCCTGACATGCGCGACGCACACCCCCGGCGCACCCCGCGCCACCGCCGCGGCGCGGCCGTACTGGCCGCCGCGACCGGACTCGCCGTCCTCACCGGCTGCGGGGCCGCCGACATGACCCGCCAGTCCTCCCCGTACGCCGCCGCCCAGGGCGCCAAGACCGTCACCCTCTCCGTGCAGTCGTGGGTCGGCGCCCAGGCGAACACCGCCGTCGCCTCCTACCTCCTCGAACACGAGCTGGGCTACCGGGTGGACACCGTCCAGGTCGACGAGGTCCCCGCCTGGGACGCCCTCAGCCAGGGCCGCGTCGACGCGATCCTGGAGGACTGGGGACACCCCGAGCAGGAGGAGCGGTACGTCGCGGGCAAGAAGACCATCACCCCCGGCGGGGACCTGGGAGTGACGGGCCACATCGGCTGGTTCGTCCCCACGTACTTCGCCGAGGCCCATCCGGACGTCACCGACTGGAAGAACCTCGACAAGTACGCCGACCAGCTGCGCACCCCCGAAAGCCGCGGCAAGGGCCAGCTGCTGGACGGCTCCCCGTCCTACATCACGAACGACAAGGCGCTGGTGGAGAACCTGGGCCTGGACTTCGAAGTGGTCTTCGCCGGCTCCGAGGCCGCCCAGATCACCCAGATCAAGCAGTTCGCCAAGGAGCAGAAGCCCTTCCTGACGTACTGGTACGAGCCGCAGTGGCTCTTCGAGCGGGTCCCGATGACCGAGGTGAAGCTCCCCGAGTACACCGAGGGCTGCGCGGACGATCCCCAGAAGGTGGCCTGCGCCTACCCGAACACCCCGCTCCAGAAGTACCTCAACACGCGCTTCGCGGAGTCGGGCGGGAAGGCGGCCGGCTTCCTGAAGAAGTTCCACTGGACCAAGGAGCAGCAGAACGAGGTGTCCCTGATGATCGCTGAGGAGAAGCTGCCGCCGCAGCAGGCGGCGAAGCGGTGGGTCGAGCGCAACGAGAACGTGTGGAAGCCCTGGGTGGAGTGACGGGGTGACGGAGTGACGGAGTGACGTAGCGCCGACGCTACGGCCCGGTCAGGGCGGCGTCGATCATGCGGCGGGCCGTGGCCGTCAGCTCGGCCCGGTCCGGGGCCGGGCGGGAGCGGGCGAGGGCGCCGGCGAGGCGGTCGTAGAGCAGGCCGTCCGTCCAGGCTGCCAGCAGCTCGGCGGACTCCTGCGGCCGCCGCGCGCCGAGGGCCGCGAGCACGGCGGCCGCACGGGCCCGCGCTCCGAGGCCGGCCTGATGGAGCTCGGCCTCCAGTTCCGTGTTCCGTGCGGCCTCCAGGCTCAGCTCGAAGCGCGCGAGCTGCCGCGCCCGGCCGGCGGTCAGCCACCGGTACAGCAGGGCGCCGAGCGCCCCGGCCGCCGCATTCCGGTCGGACCCCACCGCGGGGGCGTCGCCGTCGAAGTCCGCGAGGTCGAGCTCGGCCAGCCTGCGGTAGCAGGCGCCGATCAGCGCCGTCCGCGTGCGGAAGTAGTAGGAGGTGCTCCCCGCGGGCAGCGCCGCCGCGCCGTCGACCGCGCGGTGCGTGAGCCCCCGCAGGCCCGCGTCGGCCACGAGGCCGATCGCCGTGTCCGCGATCAGGGTCCGGCGGTCGGGGGCGGTCGCGGGCGGCGGGGGGGTGGACATGAGCACACTCTACCCCCCTCCCCGACGGCCCGGTCCGCGCGGTCCTGGTCGCCGGCGGCTACGGCAGCGCCCCGATGTTCGCCCTCGCCGAGGAGATACGGCGCCGCGGCGGCCGCGTCGCCTTCGTGCTCGGCGCTTCCACCGCCGACCGCCTGTTCGGAACCGACCGTGCCGAGGCCCTCTCCGAGCACGTGTACGTCGTCACCGACGACGGGTCGGCCGGCCGCGCGGGCCGGGTCACGGACCTGCTCCCCGAGGCCATCGCGGCGATCGGCGCCACCGAGGTCCACTCCTGCGGGCCGATGGGCATGCTCAAGGCCGTCACGGAGATCGCCGCCGCCGCCGGCGCGGCCAGTCACACCGCCGTGGAGGAGGCCATGGCCTGTGGCATCGGGATCTGCATGAGCTGCGTCCTGCCCGTGACCGGCCCCGACGGCGTCGCCCGTTTTCTTCGCTCCTGCACATCCGGCCCCGTTTTCGACGGCACCACCGTCCGCTGGGACGAGGTGGGGACCTTGCCCGAAGACCTCGAGGGCGCCGGTGCCATGACCCCGAAGGCGGGCACGCGGTGAACCCCGAAGACGTCGACATGTCGGCACCGCTGGGTGCCCGCGTCACCCTCCCCAACCCCGTCTCCACTGCCTCGGGCTGCGCCGGCTACGGCCGCGAGCTGCACCGCTTCACCCCCCTCGGCGAGCTCGGCACCATCACCACCAAGACCGTGATGCCGTACGTGCGCTCGGGCCGTCCCGCTCCGCGCATGGCCGAGACCCCCAGCGGCATGCTGAACTCGATCGGGCTCCAGGGCTCCGGCATCGACCACTTCGTCGAGCACGAGCTGCCCTGGCTGGCCGAGCGCGGGGCGCGGGTGCTCGTATCGGTCGCGGGGGAGCGCGCGGAGGAGTTCGCCGAGGCGGCGGCAAGGCTGACCGGGCAGCCCGGCGTGGTCGGCATCGAGGTCAACATCTCCTGCCCCAACGTCGCGAGCCGCGGCCTCGTCTTCGCCTGTGACGCCGACGCCTCGTACGAGGTGGTCAAGGCCGTCAAGGCGGCGGCCGATCCCGCGCTGCCCGTCTACGCCAAGCTGACGCCCGATGTGACCCGGATCACCGATGTCGCGGCGGCCTGCGCGGACGCGGGCGCCGACGGGCTCTCGATGATCAACACCGTGCTCGGCATGGCCATCGACACCGACACGATGCGCCCGGCCCTCGCCGGGGTCACCGGGGGGCTGTCCGGGCCCGCGATCCGGCCCGTCGCCGTCCGCTGCGTCTTCCAGGTCCACGCGGCGATGCTGGCGGGCGGCGTCCGGCGGGTCCCCATCCTCGGCATGGGCGGGATCGCCTCCGGCCGGGACGCGCTGGAGTTCGTCCTCGCCGGGGCTTCCGGGGTGGCGGTCGGCACCGCGCTGTTCAACGATCCGTCCGCGCCGCTGAGGATCCGCGACGACCTGCGTTCGGCGCTCGCCGCACGTGGAATCGGGGCGTTCGAGGACGCCGTCGGGCTCGCTCATCGCACTGTCTGACGAAATTCGAACGTCTTCCACCGGACAAAACAGGGGTAGTTTGTCCGTGATGTACGGTTCAGTGGAGGCTGACCAGGACTTTTCGTCCGTTCTCGCTGACGGGAGCGGTCATGGCCGCTAGTCTCCGACCAGAGTGAACGAGCAGTGATCGAGCAACACCGCTGTTCGGGCGCTTCCCTGGTGTGGTGCCCTCAAGCTCCCCACCGGTCCGTATCCGACAGTTCGACATCCGAGGTGACGTAGGCGTGGCTCTTCCGCCCCTTACCCCTGAACAGCGCGCAGCAGCGCTCGAAAAGGCCGCCGCGGCTCGCCGGGAGCGGGCCGAGGTGAAGAATCGACTCAAGCACTCCGGCGCCTCCCTCCAAGACGTCATCAAGACGGGCCAGGAGAATGACGTCATCGGCAAGATGAAGGTCTCCGCACTTCTGGAGTCCCTGCCTGGCGTCGGCAAGGTGCGCGCCAAGCAGATCATGGAGCGCCTCGGCATCTCCGAGTCCCGGCGTGTCCGAGGTCTCGGTTCCAACCAGATCGCTTCTCTGGAGCGTGAGTTCGGCACTCCTGCCGGCTGACGCGCCGCCTGAAGTGCGACCGGCGTTCTCAGGCAGTCCCGAGAAGCTGGATAATCGCTCTATGGCAGCAGAGGTTCGTCCGCGGCTGACCGTGCTCTCCGGCCCTTCGGGGGTCGGCAAGAGCACGGTCGTCGCGCATATGCGCAAGGTTCACCCCGAGGTCTGGCTCTCGGTTTCGGCCACCACCCGCAAGCCGCGGCCCGGTGAGCGACACGGAGTCCAGTACTTCTTCGTCAACGACGACGAGTTCGACAAGCTGATCGCCAATGGCGAGCTGCTGGAGTGGGCCGAGTTCGCGGGCAACCGCTACGGCACACCCCGCGGCGCAGTGCTGGAACGCCTGGAGAACGGCGAACCGGTCCTGCTGGAGATCGATCTCCAGGGCGCCCGGCTGGTCCGGGATTCGATGTCCGAGGCACAGCTGGTCTTCCTGGCGCCTCCGAGTTGGGACGAGCTGGTTCGCCGGCTCACCGGTCGGGGCACCGAATCGGCGGAGGTCATCGAGCGGAGGCTCGGCACCGCGAAGATCGAACTGGCTGCCGAATCCGAGTTCGATACCACCCTGGTCAACACCTCGGTCGAGGATGTGGCGCGCGAGCTGCTAACCTTGATGAATGTTGTTTGATCGTTGATCGATGTTCAGTCGATCGGTGTTCCTCAACTGATCTTTCAACCCATCTTCGGAAGGTAGAGCGTGTCCTCTTCCATTACTGCGCCCGAGGGCATCATCAACCCGCCGATCGACGAGCTGCTCGAGGCCACGGACTCGAAGTACAGCCTCGTGATCTACGCGGCCAAGCGTGCCCGTCAGATCAATGCGTACTACTCGCAGCTCGGTGAGGGCCTGCTCGAGTACGTCGGCCCGCTGGTGGACACCCACGTCCACGAGAAGCCGCTTTCGATCGCGCTGCGCGAGATCAACGCGGGTCTGCTGACCTCCGAGGCCATCGAGGCCCCGGCTCAGTAAGGCACGAGTTTTTCCTTCACCACAGGCCCGGCAGAACATCTGCCGGGCCTGTGGTGTGTCATAGGTGTCACAGGTGTGGGCGTCACGGGGTCGGTACAGGTCCAGGTCCAGGTCCATCCGAAGGGGCGTGTGTGGTGGGTAAGCCGAAGGTCGTACTCGGAGTCAGCGGCGGGATCGCCGCCTACAAGGCGTGCGAGCTGCTGCGCCGGCTGACCGAGTCGGGACACGACGTGCGGGTGGTGCCCACGGCGGCGTCGCTGAACTTCGTCGGCGAGGCCACCTGGGCCGCCCTCTCGGGCAACCCGGCGTCCACCGAGGTCTGGGAGACCGTCCACGAGGTGCCGCACGTGCGCATCGGGCAGTCCGCCGACCTCGTCGTCGTCGCCCCGGCCACCGCCGACATGCTGGCCAAGTCCGCCCACGGGCTCGCGGACGACCTGCTCACCAACACCCTGCTCACCGCACGTTGCCCGGTGGTGTTCGCACCCGCGATGCACACCGAGATGTGGGAGCACCCGGCCACCCAGGAGAACGTGGCCACGCTGCGCCGGCGCGGCGCCGTCGTCATCGAGCCGGCCGTCGGCCGGCTCACCGGCAAGGACACCGGCAAGGGGCGGCTGCCCGACCCCGAGGAGATCTTCGAGGTCTGCCGCGGCGTCCTGCGCAGGGGCGCCCTGCCGGGCGGCACGGGCGGGCCCGACCTCGCCGGCCGGCACGTGGTGATCAGCGCGGGCGGCACGCGGGAGCCGCTGGACCCGGTCCGCTTCCTCGGCAACCGCTCCTCCGGCAAGCAGGGCTACGCGCTGGCCCGCACCGCCGTCGCGCGCGGGGCCCGGGTCACCCTGGTCTCCGCCAACGCCGCGCTCGCCGACCCGGCCGGGGTGGACGTCGTACGGGTCGGGACGGCCCTGCAGCTGCGCGAGGCCGTGCTCAAGGCGGCCGCGGACGCCGACGCCGTGGTGATGGCCGCCGCCGTGGCCGATTTCCGGCCGGCGCGGTACGCGGACGGGAAGATCAAGAAGAAGGACGGGCAGGAGCCCGATCCGGTCGCCCTCGTGCGCAATCCCGACGTCCTCGCCGAGATCTCCGCCGACCGGGCCCGGGAGGGGCAGGTCGTCGTCGGATTCGCCGCCGAGACCGACGACGTACTCGCCAACGGGCGCGCCAAACTCATCCGAAAGGGGTGCGACCTCCTCGTGGTGAACGAAGTGGGAGAGACCAAGACCTTCGGTTCCGAGGAGAACGAGGCGGTCGTCCTTGCCTCCGACGGGACCGAGACCTCCGTCCCTTACGGTCCGAAGGAAGCACTCGCGGACGTGATTTGGGACCAGGTCGCACCGCGCATCGGAACGCGACGCGCCTGAGCGGTGCCTCTTCTCCCCGGCAATTCCTTGCGTCAGAATGGAGTGCCGCAGGTCACACGCCTCCCACAGGGCGAGACGGGTGGTCCAGCGCACGGTGGCGACCGATAAACTGCATCCGGAACGTGATCGGGCGCAGCCTCCGATGTGGTTCCGCCAATGATTCAGCCAGCAGCCGCTGCAACCCCAGGGAGCGTTGTGTCCCGTCGCCTTTTCACCTCGGAGTCCGTGACCGAGGGTCACCCCGACAAGATCGCTGACCAGATCAGCGACACCATCCTCGACGCGCTCCTCACCGAGGACCCGACCTCGCGCGTGGCCGTGGAGACCCTCATCACCACCGGTCTCGTGCACATCGCGGGAGAGGTGACGACGAAGGCGTACGCGCCGATCGCGCAGCTCGTCCGCGACAAGATCCTGGAGATCGGCTACGACTCCTCGAAGAAGGGCTTCGACGGCGCCTCCTGCGGCGTGTCGGTGTCCATCGGCGCGCAGTCCCCGGACATCGCGCAGGGCGTCGACACCGCCTACGAGAAGCGCGTCGAGGGCGATGAGGACGAGCTCGACAAGCAGGGCGCCGGCGACCAGGGCCTGATGTTCGGCTACGCCTGCGACGAGACCCCCGAGCTGATGCCGCTGCCGATCCACATCGCGCACCGGCTCTCCAAGCGGCTGTCCGAGGTCCGCAAGAACGGGACCATCCCGTACCTGCGTCCCGACGGCAAGACCCAGGTCACCATCGAGTACGACGGCGACAAGGCCGTCCGCCTCGACACCGTCGTCGTGTCCTCGCAGCACGCCGCGGACATCGACCTGGACTCGCTGCTGGCTCCGGACATCCGCGAGTTCGTCGTCGAGTACGTGCTGTCGCAGCTCGTCGAGGACGGCATCAAGCTGGAGACCGAGGGCTACCGGCTGCTGGTCAACCCGACCGGGCGCTTCGAGATCGGCGGCCCGATGGGCGACGCCGGTCTGACCGGCCGCAAGATCATCATCGACACGTACGGCGGCATGGCCCGCCACGGCGGCGGCGCCTTCTCGGGCAAGGACCCGTCCAAGGTCGACCGCTCCGCCGCGTACGCCATGCGCTGGGTCGCGAAGAACGTCGTCGCCGCGGGCCTCGCCTCGCGCTGCGAGGTCCAGGTCGCGTACGCGATCGGCAAGGCCGAGCCCGTCGGCCTGTTCGTCGAGACCTTCGGCACCCACAAGGTGGACGTGCAGAAGATCGAGGACGCGATCGGCCAGGTCTTCGACCTGCGTCCCGCCGCGATCATCCGCGACCTCGACCTGCTCCGCCCGATCTACGCCCAGACCGCCGCGTACGGCCACTTCGGCCGCGAGCTGCCGGACTTCACCTGGGAGCGCACCGACCGCGTCGACGCGCTGCGCGCCGCCGTCGGCCTCTAAGCACCAGAGCCCGTGACGCGAGGCCCCGGACCCCACGGTCCGGGGCCTCGCGCGTGCCCGTGGGAAAGCGGGCGGGCGCGGCCGGATCCGGCCGCTGTCGGTGGGGTTTGGTAAGAATGCGGGTGTGAGCAGCACGAACGAAACCGGGCAGCGGGGCGGGGACGGGCCCGGCGGCCCGCCGGAGCAGCTCGCGCTGATGCGGGAGATGGTCGCCGAGGCGAAGGCCAAGGCGCCCAAGGCCAAACCGCGGACCTGGCGCGGAGCCGCCGTCGCCGAGGACCTGCCCGTCGCCCGCGTCCTCGTGAACAAGGGCGTGCTCCACCTCGACCGGCTCTTCGACTACGCGGTTCCCGCCGAGCTCTCCGAGTCCGCCCGGCCGGGCGTCCGCGTCCGGGTCCGCTTCGGCGCCGGATCCCACCGCGTCCACGGCGGCCGCCGGGAGGGCGGCGGGCTCATCGACGGCTTCGTCGTCGAGCGCCGCGCCGAATCCGACTACGACGGCGCGCTCGCGGCCCTCGCCCAGGTCGTCTCGCCCGAGGTCGTCCTAGGCCCCCGCATGCTCGCCCTGGCCCGCGCCGTGGCCGACCGGTACGCCGGCAGCCTCGCCGACGTGCTCCAGCTCGCGCTGCCCGCGCGCAGCGCGCGCGCCGAGGGCAGGCCGGCCCCCGAACGGGCATGTCCCGACAACTCCTCACGCCCCCACGGGCCGCCGCCCTCGCCACCGCGGTCCTCGCCACGATCCTGCCGGCCGTGGCCTGGATGGCCGGCGGCGCGGCCAGCGCCGCCCCGGCCCCGGCCCTCGCCGCCGCGGCCGCCCCGGCAGCCCGGCGGGACCGGCTCCGCCGACCGCGGGCTGGTCGTCGCGGTCAGCCCGTTCGAGGAGCCCAATCCGCGGATCGTCGCCGCCGCCGAGCGCGCCGGGGCCCTCGGCCTGCTGGACCTCGGCCGTGACGAAGGGGCCTCGCGGCGTGCCGTCGCCGAGCTCGCCCACCGCCTCACCGGGCGCCCTTACGGGGTACGGGTGCCCGCGGGCTGCCCGACCGGGCCGCGCGACCTGCCGGCCGAGGTGGACACGGTCCTCCTGGCCGACCCCGCGTCGCACACCGCCGAGCGGATCGCCGACTGGGCGGCGTCCGCCGGGAGCCCCCGCGTCTGGGCCGAGGTCACCGATCTGCCGCAGGCCCTCGCGGCCGCGGCCGCCGGGGCGGACGCGCTCGTCGCCAAGGGGCACGAGGCCGGCGGCCGGGTGGGCGGGGCCACCACCTTCGTCCTGCTCCAGCAGCTCCTCGCCGACCCCGCGATCGGGTTGCCCGTACGGGCGTACGGCGGGATCGGGCCGCACACGGCGGCCGCGGCCGTCGCGGGCGGAGCCCGCGGGGTGCTGGTCGACGCACAACTCGCCCTCACCCCCGAGGGGGAGGCCGATCTGCCCGCCGAAGTGGCCGCGGCGCTGCGGGCCATGGACGGCTCCGAGACCAGGCTCCTGGACGGCCACCGGGTCTACGCGCGCCCCGACCTGACCCCGCCCGTGGGCCCCGCCGCCGGCCTGCTCGGCGCCCGGGACCTGCGGACGCAACTGCTCCCCGTCGGACAGGACGGGGCCGCGGCGGCCCGGCTGGCCGCACGCCACCGCACGACCGGCGGCGTCCTCCAGGCCATCCGGGCGGCCGTCACGGGCCACCTGGCGGCCGCCGTACGGGCCCGGCCGCCCGGCGGCGCACAGGGCCCGGGGCAGCCGCTCCACGTGGCCCAGGGCCCGATGACCCGGGTGAGCGACCAGGCCGCCTTCGCCGAAGCGGTCGCCGCCGAGGGCGGGGTCCCCTACCTGGCGCTCGCCGTGATGGAAGGCCCCGAGGTGCGCCGGCTGCTCGCCGAGGCCGCCGACCGCCTCGGGGACCGGCCCTGGGGCGTGGGACTGCTCGGCTTCGCCCCGGCCGAACTGCGGGCCGCGCAACTGGCGGCCGTCGCCGAGGTGCGTCCCCCGCACGCGATCATCGCGGGCGGCACCCCGGGGCAGGCCGCCCCGCTGGAGGCGGCCGGGATCCGCACCCATCTCCACGTGCCCTCGCCCGGGCTGCTGGAGCGCTACCTCGCCGAGGGGGCGCGCAGGTTCGTGTTCGAGGGGCTGGAGTGCGGCGGCCACGTCGGACCGCGCGCCTCGTTCCCGCTGTGGGAGGAGCAGATCGAGCTGCTCCTGTCGTGTCGCGAACCGGCCGCGCTGGACGTGCTGTTCGCCGGCGGCATCCACGACGGGCGCTCCGCCGCGATGGCCGCGGCCGCCGCGGCGCCGCTCGCCGATCGGGGCGCCCGGATCGGCGTGCTCATGGGCACCGCCTACCTCTTCACCGAGGAGGCGGTCGCGGCCGGCGCCGTGCTGCCGCGCTTCCAGCGCGCCGCCGTGGAGTGCGCCGACACCGTACTGCTGCACACCGCGCCCGGGCACGCCACACGGTGTGCCGCCACCCCGTACGCCGCCGCCTTCGAGGAGACCCGGCGCCGGCTCGAAGACGGCGGCGCGCAGCCGCGCGAGGTGTGGGAGGAGCTGGAGCGGCTCAACCTGGGCCGGCTGCGGATCGCCAGCAAGGGCCTGCGGCGCACGGCCGGCGGCACCGCACTGGAGCCCGTGGACGAGGAACAGCAGGAAGCAGAAGGGCTGTTCATGCTCGGCCAGGCCGCCACCCTGCGCTCCGGGACCACCACGATCGCCGCGCTGCACGCCGAGGTCACCGAGGGAGCGACCGAGCAACTGCGCCGGCGCGCCCGGGAGCTGGCCGCACCCGCGGCCGACGAGGCGCCGCCCGAGCCGCTGGACATCGCCGTCGTCGGCATGGCCTGCGCCTATCCCGGCGCACCCGACCTCGCCGCCTACTGGGCCAGGATCCTGGCCGGGGCCGACGCGGTGACCGAGGTGCCGGCCGAACGCTGGGACCCGGCGCTCTACTTCGACCCCGACCCGGCCCGGGCCGGGGAACGCACCCCCTCCCGGTGGGGCGGCTTCCTCGGCCCGATGCCCTTCGACGCCCTGGCCCACGGCATCCCGCCCGCGTCGCTGGCCGGGATCGAACCGGTCCAGCTGCTGGCCCTGGAGATCTCCGCGCGCGCCCTGGCGGACGCCGGGTACGGCAAGGACCGCGCATTCGACCGGTCCCGTACCTCCGTGGTCTTCGGCGCGGAGGCCGGCACCGAACTGGCGGGAGCGTACGGGCTGCGCGCGCTGTACCCCGGATACCTGGGCGAGCTCCCCGCGGGGCTCGACGCGCAACTGCCGCGGCTCACCGAGGACTCCTTCCCCGGAGTGCTCGCCAACGTCATCGCGGGCCGGGTCGCCAACCGGCTGGACCTCGGCGGCGCCAACTGCACGGTCGACGCCGCGTGCGCCTCCTCGCTGGCCGCACTGGACCTCGCCTGCCGCCAACTGCGCGACCAGGACAGCGACATGGTGCTGTGCGGCGGAGCCGATGTCCACAACGGCATCAACGACTACCTGCTGTTCTCCTCCGTCCGCGCCCTCTCGCCGCGCGGCCGCTGCCGGCCCTTCGACGCCACCGCGGACGGCATCGCCCTCGGCGAGGGCGTGGGAGCGCTCGTGCTGAAGCGGCTCGCGGACGCGGAACGGGACGGCGACCGGGTGTACGCCGTGATCAAGGCGGTCGGCGCGTCCAGTGACGGACGGTCCCTCGGCCTGACCGCCCCCCGGCCGGAAGGGCAGCGCCGGGCCCTGGAGCGGGCCTACGCGCGGGCCGGGATCAGCCCCGCGGAGGTCGGCCTGGTCGAAGCGCACGGGACCGGCACCGTCGTCGGCGACAGCACCGAACTGGCCGTACTGAGCGAGCTGTTCACCGGGGCCGGCGCGGCGCCGGGCGCCTGTGCGCTGGGTTCGGTGAAATCGCAGATCGGGCACACCAAGTGCGCGGCCGGGCTGGCCGGGCTCATCAAGGCGGCCCGGGCGGTCCACTCGGGCGTACGGCCGCCGACCCTGCACATCGACGGCCCGGTCCCGGCCTGGCAGGCGGGGACCAGCCCGTTCTTCTTCGACGCGCAGGCCCGGCCGTGGGCGGCGCCCCCGGAGCGGCGGATCGCCGGGGTGAGCGCCTTCGGCTTCGGCGGCACCAACTACCACGCCGTG
The DNA here is from genome assembly GCF_003287935.1 of Streptomyces sp. ICC1. Classification (GTDB taxonomy): domain Bacteria; phylum Actinomycetota; class Actinomycetes; order Streptomycetales; family Streptomycetaceae; genus Streptomyces; species Streptomyces tritrimontium. The sequence continues at coordinate 8,105,537 of NZ_CP030287.1, forward strand.
CTCACCGGTTACGCCGGATCCGAAGAGCCCCGGCACGGGCTGGAGGAGTGGCCGGCCGAACTGTTCTGCTTCCGCGGCGCGGACCGCCGCGCCGCGGGCCGGGCGATGGCACGGCTCGCGGCCCGGCTGGAGGAGAACGACGCGGCCGGGCGGCCGTGGGCGCTGCGGGACCTCGCCGCGGAGGCCGCGGCGGACCCCGGCGCGGTGCGGGTCGCCGTCGTGGCCGCCGACCTGGACCAGCTCGCCGCCCGGCTGGAGCGCGCCCGGGCCTTCGTCCCGGGCGAGGGGGTCCACGTACGGGAGGAGGCGGCGGACCCCGGCCTGGTGGCCTTCCTGTTCCCCGGACAGGGCAGTCAGCGCCCGGGAATGCTGGGCGAGCTGTTCACCGCCTTCCCGGCGCTGCGGGAGCTCCTGGACGCGGCCCCGGCGGGGGTGGTCTCCGCGGTGTTCCCGCCGGCGGCCTTCACCGCGCCGGAGCGGGCCGCACAGCGCGCCGCGGTCACCGACACCCGGGTGGCCCAGCCGGCCCTGGGACTCGCGGGCTCGGCGGCGCACTTGCTGCTCGGGACCCTGGGCGTACGGCCCGACTGCGTGGCCGGGCACTCCTACGGCGAGCTCACCGCCCTGTGGGCGGCGGGCGTGTGGGACACGGAGAGCCTGCTGAGGCTGAGTGCCCGCCGGGCCGAGGCCATCCTGGCCGCCGCGGGGGACGATCCCGGGTCGATGGCGGCGGTCAAGGCCGCACCGGAGCAAGTGCGCCCGATCGCCGAGCGCTCCGGATGCGTGGTGGCGAACCACAACGCGCCACGGCAGTGCGTGGTCTCGGGGCCCACCGCCGCCGTCCTCGAGGCGGTGGCCGCCCTGCGGGAGGCGGGCCTGTCGGCGGAGCCGATCCCGGTGGCCTGCGCGTTCCACAGCGAGGTGGTGGCGGGGGCCTCGGCGGCCCTCGCCGAGGAGCTGGCCGGGACGGCGATGGCCGATGCCGCCGTCCCGGTCTGGTCGAACACGACGGCCCGTCCGTACCCCGGGTCCGCCGGGGAGGTACGGGACCTGGTGGCCCGTCAGGTCGCCGAGCCGGTCCGGTTCGTGGAGCAGGTGGAGAACATGTACGCGGCCGGAGTCCGGACCTTCGTGGAGGCGGGGCCGGGCCGTGTGCTGTCCGGCCTGATCGGCCGCATCCTGCACGACCGGCCGCACACGGTGGTCCCGCTGGACGTGCCGGGGGAGCACGGCCTCGTCAGGCTTGTCACGGCGCTGGCGGAACTGGCGGCGGCGGGCGTGTCCGTGGCCCCGGAAGCCCTGTTCCGCGGCCGGACCTCGCGGCTCCCCGAGCGGGCGCCGCGCCGCCCGGGCTGGCTGGTGGACGGCCACCTGGTCCGCACGTCGGACGGCGCCCCGGTCCCGGGAGGCCTCCGGCCGGCCGGCCGGGTGGGTGTGGCGGTGCCGGTGCCGGTCGTGGTGACCGCGGCCGCGGGTCCGGATCCGGCCGCGTACGGGCCCGCGGGCCCGGTTCCGGCCGCCGGGTGGGCGCACGGCGCCGAGGTCCACGCAGTGAACGGTTCCCGGGCCGCCGGAGGTCTCCGGTCCGCGTCAGCACACGACATGGGAGGACACCAGATGGCCCAGACGACGAACGGCGCCCCGGCCGGAGGCCATTGGCCTCCGGCGGCCGCGGAAACCCCCGGCCGGGCAGCGGCCGGGTCCGCGCCGGGCCCGCTCCCCGGCCACCCGGACGGCCCGGCCGCGGGCCCGGGCCCGGCGGACGGTCGCGCCGTCCGCGCCGCGGACGACGACCGGTTCGGGGGACGGGCGGACGGCCACCCGGTCCGCGCGACGGGCGACGGCCCGGCCGTGGCCCCGGCCGACGGCCACCGGGGGCGGTCCGCGGACGGCACGCAGGCCGCCGCGGTCTTCCGGTCCGTCCCGGTGGACTGCCGGGACGAGGCGGTCCTGGAGTACCTGCGCGGCTCGCGCGAGCTGGTCCAGGCACAGCGGGACGTGATGCTGGGCTATCTGGGCACGACGGCGCCGGGCGCCGGGCGACCCTGGACCGGCGCGCTCGCGGCCCCGCTCCCCGCCCTCGGCGCCGCGCCGGACCAGTGGCCGGTGCTCGAAGCCGCCGGGACCACCGGCCAGGGCTCCGCGGACCCGCGGTACGTGGCAGCCGCCACCGGCCCGGGCTCCGCGACGCCGCAGGGTGCGGCCGTGCGCAACGGCCAGGTCCCGGCGGGGCCGTACGGCGCGGCCGCCGCCCCGGGAGCGGACGCGGCCACCGGCCAGGGCCAGGCGGGTCCGCCCGACGCGCGGGCTCTGCCGGGAGCCGGCGGCGGCTCGTGGACCGCGGCCTTCGGCGCGGCTCAGGCCGGTGCGGCCGACGGGCCCGGGGGGTCCGGGACCTGGCCGCCGGTCCCGGGCGGCGCGGCCACCGGACAGGCACCGGACGGCCCGGGCCTGCCGGGAGGCTCCGGCGGCTCGTGGGCGGCCACGGCCTACGAGACTCCGGCGGGCGCCGGTCACGGCCCCGAGGACGGCGCCACCCGGCCACCGGCTCCCGGCGGCGCGGCCCCGGCGGGGGCCCCGTACGGCCCGCCGCCGGCGTACGGCGGCGCGGCTCCGGCCGTGGCGCCGCCCGGCGGCACCGTCTCCCCCGGGTCCGGCCCCGGCGCCGGAACCGCCGACGCGGTGACACCACCGCCCGGGGGCTCCCACCGCACACCGGAAGAGGTGATGGACGTGATCGTGGAGATCGTCCACACCCGGACCGGATACCCGCGGGACATGCTCGAACCCGAACTGGACCTGGAGGCGGACCTGTCCATCGACTCCATCAAGCGGGTCGAGATCATCGGAGCGCTGGCCGACCGGATCGGCCTGCCCCAGGACCCGGGCGGCTCCGCCGAGTCCGCGGTCGAGGAACTGTCCCGCATCAAGACCCTGCGGGGCATCGTCGACTGGGTCACGGCCCACACCGCCCACACCCGTCCCCTATACCCCTCTGACGCGGCCGACCAGCTCGCCCCCGGGCCACCCCCACCTCGCCGGCGCCCGTCCGGCCCCGGACGGGCGCCGGCACGGCCACCACTACGTCATCGACCGCCACCACCAGCGCTGGCCCCACCCGGCCGGGGCCGCGCGGGGACGCGCTCCGCGGTCTCCCTGACCGCCGGGATCACTTGCGCAGCAGGGCGCAGACGAAGTCCTCCTGGACCTCCCGGACCTGTGCGAGCAGGTCGGGGTTGGTGGTGAGGGAGGTCTGCGCGGTGATCGAGAAGGTCAGCGAGCGCCGGCCGTCCGCCGTGGCCGCCGCCAGCTGCGTGTAGCCCGCCGTGTTGCCGGTGTGGCCGTACACGACTCCGCAGCGCGTGGTGTAGCGGAAGATCGCCAGGCCCGCCTCGGTGCGGCCGGGGCCGGGGGGCTGGGACAGTGCGCCGGGGATGAACCGGAACTGCTGGCGCCGGGTGCGCTCCGAGACGAGCGCGCCGCCCGCGTAGCCCCGGATGAACGCGGTCAGGTCCTTCGGCGTCGAGACGATGCCCCCGGACGCCCAGGCTCCCGAGGCGCCCACCGCCTCGCTGACGTCGACGGGCCCGGCCTGCGGGTCGATCTGGTAGCCGTGGAGGAAGGGCGCGGGCAGCCGGTAGCCCTGGGGCAGGCTCGTGGCGTGCAGGCCCAACGGCTCGTAGACGAGCTCGCGCAGCAGGTCCTCGTACCGGCGCCCGGTGGCGGCCTCGGCCATGAGGGCGACGGCGATGTTGTCGGAGTTGGAGTACTGGTAGCGGCTGCCCGGCCGGAAATCGAGGTCCTCGTCGGCGACGAACTCCAGCAGGCGCCGGGAGTCGAAGCGGTGGCGGGGGTCCTCGGAGATGACGTCGATGAAGCCCTGGGACGCCGAGTAGTCGGGCAGTCCGCTGGTGTGGTTGAGCAGTTGACGCAATGTCACCCGGTGCCACGCGTCCGGCTGGCCGGGCAGCACCCGGCCGATCGTGTCGTCCAGGTGCAGCTTGCCGCGGTCGACGAGCGTCAGGGCCACCGCCCCGCTGAAGGCCTTGGCGACGCTGGCGATCCGCATGTGGTCGGTGGCCTTCGGCGGCCGGCCGCTCTCCACGTCGGCCACGCCCGCCCGGTAGACCTCCGTACGGTCGCCGTCGCGCAGGACGGCGATGACCCCGGGCGGCCCGTCGGGCCGCTCCACCAGTTCCCTCAGCTCCTGGCGGAGGGAGGGCCCGGGCGGCGGGTTGCGGTCCGCGCCGGCCTGCGCGGGCTGCACGGAGACGGCGAGCACGGCGCCGCACACTGCGGTGGCGGCGGCCAGGCGCAGCGAAGGGCGGATCCGGCCGGTGCGGCCGTACGGGCGTCGGGACACGGGGGTACCTCCGGGGGGAGAGACGGAGCGGCGGTGGCCCACGATGACAGGAGCCCTCCGGATCCGGCCGCGACACGGCCGCGCGCCGCCCGTCCGTGGCCCGTCCGTGGCCCGTCCGGCCCTGGCGGGGGCGGTGCGAGCCGGTCGAACACCTGCCCGCGGCTTGGACTTCCCGGCGGGGCAACCAATGGCGCCGATCCGCGTCTTGAACTTCTGGCGGTCCGCATCCGTTCGCACCGTCCGTGACCGTCCCCCCGCTTCGAGAGGTTCTCCGCCATGCCCCTGGTCGGTTCCGGTTTCAGCGTCCTTTCCGAGGAGTTCGCCTCGGCCCCCCAACTCTTCTTCGCTTGGCTGAGGGAGCATGCACCGGTGCACCACGAGCCGTCGATCGACGCCTACTTCCTCTCCCGCCACCAGGACGTGAGACGGGTGCTCACCGACCACGAGGCGTTCACCACGGAGATGCTCCAGGTGCGCGCCGAGCCGGTGATGCGCGGCCGGGTCCTCTCCCAGATGACCGGGGCCGAACACACGGCCAAGCGGAAGATCTTCGTCCGCGGCTTCACGGGGCAGGCCCTGCGGGACCAGGTGCGCGCCGTCCACACCCGTGCCGCCGAGCTCGTCGCGCCCTTCCTGGCACGGGGGCGGATGGACCTCGTCAACGATTTCGGCAAGCCCTTCGCCGTGCTCGTGACGCTCGACGTCCTCGGCCTGGACACGGCGGACTGGCGTGACGTGGCCGCCTGGAACAGCGGGATCACCGAGTTCGTCACCAGCGTCGTCCTCACTCCCGAGCGCCGGCGGCACTGTCTGGACTGCGCCGATCGGCTGGAGGCGTACCTGGCCCCCGTCATCGGGCAGCGGCGCCGCCATCCGGGCGAGGACCTGATATCGAAGCTGGTCACGGCCGAGTTCGACGGCATCGCCATGAGCGACCGCGACGTCACCGCGCTGATCACCAACGTCCTCGTCGCCGCGACCGAGCCCGCGGACAAGACGCTCGCCTACCTCTTCAAGCACCTGATCGACCACCCCGGGCAGATGGCCCGGGTCCGCCGGGACCCGGGCCTGCTGCCCGCCGCGATCGCCGAGACCCTGCGCTACACCCCGCCCGTGCAGCTCATCCCCCGACTGGCCGAGCGGGAAGCCGTGTTCGACGGCACCACCGTCCCGGCGGGCGCCACCGTCTTCTGCATGACCGGCGCGGCCAACCGCGACCCCGAGGCCTTCACCGACCCGGACACCTTCGACATCGACCGCCCCGATCTGGGCACCGCCCGCTCCTTCACCGCCGCCGCCCAGCACCTCGCCTTCGGCACCGGGCTCCACCAGTGCGTCGGCGCCGCCTTCGCGCGCGCCGAGATCGAGACCGTCGCCGCACTGCTCCTGCCCCTGCTGGAGCAGGTCCGCCACAGCCCCGGCTCCCCCTACCGGGAGACCGGCCTGTACACCCGCGGTCCCGCCGCCCTGTCCGTGGACTTCACCCCCGTCCGCCCCGACGGCCGGGACCTCGGACCCGTCCGGTGACAATGGGGGCCACACCGGTACGGCACGCACAACAAGGGGGAACGGCGAGCGTCATGGTGTCCGTGGGAGAAAGACTGAGCACCGCACGGGTTCGGGCCTTCATCGGCCGGAACGAGCAACTCGCGCGGTTCGGGGAGGCCTTGGCCGGCGATCCGCGGGCGCCGTTCGCGTTCTACGTGTACGGGCCGGGCGGCATCGGGAAGTCGACGCTGCTGCGCAGGATGGCGGACGACGCCCGTGCGGCGGGCCGGCCCCTCGTCGAACTCGACGGCCGCTTCGTCAGCCGGGACCCGGCCGAGTTCGAGCGCGCGGCCGGCCCCTTCCTGGACGCTCCCGGCACGGTCCTCGTCGTCGACTCCTTCGAGCACTGCCAGTGGCTGGAGAGCTGGCTGTGGCACCGCTTCCTGCCGCGGGCCGCGGACGGCGCCCTGGTCGTCCTGGCCGGTCGCCTCGGACCGCAGCCGCAGTGGGCCGCCGACCCCGCCTGGGCGGGGCTCCTGCACGTGAGCGAACTCGAGCCGTTCTCCGAGGACCAGGCGCGGAGCCTGCTGGCCGCGGCGCGGCTGCGGCCCGAACTGCGCGGCCGCGTACTCCGGTTCGCCGGGGGCAACCCCCTGGCCCTGTCGCTCGCGGCGGCCGCGGGTTCGACGGGCTGCGGCGAGGCGGAGAACTGGTCCCCTTCCGCGGACGTCCTGCGCACCCTGCTGGCCGGGCTGATCGGCGAGGTGCCCACGGCCGCGCACCGCCGCGCCCTGGAGGTGGCGGCGCAGGCGTACGCGACCTCCGAGGAGCTCCTCTCCGCCGTGCTGCACGGGGAGGACGCCCACCTCCTCTTCTCCTGGCTCAGGGACCTGCCCTTCATGGAGTCCACCCACCGCGGGATCCACCCCCACGACGCCGCACGCGAGACCCTGGCCGCCGACCTGCGCTGGCGGGCGCCCACCGCCTTCACCTCGATGCGCGGGCGCCTGATGGAGGAGTACCTGCGCGTCCTGCGCGAGGCGCCCGAGGAGCGGGTGTGGACCGTCACCGACGAGCTCTTCTACCTCTTCCGGGAGGGCGAGACCCTGGCGCGGCTGCGCACCTGGTCCCGCGAGGACGAGGTCCACGACCGCCCCCTGCACCCCGACGACCTGCCCGTCGTCCTGCGCATGGCGGCGGAGACCGAGGGGGCGGCCTCGGCGGAACTGGTCCGCTACTGGGCGCGGCGCCAGCCGCAGGCCTTCAGCGTCTACCGGCTCGTGAGCACGGGCCGCATCGTGGCGTTCACCGCCCGGCTCGCCCTGCCGGCGCCGCCCGACCCCGAGGACCTGGCCACCGATCCGGTCGTCGCCGCGGCGTGGGAGCACACCAGGACCACCGACCCGGTGGGCCCCGGCGAGCACATCGGCATCAGCCGCTTCTCGGTCTACCCGGAGCGCTACCAGGTCCCCTCGCGCGTCATCGACCTGAGCAGCTCCCGCGCCCAGGCGGAATCCGCCCGGGCCCGCGGCCGCGCCTACGGCTTCGCCGTCTACCAGGACGCCGAGACGTGGGCCGGGCGCGTCAAGGGCACCCTCGACGACACCGGGGCCCGGCCGCGGGTCGGTGAGCACACCTACGGGCTGTTCAGCGTCGACTGGCGCCGGGTACCCGTGGAGACGTGGCTCCGCCGCTTCACATCGGCCCCCGACGGGCCCGTCCGGGCGGGGCCGTCGCCCGTCTCGCGCGCCACGTTCGACCAGTCCGTGCGCGAGGCGCTGACGCACTGGCGCGACGCGGCCGCCTTCGCCGCCGGAGCCCTGATGCGCGCCCGTCTCGCGGCCGACTTCGCCGATCCCGTCGAGGAGTTGCGCGCCCTGCTGCGCCGGGCCGTCGACGACCTCGCCCAGGATCCGCGCGGCGTGCGGGCCCGCGAGGCCCTGACGACGGGCTACTTCTCCGGTGCGCCCACGCAGGAGGCCGCGGCCCGCCGCCTCGGCCTTCCGTACGGCACCTACCGGCGCCACCTGCGCCAGGGCCTCGACCTGCTGTGCGAGGCCCTGTGGCAGCGGGAACTGCACGGCCCCGTCGAGACGCCGTAGCCGGTGGACAGGTGCGGACAGGGATGAACAGTCCCGGCCCGTTTTCGACCTGGAGAGTGGACACCGTCCCGCACGAGTCTGTGCGTCATGAACCTCCCCCGCACACGGAAGGCCCCGGCTCCGCCCGCGCACCGACCGGGAGCCGCGCTCGCGGCGCTCGCCGCGGCCCAGTTCACGGTCATGCTCGCCACGTCGATCGTGAACGTGGCGCTGCCGCAGATCAGCGCCGGGGTGGGCCTGTCGGACGGCGGAACCACCTGGGTGGTCAACGCCTACGGCCTGGCGTTCGGGGCGCTGCTCCTGGCGGGCGGCCGGGCGGCCGATCTGCTCGGCCGCCGCCGCGTGCTGGTCCTGGGCCTCGCGCTCTTCGCCGTAGCCTCGCTGGCGGCGGGGCTGGCCTCCTCCGCGGGCGCGCTGATCGCGGCGCGCGCCGTTCAGGGCCTCGGTGCCGCGGCCGTCGCCCCGGCCGCGCTCGCCCTGGCGATGGACCTGTTCCCGCCCGGACCCGGGCGGGGCAGGGCACTGGGCGTGTGGGGCGCGGTCTCCGGTGCGGGAGGGGCGGGCGGCGTACTGCTCGGCGGCGTCCTGACCCAGGCCTGGGGCTGGCCCTGGATCTTCCATTGCGTGGCGCTCGGGACGGCGGCGGTCCTGGCCGCCGTGGTGGTCCTCGTACCGGGCGGGGCCGCCCGGACGGCCGGGCGGTTCGACCTGCTGGGCACCGCCGTCATCACCGTCGCCCTGACCTGCCTGGTCTGGGGGCTGACCACCGCGCGCGGCGCGGGCTGGACGGACGCCCGGGTGCTGGGCTCGCTCGTCGGCGCCGCCGCGCTGCTCGCGGCCTTCGCCCTGATCGAGCTCCGGCGGCCGGACGCCCTGGTGCCGCCGCGCCTGTTCGCCACCGGCCGGGTCGCCGCGGGCAACCTGCTGATGGCACTGCTGGGGTCCGTGTGGATCGCGCTGTTCTTCTTCCTGCCGCTCTACCAGCAACAGGTCCTCGGGGCCGATCCCCTGGTCACCGGAGCCGGCCAACTCCCGCTCGCGGCGGCCAACATGCTCGGCGCGACCGTGGCGCCCCGGATCGCCCGGCGGATCGGCGCCACCACGACGCTGGCCGCGGCCCTGTTCACCGACGCCGCGGGCCTGCTGTGGCTGTCCCGGATCAGTGCCCACGGCAGCTACGCCACGGACGTCCTCGGTCCGAGCATCGTGGTCGGCCTGGGGCTGAGCATCGCCTTCGTCCAGCTCACCGCGCTCTGCGTGGAAGGCGTCCCGTCGCGGGACGCGGGGCTGGCGGGCGGCCTGGTGAACACCACCCGCCAGGTCGGAGGCGCGATCGGCCTCGCCGCCCTGGCGACCCTGGCCGGGTCCGTCACCGCGCACGCCGCCGTCCACCAGCCGCGCCTGGAGGCGCTCACCGCGGGCTACCGCACCGCCTTCGCCGTCTCGGCCGCGGTCCTGGCCGCCACCGCGCTCCTCGCGCTGTTCCTCGCCCGCCGCGCCGGGCCGCGTACCGCGGCCGCCGCCACCGAGTCATGCCGAGGTCGGTGGGCTGCGGGAGTGGGAAAAGGGACAGGTCGGACGGCGGGCGCGCGGCGCCGGTTCGGACCGGTGCCGGGTTCGGACCGGCGCCGGGCCCGAACGGGCCTAGTGGAACTGCTCTTCCTCGGTGGAGCCGGAGAGCGCGGTGGTGGAGGAGGCCGGGTTGACGGCGGTGGAGACCAGGTCGAAGTAGCCGGTACCGACCTCGCGCTGGTGCCTGACCGCGGTGAACCCCTGGGCCTGGGCGGCGAATTCGCGCTCCTGAAGGTCCACGTACGCGGTCATGCCGTGCTCGGCGTAGCCTCGGGCGAGGTCGAACATGCCGTGGTTGAGGGAGTGGAAGCCGGCCAGCGTGATGAACTGGAAGCGGTAGCCCATGGCCCCCAGCTCGCGCTGGAACTTGGCGATCTGGTCGTCGTCCAGGGCCGCCTTCCAGTTGAAGGAGGGCGAGCAGTTGTAGGCGAGCATCTGGTCGGGGTACCGCGCGTGGATCGCCTCGGCGAACTCGCGGGCCTGTGCCAGGTCCGGGGTTCCGGTCTCCACCCAGATCAGGTCGGCGTACGGGGCGTAGGCGAGCCCGCGGGCGATCACCGGGGCCATCCCCGGCTCCACCCGGTAGAAGCCCTCGGCCGTGCGCTCCCCCGTGGTGAACCGTGCGTCGCGCTCGTCGACATCGCTGGTGAGCAGGTTCGCCGCGAGGGCGTCCGTGCGGGCGATGATCAAGGTGGGGACATCGGCGATGTCGGCGGCCAGCCGGGCCGCGTTGAGCGTGCGGACGTGCTGGGCCGTCGGGACGAGGACCTTGCCGCCGAGGTGGCCGCACTTCTTCTCGGAGGCGAGCTGGTCCTCGTAGTGGATGCCGGCCGCGCCCGCCGCGATCATGGCCTTGGTCAGCTCGAAGGCGTTCAGCGGCCCACCGAAGCCGGCCTCGGCGTCGGCGACGATGGGCGCCAGCCAGTCCGTGCGGTCGTGGCCGCCCTCGGCGGTGGCGATCTGGTCGGCGCGCAGCAGCGCGTTGTTGATCCGACGGACCACCTGGGGAACCGAGTTGACCGGGTAGAGGCTCTGGTCCGGGTAGGTGTGCCCGGCCTGGTTCGCGTCGGCCGCGACCTGCCAGCCCGAGAGGTAGATCGCCTGGAGGCCGGCCCGCACCTGCTGGACCGCCTGGCCGCCGGTCAGCGCGCCCAGCGCGTGGATGTAGTCCTGCTCGTGCAGCTGCCGCCACAGCCGCTCGGCGCCGCGCCGGGCCAGGGTGTGCTCCTCGCGGACGCTGCCCGAGAGCCGGACCACGTCCTCGGCCGAGTGGGTGCGCTCGATGCCCGCCCAGCGCGGGTCGTCCGCCCAGCGCTGTTCGAGCTGCTTGGCCGCCGCCGTGTTCGCCTCTGCCATGACCGTCACCGTTTCCGTCGTCGCTTGTCTTGCCAATGCCGTCGCCGATGCCCCGACAGGCATCCACGCATTGGCACTCTGTGCCTGGATAAGAGGGTGCGGCCACCGGACCCGCCCATGGGCCGGAGCTGAGCAATGCTGCCGATCTACCGGGAGCGGGCTGACCGGATCACCGCAATCAGGGCATGAATCGGTGGTCCGGAGTCCGTTCCGGCCACCGGTTCCGGCTGGCCGCAGAACAGACTCTGGCATTGGCACTGGGTGCCAACAAGCGGGTACGTCTGCCAAGATGTGCGAATCTTCGAGGCTGAAATTGCCAAGTTTGCGAAGGCTCGTGGCACGTGCGGTCCTCGTATGCTGACCGGGCCCGTCCGACGGTGGAGGAGTCCGGTGAGCAAGACGTACGCGGGGGTGCGGCTGCGGCGGCTGCGCGAGGAGCGGCGGATGACGCAGGCCGACCTGGCCAGGGTGCTGGGCATCTCGCCCAGCTATCTGAACCAGATGGAACACGACTCCCGGCCGCTGACCGTCCCGGTGCTGCTGCGGCTCACCGAGGCCTTCGGGGTCGATCCGGGCTTCTTCTCGGAGCGCGACACCAGCCGCATGGTCGCGGACCTGCGCGAGGCCCTGGCGACCGAGGTCGCCGAGGCCCGCGTCTCCGCCTCCGACCTGGCCGAACTGGCCACCCGGATGCCGGCGGTCGCCGCGGTCCTGCTGGACCTGGGCCGGCGCGGCCAGCTCCTGTCGGAGCGGCTCGCCGACGCGGCCGAAGGCCGGGGCGGCCCGGCGCAGGCCCCGCGTTCACCCCACGAGGAGATCCGCGAGTTCTTCTACCGCCGGCAGAACTACCTCCACGACACCGATCTCGCGGCCGAGGAGCTGGCCCGCGAGATCGGCATCCGCCCCGGGGACGTCATCCGCGCCCTGACCCGCCGCCTCGCGGACCGGCACGGGGTCAGGACCGCCGCGGACTGCGACCGGCTGCACCACTACGACGCCGGCTCCCGCGTCCTGCACCTGTCGAACCGGCTCCGCCCCGGGCAGCAGGCCTTCCGCATGGCCACCCAGCTCGCCCTCCTGGAGTACGGGGACGAGCTGGACCGGCTGGCCGCGGAGGACTTCCCGGCCGGGTCCGAGGCGCACCCCCTGGCCCGGATCGGCATCGCCAACTACTTCGCGGCCGCGCTGGTCCTGCCGTACCGCGCCTTCCACACGGCCGCCGAGGAGTTCCGCTACGACATCGAGCGGCTGACCGACCACTTCGGCCTCGGGTACGAGACGGTCTGCCACCGGCTCAGCACCCTGCAACGCCCCAGGTTGCGCGGGGTTCCGTTCTCCTTCGTCCGTGTGGACCGGGCCGGGAACATGTCCAAGCGGCAGTCCGCCACCGGATTCCACTTCTCCCGCGCGGGCGGCACCTGCCCGCTGTGGAACGTGTACGAGTCCTTCGCCGCTCCCGGCCGCATCCACGTCCAGGTCGCCGCCATGCCCGACGGTCAGCGCCACCTGTGGACCGCCCGCGCCGTCACCCGGCACCGGGGCGGCTGGGGCGAGCCGGGCAAGACCTTCGCCATCGGCCTCGGCTGCGAGATCCGGCACGCCTCCCGGCTCGTGTACGCGGACGGGCTCGATCTGGACAACACGGCGGCCGCCACCCCGATCGGCATGGGGTGCCGGCTCTGCGAACGCCTGGACTGCCCGCAGCGCGCGGTGCCGCCGCTGGGCCGACCCCTGGCCATCGACGAGAACAGCAGCACCTTCGTCCCGTATCCCGTCGCGGAGCGGTGAGCGCTGACCGGGGCGCGGCAGGGGGTCTGGATTTACTAGGACGTCCAACTACATGTTCGTGGGCAAAGGTCCGCGGTACAGGGAAGCCGGTGTGAATCCGGCACGGTCCCGCCACTGTGACCGGGGAGTGTGCTGCCATCCACACGCCGCTGACGAGGTCTGCCGGGAAGGCGGGCGGCACGCGGGGATCCGGGAGTCGGGATACCGGCCGCGGAACGTTCCGTGTTGTCCACGAGGATGGAGCAGACACGCACGGCACCGGTTTGTACCCACGACCCTGGTGATCCGGCGGAGCGCGCGCACCACCTGTCCGCGCGCTCGTAGTTCTCACGATCCCTCCCAGCGGCACACCCGACCGGGTCCGTCCGTCCGTACCCCTGCGCGTCGGCCGCTCCGACGATCCGGAGGCCGACTTCGGGCCGCTGGTCAGCCGTGACGCGCTCGACCGGGGGGAGCGCTACGTCGGCATCGGAGCCACCGAGGGCGCCGAACTCGTCGTCGACGGACGGGGGTTCACCCTGCCCGGGCGTTCGCGGACAAGCGCCCGCCGCACTTCACCCACGGCTGAGCGCCGGTGCCGGGTGCGGCCCCGTCCGCGGGGCCGCACCCGGCCGCGGATCAGGCGCCCCAGCGCAGGGCGATGGTGTCGCCCACGTTGATGACCTTCTCGCGCAGCGCGCCGGCGGAGGCGGAGCCGTCGACGCTGACCTTCCAGGTGTTCGCGCCGTTGTTGGCCTTGCCGTTGACGTGGGTGATCGTCCCGGTGCCCGAGGACGGGGTCACGCTCGTGACGCAGCCGGACGGGGTGGCGGCGCCGGTCGCGGCGGCGAGGACGTCGCCGAGGGTGGTGGTCGCGGCGGTCGGGGTGAAGGCGACCGAGCAGACCTTGAGGCCGCCCGCGCCGTCGTCGACGGTCAGCGCCAGCTTGGTGGCCGTGCCGGCGGTGAAGGCGGACTGCGCGACCCACTGCGGGGCGCCGGGGGTGACCGGGACGGGCGGGGCCGCCGTGAAGCCGCCGCCGGCCACGGCGCGCAGGGCGTCGATGGAGGCGTAGGCCGACGGGACGGCGTCCGAGGGCTTGTACTTGAAGCCGCCGGCCGGGTTGTACTGGTTGGCGATCAGGAAGTCGATCGGGGTCTTGCCGCTGCCGGTGAGGAAGTCACCGGTCTGCGGGTTGAATCCGCAGGCGTTCAGGCCGGCGACGCCCCAGCCGTTCGAGCTGGTGTTGACCCCGTAGAGGGAGTTGAAGGCGCCCGTGCCCGAGACGAGCGTGCCCTTGAGGAAGTTCTTCGCCTGGACGACGTCCGCGTCGGTGTTGGGGACCCCGGAGACGCAGAGGGCGGCCATGGCCGCGCCCGTCATGTCGACGTCGCTCGCGGAGTTGAGGACCGTCGGGTTGCCCTCCGCCTTCTGGAAGGTCCAGCCGCCGTCCACGTGCTGGTTGGCGCGGATGCGGGTGACCATCGAGTCGGTCAGCGCCTGCGGGATGCGCTGCGCGCCGCCCTGGGTCTTGGCCCCGCGCAGCGAAAGGGCCGCGAAGACGGTGCCGTTGAAGTTTCCCGACGGGCCGAAGTAGCCCGCCTCGGCCGTCTGCCAGTAGGAGTAGACGTTCGCCACGAGGTTGCGCGAGGCCGAGACGCGGGCCGGGTCGATGCCCGCGGCGTACGCGTTCAGGGTGCCGCGCTCGTAGTCGGTGACCACCGGGGAGGCCTGCGGCCAGCCCGCCGTGGAGAGGAGGTTGCGGTAGACCGTGCGGGCGTTCTTCGTGGTGTCGCCGCCGGGGTAGACGTCGACGACGGCGGTGCCGGAGGCGGCGAGGGCGCTGAACGCCCACTCGTTGGACAGGCCGGAGCCGGCGTACGAACCATCGGCCGCCTGAAGCGACTTGAGGTGGGCGACACCGTTCGTCTTGGACGTGGCCAGCTGCGCCGGCGACGAGGTCGCGGAGGCGGGCAGCACCGTGAGGGCGAAGGCGCCGAGTGTGGCGGGCACCGCGAGCGCGAGGCGGCGGGAGGTGCGGGGACGGGACATGGCCTGCTCCTGGAATCGGCGGACGCCGGCTCCTCCCGCGCAGGCCGCACGTGACCACCGCAGGGCACGGCGGGGCACGGCAAGGGCCCGGTCGGAGAGCCGCCGTCCGGAACGCGTGGTACGGCTTCCTGTAGTGCATCGCCGTTTGGGCATTCGGGCTCGGAGACGGCCCCCGCCGTCCCACACCGCTGCGCGTCAGCTCCGGCATCTCACCGGATTCCCCCATGTGGCAGCCCTGGACGCTACCCGAGTGATCAAGGGACCGCCAGCCGCCGGGAACCGGGGCGCGCGGCGGGCGTCCGGGACGGGCCGGCTGAGGTTCGTGCCACCTTGACGCGTCGGCGAGATCCGTGTTGCACTCCGGCTGATAACTGCTCAGCACCAGGGGAAGCCGGTCGAATTCCGGCGCTGACCCGCAACCGTAGGCCCGGGCTCGTTCCGGGTGAGCCGGAATGCCTGGAGCCGGGCCACAGTACGAAGAGCGCCGTCGCGGATTGCGGTGTGGTCGTCGCAGCCTCCCCACGGCGCAGGAAGCCGTGCGGGGGCAGTTCGCCACGCACGCAGCCGCCCGGCAGAGACGAGGGCCGCGGTGGGGACCGAACAGCAGGCGAAACGGCAGTCGGGGACGAGGCGGCGGTTCCTCTCCCTCGTGACCGCGTCCCTCCTGACGCTCGGTGCGGGAGTGGCCTTCCTCACGGTTCCGTCCTCCGCGAACGCCGATCCGATCGAGCAGTGCACGGCCACCACGGGCGCCATCGTGGCGGTGGACTTCGGCCCTTTCGGCGGCAAGGTCGAGCGCGGCTGTGACACCACCCCGACCACCGGGTTCGAGCTGCTGCGCACCGGCCGCTTCACGACCGAGGGCACCGTCCACGACGGCGACGGGTTCATCTGCCGGATAGGCAACGCCTCCTTCAACTCCGGTACGCAGTACCCCACTCCGGACAAGGAGGAGTGCGTCCTCACGCCGCAGGCCACCGCCTACTGGTCGTACTGGATCGCCTCCCCGGGGCAGAAGAACTGGACCTACAGCTCGCTCGGCGCCATGTCGCGCACCCCGAAGGCCGGCGACGTGGACGCCTGGGTCTTCGGCGGCACCGACACCGGCGGCACCCAGGGCAAGCCCTCCTTCTCCCCCGACGACGTCCGGGCCGCCGGCGGCCCGGACGCCGTCGGGGGAGAAGGAGGGCTTGCCCTGCGTGCCGCCTGGCTCTTCGACCCATCTCCGAGCCCCCGAGACTAGGCGGGGTGGGCGCCGGGGCGGGCAGTTGGAGCCGCTCGGTGATGGAGCCGGCGACCGCCCGCGGCAGCCAGTCCTCGCCCTGGCGCAGCGGCTGCGCCGCGGCCTCGTGGCACAGCGCGATGACCTCGGTCAGGGTCGGGCGGTCGGCCGGGTCGCGGCTGAGGCAGCGGGTCACCACGGGCCGCAGCTCCTCGGGCAGGGCGCTGAGGTCGGGGTCCTCGTGCACGATCCGGTAGAGCACGGCGTGCGAGGGCCCGTCGCCGAAGACGGACGCCCCGATCGCGGCGAAGGCCGCGATCTGGCCGAGGGCGAAGACGTCGGTGGCCGGGGTGACCGTACCCGCCGAAGCCTGTTCGGGCGCCATGAACGCCGGGGTGCCGACGCTGACGCCGGTGCTGGTCAGCGCGGTGCTGTCGGCCGCCCGGGCGATGCCGAAGTCGATGACGCGCGGGCCGTCGGAGGCGAGCAGGACGTTGGCGGGCTTCAGGTCGCGGTGGACGATGCCCGCGCCGTGGATGACGTGGAGGGCCTCGGCGACCCCGACGGTCAGCAGCAGCACGCTGCGCGGCGGCAGCGCGCCGTGCCGGGCCACGGCGTGCGCGAGGGAGGGACCGGGCACGTAGGCCGTGGCCAGCCAGGGCTGGTCGCCCTCGGTGTCCGAGTCGATGACCGGCGCCGTGTAGAGGCCCTGGACCCGCTCCGCGGCCCGCACCTCCTGCTGGAAGCGCCGCCGGAACTCGGGGTCTTCGCTGAACTCGGACCGGATCACCTTGACGGCGATGGGCCGGCCGCCCGGCGTGTAGGAGAGGTAGACCTTGCCCATGCCGCCCGCGCCCAGCACCGCCGCCAGACGGTAGCCGCCCACGACGGCCGGGTCCTCCTCCTTGAGCGGCTGGAAGAAGCCGTCCGAAGGCGCACTGCCCATGAGCAACCATCCCCTTGCTGGCGGCGGTCCGGCTGCTGCCGGCGCACCGAAGTCAACCGCGAGGGTACCCAATGTCCGGCTCGCCGGGCGCGCCGGAACCCGTGGGGCCCCCGGGAGTTGGGTCCGCCGGGTGCCCGCCGGGAGTCGGGCGCGCCGGAATCCGCTAGCCGAGTACCGCCAGGGCGTCGATCTCGACGAGCAGACCGGTGGGGAGGCCGACGTACACCGTGGTGCGGGCGGCCGGGACCTCCTTCAGCCCCTGCTCCTCGAAGTAGGTGTTGTAGATGCCGTTCATCTCGGCGAAGTGGCCGGTGTCGGTGAGGTAGACGCGGATCATCACCACGTCGTCCCAGCTCGCGCCGCCGGCCTCCAGGACGGAGCGGACGTTCTCCAGGGTCTGGAGCGTCTGCTCGCGCAGCGTCGGCCCGGCCGGGGTGGGCGGCTGCCCGTCCACGTGCGGCAGGAAGCCGACCTGTCCGGCGACCTGGAGGATGTTGCCCTTGCGCACTCCGTGCGAGAACCTCGCGGGCGGCGCGGTGTGGGTGTCGGGGGTGACGGCGGTCTTCTCGGTCATGGCCGGTCTTCCTGTGCGGGGCCCGAGCCTGAGTACTCGCGGCCGATGGTGTCGGCGGTCTGCCGGACGAGCGGGAGCAGTTCGAGCAGGGCCTCGGCGGAGAGGACCACGCCGGGGGCCGAGACGGACATCGCGGCGACCACGCGTCCGCCGGGTCCGCGGATGGGCGCGGCGAGGCAGTTCAGCGCCTCCTCGTGGCCGCCGAGGTCGGTGGCCCACCCCTGCGCGCGCACGAGGTCCAGCTCGCGCAGGTACGCGGCCGCGTCGGGGGTGGAGCGGGCGGTGTACGCCGGGTACTCGATGCGCAGCGCGAGGGCGCGGCGCTCCTCCTCCGGCAGGTCGGCGATGAGCAGCTTCGCCACCGCCGCGACGGTCAGGGGCACGGGCCGGCCGATGCGCGAGTACATCCGCACCGGATATCGGCTGTCCACCTTGTCGATGTAGACGACCTCGTCGTCCTGGTGGAGCGCGAGGTGGACGGTGTGCCCGGTGGTCCGGTTGAGCTCGACGAGGTGCGGATGCGCGACGTCCCGCACGTCGAGGTTCTCGATGGACTCGGCGGCCAGCGCGAAGAGGGCGGCTCCGAGCCGGTAGCGCCCGTCGCCCTGCCGGTAGACGAAGCCGTGCTCGTGCAGGGTCCGCAGCAGCCGCAGCGCGGTGCTCTTGTGCACGCCGAGGACCTCGGCGACGTCACCGAGCCCGGCCGGTCCCTTGGCCAGGGCGGGCAGGATCCGCAGCGCCCGCTCCACCGACTGGCTCACGCCGCGTACCTCCGTGTGCCGTCCTGCGGCTGCCGCGGGCCCCGTTGACCCGCCGTCATCCGGGATGTTAGACAGCATGCAGCGGCATACGCAACGCTCGTTGCGGTCCGCGCAACAACCGCGATGCCCGGGAGGCACGTACATGCCCAGCGACCCCGTCCAGGCCCTCGCCGAGGAACCGGTCGACCACCGGTTCAAGGGACTCCCCCCGGACGCCGAGCGCGCGGGCCTGACCGTCGGGCAGCTCGCCGCCCAGCAGCGCAATCTGCACACCGGCGGGTTCACCACCCCCGTCCTGACCCTCGACGCCGACGCGCTGAGCCACAACCTCGCCGCCCTCGGCGCGTACGCGGAGCGCCACGGGCTCGCCTTCGCCCCGCACGGCAAGACCTGCATGGCGCCGCAGCTGTTCCACCGTCAGCTCGCCGCGGGTGCCTGGGGCATCACGGCCGCCGTCCCCCACCAGGCGCGCGTCTACCGCGCGTTCGGCATCCAGCGCATCTTCCTCGCCAACGAGCTCGTCGACACCGCCGCCCTGCGCTGGGTCGCCGCCGAGCTCGCCGCCGACCCCGGCTTCCGGTTCGTCTGCTACGTGGACTCCGTGCGCGGGGTCGAGCTGATGAACCGCGCCCTCCAGGGCCAGCCCGCCATCGCCGTCGTCGACGTCGTCGTGGAGCTCGGCGCCGGCGAGGGCGCCCGCACGGGGGCCCGTACCGACGAGGACTGCCGGGCGGTCGCCGACGCCGTGGCGCGGACGCGGACGCTGCGCCTCGTCGGCATCGCCGGGTACGAGGCCGAAGTGCCCGGCGCCGAGCTGGAATCCGTGCGCGCCTACCTGGGCCGGCTCACCTCCCTGGCCGTCGAGTTCGACAAGGCGGGCCGGTTCGCCGGTGTCGAGGAGATCGTCGTCAGCGCCGGCGGCTCCGCCTGGTTCGACGCGGTCGCCGACGTGTTCGCCGAGCTCCCGGAGCTGTCCCGGCCCGTGCTCAAGCTGCTGCGCTCGGGCGCGTACGTCTCCCACGACCACGGCTGGTACACCCGGCTGACCCCCTTCAACCGGATCCCGGAGGAGGGCGGGCTGCGCCCCGCCTTCCGGCTGTGGGCGCAGGTCGTCTCCCGCCCCTCCCCCACCCAGGCCTTCATCAACGCCGGCAAGCGCGACATCGCCTACGACCTCGGGCTCCCCGAGGTCGAGCTCGTGCGCGATCCCCTCGACGGATCCGAGCGCCCGGCCCCGGGCGTGCGCGTCCTCAAGCTCTCCGACCAGCACACCTGGCTGGAGACGGACCGCGCCGAGGACCTGAACGTCGGGGACTGGGTGGCGCTCGGCATGTCCCACCCCTGCACGATCTTCGAGAAGTGGCCGCTCATCCCGGTCGTGGAGGCCGACGGCACGGTCACCGAGTACGTCCGGACGTTCTTCTAACCCGATGGACCTGGTCATCCGCGGGGCCCGCGTCGTCGACGGCACGGGCGGGCCCTCCTACACCGCCGACGTGGGGATCCACGAGGGCCGCATCGCCGGGATCGGCCGGATCGGCGGCGGGCGGCAGACCCTCGACGCCGACGGGCTGGTCCTGGCCCCCGGCTTCGTCGACATGCACGCCCACAGCGATCTGGCGCTGCTCCGCGATCCGGACCACAGCGCGAAGGCCGCCCAGGGGGTGACCCTGGAGGTCCTCGGCCAGGACGGCCTGTCGTACGCCCCCGCCGACGACCGGACCCTGTCGGAGGTCCGGGCCGCCATCGCCGGCTGGAACGGCACGGGCGAGGACATCGACTTCACCTGGCGGGACGTGGGCGGCTACCTCGACCGCCTGGACGCGCAGGGCATCGCCGTCAACGCCGCGTACCTGGTCCCCCAGGGCACCGTCCGCGCGTACGCCGTCGGCTGGTGCGACCGGCCCGCGACCCCCGCCGAGCTGGACCGGATGCGCGCCCTGGTCGCCGAAGGCCTCGCGCAGGGCGCCGTCGGCATGTCCTCCGGCCTCACCTACACCCCGGGCATGTACGCGTCGGGCGCCGAGCTGACCGAGCTGTGCCGGGTGGTCGCCGACCACGGGGGCTACTACTGCCCGCACCACCGCTCGTACGGCCGCGGCGCGCTCGCCGCCTACGCCGAGATGGTCGAGCTGACCCGCGGGGCCGGCTGCGCCCTGCACCTGGCGCACGCCACGATGAACTTCGGCGAGAACGAGGGCCGCGCCCCCGAGCTGCTCGCGCTCCTGGACCGGGCCCTGGCCGACGGCGCCGACATCACCCTCGACAGCTACCCGTACACCCCCGGCTGCACCACCCTGGTCGCCCTCCTGCCCGGCTGGGCGAACGAGGGCGGACCCGAGGCGGTCCTCGCGCGGCTGCGCGACGACGCCGAGGCCGAGCGGATCCGGCGCGCGCTGGAGGTGGAGGGCTCCGACGGCTGTCACGGCGTGCCCGTCGACTGGTCCACGATCGAGATCGCCGGGACCACCGATCCGGCCTTCGGGTCCCACGTCGGCACGCGCGTCCGCGACTGGGGCACCGCCCGGCGGCTGCTGCTGGGCGACCGGCTGGGCCCGAGCATCCTGCAGCACGTCGGGCACGAGGAGAACGTCCGGGCGATCATGCGCCACCCGGTGCACACGGGCGGCTCGGACGGCATCCTGCAGGGTGCGAAACCGCACCCGCGGGCCTACGGCACCTTCCCGCACTACCTCGGGCACTACGTGCGCGAGCTGGGCGTCCTGTCCCTGGAGGAGTGCGTGGCCCACCTGTCGGGCCGCCCGGCGGCCCGGCTGCGCCTGCCCGACCGCGGGACCGTCACGGAGGGCAACCGCGCGGACCTGGTCCTGTTCGATCCGCTGACGGTCGCGGCCGGGTCGACGTACGAGCGGCCGCGCGCCCTGCCGACCGGGATCCCGCACGTGCTGATCGACGGGCGGTTCGTGATGCGGGACGGGCGCAGGACGGACGTCCTGGCCGGGCGGTCCGTCCGCCGCACGCCGTACCGCGGCCGCTAGGGGCCGCGGTACGGAAAGGCCTGCCGGGTCACGGCGGACCCGGAGGACCCGGAGGAAACCGGCCTGCCGTTCGACCCGGCCGCCTACGATGGCGACATGTTCGCCTTTGTCCCCGCCGCCCTTTTCCTCGTCCTCTTCGGCGTCAGCGTCCGGGAGGACCGGCGGCGCTTCCGCAACGCGGTCTACCTGGGCCTCACCTTCATATTCGCCTCGGTCGGCCTGCTCACCCTGGTCCCGGTCCTGCCCCACGGGCTCGGCGCGCTCATCGTCGCGCTGGTCTTCCTCGTCCCGGCCCTCGGCACGGTCGCCCTGGGCCTCTTCCTGATCGGCAACGGCCTGACGATGGTCCGCAAGGAGGGCCGCCGGCCGGCCAACCTGCTCTCCTTCACGGCGGGGGTGGGGATCTTCGCCCTGATCGCGTTCGTCCTGACCCTGGGCAGCCAGGGCTCCCGGATCTGGGACGCGGTGGTGGGGGGCGTGGTCTTCCTCGCCGGGTACGTCTCCTTCCTCTTCCTCTGCTTCCTCGCCTACGCCTTCCTCTACGGCCGGATCAAGGTGCGCGGGGACGTCGACTACGTGGTGATGCTCGGCTCCGGCCTGATCGGCGGCGACCGGGTCCCGCCGCTGCTGGCCTCGCGGCTGCGCAAGGGCAAGGAGATCCACGACGCCCAGATCGCGCGGGGCGGCCGGGTGCCGCTGCTGCTCACCTCGGGCGGCAAGGGGACGGACGAGAAGCTCGCGGAGGCGCGGGCGATGGCCGACTGGCTGATCGCGCAGGGCGTGCCGCAGGACCACCTCCGGCTGGAGGACCGCTCCCGCACGACGGAGGAGAACCTCCTCTTCAGCCGCGAGATCATGCTGACCGGGGACCCGTCCTACCGCTGCGTGGTGGTCACCAACAACTTCCACGCCTTCCGTGCCGCGATGATGGCCCGCAAGGCCGGGGTGAACGGCCAGGTCCTGGGCTCGCCGACGGCGAAGTACTTCTGGCCGAGCGCGACGATCCGCGAGTTCGTCGCGGTGTTCTGGGAGCACAAGACCGTCAACCTCAGCATCTGCGGCGCGGTCGTCGCCCTGACCGCGGTACTGGCGGTCAGCAGCGCCTGAGGCCCACCCGGCCCCGTCCCGTCCCGCCCGATCCTGCCTGGGGGATGTTTCACGTGAAACCGATCGACCCGCGCCTGCTTCGGTACGCCCGTTCCACCCGCCTCTTCCTGGGGGCGGTGGTGGCCCTCGGGCTCGCCGGGGCGGGGCTGGTCGTCGGCCAGGCGATGCTGATCGCCGAGATCGTGGTCGGTGCCTTCGAGGACGGTCTGGACGGCGGGGCCCTGCGGACCCCCCTGCTGCTGCTCGCGGCGGTGGCCTGCGGCCGGGGCCTGGTCGCCTGGCTGACGGAGCTGGCCGCACACAGGGCGAGCGCGGCGGTCAAGTCGGAACTGCGGGGCCGGCTGCTGGAGCGGGCCGCGGATCTGGGCCCCGGCTGGCTGAGCGGCCAGCGGACCGGCTCCCTCGTGGCCCTGGCCACGCGGGGCGTGGACGCGCTCGACGACTACTTCTCCCGCTACCTGCCCCAGCTGGGACTCGCGATCGTGGTCCCCGTCGCGGTGCTCGCCCGGATCGTCACCGAGGACTGGGTGTCGGCGGCGATCATCGTGGTCACCCTGCCGCTGATCCCGGCCTTCATGATCCTCATCGGGATGGCCACCCAGTCCCGGATGGACCGCCAGTGGCGGCTGCTGTCCCGCCTGTCGGGGCACTTCCTCGACGTGGTGGCCGGCCTGCCGACCCTGAAGGTCTTCGGCCGGGCGAAGGCGCAGGCGGAGTCCATCCGCAAGATCACCGATGACTACCGCCAGGCGACCATGCGCACGCTGCGCATCGCGTTCCTGTCCTCGTTCGCGCTCGAGCTGCTGGCGACCCTGTCGGTGGCACTGGTCGCCGTGACGATCGGCATGCGGCTGGTCCACGGGGAGCTGGACCTGTACACGGGGCTCGTCATCCTGGTGCTGGCGCCCGAGGCGTACCTTCCGCTGCGCCAGGTCGGGGCGCAGTACCACGCGGCGGCGGAGGGACTGGCCGCCGCCGAAGAGATCTTCGAAGTCCTGGAGACCCCGGTCTCCGTGCCGGCCGGGAGGGCCGCCGTCGCTGCCTCGGGGCTGCGGATCGAGCTCGACGGCGTGGCGGTCCGCCACCAGGGCCGGGGCGAGGACTCCCCCGGACCGGTCTCGCTCTCCGTGGGACCGGGCGAATGCGTGGCTCTCACCGGGCCGAGCGGAGCGGGCAAGTCCACGCTGCTCCAGGTGCTGCTGGGATTCGTGGCGCCGAGCGCGGGCCGGGTGCGGATCGACGGCGCGGACCTGGCCGGGCTGTCGGCCGAGCAGTGGCGCGAGCGGATCGCGTGGGTGCCGCAGCGGCCCCACCTGTTCGCCGGGACGATCGCGGAGAACGTCCGGCTGGCTCGGCCGGGGGCGACCGACGACGAAGTGACCGCCGCGCTGGAGGACGCCGGGGCCTGGGAGTTCGTACGGGTCCTGCCGCGCGGTGCGCGGACGGCGCTCGGCGAGGGCGGGGTCGGGCTGTCCGCCGGGCAGCGCCAGCGTCTCGCGCTGGCGCGGGCCTTCCTGGCGGACCGGCCGGTGCTGCTTCTGGACGAGCCCACGGCGGCGCTGGACGGCGAGACCGAGGCGGCCGTCGTGGAGGCCGTACGCCGGCTCGCGGTGGGCCGGACCGTGCTGCTCGTGGTGCACCGGCCGGCGCTGCTGGCGCTGGCCGACCGCGTCGTACGCGTCGGGACCGGCGCCGAGGGGCCCTCCCCCGTGCCGGGCCTCGCGGCATCGGCCGCCCTTCCCGCGCCGGGTGTTCAAGCGCCCGGTGTTCCCGCGCCCGCCGGGGGCGCGGCTCCGGCGCCCGGCGCCGGGCCGGGAGTGGGGCCGGGAGTGGGGCCGGCCGATCCCGGGGAGTGGATCCTCGGGGCCACCGCGGAACGGACGGACCGCAAGGGCGCGGCGGACGCCGGCGGGCAGGACCCGCTCAGGCGGGTCCGCGGGGTGGCCAAGGCCTGGCAGGGACGGTTCAGGCTCGGGCTGTTGCTCGGGGCACTGGCCGTCGGGTGCGGCGTCGGGCTGATGGCCGTCTCCGGATGGCTGATCTCGCGGGCCTCCGAACAGCCGCCCGTGCTCTACCTGATGGTGGCCGTCACCGCCACGCGCGCCTTCGGCCTGGGCCGTGCCGTCTTCCGTTACGCGGAGCGGCTCGTCTCCCACGACGCGGTGCTGCGCATGCTCGCCGACCTGCGCGTGTCCGTGTACCGCCGGCTGGAGCGCATCGCGCCCGCCGGACTGCGCGCCCAGCGGCGCGGCGATCTGCTGACCCGGCTGGTGGCCGACGCCGACGCCCTGCAGGACTACTGGCTGCGCTGGCTGCTGCCCGTCGGCACCGCCGTGCTCGTCGGGACCGGTTCGGTCGCCTTCACCGCCTGGCTGCTGCCCGGGGCCGGGGCCGTCCTCGCCGTCGGCCTGCTCGCCGCCGGGGTCGGGGTACCGCTGCTCAGCGCCGTCTGCGCGCACCGTACCGAGCGCCGGCTCGCGCCCGCCCGGGGCGAGCTCGCCACCCGTGTGGCCGATCTGCTCACCGGGACCGCCGAGCTGACCGTCGCCGGCGCGCTGGGCGGCCGGAAGGCCGCCGCGAAGGACAGCGACCGCACGCTGACCGGGATCGCCGCCCGCGCGGCCGCCGTCACCGGACTCGGGAGCGGTCTGTCCGCCCTGGTGTGCGGACTGACCGTGGTGGGCGCGGCCGCCGTCGGTGCGGGTGCCGTCGCGGGGGGCCGGCTGTCCGGGGTCGCCATGGCCGTCGTGGTCCTGACCCCGCTCGCCGCGTTCGAGGCCGTCACCGGGCTTCCGCAGGCCGTCCAGTACCGCCAGCGGGTCCGCCGCAGCGCCGAGCGGGTCTACGAGGTCATCGACGCGCCCGTTCCGGTCGCCGAGCCGGAGCGGCCGCTGAAGCTGCCCGCCTCGCCCTTCCCGCTGCGGCTGTCCGGACTCGCCGCCCGCCACCCCGGGCAGGAGCGCGACGCGCTGCACGGGCTCGATCTGACCTTGGAGGCGGGCCGCCGGATCGCTGTCGTCGGCCCCTCGGGATCCGGCAAGACCACGCTGGCGCAGGTCCTGCTGCGCTTCCTGGACCAGCACGAGGGCTCGTACACCCTGGGCGGGACCGACGCGCGCGCGGTCGACGGCGACGACGTGCGCCGGGTCGTGGGCCTGTGCGCCCAGGACGCGCACATCTTCGACAGTTCGGTACGCGAGAACCTGCTCCTGGCCCGGCCCGGGGCGAGCGAGGCACAACTGCGGGAGGCGCTCGCGGCGGCCCGGCTCCTGGAGTGGGCCGACGGGCTCCCGGACGGGCTGGACACGCTGGTCGGGGAGCACGGCGAGCGGATCTCGGGCGGCCAGCGCCAGCGCCTGGCGCTGGCGCGGGCACTGCTCGCGGACTTCCCGGTCCTCGTCCTGGACGAGCCGGCCGAGCACCTGGACCTGGCGACCGCCGACGCGCTGACGGCGGATCTGCTGGCGGCGACCGAGGGCCGCACCACCGTGCTGATCACGCACCGGCTGGCCGGGCTGGAGGAGGTCGACGAGGTGCTCGTCCTGGACCGCGGAGCGGTGGTCCAGCGCGGTGCGTACGCGGAGCTGGCCGCCGCCGAAGGGCCGCTGCGCAGGCTGCTGGAGCGCGAGCGGGAAGCGGACGCGACGACGGCCGGTTTCCTCCAGTCCCGACTCACTCTCGACTTTCCTCGCTAATCCGGACTAACTAGGCTCAAGGGCATGTCAGCGCAGCAGTCCCAGGAAACGCCCGAGTCAGCTCCGGAGCCCGCGCCGCGGCAGCCCGACCCACTGGAGGCCGCGACCGCCGCCACCCGGAGTCTCCAGGGGCTGTCCACCGAGCTCACGGCCCGGGTGCCGCAGCTGCTGGAGGCCATGCGGTCGGTGGGTACCGGCCTCGAACTGCACTCCACACTGGACCGGATCTGCGAGACGGCCGCCGAACTCGCCGACGCCCGCTACGCGGCCATCGGCGTCGTCGACACCGAAGGCCGGGGGCTCTCGGACTTCGTCACCTTCGGGATCAGCGACGCGCTGGCGAAGAAGATCGGGCACCGCCCGGACGGGAAGCGCGGGCTGCTCGGCGCGCTGATCTCGCACCCCGACACGGTGCACCTCGCCGATCTGACCAAGGACCCGCGCTCGGCGGGCTTCCCCGCGCACCACCCGCCCATGAAGACCTTCCTCGGCGTTCCGATCCGGGTGCAGGGGGAGATCTTCGGAAACCTCTACCTCGCTGAGAAGAACGGCGGCGGCGAGTTCAACGACTACGACGTCCACATGGTCCGGGTGCTGGCCACCGAGGCGGGCATCGCCATCGGCAACGCCCGGCTCTACGAGGCCGCCACCCAGCGCGAGCGCTGGATCGACGGCTCCGTCGCCGTCACCACCGCCCTGCTGTCGGGCGGGGACGCGGACGACGCACTGGCGGTCGTCGCCGAACAGGCCCGCCGGCTCGCCGATTCCGCCGCGGGGATCGTCATGCTGCCGGCCGAGGAGGGCGGCATGGAGATCGTCGCGGTCTCCGCCGAGAACCCGGCCACCTCCCTCGGCGTCGTCATCCCGGCCGAGAGCCCCGTGGTGGCCAGGCTGCTGGAGGGCGAGCCGGTCTTCGTGGACGACGCCTCCTCGGACCCGCGCATGATCAGCCGGCTGACCAGCCAGTACGGGGCCTGCATGATGCTGCCCCTGCACAGCGGCGGCCGGGTGCTGGGTGCGCTCGTCACGCCCCGGGCGCGCGGCAAGCGGCCGTTCAGCGAGGCCGAGCGGACCCTGGCCACGCAGTTCGCCTCCCAGGCGGCCCTGGCACTGATGATGGCGGAGGCCCAGCGAGACCGGGAGCGCCTCGCCGTCTTCGAGGACCGCGACCGGATCGCCCGCGATCTGCACGACCTCGTCATCCAGCGGCTCTTCGCCACCGGGATGATGCTGGAAGGCGCCCAGCGCCGGTCCGTCGTGCCCGAGGTACGCGACGGGGTCGGCAAGGCCGTGGACGAGCTGGACGTGACGATCCAGGAGATCCGCACCGCGATCTTCGCGCTCCAGCAGGGTCCGGCGGAAGCGCCCTCGGGTCTGCGCACCAGGGTGCTGCGGGAGATCAACATGGCAGCCGTGCCGCTGGGCTTCAAGCCCGCGCACCGCTTCCTCGGCCCGATCGACGCGGTCGTCGGCGAGCTGGTCGGCAAGAACCTGATCGCCGCCCTGCGCGAGGCCCTGTCCAACGCGTTCCGGCACGCGGAGGCCTCCCGGATCGAGGTGGTGCTCGACTCCACCGTCACCCTGGCCGACGGGCGGCCAGGGGTCCGGCTGGAGGTCGCCGACGACGGGGTGGGCATCCCGGAGGGCGGGCGCCGCAGCGGGCTGCGGAACCTGCGCCGGCGGGCCGAGTCCCTCGGCGGTGCCAGCTCGTACGGCCCCGGCCTCGGCGAGGAGGGCGGCGGGACCACCCTGGTGTGGGAGGCCCCGCTCTAGACCCGAGAAGCCCCCCTGGACCGCTGCCAAGGCTCTGGACTTACGGCTGGGCGCCGGCGGCCCGTTCGGCCAGGATGCGCTCGATGACGAGGGCGACGCCGTCCTCGTTGTTGGCGACCGTGCGGCCCGACGCGGCCGCGATCACGTCCGGATGGGCGTTGCCCATCGCGTAGGAGGTGCCGGCCCAGCCGAGCATCTCCACGTCGTTCGGCATGTCCCCGAAGGCGACCACCTCGGCCGGTGAGATCCCGCGCTCCTCGCAGCACAGCGCCAGGGTGCTGGCTTTGGAGACGCCCGGGCCACTGATCTCCAGCAGGGAGGTCGGGCTGGAACGGGTGATCGAGGCGTACGCGTCGGCGACGGAGCGGGCCAGTGCCAGGAACTCGTCCGGAGCCAGCTCGGCGTGGTGGGCCAGCACCTTGAGGACGGGCGCCGAATCGTCGTCCGAGGCCTCGTCGAGCAGCTGCTCGGCGGTGGCGACATTGCCGCCCGGGTCCTGGAAGAACGGCGGGTAGGTGGGCTCGTAGTTGATGCCCGTGGTCATCTCCACGGCGAAGGAGGTGCCCGGGGCGGCGGCCCGCAGGGCCTCCACCACCTTGAGTGCCGTGATCCGTGGCAGTGGCCTGACCTGCACGAACTCCCGGCCGGTGGGCTCCGAGCCCATGGCGTGCAGATCGACGACGGCGGCGCCGTTCGCGCAGATCGCCAGGC
The DNA here is from genome assembly GCF_003287935.1 of Streptomyces sp. ICC1. Lineage (GTDB taxonomy): Bacteria > Actinomycetota > Actinomycetes > Streptomycetales > Streptomycetaceae > Streptomyces > Streptomyces tritrimontium. The sequence continues at coordinate 8,134,025 of NZ_CP030287.1, forward strand.
CGTGACCCTGAACGTGGTCGCTGACGACGCCCATCCAGCGGGCCGGGCGGCCGGTCACGAAGAACACCGCGATGCCGGCTTCCTCGGCGGCCGCGAGCGCGGCGACGGTGCGCCGCGAGACGGACTTGTCGTCGTGCAGCAGGGTGCCGTCGAGGTCGGTGGCGATGAGCCGGGTCACGGGGGTGGGCGGGGTTACGGGCATGACGTGCTCCCGGAGGGGGGAAGGCGGCGACATTCGCGCGGCGGCTCGTGTAACTGCCGGGGAACTTGGACTGCCCGTGCTCTTGTGGTCTGCGGAAACGCGTCGCTAGAGTCGTGATTACACGTGTAACACGCTAAGCCTCCGCCATGGCTCGCGCAAGCAATCCGGACATACGTTACGAAGCCTTGTCCGTGGTGGTGGCCGCAGCCGTGGCGGGACCCGGACCCACGACCGGACCCGCACCCGGACCCGGACTGACGACCGGACCCGTACCCGTACCCCCTCGGCCCTCGGGGCCGAGCAGATTGGAAGGGCCGCAATGACGCAATCGCCCCCCGCCACGATCGACCTGGCGGACATGACCTGGCCGCCCCCGCCGTTCCGGACCCCCGTGTCCGCGGTGGTCGGCGCCGACGGGATCCGCCGCTTCGAAGGGGTGACGTACGCGACCTCGCCCGGCTACCGGCCGCGGCTCCTCGACGTCCTGGTGCCCGAGGGCGAGGGGCCCTTCCCGGCGGTGGTGTGGATCCACGGCGGCGGCTGGCTGGACGGCGACCGCCGCTACCCGCCGCCGACCGTTCCCGTGGAGCTGCTGCACGGATCGGTGCTGGGGGCGGGCCTCGCGCTCGTCTCCATCGACTACCGGCACAGCCTGGAGGCCCCCTTCCCGGCCCAGTTGCACGACGTGAAGGCCGCGATCCGCTACGTCCGGCAGTTCGCCGCCGTCCTGGGCGTGGACCCGGACCGGATCGGGGTCTGGGGCGAGTCCGCCGGAGGCCACCTGGCCGCCCTCGCCGGGGTCGTCGGCGCGGACACCCCGGACGCCGCCGCGCTGGAGGGCGTACAGGGAGTGGGCGCGGGGGACACCGCGGTACGGGCCGTCGTCGACTGGTACGGGGTCTCCGACCTGGTCACCCTCGCCGAGCACCCCATGCCGCCGATGCCCGGCGGAGCCGAGTTCCCCGACCCGTACGAAGCCCTGCTCGGCGCGGCCGTCGCCGAACGCCCCGAGCTGGCGCGGGCCGCGAGCCCGGTCACGTACGCCGTCGAGGGTTCGGACCCGCCGCCGTTCCTGCTGATCCACGGAACGCTCGACGGGCTGGTCCCCTACAGCCAGAGCGAGCAGCTCGCCGCGGTCCTGACGAAGGCCGGGGGCGAGGTCACCCTGACTCCGGTGGAGGGCGCGGACCACATCTTCCTCGGATCGCCCGACATCGGGCGGATCGTCGCGGACAGCGTCGCCTTCCTGGCCGGCCACCTGGTGCTGTGACCGGAAGGGTTCACCGGGTCGCGGCGCCCGGCACGGCACCTCGCCGCGTTGTCGGACCACACCGGTACGTCCAGTACGAGGCGTGGTCCTCCGTCCGGGGGCCCCTCCCGGCGGTAGCTGGGGGAGATGCACCGCACCGGACACCGCGACCCGGCAAACCTTCCCGGTCACAGCACTGGGCGCCTGAGGCCCCGCGCCCCCCGGAAACCGGCAGGATCCGAAAGCCGCCGCGCCGGGCCCCCGTCACCGGGGCGCCCGGCGCCGTTCCGTTCAGGTCCGGGGCCGAGCTCCGCCGCCGTCGTCCCGCCCGATGACGACGGTCCCGCGGGGGCTCAACAGGGTGTCACCTCGGAGTCGAACAGCCGCAGGCCCGGGGGCTCCAGCGTGCCGTCGCAGAGTTCTGCCAGGAACTGCACGGCCCCGCCCTCGTAGTGCCACCAGCCCCGCCGTGACCCGCCACGGTGACGCACCACTCCTGCGGGGTCCCGCCGGTCGTCCTCCACGCGAACGTGTCGCTCTCGTCCGACTCGGCCCAGGGCAGAAGACCGCCCGGTGCGGGATGGGGCGGCACGCCGGGGCCGGGTTCCGGCCGGGCCTCGACGAGCGCCTCCAGCAGGCTCCTGATGTCACGGAGCACGTGGTGTTCCGCGCCCGGCTCCGGCAGGCCGAGGAGTACGCAGTGGCCGATGGCGAACGCCGGGTACCACTCGGCGAGGTGCTTGTAGTCGGAAGGCAGCGCGGTGCCCAAGCCCTCCTCGAGCAGGGCCCAGTCGAGTACGGCGGGAGTCGGCCGGCGGTGGTCGGCCATGTCCGGAACGGCGCGCTCGAGCGCCGCGAGCGCCTCGGCCGGATCCGTGATGCGGCGCTTCGGCGTCCATGTGTCGATGAGGTCATCCGTCATGGACGGCAGACTGCCAGACCGGTGTGACACCCCAGGGGCTCCCGGCGGGCTCGGACTGCCCCGAGGCGCCGGAACCGGCTCATGACGCGTTCACGGGGGATCGACGGGCGGGCCCGGAATCGGGGCCCTCAGGAGGTCTCGCGTTCGATCAGGACCGCTTCTATCTCCGGGATGGGCGCCGTCGTGCCCGTTTCGATCAGATCGTGCACGGCGTCCGCGACCGCGGCGGGCGAGACCAGATCCAGGCGGATCGAGGTCAGCGGGGGCTGCTGGAGGGCGGCGAGGACCAGGTCGTCGGAGCCCACGACGGCCACCTCCCCGGGTACGTCGATCCCCTCGGCCCGCAGGGCGTGCATGAGCAGCGCGGCGTACTCGTCGTTGTAGGCGAACACGGAGTCCAGGCCGAGGCTCCGCCAGCGCCGGGCCAGCGAGGTCGCCGACTCCCGGGTGTAGGCGAGCTCCACCGGGGTCACCGTGGCCATGTGCCCGGCGGCGACCGACTCGGCGCCGGCGAGCCGCGGCGCGGCGAGGGTGCCGAGACCGCGCTCCTGCGGCATGACCACGCCGATACGGGTCCGGCCGCGCGAGATCAGGTGCTCCGCGGCGGTGGCGCCGATGCGGGCGTGGTCGAAGCGGATGGTGTGCACGCCCGGCACGGGACGGGCGGCGAAGGCGAGCAGCCCCCGCACCCCGGCGCGCCGCAGCAGTTCGGCGGCCTGTGCGGTGAGCCGGTCGCCGTCGAGGGCGATGACGGCGGCCGGGCGCAGCTCGGCCCAGGCGCGGGCGGCGTCGAGGGGGTCGGCGAAGCGCCCCGCGTGCAGGACGGCGGTGTAACCGTGCCGGTCGAGCTCGCTGTGCAGGTCGTCGACCCAGTCGCTGACGAGGCGGCCGACCGCGGAGATCGACGAGGGCATCAGCACGAGGTTGCTGCGCCCGGCCCGCAGGGACCGGGCCGCGGCGTGCGGTACGTAGCCGAGCTGCCGGGCGGCGTCGAGGACGCGGGCGCGGGCCGCTTCGCCGACGCGGTGGCCCTGGGTGTCGTTGAGGACGAAGGAGACCGTGGCGCGGGAAACCCCCGCGAGGCGGGCCACGTCGGCGCTGGTGGGGGACGCCGGGACAGGAGTGTCTTTGGCCATGACGTCGCTCGACGCTCCTTTTGTTCGGCTCGGTGCCTTCCCTTCGGAGGTTACACGAGTTAGATCAACGGAGCGCGGGCCCGCCCGGATGTGCGAGCAGCTCTGCGGGGGCGGGTCCCGGTCGGTTCGGGCGGCCTGCTCGGCGGTCCGGTCGCTGGTCGGCTCAGGCGGCGGGTGTGACCGGGGTGGGGCTGACGACCAGCACGGTGGGGCGGTCCGCGGGGCCCGCGGGGAACTCCGTCGACGCTTCCGGGGTCCGTGGGGCATTCGGTGCCCCGCCGGTGAGCGGCAGCACTTCCGTGATCTCGTACGCGGACACGGCCACGTGGGGCGACGGCTCCGGGCTGTCCTCGGTGAAGCGCAGCCCGGGCGCGGACTCCCCGAACTTCGCCGCCGCCCGCCGGCGCAGCCGCACTTGCTCCGCTGCCGCGGACACCGGGGCGGCGGGATGCTCCCGCAGTCGCCCGGCCGCCGCCCCGGGCTCGTCGGCCGGGTCCGCGGCCGGCGCATCGGCCGGGTCGGCGGCCGGGAGGGCGGCCGGCAGGCTCTGGCCCTCATCCCGGCCGCCGCCCCGGGGGCGGCCCTCAGGCGGGCCGGGAGCCGAGCGCCCTCTCGTGCAGGCGCAGGGAGTCCCCGGCGAGGTCGGCGAGCGCGGTGACGACGGAGTCGAAGCGCATCGTGGTGCGGGTGTCCTTCTCGTACGGGTTCCACGTCGGCATGTCCGGATGGTTCGGGTCGCCGGTGCGGATGAAGGCGATCCAGGCCTCGTGCATGGTGTGCGCGAGCCCGTCCCGGACGGCGGGGTCCAGCCCGGACGTCAGGGGCGCGTGGGTCCACTGGTCGAAGTTGGCGAACGCGAAGGGCAGTTCGAGGCAGTGTGCCGCGCCGAGCCGGCCGTCGTGGGCGGCCGCGGGAAGGTCGAACTGGTAGGCCCACACCGGATGGCCCGCCTCGGCCCGGGCCTCGGCCAGCCGCAGCGCGGGGACCCGGAAGAGCTCGTCCGTGATGAGGTCCATCAGGACGTCGGCCGGACCGGCCCCGGGCCGGGTGCGCTCGTACGCCGCGTACACGGCGGGGGCCGCCTCGGGGCCGAAGGTGTCCGCGATCCGGTCGGTGACCTGGTCCCGGTCCGCCGCTGCGTGCACCTCGTTCAGGGCGAAGCCGAAGTTGGCCTCCTCCCGGGTCCAGCCGATCATCACCTCGATGCCGGCCGCGGCCCCGTGCAGCAGGGCCTCGGCCGGGTGGCGGGGCAGCGTCACGCCGTCGACCACGGGCAGGAACGGCGTGGGCCAGTAGCCCCAGCGGGTCGTCCGGGCGAAGAGCCCGCCGACGGCGCCGATCAGCTCGGGCCAGGGCAGGGTGCGCAGCTCGGCCAGGGTCTTGACCCCGGCGGCCTCGAGGTACGCGGCCGTGCGCTCCGGGCCGTCCTCGGACCCGGGGAGGTCCAGCCCGAAGGGCGGGCTCATCAGGATCACCCGCCGGATCAGGCCCCGGGTCTCGGGCAGTCCGGCGAGGGCGGCGGTGGACACGGCGCCGCCCGACTGGCCCGCGACGGTGATGGCGTCGGGGTCGCCCCCGAAGGCGGCGATGTTGTCCCGCACCCAGCGCAGGGCGGCGAGCTGGTCGGTCAGCCAGTGGTTGGCGCCGGGGTCCGCCGCGCCCTCCTCGGGGCCGGTGTGCAGGTAACCGAGGGGGCCGATGCGGTAGTTGATGCTGACGACGACCAGGTCCCCGTCGCGGGCGAAGGTGGCGCCCGAGTAGTTCGGCAGCGACCCGGAGCCGGACACGAAGCCGCCTCCGTGGATCCAGACGAGCACGGGCCGCCGGGCGTCGTCGGCCGCGGGGGTCCACACGTTGAGGGTCAGGCAGTCCTCGTCGAAGGGCGGCGAGCCGTGCCCGCCGAGGACGGGGTCGCCGCCCTCCAGGTACATCTGCGGGGCGCTGGGGCCGTCGGCGGTCGCGTCGCGGGTGCCGCTCCAGCCGGGGTGCGGCCGGGCGGCCCGCCAGCGCAGTTCGCCGACCGGGGGTGCGGCGTAGGGCACGGCCCGGAAGACGGCGAGCCCGTCCTCGACCGCGCCGCGCAGCCGGCCCGCGGGCGGGTGTGCCACGGGCCGACCGGGTCCTGGGGGTCCTGGGGTGGGTGCCATGAGTCGATCCTTCCTGGGTCCCGCGCCGAACGCGCGCCGACCCGTCGAGAGTATGGCGAAAATTCGCCGACCGTCAATGTTGCGCGATACCGCGAAGAGTGTCGCCGGCCGGTCGGGGGCGCGTCACAGCCAGAGCGTGTCCGCCGCCATCCGCTCGGCCTCCGTCTTCAGCAGGGGCGCGAAGGCCCGCCACAGGAGCAGGCAGGCCCCCGCGGCGGCCAGGGCGCCGGCGAAGGTGTCGCTCAGCCACTGGGCGTGCTGCCAGGTGCGGCTCCACATCATGGCGCCGGCGTACCCCGTGCCGAACAGCCACCACCAGCGCCGGCCGTCCGGCGGGAACAGCACCACCGCGGCGGCGATCATCAGGGCCACGGCGCTGAAGACCTGGCCGGAGGGGTACGAGCCGTCGTTGACCAGGACCCAGGTGTGCGGCGGTCGCGGCCGGTCGGCCAGGGCCTTGAGGGGCAGCACCACGAGCATGTTGGCCAGGATCGCGGTGGTGAAGACGAAGAGCGCCGAGCGCCAGCGCCCGTACATGCACAGGCAGCCCATCAGCAGCAGCGGCACGACCGTGCCGAGCGGGCCGCCGAGACGGTCGAGCACGGTGGCGAACCCGCTGGCGGAATCGGCGGGCGAGCCCTGCAGCGAAGCGGCCCAGGCGTCGTCGAGGCCCTGGAAGAAGGGCCGTTCGTCGATGCGGACGAGCAGTCCGATCAGCAGGGACAGCAGGAGCAGCGCCGTGCCCCAGACGAGCGCGTGGCGGGGCGGCGCGGCGGGGACCTGGCCTGTCTCCTATAGACATCTCT